>CALNXV010000052.1:0-91668 GCA_942490665.1 uncultured Microthrixaceae bacterium
CGGTGCACGTATTGCGGTCGCCTCGGTGTCGACCGGTGAGCCCCGCCAGAACAGCCAGACGAGCCCACCGACGATCGCCACGAGCGAGATCCAGGTGTTGACCCGCAGCCCGGCGATCTCGGTCGCGAAGTCGATCCGCAGCGACTCGACCCAGAGCCGACCGAGCCCGTAGCCGACCACGTAGACGGCGAACCACCGGCCGGCGCGCAGCACCACGACTCGGCCGAGCAGCACGATCATCGCGGCGAGGGCGAGGTTCCACAGCCCCTCGTAGAGGAACGTCGGGTGGAAGGTGGTGCCCGGCGCGAAGCCGACGGGGGCGTCGATCTCGAGCGCCCAGGGCAGATCGGTCGGGCGACCGTAGAGCTCCTGGTTGAACCAGTTGCCGAGTCGTCCGACGGCCTGGGCGACGGGAATGGCGGGCGCCGCCGCGTCGGCGAGGTGACGCCAGTCGAGGCGCATGCGCCTCGCAACGAGGATCGCGGCGAGCGCTCCGAGCGCGACGCCCCCGGGGATCCCGAGGCCACCGCGCCAGATCATGAAGGCGTCGGGCCACCACCGCCCGTCGGAGTACTTGTCCCCGAAGTCGGTGATGACGTGGTACAGCCGGGCACCCACCAGCCCCGCGGGCACGGCGACGATCGCGACGGTCGTGATGTCCTCGGGGTCTCCGCCGCGGGACGCGTAGCGACGCCGCGCGATCGCGACCCCTGCGAGCACCCCGAGGGCGATCGCCAAGCCGTACATCCGGAACGACAGCGGACCGATCGACAGGTCCTGGAACGATGGGCTCGGGATCGACGCGATCAGGTGCGACATGGGCAGGTGCGACGTGGGCATGGTGCTCCCGGTGTGGGCCGGACGAGGCGAAGGGCGCAGGTCACGGTCGTGTGGTGGTGGTGGCCTGGTCGTCGACCCTGGGGGAACCCGCCACGCCCGGCGCAGCGTCCCGGTCGAGGATGGTCCGGCTGTCGGGCAGTCGGAGGTCCGGCCAGTCGAATCCCTCCTCGGGCACGCAGATGGCGGCCTGTCCGAGCAGCGCCGTGGCGAGCCTGCCGTCCTGCGCGAACGGGTCGACGGGGGCGCCGAACACGATCGCGACGGCGAACGAGTCGAGCGCCCCGGCCGCGGCGAGGCCTTCGGCGAAGCAGGTGGCGACGCCCGGGTCGACCCGACCGTCGCCGAACACGATCTGCGCGACCGCTTCGGTGAGGTCGACGCACTCACCCATCGCCGCGACGACCCCGGCGCGCTCGTCCTCGGAGAGCGCGAGGTCGTTGATCGACGAGCCCGGCGAGCGGGGTCGGTACCCGAGACCGGAGAGCCGGTCGGCCCCCACGCCATCGACGATCTCCTCGGCGACACAGCGCGCCTCGTCCTCCGGCGGGGTCCAGTAGGTGAGGTCCGCGGGTCGGTCCGTGAGATCGATCACGAGGGCGTCGACGAGCATCCCGGCCGGCACGACACCGCTGTCGGGGAACTCCGGCACGGCACGGTCCCGCGGCGCAGGATCCGATCCGTCGGCAAGCTCGCTCGACTCACCGCGCTCGGCGGGAACGCACCCGGCGACGAGGAGCAGGACGGCCGGGACAACGGCGAGCAGGAAGCGACGCGGCGAGCTGCTGGACACCCGGGCGATCGTACCGGCCGCCGGGGCGGGACCGGGCTCAGTGCGCACCGCCGCCTCTGCGAACCACCCCCGAGAGCATCTCGGCCCACTCGGCCGGATCGGCGGCCACCACGACCTCCTCGGCCGGCCGATCCCAGCCCCCAGCGGTCGCGGCCACATGATCCGGAGCGTCGACGACGAGCACCGTCGCAGCGGTCACCACACGCCGGCGCAGCGCATCGGCTCCGCGGGCGAGCGGCCCGCGCGCGCTCTCGCCCCCAGCGGCCTCGCCTCCCGGCCCGCCGGGGCCCGCGGTCCCACCGCCTGCCATGTGGCCGCTCGCAGCGATGACCGTGGGAGGTTGCTCCCGTCGGCGGCGAAGCGTGGCGGGTCCCAGCACCCGCGAGCCGTGCAGGACCACGACGTCGGCCCAGCGCCGTTCCTGGGTCACCTGGGTCCGCGCCGCGAGTGACGTGCGGGCATGCGCAACCGCCGGAACGAGCTCCTCGAGCCCGCCCAGACTGCCCGGGGCGAGCGCCAGCGTGCGCACCTCGAGGCCCACGGCGCTCAGGCTGCGGTGCAACTCGACCGCTGCACGATGCTCGGCGATCGCGTCGGTGTCGCCGATCAACTGGAGGACCCGCATGGGTGGAGAACCACCCGACGACGCGACCTCCGACACGGGACCGGTCGTTCAGTCGACCGGTGCGAGTTGTGCCTCGACCCGGTCCAGCGCTTCGTCCTCGCTCACGTCGAGCGCGAAGCTCAACTCGGAGACGAGCACCCCGCGGGCCTTGACGAACATCGACTTCTCGCCGGCGGAGAGCCCCTTGGCCTGGTCACGTAGCGCCAGGTTCCGGACCACCTCGGCGACCTGGTACACGTCACCGGACTTCAGCTTCTCCTGGTGGTTCTTGAAGCGTCGGCTCCAGTTCGCCGGCTCGCGGATGTCCTTCTTGCCGAGCAGCTCGAAGAGGTCCTCGACCTCCTCGGCACCGATCGGCGGGCGCATCCCGACGTCGTCGGCCTTGTCGACGGGTACTCGAAGGGTGAGCTCACCGTGGGCCATCTGCAGCACCAGGTACTCGACGGTGCCCTCGTCGGTCTTGCGCTTCTCTCGCTTCGTGATCACGGCAGCGCCATGGTGCGGGTAGACGACGCGATCGCCGACATCGAAGGCCACGGGCATTCCTCACTGGGACGACGACAGGGGGGTGGGGACCGCTTCGCACGGTCCGGGGTCGCCCTGGGCGCCGACCGGGCGCAGGGCAACGTGCGACACTACCAGACCCCACGGAGCCGGTCCTTCAGCACCTGCTCGCAGCCGCCGGCCCGGGCCGCGGTGGGCATCAGCGGGCGGTTGCGCCACCTTCCCCGAACAGCAGCGGTTGGCGCAGCATCCAGCGCCGGTCACCCGGCTCCTCGGGGAACTCTCCCTCGTGCTCACGCCAGATCAGTTGCAGGGTCGCGGGCCAGCGTCCGCCCCATGACTCCGCCACCGCTCTGCCCAGGACG
This sequence comes from uncultured Microthrixaceae bacterium, assembly GCA_942490665.1. Taxonomy (GTDB): domain Bacteria; phylum Actinomycetota; class Acidimicrobiia; order Acidimicrobiales; family Microtrichaceae; genus SKRR01. The sequence continues at coordinate 3,125 of CALNXV010000052.1, forward strand.
AACCAGTCACCGTGGGCCAGGAAGAGCTCATCGACGGAGCGCACGCGGAACTCCACACCGTCGCGCAGGTCGATCACCAGTTCGTCGGTCATGCTGCGTCCCGCTGCGACGGCGTCGCCGAGGTGCTGGAGGACCGCCCCGGCGAGGGGAGCGTCGACGCCGACCAGCACGAGCTCGGGATGGCCGTGGTTGCGCGCCAAGCCGATCGTGTACGCCCAGTCGATACCGGTGCCGTCCCCGGCGATCGCGGCGACGGTGAACCCGCCACGCTCGATCTCCTCGACGATGTCGTCGATCACGTCGTCCATCTCCACGCCTGTCATGGTCGACCCGCGACCTCCGTGCGGCAATGGGTCGTGCGGTCCATGCCACGACGTTCCGCAGCGGGCTCTCAGCTTGGGAATCGGGGTGCAGCGCACTGGTGGGGTGAGCATCGCCGTGGCGGTCCCCCGGCGTCTGCGATCACTCCCGAGCGGCGGCTCCGGGGCGACGGATCGAGATCTGTCCCGGGTCAGGAGCAGCCGCTGGTGGTGCCGCACTCCACGCAGACGAAGCACGAGCCGGCGCGGGTCATGTGGACCCCGCACTGCATGCACATCGGTGCGTCCGCAGCGGTGCCGGGGGCCACGTCGTCGTGCGCCTCCGCCGGCCCGGGCGACGCCGGCGCAGTCGACCCGGTCCCACTCGACGGCACGACCGGATCCGGAGGGAGGTCGAGGCCCTGGCCGGTGGGCGCGACGTACTCCTCGACCCCGGGCAGCGTCGGCTGCAGTCGCTCGGACGTGCCGAGGATGCCGAGCTCGAGGCGTTCCTCGTAGGGGAGGTAGTCGAGCGCGAGACGGCGGAACAGGTAGTCGATCAGGCTGTTCGCGATCCTCACCTCCGGGTCGTCGGTCATCCCCGCCGGTTCGAAGCGCATGCCGACGAACGCGTGGACGAACGCCCGCAGCGGCACGCCGTACTGCAGACCGTGGCTGACCGAGATGGCGAACGCGTCCATGATCCCCGCCATGGTCGAGCCCTGCTTGGAGACCCGGATGAAGAGCTCGCCGGGCCGGCCGTCGAGATACTCCCCCACGGTCACGAACCCCTTGCAGTCCGCCACGCGGAACTCGAAGGTCCGTGATGTGCGTGACCGGGGCAGGCGTTCACGGGTCGGGCGGGCGGACGCAGCCACCACGTCGGCGACGAGAGCGGCGGGCGTGACCGCGTCAGGATCGGGTCCCGCCGCGACCGATCCGCCGGTCGCAGCGCCGGCACCCGGGCCGGTCGACAGCGGCTGCGCGACCTTGCAGTTGTCGCGGTAGAGCGCGACGCACTTGATGCCGAGCTCCCACGCCTCCATCAGCAGCCCTTCGACCTCGTCGACCGAGGTGTCCTCGGGCACGTTGACGGTCTTGGACATCGCACCGGAGAAGAACGGCTGGATCGCCGCCATCATCCACAGATGCCCGCGGTAGGCGATCGCCTGCTCGCCCATGGCGCACGCGAAGACCGAGAGGTGCTCCGGGTCGAGGTGCGGAGCACCGATCGCGGTGTGGGCCGCGGCGATGTGCTCGACGATGTCGTCGATCTGGCCCTCGTCGTAGCCGAGGCGCCGTAGGGCTCGCGGCACGGTCTGGTTGACGATCTGCATCGTGCCGCCACCGACGAGCTTCTTGGTCTTGATCAGCCCGAGGTCGGGCTCGATACCGGTCGTGTCGGCGCCCATCATGAAGCTGATCGTCCCCGTGGGGGCGGCAACGGTGAGCTCAGCGTTGCGGGCGCCGTCGGTCACCTGGGAGCGGGCACGCTCCCAGAGCGCGACGAGCCGGTCGTTCATCGCCGGCTGGGCCTCGACCACCTCGACGTCCCGGGCGGCGTCGAGGTGCTGTTGGTAGACGTTCGTCCAGGCGTCGCGGTCGGCCGCGAACAACGGCGCCGGACCGAGCCGCGAGGCGAGCTCGGTGGAGCGCACCGCTGCCGCCCCGGTGAGCACGCCGGTCACTGCGGCCGCCCAGGTACGCCCGTCGTCGGAGTCGTAGGGCAGGCCCAGCGCCATGAGCGTCGCGCCGAGGTTGGTGTAGCCGAGGCCGATGTCCCGGCTGGCGGCGGTCATCTCGGCGATGGCATCGGTCGGGTAGTCGGAGGCACCGACGAGGATGTCCTGGGCGGTGACGAGGACCCGGACGGCGTGCTCGAAGCCGTCGAGGTCGAAGGTGCCGTCGTCCTCCAGGAAGCGGAGCAGGTTCAGTGAGGCGAGGTTGCACGCGCTGTTCGCGAGACGAAGATGCTCGGAACACGGGTTGCTGGCCTCGATGCGGCCGGCGCTCGGTGTGGTGTTCCAGCGGTTGATCGTCGTGTCGAACTGGACGCCCGGGTCCGCGCATTCCCAGGACGCCTCGGCGACGTCGCGCAGCAGTTGACGAGCCGGCACCCGGTCCACCTCGACGCCCGAGGTCCGGGCGGTGAGCGCCCAGTCCGCACCGTCGAGCGCCGCCTGCATGAACTCGTCGGACAACCGGACCGAGTTGTTCGCGTTCTGGTACTGCACCGACGCCGAGTCGGCGCCGTCGAGATCCATGTCGAAGCCGGCGTCGCGCAGCACACGCGCCTTGCGCTCCTCACGGGCCTTGCACCAGATGAACTCGCCGATGTCGGGGTGATCCGCGTCGAGGATCACCATCTTGGCGGCCCGCCGGGTCGTGCCGCCGCTCTTGATCGTGCCCGCCGAAGCATCTGCGCCGCGCATGAAGCTCACCGGCCCCGACGGCACGCCGCCACCGCTGAGCAGTTCCTTCGTCGAGCGGATCTTGGAGAGGTTCGCTCCGGCTCCGGACCCACCCTGGAAGATCACGCCCTCCTCGGCGTACCAGTTGAGGATGGAGCGCAGGTCGTCCTCGACGTCGAGGATGAAGCAGGCGGAGGCCTGCTGCGCGACGCCAGGCACGCCGATGTTGAACCACACGGGCGAGTTGAACGAGGCGCGCTGGGCGACGAGGAGATGGCGCAGTTCCTCGGCGAAGGTGTCGGCCTCCTCATCATCGGCGAAGTAGCCGTCACGGTCGCCCCAGGAGCGGATCGCACCGACGACGCGGTCGATGACCTGGCGCAGCGATGACTCTCGCCCGCCTGCGGTGTCGGTGATGCGGAAGTACTTCTGGGCGACGATGTTCGACGCAGTGACCGACCAGTCGACGGGGAACTCGACATCGAGCTGCTCGAAGGCGACCGAACCGTCGCGATGGTCGACCAGCCGGGCATCCCGCCGCTCCCAGGACACGGTCGAGAACACGTCCACGCCGGGAGTGGTGAACCGGCGGCGCAGCCGCGTGTCATCGGCCGGCGCGCCGGGCGCACCCGGAACGTCGGGGCCGATGTCGTCGGAGGTGAGGGTCATGTCGGTCCTCGTGCTGGCGGACGCACCCGGGCAGGGGTGCCGGGGCGGGCGGCGCTCGGGCCGACAGGGTGCGGGCACGGACGACCGGGCACAGGCCAGCCGGATCCGCGGCACCCTCCGAGGAGGGGCTGGGGATCCGACCCCCAGGAGATGCTCACCCGTGGAAACGGGTTCACACCAGCCACCATTCCGGCCGCCCGTGCCGCACACTGCGGGGCACACCCTACGAAGGCGACCTTGTGGGACAAAAGAGGACAGCCATGTGGATTTCGCGGAGGTTGCCCACAGGTGCGGCGCTGCCCGGTGGACAGATCGGGCCCATCGGGGGCGTTGCCGGCCCGACGAGCGCCACCGCGGTCGCGCCCCACGACGACCCGAAGCGACTCTCGTGCACTTCGCGGCATGCGTCGTCCACACCGAGATGTGGACAACCGGTCGCTAGGGTGGGCGCCGTGCGACAGCTCCTGCCCTCGGGGCGTTCCGACATGGTCGACCCGGTGGAGGAGGTCCTGGCGGAGGTCGAGGGAGCGGCTCGGTCCGCCGACGGCCGGCCTTGGGTGATGGCCAACATGGTGACCAGCGTCGACGGCTCGTACTCGCTCGAGGGCCGCTCCGGTGGCCTGAGCAGCGAGACCGACCGTCGCCTGTTCCACGCCCTGCGCGCCGGCACCGATGTCGTTCTGGTGGCCGCCGGCACCGCACGCGCCGAGCAGTACCGCCGACCCACCACCCCGTCGGAACATGCCGAGCGACGACGTGCGGCGGGTCGGGCCGAACCCCCACGGTTGTGCCTCGTGACCCGGTCGGGGCAGCTGCCCGCCGACCTGCCACTGCTGAGCGGTCCCGGACCGACGCCGCTGCTCGCTCACCCGGGCGATGTCGACCCCACTGCGCTGCCCTCGGGCATCGAGCCGATCGCCGTCGGCGACGGCCAGGGTGGCGTCGACCTCGGAGCGCTGCTCCACCATTTCGGCGCTGAGGGAGCTCGCACCGTGCTCTGCGAAGGCGGCCCGTCGCTGCTCGGCCAGCTGCACGCGCGGGACCTGATCGACGAACTGTTCGTGTCGATCGCCCCCTCGCTGGTCGGCGGCGAGCACGTGGGGCTCCTGGGCGGCACGCACGAGCATGCGGTGCGGCAGTCGCTGCACCGCGTCCTCACCGATGACGACTTCCTCTTCTGCACCTACCGGCGAGCCAGCGCCGGCGACGGCAGCTGAGCGGCGTCGCCCCTCGCGCTCAGCCGGCAGCCGGCGGATGCAGCTCGCTGCGGTTGGGGACCTCGGGGCCACCGAGGAGCCGGATCTCACGTTCGAAGTCCTCGGGATCCTCGAAGGACTTGTACACGCTTGCGAAGCGCAGCGCGGCGACCGGGTCCAGTCGGCGCAGTTCGTCGAGGACGAGCTCGCCGATCTCGTCCGCGCCGACCTCACGCCGGAGGGCCACGACCCGGTCCTCCACCGCTCCGGCCAGCACGGCGACCCCCGTCTCGTCGACCGGGCGGCCCTTGCACGCCGAGCGGACCCCGGCCTCGATCTTGCAGCGGTCGAACGCCTCTCGACGCCCGTCTCGCTTGACCACTCCGGGCGCGACCTCGTCGAGGCGCTCGAACGTGGTGAAGCGTGTGGCACAGGCGTCGCACTGACGCCGTCGCCGGATGGTCGTGCCGTCCTCGGTCGTGCGCGAATCGACCACACGGTCTTCGAGCTCACCACAGGCGGGACAGCGCACGAGCCGAATCTACCGGCCAGACCGGCGACACCGCATGCGCCGCCCGCACGGGCGTTGGCGAACGGGGGGTCGCCCCCGGGCTGGCTCACCCCACCGACGACGGCAGGACGAGTCGTTGTCCGACCCGGAGGTTGGCATCACCACCGAGCGCGTTCGATCCCCCCAGATCGTTGGCGGCGAGGATGGCGTCCACGGTGTCGCGCGGGTCCGCGTCCGGAGCGACGGACGCAGCGATCCCCCAGAGCGTGTCGCCGGAGACGACGACGTGGGTGCGCTCGGACACCGCCACTGCCGACTCCGGCGATCCGCCACCCATCAGCCCGGCCAGTCCGACGACGCCGAACATGAGCGCCGAGGCGACCACGAGGCGGCGGAGCAGGAACGTGCGGCGACGGCGCCGAGCTGCCTCACTGCGACCGCCGTGCACCACCCGCAGGACGGAGCGCGAGGGGCGGGGCCGGGGCTCGACAGGTGAGCCGACCAGGCGGAGGGCCGGTCGCTGCGAGGTGGTTGCGTCGGGTCGGGGCTGGAGGACGGCTGCCATGAGGTGAGTCTCCGAGAGGGGTGTGACATCGAACGGGCGTTCGCCACAGCGTTGCCGAACGCCCGTTCGATGTCAAGGCTCTGGTCGAACAGCTGTTCCACCACTTCCCCGTACGTGCCTGCTACCGTCGCGGAACACGTGTTCGCACCGTGAACACCTGTTTCCGGACCGAACGGAGCCGACCATGAACACCGCCGCGCTGACCACACGCCAACAGGAGATCCTGGAGTTCATCGAACGCACCGTCGGTGAACGTGGCTACCCGCCGTCGGTGCGCGAGATCGGCGAGGCGGTCGGGCTCGCCTCGCCCTCCACCGTGCACAGCCACCTGCACACCCTGCAGCGCCTCGGCTACCTGCGACGCGACCCCACCAAGCCCCGAGCGATGGAGGTCACCGCTGACACGGCGAGCGGCACCACGGCGGAGCGTCGCCCCACGCGACACGTTCCCCTCGTCGGCGACGTCGCCGCCGGCGTCGGGGTCCTCGCTCAGGAACAGGTCGAGGAGCTGGTGCCGCTGCCGGCGGACCTGACCGGTGACGGCGAGCTGTTCATGCTCCGCGTCCGCGGCGACTCGATGGTCGACGCCGGCATCCTCGACGGCGACTTCATCGTCGCACGGGTCGAGACGAAGGTCACCGACGGCGACGTCGTCGTCGCCGGCATCCCCGGCGAGGAGGCCACCGTCAAGACCTATCGGCGTCGCGGCCGCGTCGTGGTGCTCGAGCCGTCGAACACGGCGATGGAGCCGATGGAGTTCGCTCCGGACGAGGTCGAGGTGTACGGCAAGGTCGTCACCGTGCTGCGCAAGCTCTGAGCGCGGCGCCCCGCTGGTCCGTCAGTTCTGGTGCAGCGCCGCGTTGAGGCCCTCGGACCATGCACCCGAGCGGGCGAGCACCTCGACCGCACCCGAGGTCGAGTTGCGCCGGAACAGCAGATCGTTCACGCCACTGAGGTCGCGGGCCTTCGCAGTCGCGCCCTGTGGCGTGGTGACGAGGGTGCCCGCGGTGACGTACAGCCCGGCTTCGACGACGCAGCGATCGCCGAGCGAGATCCCGATCCCGGCGTTCGCCCCGATGAGGCAGTCCTCCCCCACCGAGATCACCTCCTTGCCGCCGCCGGACAGCGTGCCCATGATCGAGGCACCGCCGCCGACATCGGAGTTCGCGCCGACGACGACCCCCGCAGAGATCCGGCCCTCGACCATGGCGTGGCCGAGGGTGCCGGCGTTGAAGTTCACGAATCCCTCGTGCATCACCGTGGTGCCGTCCGCGAGGTGCGCACCCAGGCGGACCCGGTCGGCATCCGCGATGCGCACGCCGGTGGGGATCACGTAGTCCGTCATGCGAGGGAACTTGTCGACGCTCGTCACCGAGATCGAGCCGCCAGCGGCGCGCACGCGCGTCCGGGCGAGCTCGAAGGACTCCACGTCGCACGGGCCGAGGCTGGTCCACACGACGTTCGACAGCAGTCCGAACAGGCCCTCGAGGTTGCAGCCGTGGGGGCGCACGTTGCGTGACGAGAGCAGGTGCAGCCGCAGGTAGGCGTCGCGCGCATCGACCGGCGGGTCCTCCAGCGACGCCAGGAACGTGACCACCGGCAGACGTCTCACCGGGAGCTCCGGCGCCAGCCGCGGCGGCTCGGCGAGCAGGGTGAGCGCGGCCAGGTTCGGGTGTGCCGCGGCATCGGCGAGCATCGGCGCGCAGCGGGCGAGGACCTCCTCGAGGTGATCCGGGGTCAGCACATGGGAGCCCGAGCCCTCGGTGTGGCCGACCACGTCGGCGACGATCGCAGCAGCACCGAGGTTCGCCCCGTGGTTGACGGCGGGGAACCAGGCGTCGAGCACAGCGCCGGACGCTTCGGCGACGGTGGACAGGCCGATCCCGAACGCCGCCGGTTCCGCATAGCCCTCACGCCCCCGGAGGCGCTCGACCATCGCGGCGAACTCCGCCGCCGACTCCGGACGCACGCTGCGCTCCGCCGCCGTGCCGGTCGCTCCGGTTCGCTGCCGCTCGTCCACCACGGACCTCCCTGTCGTGCGACGACCTGTGTCGTGCGGATGCAGCGTAGATCGCGTGCGAACGAACCTCGGTCGGAGCCCTCAGGGTCCGTTCGAGATCAGGTCGTCGAGCGCCGCGAAGGTCCGCTCGATGCTCGAACGTTCGAGTCGCTCCTCGGCGGTGTGCGCGAGCGAGGAGTCCCCCGGACCGAGGTTGACGGCCGGCACCCCGTGTGAAGCGAACCGTGCCACGTCGGTCCAGCCGAGCTTCGCCCGGACCCCGAGTCCGTGACGGCTGATCAGCGCAGCGATGCACGGGTGATCCACCGCCGGCGCCGCAGCGGGCGAGCCGTCGACCAGGTGGACCTCGTCCTCGCCGTCGAGGTGCACGTCGATCACCGAACGCATCTCCTCGAGCGCCGCTGCCTCGTCGCGGTCAGGCGCGTAGCGGTGGGCCAGGTCGATCTCGATCCGGTCGGGCACGACGTTGCCCGCGACCCCGCCCTCGATGCGCACGACCTGCAGCGCCTCGTGGTAGCGACACCCTGCGAGCTCGGGCTGGCGCGGCCGGTACTCGGCGACTGCGGCCAGCAACGGACCGGCTCGGTGCACGGCGTTGTCGCCCATCCACGCCCGCGCCGTGTGGGCTCGCCGGCCGTGCAGGACGATCTGCAGGCGCAGCGTGCCCTGGCAGCCGGCCTCGACCTGTCCGTCGGTCGGTTCACCGAGGATCGCCACGTCGCCGACGAGCAGGTCGGGGCGGAGCTCGAACAGCTCCCCGAGCCCGCTGTGGGCCGCTGCGACCTCCTCGCGGGCGTAGAAGACGTAGCTGACCTCGACCGCGGGGTCGGGGCGCCGCAACGCCAGCTCGAGCATCACCGCGAGTCCGCCCTTCATGTCGGCGGAGCCGAGTCCCCACAGCGTGTCGCCGTCGACGCGCGCCACAGCGTTCCCGTTCGCCGGGACCGTGTCGGTGTGTCCGGCCAGGATCACCCGGGTGGTGTGGCTCCCCGTGGTGCGCGCCACGAGGTTGTCACCGACGCGGACGACCTCGAGGTGATCCGCGCCGCGGAGCTCGGCCTCGAGGCGGTCGACGAGGACGCCCTCCTCGAAGCTCTCCGAGGAGACCGAGACGAGATCAGCGGTTCGCTGCAGCAGGTCGGTGGACACGTGGCGCAGTCTGCCACGGTCCCCTGACGGCTCAGGTGACGCCGGGTGGCGGTGGCGGCGGCTGCTGGCCCGGTGGCGGCGGTGCGCCCGGAGCCGGTGGCGGTGTGCCCGGAGCTGGCGGCGGTGCGCCCGGCATGGGTGGCGGTGCACCCGGCATGGGCGGGGGGCCGCCGAATCCGCCCGGTGCCGGCGGAGGTGCGCCGTACCCACCGGGAGCCGGCGGCGTCGGCGCGCCCGGCGTGGGTCCACCGAACGAGGCGGAGCCACCCTGGTTCTTCTTCCAGCGGCTGCGCTTGACCAGTCCGACGATGAGGAAGATCGCGCCGAGCAGGAAGAGCACGAAGCCCGCGATGACGGCGCTGGCCCCGGTGACCAGTCCGGTCAGGCTGGGAACGCTGCCGACGATGTACTGACCGCCGGAGGCTCCGGAGATCTCGTCGCTGCAGCTCACCTGGTAGGAGGTTCCCTCCTGGGCGTCGAACCAGTACCGCACCTCGTAGGTCTGGCCGTTGATGTCGAGGGTGAAGTCGCTCCCCGTCGGCGGCGAGTCGAGCGACACGCTGCTGCCCGAATCGTCCTGGACGGTGCAGGTCGCCGACGAGCTGGTGGCGATCGCGGCGAACTCGGTGGACGAGGAGAGCGTCGTCGAGGTGCCGATCGCGACCGGCTGGGTGTTGGTGAGCGCGTCCACCAGGTCCGACCCGACGCCAACGACGCTGACGCAGCCGTACCCGCATCCGCCGAACGCCAGCAGGATGCTGACCAGCCCGGCGATCAGGAAGCCCTTGGGAGCTTTCGTCGCATCTGCCATGCGTGGGTCCTTTCGAATCGACCGGGCGACGCGCTGAACGCCCCCTCGGCCAGTATGCCGGGCTGCGGGGGACCCACCGCGGATTCCCGCTCAGCGAACGAGGCCGGCTCGGCGCTCCAGCAGGTCGATCGACGTGTCGGGCTGGACCGCGGCGACGCGCACGAAGCCGGGTCGGGAGCCGCCGTAGAACTCCCCGGGGCTCACGATCATCCCCACCTCCCGGGCCAGTCGACTCGCCAGTCCCCATGCATCTCCATCGGGGGCTGGCACCCACAGGTAGAACGCGCCGCCGGGCAGCGGCACATCGAGCCCGAGCCCCGCGAAGAGGGCCCGGAGGCGTTCGAGGCGGCGGAGGTAGCGACCGCGCTGCTCCACGACGTGATCGTCGTCGTCGAACGCGACCGCGGCCGCGGCCTGCGCCGGGCCTGGGACCATGAATCCTGCGTGCTTTCGCACCTCGCGCAGGTAGTGGACCAGCTCGGCGTCACCGGCGTAGACGCCGACCCGGAGGCCGGCCAGGTTCGACCGCTTGGAGAGCGAGTGCACCGCGATCACGCCTTCGGTCCCGGCGTTCAGCATGGTCTCGCCGGGCAGCCCGACGCTGCCGCGGGGGCGACCCTGCCAGGTGAACTCGACGTAGCACTCATCGGAGAGCACCGGTACGTCGTGGCGTCGCCCCCACGCCGCGACGCCGGCGAGGTCATCGAGCCCCCCGGTCGGATTGCCCGGCGTGTTGGACCACAGGCACACCGCACGCGTTGCGTCCGCCGCTTCGATCGCATCGACGCGCAGGCGCCAGTGCTCGTCGACGGGCACCGCGACGGCGCGACACCCTGCGAGCAGCGCACCCATCGCATAGGACGGGTAGCTCACCTCGGGATAGAGCACGGTGTCGCGGGACGGGTCGCGCAGACGCAACCAGTGCGGCACCCCGGCGACGAACTCCTTGCTCCCGATGCAGATGCCCAGATGGTCGGGATCCAGATCCACCTCGAGGCGCCGGGCGAACCAGTCGCCCACCGCACGGTGCAGCCGCGTGGTCCCGACCGACGGGGGGTAGGACCGCTCCGCTCCCGACGATCCCAGCGCCTCGACCACGCTCGCCGGCGGCGGGTCCACGGGGGTGCCGATCGACAGATCGACCGCGCCCCCCGGGTGCGTGGCCGCGATCTCGTGGATCGGCGCGAGCCGGTCGTAGGGGTAGGGCGGCGGCACGAACCCGCTCACGGCGGTCACGGTTCGCCGCGGCCCCGGGCCGCCGTTGCCGGCTGTGCCGCTCCGGTCACCTTCTCGGAGCCGTCCGTCTCACCGGGACCGTCCGTCTCCAGCTGCGACTCCGGCTCGGCCGGCTCGCTGAGGGTGCCGGCGTCTGCATCGCTGCGGAAGTCGGCGAACTGGTCCAACTCCGCGCGCTCGAGGCGGGCCACCACCCGCATCGCCGTGTCCTCGGGCGTCTCCTGTATGACCTCGCCGTCGCGGTGCAGCGCCGCGAGGATGTCTCCGCGGTCGTAGGGCACGACCAGCTCGACGGGGTCCAGCAAGGACCGCAGACGGTCGCCGATCCGCAGCAGCAGGTCGTCGACTCCCTCGCCGGTGACCGCCGAGACCGCGACCGACCCCGCCGTGCTGCCCGCGAGGCGGGCGGGATCGCCGGAGCGGTCCGACTTGTTGAACACCACCAGCTCGGCCACGTCGCCCCCGCCGATCTCCCCGACCACCTCGCGCACCGCGTCCAGGTCGCCGTAGGGATCGGTGCCCGAGCCGTCGACGACGTGGACCAGCAGATCGGCGTCGGTCACGACATCGAGCGTCGACGCGAAGGCCTGGACGAGCTGGTGGGGCAGCTTGCGCACGAAGCCGACCGTGTCGGTCAGCAGCACCGACTCGCCTCCGGGCAGCTGCAGCCGGCGCGTCGTGGTGTCGAGCGTGGCGAAGAGTCGGTCCTCGACGAGCACCCCGGCCTCGGTGAGCCGGTTCAGCAGCGTCGACTTCCCGGCGTTGGTGTAGCCGACGATGACCACATGACGCAGACGTGAGCGTCGGCGCGCCTTGCGCTGGGTGTCGCGGTGCGCTGCGATCGATCGCAACTCGGCCTCGAGGCGGTGGATGAGGCGACTGATGCGTCGCCGGTCGATCTCGAGCTGGGTCTCACCGGGGCCGCGACGTGTCCCGATGCCGCCGGCCTGCTGGGACAACGCCCGCCCCTTGCCACGGAGACGGGGCAGGCGGTAGCGGAACAGCGCCAGCTGCACCTGGGCCTTGCCCTCCTGGCTGCTGGCGTTCTGGGCGAAGATGTCGAGGATCACCGCGGTGCGGTCGATGGCCGTGCGCCCGAGACGCTTCTCGAGGTTGAACTGCTGAGCGGGGGTCAGCTCGTCGTCGAACACGACGGTGTCGCAGTCGGTCTCGATCGCGAGCTCGCGGATCTCATCGACCTTGCCGCCGCCGACGTAGGTCGCGGGGTCGGCGCGAACGACGGCGTTGCACGACCCGCCCGACGACATCCGCTCCGGCGGTGTCGACGAGCAGCTCGAGCTCGTCGAGTGACGCCTCCACGCGTTCCTCGTCATGCGGGGGCAGGCTGACGCCGACGACCAGGATCCGTTCCCGGAAGGTGCGCTCGATGAACGCCCCGGTCTCGCCGCCGAACTCGCCGAAGCCGCCACGGTGTGTGTCGGACCCGGCCGGCTCGACAGGCGCATCGGTCGGGCTCACGAGCGCTCCGGCGGGTGCTGCGGCGCCCGCACCTCGGCGACGAACACGGTCGGCCCCGTGAGCAGGAGCGTCGACCCGGCGCGCTCGACCACGGCGTCACCGCCGGGCATGTGCACCACCACACGGTCGCCGACCGCGCCCCAGTCGTGCGCCGCGACCGCCGCGGCCACCGCACCCGAGCCACAGGCGCGGGTGATGCCGGCTCCCCGCTCCCACACGGCGAGACGGATCGAGTCAGACGCCTCGATCGAGACGAACTGGACGTTGATGCCGGCGGAGTACTCCGACTCGAGCGCAGGGCCGTCGACCCCGAGGTCCACCGCGGAGGGGTCCATGACCTCGAGCACGAGGTGCGGGTTCCCGACGTCCACGGTGGACCGCCGACGCGCCGGGTAGGCCGCCGAACGGGCGCCGAGGTCCGGACCAGGCGACGCGGCGCCCATGTCCACCTGGACCCAGAGCTCGCCGTCGGCACGGCCGCGCACCGTGCGCACCTGCCGCACGCCGCCGGGAGTCTCGACGAGCAGCCTCGCCTCGTCGACCCCCCGGGCGCGCAGCATGGCCTGCGCCAGACAGCGGATCCCGTTGCCGGAGATCTCCGCCTCGGAGCCATCGGCGTTGAGCAGCACCATGTGGGCGTCGTGGCCGTGCTCGGCGGGCTCCAGCGCGAAGATCACACCGTCGGCACCGACCCCGACGCGACGGTCACACAGCCGGGCCGTGACGGCCGGGTCAGGATCGAGTCCGACGTTGTGCTCGGCGAGCGCGACGAGGAAGTCGTTGCCGAGTCCGTGGTGTTTGGTGAGCTGCAGCACGGTGCTCCGTCGACGGCGCCGTCGTTCACGCCGATCGCCAAACTAGTGGCCCGTCGCGCCACCGCCCGCTCGCCGTTCCTCGCCGTCGGAGGCGTCGAGGCCGCCTGCGCCTGGCTCCGGGTCCTCCGCGGCGCGCCAGAGCCGGTCGATCCGAGCGACCGTCACCTCGAGCCCCTCGGTCGGGTCGAACCAGATGATGCGCGGGTCCCGGCGGAACCACCGCTCCTGGCGGACCGCGAGCCGCCGAGTTCGGTCGACGATCGCAGCGACGGCGTCGTCCAGGGTGCCCTCGCCGTGCAGGTGCGCCCGCAGCTCGGCGTACCCCAGGGCCTGCGCTGCGGTGCGCGACACCGGTGTCGGGCGTTCGTCGAGTGCTCGCACCTCGTCGAGGAAGCCGGCGTCGAGCTGTGCGCGCAGCCGGCGCTCGATCCGGGGCCGGAGCTGGTCGCGCTCGACGCGCAGGCCGGCGAGCACGAACGGCGTCGGCGGGAACGTGTCGAGCCCGGGGCCGAAGGAGGAGAACGGCCGACCCGATCCGAGGGTGACCTCGAGCGCCCGGAGGACGCGACGCCGGTTGCCCGCCTCGATCCGCGACGCGGCGAGCGGGTCGAGCACCTCGAGGCGAAGATGCAGCAGCTCGGTGTCCGACTCGCCGGCGAGCTCGGCAGCGACGTCGGGGTAGCGGCCCGGTGGGACGAGGCCGTCGATGAGTGCGGTGACGTAGAGCCCGGTGCCTCCGACCAGCACCGCACGGGCGCCGCGCTCCTCCACTCCCGCCAGCGCCTCGATCGCAGCATCTCGGAACTCGACGAGCGAGAAGTCGTCCGCCGGATCGACCAGGTCGACGAGGTGGTGGGGCACCCGAGCCCGTTCGGCGGCCGCTGGGGTCGTGGTGCCGATGTCCATGCCGCGGTAGACCGCCATCGAGTCGACCGAGACCAGCTCGACGGCGTCGCCGTCGGCGATGCGGCGCTCGGCCAACGCCAACGCCACCGAGGACTTGCCCGACGCGGTCGGCCCGACGATCGCGAGATGTCGACGCTCGGGCGGCGCAGGCGCGCTCGACGCCTCCCCTCGACCGGCTGGCGTCGGCCCCCGTGGAGCTGGCACGGCCGCCTCAGGCGCCGACGAGCGCGTCGGCGAGCGCGTACCAGTCGATCGAACGGGGGTCCGGGGGCGGATCGCCGTACGCGTCGAAGAAGACCGGGACCACGACGGCACCGAACACCTCGGCGACGTCGCTCGCAGCGATCGCCAGGTCACGATGCCGATCCGCAACCGCGATGGCGCTCCAATCGCAGAACCCCAACGGTTCGCCGAGGCGGAAGCGGAAGTTCCCGAGCACGGGACGCCCGTGGACGATGACGGGTGCTTCGACCGCCGCCCTCGCATCGACGTCATCGAGTCCGTCGGCGAGGATCTCGACCAGGCGGGCGGGGTCCATGTGGCGGTAGGCCGCTGACAGGTCCTTCGAGGTCAGCTCGCCCGTGGCGAGGCGTCGTCGCGCCGACTCGACGAGCATCCCCGGCTCGACGGCGACCACTCCGCCGGGACGGCCGAGCCGATGCAACCGGCCGAGATGCCCGCCGAACGCCGCGACGGTGCGTTCGGGGTCGAAGCGGTGCTCCGGCGCTGTCGCCGGCACAGCTCCGGGCATGGTCGCCGCCGGAGCTGCCGGCCCCGTGCTGCCGGCCGGTGGGACCGCAGCGGCGGCGTCCGCGTCCAGCCCGGCGGCGCGCACGGTCTCGACCAGGCGCAGACCGACGGGCCAGGGACTCACTCGGACAGCACCGGGATCCGGGTCCGGTGCGTCGGGCCGGCGAGCACCTCGACCACGCGGCCGCGGAGGTGGGTGGTCGTCGCGTCGGTGATCTCGGCGAGGGCGTAGCTCCCAGCACGCAGGTGACCCGCGTCGTCCACGTGGACGAGACGGTTCTGGCGGGTGCGGGCGGAGCGGCGCGTCGGGTCCTTGCGGCTCGGACCCTCGACCAGCAGCTCCTCGATCCGGCCGACCCGCTCCAGGTTCCGGTGGCGCGAGGAGCGCTCGACGACCGCTCGGAGCCGTTCCATGCGTGCCGCTGCCACCTCTCGCGACACGAACCGGTCCTCGGCATCCGCGGCTTCGGTTCCGGGCCGGGGGGAGTAGACGAAGGTGAACGCTCCGTCGAAGCCCACCTCGGCGGCGACCTGGAGCGTCGCGTCCGCATCGGCGTCGGTCTCGCCCGGGAAGCCGACGATGATGTCGGTGGTGATCGCCAGGTCGTCGATGCCGGCGCGTGCGTCACGGACCCGTTCGAGGTACCGCTCGGCGGTGTAGCCGCGGTGCATCGCCGACAGCACGGCGTCGCTCCCGGACTGCATCGGGAGGTGCAGGTGCTCGCACACCGCCGGGACCTCCGCCATGGCGGCGATCGTCTCGGGCCGGAGGTCCTTGGGGTGCGGGCTCGTGTAGCGGACGCGGCGGACGCCCGGGATCTCACCGACGGCTCGCAGCAGCTCGGCGAAGAGCGGGCGGACCCGACCGCCGGCGTCGTCGACCCAAGCCGGCCCGAGGAGGAACTCGTCGTCGGCACGCGTTCGGGCGTCGAGGTCGCGTACCCGCAGGGTGAGGTCGCGGCCGTAGGAGTTGACGTTCTGGCCGAGCAGGGTGACCTCGGTGACGCCGTCGGCTGCGGCGCGCGCGACCTCGTCGAGGACGTCGCCGAACGGGCGGCTGATCTCCGGGCCGCGCACCGCCGGCACGATGCAGAACGCGCAGCTGTTGTCGCAGCCGATCTGGATCGTCACCCATGCGGCGTGGCCACGGTCGCGCACCACCGGGAGTGCGGAGGGGAACAGCTCGTGATCCTCGGCGACGGTCGACTCGAGGATCTCCACCACGGGGCCCGCTGCTGCGCCGCTCGTGGAGCAGATCGACGGCCCGATGGACGTTGTGGGTCCCCAGGACCACGTCGACGTGTGGTGCCCGCTCGGCGATCGCCTCGCGGTCCTTCTGGGCCAGGCACCCGGCCACCATGATCTCGATGCCCGGCCGACGAGCCTTGAGGCTCTTGAGGTGGCCGAGTGTCCCGTAGAGCTTGTTGTCGGCGTTCTCGCGGATGCAGCAGGTGTTGAGCACGACGACGTCGGCGTCGACGTCGGTGCCGGCCTCCAGCCCGTCGGCCTCGAGCAGACCCGCGATGCGCTCGGAGTCGTGCTCGTTCATCTGACACCCGAAGGTGCGCACCACGTAGGTCCCGGCCATCACCGCGAGTCTACGAGGCTCCTTCGGGCCGACCCGAACGGGCCGACCCGAAGGGGCGTCGTTCGGGCGGAGACCCCGGACGTCAGAGCTCGGACACCCGCCTCGAACTCAGTCCAGCGTGATCGGCACGTCGTCAGGATCGACCGCGCCGTCGACCTCGACGAGGTCGATCGGCTCGTCGTCGGACTGCCCGATGCCGACCTCGGCGAGGATCCGGTCGGAGATGTCGACCATCACCTCGGGGTTCTCGATCAGGAACGTCTTGGCGTTCTCGCGTCCCTGGCCGAGCTGCTCGCCCTCGTAGGTGTACCAGGCACCGGACTTCTTCACGATGTCGAACTCGACCGCCAGATCGAGCGCGGTGCCCTCACGGCTGATGCCCTTGCCGTACATGATGTCGAACTCGGCCTGCTTGAACGGCGAGGCCATCTTGTTCTTCACCACCTTCACACGGGTGCGGTTGCCGACGACCTCGACGCCGTCCTTGATCGCCTCGATCCGGCGGATGTCGAGCCGTACCGAGGAGTAGAACTTCAGCGCACGGCCACCGGGGGTGGTCTCCGGCGATCCGAACATCACACCGATCTTCTCGCGCAGCTGGTTGATGAAGATGCAGATGGTGTTGGTCTTGTTGAGGTTGGCCGTCAGCTTGCGCAGCGCCTGGGACATGAGCCGGGCCTGGAGGCCGACGTGCGTGTCGCCCATCTCGCCCTCGATCTCCGCACGGGGCGTGAGCGCAGCGACCGAGTCGATCACCACGACGTCGAGCGCGCCCGAGCGGACCAGCATGTCGGTGATCTCGAGCGCCTGCTCACCCGTGTCGGGCTGGGAGATCAGCAGCTCGTCGACGTCGACGCCGATGGCCTTGGCGTAGACCGGGTCCATGGCGTGCTCGGCGTCGACATAGGCGCAGATGCCGCCGTTGCGCTGGGCCTCGGCGACGACGTGCATCGCGAGGGTGGACTTGCCCGAGGACTCGGGGCCGAAGATCTCCACGACCCGGCCCCGCGGGAGCCCGCCGATGCCGAGCGCGATGTCGAGCGACAGTGCGCCGGTGGCGACCGACTCGACATCCATGGAGGTCTTCTCCCCCATCTTCATGACCGAGCCCTTGCCGTACTGCTTCTCGATCTGGCCGAGTGCCATCTCGAGTGCCTTCTCTCGTTCCACTGCCATGTCTGTTCGTCCTTCGTCCGGGATGCCGGGTGACCGGCGCTCGAGTGGGGGAAACGGATGTTGGGGACCGTACCGACGGGGTGTGACACCGGACGTCGGACGAGAACAGCAGTGTAGTTACGAACACCCGTTCGGTCGAGCATTTCGTCGAAAGTCGGCCCAGCCCCACGTAGCTCCCAGCAGGTCCGCAGAACCTCGGGCAGCAGCGCCCCTCGCCCGCTCGAGCTAGGTCGTCGGAGGCAGGAGCCGGAGCCCGAGCTCGTCGAGGTGCGCAGGGTCGATCTCCGACGGCGCGCCGGTGAGCGGATCGCCGCCCGACTGGGTCTTGGGGAACGCGATCACCTCGCGGATGTTCTCCTCGCCGAGCAGGAGCGCGACCAACCGATCGATGCCGAACGCGAAGCCCGCATGGGGCGGCGCGCCATAGCGGAACGCATCGAGCAGGAAGCCGAACTTCGCCTGGGCCTCCTCGGGCGAGATGCCGAGCAGTTCGAAGATTCGCCGCTGGACCGCAGGGTCGTGGATCCGGACGCTGCCCGAGCCGAGCTCCCAGCCGTTGAGCACCAGGTCGTACGCCTGGGACCGGACCGCCAACAGGTCCTCGGCGCTCCCGTCCAGGCGGGACCAGTCGTCGGGGTGGGGCATCGTGAAGGGGTGGTGGGCCGGGACCGGCCGGCCCGTGGCCTCGTCGACCGACTCGAAGAGCGGGAAGTCGACGACCCACAGGAAGTGCAGCCCACCTTCGTTGACCGGCGGTCGGCCCAGCTCCAGGCGCAACAGCCCGAGCACGTGTGCGGTGGTGGCCCAGTCGTCCGCGACCAGGTAGACGACGTCGCCGACCTCGGCGCCGAGCCGGTCGACGATGCCGGCCATCTCCGCCTCCGAGAGGAACTTCGCGACCGGCGAATTGAGCGTCGCTCCCCCGCCCTCGGCGGCCTCGACGCGCATCCACACGAGCCCCTTGGCGCCCCAGCGCTTGGCGCTGTCGGTCAGGTCGTCCAGTCGGCTGCGCGTCGTGTCCGCCGCTGCACCGACATGACGGATCCCCTTCACGCACGGAGCCTTGAACGCGTTGAACCCGGTGTCGGCGAACACGTCGGTCAGCTCGACGAGCTCCATGTCGAACCGCACGTCGGGCTTGTCGGACCCGAAGCGATCCATCGCCTCGCGCCACGTCATGCGTGGGATCTCCGCGAGCTCCGCGCCGGCAACCTCGGCCACGACCGCAGACACGGCCTCGGTGATCGCGGCGAGCACGTCGTCCTGGCTCGCGAAGCTCATCTCGGCGTCGAGCTGTGTGAACTCGAACTGGCGGTCCGCGCGCAGGTCCTCGTCGCGGAAGCACCGGGCGATCTGGTAGTAGCGGTCCACGCCACCGACCATGCAGAGCTGCTTGAACAGCTGAGGGCTCTGGGGCAGGGCGTAGAACGACCCTGGCCGCGTGCGCGCCGGCACCACGAAGTCCCGCGCCCCCTCCGGCGTGGATGCGATCAGCATCGGCGTCTCCACCTCGACGAAGTCCTGCGCGTCCATCGCCGAGCGGATGGCCGTGTTCACCTTCGCCCGGGCGCGCAGATGACGCTGCATCGTCTCGCGACGCAGATCGAGGTACCGGTGGCGGAGCCGGACGGTCTCGTCTACATCGACGGCGCGTTCGTCGAGCGGGAACGGCGGCGGCTCCGCGGCCGAGAGGATCTCGACCGAACAGTCGCCGACCTCTATCTCGCCGGTGGCCAGCTGATCGTTCACGGTGCCCTCGGGGCGGCGGCGGACCGTGCCGGTGACCGCCACGACGTACTCGCCGCGGAGGTCGGCCGCACCGTCCACGACGCACTGCATGATCCCGCTGTGGTCGCGCAGGTCGACGAAGGCCAGGTGCTCGCCGTGCTCGCGTCGACGCGACACCCAGCCGCACAGCGTGACGACCTCGCCCACGTGCTCGGCGCGTGGCTCTCCGCAGAGGTGGGTGCGCATGGCGGTCGAAGAGGTGCTCACATCGGATCCTGAGGGGTCGCTGGGTTCATGGCGGTCATGGCAGTCGTGGGAATCGCGGGGGTCATGCGCTCGCCGGGGTCATGGGCTCGTCGGGGTCATGGGCTCACCGGCGTCGTCGGCGTCTGGCGGGCGAGGCGGTCGAGCACGTCCGCGACGACCCCGACGCGGGCCACCCGGCGCTGCTCGCCGTGGTCCGCCGTGTCGCTCATCGGGCGAACGGTCACCTCGTCCGCGGCCGCCTCGTCCTCGCCGATGATCAGCGCCAGCCTGGCTCCGGCGCGGTCCGCCGACTTCATCTGCGACCGCATCGACCCGCCGCCGAAACGACGGTCGGCGGCCACGCCGGCAGCGCGCAGTTCGTGGGTCAGGTCGCGGGCGGGAGCGCCGCCGACGAGGTCGACGACGTACACGTCGAGCGATGCCTCCGGGGCGGCGAAGACCTCCTCGGCGTCCGCTGCGAGCAGCAGCCGGTCGACACCGAGCGCGAACCCGATGCCGTCGGTGGGCGGACCGCCGAGGTCCTCGGCCAGACCGTCGTAGCGGCCGCCGCCGCCGACCGCGTTCTGCGCGGCATCGAGTGCGTCGGCGGCGAGCTCGAAGGTGGTGCGGCGGTAGTAGTCCAGTCCGCGCACGAGTCGGGGGTCCTGCTCGTGTGCGATGCCGAGGGCATCGAGGCCGGCGAGGAACCGCGCATAGTGCTCGGCCGAGGCGTCCGAGAGGAAGTCCGACACCTTCGGGGCGTCGGCCACGACGGCACGGTCCTCGGGGCGCTTCGCGTCGAGGACCCGGAGCGGGTTGCGCTCCAGCGTGGCGCGAGCTGTGTCGGAGAGCTCCCCCGCCCGGCCACGCAGGTAGTTCTCCACCGCGGTCGCGTACCGGTCCCGGTCGTCGTGGTCACCGAGCGAGTTGACGATCAGGCGGACCCGGCGCAGCCCCAGCGCCTCGACGAAGCCGGCGGCCAGCGCCACCACCTCCACGTCGAGGTCGGGGTCGTCGACGCCGAGCACCTCGACGCCCACCTGGTCGAACATCCGGTAGCGGCCCTTCTGTGGACGTTCGTGTCGGAAGTTCGTCCCCGCGTACCAGACCTTCCAGGGGAGCGTCGGACGGTGCTGCACGAAGGAGCGCACGACGCTGGCGGTGATCTCCGGGCGCAGCGCGACCCGGGTGCCGTCGCGGTCAGCGAACTCGTACATCTCCTTGGTGACGACGTCGGTGGCCTCACCGACGCGCAGGAACACCCCGAGATCCTCCAGCACCGGGGTCACGAGCTCCTCGTAGCCGGCGAGTGCCGCCACCTCCGCGAAGCGATCCACCAGACGACGCCTGCGTGCACTGTCGGGCGCCAACACGTCGCGCATCCCCTTGAGGGTGCGGAACCCCACGGCTCGGGGGTCGGCAGCTGCAGCGGTCACGAGTTTCCACGCTACCGGAGCGGCCCGCAGGCCCCGGAACCGGTTCGTGGGCCCGGCGCCCGCATGGACCGACGGGACCCCGGAGGTCAGCTCGAGGACCGGTTGAGCAACCCGCGCACGTGGGTCAGCAGGTCGTCCTCGTGCCAGTGGTAGATCGTCGGCACCTCGGTGGCCTCCTGGTGGGCCAGGGCGATCCAGTCCATGATCCGGTGGCAGTCCTGTGCGTCGCGGACCCGGGTCATCGAACCGATGACGCAGGCGGGCGAGCCGGGATCCAGGTTGATGGCGATCGGCAGGACATAGCGACACGAGCGCATCAGGGTGATCGTGCCGTCGTAGAGCGGCTGGAGGTGCAGCGTCGAGCGCTCCCCCGGATCGTCACCACGGCGCTGGCGCCACGCGGCCCGGGCCTTCTTCACCAGCGCCGGGATGGTCAGGTCCTGGGTCCCGCTCGCGGCCATGGCCAGCATCTGACCGCCGTCGTCGAGCCGGCGGTGCAGCGCGTCGCGCATGACGACGTTGTTGGCGCGAGCGAGCTCCGGATCCAGTCTCGAGCGGCGGCGGTTGGCGGTCTGGGGAACCGAGAGGAACGTGCGTGCGGCGGTCTGCAGGACCTGCACCGCGGGGACGTTGAAGGCCTGCCGGGTCGTGACCATCCGCGAGACGAGCATGTTCGAGCGGTCCGCGAGGTCGTCGAACTCGATGCGCTCCCCGAGGACCCCGAACTCCCGCTCCGGGTCGACCATCGCCGCGAACAGCGCCCCGATGACCAGGGCGATGTCGATGATCTGCCCGTGGTTGGTCACCAACGCGACGTTCTCCCCCTCCTCGATGAGGAGGTGGTACAGCTCCGTGAGCAGGTGGTCGTTGGCCGGGTCCGCGAACGCCGCGGCGAGCACACGGTCGAAGTCCGGGTAGGCGGCACGTGCGTACAGCTCGATGGTCTCGACGTTGGTGGGCTCGGGTTCGACGATGACGCAGCGAGGATCGTGGAAGCTGAGCGCAGGGTTGTAGGCCAGCTCCTGCAGCACCGACGAGTGCGACGACCGCACCAGACCCGTGAGCATGCGGTAGTAGGACGTGGGGTCGACCTCGGCCAGGAGCGCCTCGGCCTGTTCGACCGGGGTCCGCTCGTCGGGCCCAGCAGGTTCCGAGACGCCGGTCTCCCCGCTGCCGGTCGGACCGCCCGGGTCGGGAGACGGGTCGTCCGCGGTGGCATCGGACCCCTGGCGGTCCGCAGGGACCTCCTCAGCGTCGGTTCCCGGACCCCCGTCGCTCGCGGCGACACCCGTCCCGCCGGCCCCAGCGTCGTGCACGAGGTGCAGAGCGGGGGCGTTGCGTTCGGGATGTGCTCGATCTCTCGGCGTGCTCATCGTGTCCCCTCCGACCCCGCCGGACCCCGCGGGGTCACACCGACGCTGCGTCGTCGCAGGCTACCGGGCCGACGCACGCTCAACCCGCCGACGCCGCTCCGGGCAGCACGCGATAGGCGTCGTAGACGGAATCGATCGTGCGGATCCGGTTCAACAGCGTGTCGAGATGCGACGGCTCGCCCAGCTCGAACTCGAAGCGCATCTTCGACACGTGGTCGTCGCCGCGATGGCTCTGGCTGGTGAGGATGTTGACGTGGCTGTCCGAGAGCGTCGCGATGACGTCCTGGAGCAGACGCGGCCGGTCGAGCGCCTTGATCTCGACCAGTGCGACGAAGTGGCCCTCGGTCTCCTCGTCCCAGTTGACGTCGATGATGCGCTCGGACTGCCCGACGGCGAGCGTCGAGGCGTTCGCGCAGTCGGATCGGTGCACGGACACACCGCGCCCACGGGTGACGAACCCGACGATCGCGTCACCCGGCACCGGGGTGCAGCACCGTGCCATGCGGACCAACAGGTCGTCGTAGCCCTCGACGTGGACCCCCGCGAGCGGCCCCCGCCGGGGCGACCCGGTACGCGTCGGGGAGGAGACCATCTCCTCGCGTTCGGGCCGAGCGGTACGCACCAACCCGGCGATGCGGGTCGCCACCGACTCGGCGGACTGGTGGTGCTCGCCGATCGCCGTGTACATCGCGTCGCGGTCCGCGTAGTTGAGCTGCGCTGCGACCACGTCGATCGCGTCGCCCGACAGCACGCGCTGGACCGGCAGCGCTTCCCGGCGCATCGCCTTGACCAGGTCGTCACGGCCGGTCTCGAGCGCGTCCTCGCGTCGCTCTCGTGAGAACCACTGCTTGATCCGGCTGGCGGCGGACCTCGTCGCGACGAACTGCAGCCAGTCGCGACTCGGGCCGGCTCCAGCCACCTTGGAGGTGAAGATCTCGATCGTGTCACCCGAGGCGAGCTTCGTGTCCAGCGGGACCAGACGGCCGGCAACGCGAGCGCCGATGCAGCGGTGTCCCACCTCGGTGTGGATCGAGTAGGCGAAGTCGACCGGCGTCGCGCCGGCCGGGAGCGTGAGCACGTCACCCTTGGGGGTGAAGACGAAGACCTCGTCCTGATCCAGGTCGATCTTCAGGTTCGCCATGAACTCGCCCGGGTCGGTCATCTCCTGTTGCCAGTCGACGATCCGACTCAGCCAGGCGACGTCCTCGGACTGACCGCCCTTGTAGGAGAAGTGCGCGGCAACGCCCCACTCGGCCCGGTTGTGCATCTCGGCGGTTCGGATCTGCACCTCGATCGGCTTGCCGCCCAGACCCATGACCGTCGTGTGCAACGACTGGTACAGGTTGAACTTGGGCATTGCGATGTAGTCCTTGAACCGGCCCGGCACCGGCGTCCACAGCGCATGGATCGACCCGAGGGCGGCGTAGCAGTCCTTGGATCCGTCGACGATCAGGCGGATGCCGACGAGATCGAAGATGTCCTCGAAGGCCTTGCCGCGAACGACCATCTTCTCGTAGATGGACCAGAGGTGCTTCGGGCGCCCGGTGACCTCGGCGGAGATGTTCACCGCCTCGAGACGACCGCGGACCTCGGCGACCACGGCCTGGACGTACTCGTCGCGCTCCGGCGTCCGGTCCGCCACCATGTGGTCGATCTCCGCGTAGCGCTTCGGGTACAGCGAGGCGAAGCACAGGTCCTCGAGCTGCTGGCGGATCTCCTGCATGCCGAGGCGGTGAGCGAGCGGCGCGTAGATGTCGAGCGTCTCCTGGGCGGTGCGCTCCTGCTTCCACGCCGGGAGCCCGGCGATCGTGCGCATGTTGTGGAGCCGATCGGCGAGCTTGATGACCAGGACCCGCAGGTCCTTCGCCATCGCGACCAGCATCTTGCGCATCGTCGCGGCCTGCTGGTCCTCCTTGGAGTCGAAGTGGATGCGCTCCAGCTTCGTGACCCCGTCGACGATCGCAGTGACCTCCGGGCCGAATCGATCGGCGATCTCGTCGAGGGTGAGCACCGTGTCCTCGACCGCGTCGTGCAGCAGCGCAGCAGAGATCGTGACATCGTCCATTCCGTAGCGGGCGACGATCCCGGCGACCGCGAGCGGGTGGGTGATGTACGGCTCGCCCGATCTGCGGAGCTGACCCCGGTGCGCACCCGCCGCGAGCCGATATGACTCGAGGATGGTGTCGGTCGATCGCTTCGGGTGGAACTTCGAGAACTGCCCGACGATCTCCTGGACCTCCATCGCCGGAGGCTGGCTGTGGCGACGCCACGGCAGGACGCGCGTCACCGTCGCCACGTGGGGCTCCGATCTCCACCGCAGGGTGGATCACTGCCCCGTCGGGGCCACGGACGACAGGCATCATGTCGATCACCACGCTACCGAGCACGGATCGCCTCCCGGGACCGGGCACGCCGATCCGAGGTGGAGAACGCTCAGCGCTTCGGCCGGCTCTTGCGCGGTCGGGGCGGGTGCCCCCCGATGTTGACGCTGAGCGGTGGCGCATCCCCGGAACGCTCGACGGCCGGCGCCCCGACCGTGGACGCCGACGACGCAGCGGCCGCAACCGTGGGGCGTGACTCGGGCCAGCGCGTGTCGCTGACATCGACGCCCCGCTGCTCCAGGCGCGTCCGGATCTCGACGTAGCGCTGATCGCGCTCCTTGAGGATGAGGAAGATCGGCGATGCGACGTACAGCGACGAGTACACACCGAGGCCGAGCCCGATGACGAGCGCCAGGGAGAAGTCGGCGAGCAACGGCTGGTCGAACAGGTAGCCACCGACGAGCCACATCGACAGGATGGGCAGGATCGTCGTGATCGACGTGTTCACGCACCGCATGAGGCTCTGGTTCAGCGTGCGGCGCTCGATCATCGAGAACGTGTAGTTGCCGGACTTCGAGTGGCGGCGTTCACCGTCCTGCAGGCGGTCGAAGATGACGACCGTGTCATAGAGCGAGTACCCGAGGATCGTGAGGAAGGCGATCACCGTCGCGGGGCTGACCTCGATCTGCAGCAATGCGTAGAAGCCGAGGGTGAGGATCAGGTCGTGGATCACCGACACCAGCGCAGCGAACGCCATGCGTGCCTCGAGCCGCCATGCGAGGTAGACGGTGATGAGGATGACGAACCAGATGAGCGACTGGACCGCCTGACGGGTGATGTCGGCCCCCCACGAGGGCCCGATCGTGGTGACCGCCACGTCGCCCGGCTCGAGCCCGGCGGCCTCGGCGAGCGCGTCTGCGACCGCGGAGCCCTCGTTGACGTCCTCGACCTGCCCGGAGATGCGCAGGATCCGCTGCCCGTCGGTGGTCGTGGCCTCCTGGAACTCGGCGCCGGTGGCATCGGGGAAGTCCGCCAGCACCGCTTCGGCGTCCGCGCGCTCGAAGTCCTGGGACGGGACCGACCAGGACGACCCGCCTTCGAAGTCCAGCCCGAGGTTCAGGCCGTTGAACGCCAACAGTGCGATGGAGATGACCATCAGCACCATCGACACCACGAGGGTGCGCTTGGACCAGGTCGGGAAATCGACATCCTGTTCGCCCCGGTACGCGCGGCGCAGCTTGTTCACGACGTGGCTCCCGTCGGGGTCGAGGTGGCCGCAGCGGGCGCGGCGTCGGTGGTCTCGCCCGGCAGCATCGGCATCCCGAGCATCCGGCGGCGCTCGCCGAACGAGGAGCGGGCCAGCAGCACGGTCGCCGGGTAGACGAAGACGTACATGGCGATCAGGTCGAGGATGGTCATCGCGCCCAGGTAGAACGCGAAGCCGCGGACCGGCCCGATGGCCAGCCAGTAGAGCACGCCGGCGCCGATCAGCGACGCGATGTTGGCCTTGACGATCGTCGACCACGCGAAGGAGAACGCGCGGTCCGACGCGGTGCGCACGGTCATGCCGTTGCGGACCGACTCCTTCATCGACTCGAAGTACACGACGGCCGAGTCGACCGTCAGCCCGATCGAGACGACGATGCCGACCACACCAGCGAGGGTGACCGTCGCGCCGACGAACGACATGATCACCCACAGCGCTGAGGCGGCGACCGCCAGACCGGCCATCGCGACGACCGCGAGGAGTCGGTAGTACAGGAACAGGTAGATCGCAGCGAGGCCGAGGCCGATGAACCCCGAGACGATGCCGGCCTCGAGCGCGCCCTGGCCGAGGGTGGCGGAGACGGTCTCGGCCTGCTGGGGCACGAGCTCGATCGGCAGGGAGCCGAAGCGCAGCGCGACGGCGAGCGCCTCGGCCTCCTCCTGGGTGAAGTCGCCGCTGATCTGGACCTGGTCGCGGGTGAAGCTCGCCACGTTGATCGAGGGCGCCGAGAGCACCTCGTCGTCCAACACGATGCCGAGCAGGCCGCGCCCCTCGGCGGACTGCGCCGGGCACTCCGGCGCGCCGCTGAAGCACACCGAGGCGATCGCGTTGAAGTCGTCGATGCCGGGCGAGCCGGCCTTGAACGACGGGTTGACCGTCCACTGGCCGGTCTGACCGAGCGCCGCGGTGGCCCCTTCGACCGCTTCGCCGGTCAGGGCGACCGGGCCGAGTCGGTAGACGTTGCCGTCGAGGTCCGCGAGGACCACCTCGACCTCGGGGCTCTGGTCCTCGGGCGGGGTCAGCTCGGTGCCGAGCTGCTGCTCGAGCTGGAACAGCTCGGCGAAGCCCTCGTCGTTGATGTCGACGCCGAACTCGTTCAGCGGAACGAGCGGCTCGGGTGCCGCCGTGGTCGTGGGCGCCGGCTCCTCGCCGGCCGTGGTCGTCGTCGTGGCCTCGTCCGGGTCGTCCTGGGCGGGGGCCTGTGCCGAACGGTTGCCGCCGTTGGCCGGCACGGTCGACGCACCGATGGCGCCCTCGTCGTCGCCGGCCGGGGCCTCGGTGACGACGGGACCGTCGGGCGCAGTGGTCGGATCGTCGCTCGGCGGCGGCAGGCTCGGATCCTCTGGCGTCGGGTTGGCCTCGGCCTGCTTGGCCTGCTCGTCGTCGATCACCTGCTGGGCGGTGACGCCCTCGGGGACCACGAGCTCCTCGCGCAGCTCGGCGACCCGGGCCTCGGCCTCGTCGCGGACCTCACCGGAGGGGATCTGCCCGACGGTCGCGAGGACCGGGCGGAACTCGAGCTGAGCGGTCTTGCCGACGACCTCGAGGACCTCGGCCTGGTCCTTGGCGCCCGGGAGCTGCACCGTGATGGTGCTGCCCTGGCGGGAGACCTCGGGCTCCGAGACGCCCAGAGCGTCGACGCGGCGCCGGATGATCTCGATCGCCTGGTCGAGCTGCTCGTCGGTGACGTCGTCGGTCACCTCGCCATCCTCGACGGGCTGCAGGTTCACGCTGATGCCGCCCTGCAGGTCGAGCCCCAGGTTCGGCGTGTTGCCGGTGACGAACGTCAGGGCCAGGAACCCGTAGACCACGACCAGGGTGCCGGCCAGCATTCGGAACGGGTACTTGCGCATGGGTGCTTTCGAAGAGGAGACGGGTGCCGGGGCCCGGCCACGACCCGGCGGCGGAGCCGGATCAGGCTAGCTGGGCGCGCACCTGTGTCGGCGGAGGTCGCAGGTCAGGGCGGCGTCGAGACTGCTCAGGACGACTTCGAGTCGGAGTCGTCCTCCTCGGCATCGCTCCCGCCGGCGGCACCGCCCAGCAGGCCCTTGCGGCTCCGCGACGGCGGCCGCTCCGCCGGGTCCGGCTCGGCGGTCGATCGCGCGACGGCCGACTTGGCGATGCGGATGACCACGTCGTCGTCCACCTCGAGGTGGTAGAGGTCGTCCTCGGCGTGGGTGATCACTCCGACGATGCCGCCGCTGGTGACGATCTCGTCACCGACGTCGAGCTTGCGCAGCATCTCCGCCTGACGCTGGCGAGCCTTGCGCTGCGGGACGATCGCCAGGTACAGGATCGCGCCCATCGGGATGATGATGATCAGCAACGACAACAGGCTTCCGCCGCCCTCGTCCTGGGCGAGGATGGGGCCGAGGCCGGCGATCAGCGTGGGGAGGGAGTCAGCGGTCACAGGGGAACGAGCCTAGAACCCTGTGGCCGCGGACGCGAATCGCGCCGAGCCGGCCTCCGCCGCCTCGTTCAGCTCGCCCCGCCCGGTCCGGTACCGGACCAGACAGCAGCGACCTCGTCGCGCAGCGCCTGCAGCGTTCCCGCCTCGATCGCCGCACGGATGCGCCCGACGAGACCGAGGATCCAGGTCAGGTTGTGGACCGTGAACAGCGTCTTGCCGACCGGTTCGCGCAGCACGGCCAGGTGGCGCAGGTAGCCCCGGGAGTGCCGCTGGCACGTCGAGCAGGGACAGCGCTCGTCGAGCGGCTCGTCGCTGCGGGCGAACTCGGAGCGTTTGATGTTCAGCCGCCCGCCCTCGGTCAGCAGCGTGCCGTGGCGCGCCAGGCGGGTCGGCAGCACGCAGTCGAACATGTCGACCCCGAGCGCCACGGACTCGATGATCGAGACCGGGTCGCCGACGCCCATCAAATAGCGGGGCTGGTCGTCGGGGAGCTCGGCGAGCGCCGCGTTCAGCGCCGGCAGCATCGCGTCCCGGGACTCGCCGACCGAGAGACCGCCGACCGCGTAGCCGTCGAAGTCGAGCGCGACGGTCCGCCGGGCCGACTCGCTGCGCAGCGCGAGGTCGTCGCCGCCCTGCACGATGCCGAAGAGCGCCTGGTCGGCCATGCGACGGTGCGCACCACGGGCTCGTGCGGCCCAGTCGGCGGTGCGTTCCACGGCCTGGCGCAGCACGGCGTGATCCGAGGGCAGCGGGGCGCAGACGTCGAGCACCATCTGGATGTCCGCACCGAGCAGTTCCTGGATCGCCACCGCAGACTCGGGGGTCAGCGCATGGGCGTCGCCGTCGTAGGTCGAGCGGAACGCGACCCCCTCGTCGGAGACCGTCGCGTCGAGGGAGAACACCTGGTAGCCGCCGGAATCGGTGAGCAGGTGCCCGTCCCAGCCGGTGAACCGGTGGAGCCCGCCGAGCGCTGCGACGGTCTCGGCTCCGGGCCGCAGCATCAGGTGGTAGGTGTTGGCCAGCAGCACCTCGGTGGTGGTGCCGTCCCCGGCTGCGACCTGCGTGAGCGCCTCGGTGGTGAGCGAACGGACCGCTCCCTGGGTCCCGACCGGCATGAAGACCGGCGTCTCGACGGTGCCACGTGCGGTGGTGATCGTCCCGCGCCGGGCAGCGCCGTCGCGGGCGCTCACGTCGATCCCGACCCTCACGACCCCATCCGTTCAGCTCCCTGCTCGGCCCCCAGCAGCATCGCATCACCGAACGACAGGAACCGGTACCCGCGGTCGAGCGCCGTCGCGTACAGCGATCGCCAACGCGGACCGACGAACGCCTCGATCATCGCCAGCAGCGACGAGCGAGGCAGGTGGAAGTTGGTCAGCAGCACGTCGACCGCTGCGAACTCGTACCCGGGGGTGATGTACAGCGAGGTCCGCCCGACGAGGTCACTGGAGGTGGCCGCGGACTCGAGCGCCCGGACGCTGGTGGTGCCGATCGCCACCACGCGACGGCCCTCGGACCGGGCCGCAGCGACCCGTCCCCACGTGTCCTCGGGGACCCGGTACTGCTCGGAGTGGATGACGTGGTCCTCGACACGATCGCTGGTGATCGGCCGGAACGTGTCGAGGCCGACCACGAGCTCCACCGCGGCGAACTCGACGCCCCGCGCCGCTAGGCGGTCCAACAGCTCGGGTGTCAGGTGCAGCCCGGCGGTGGGTGCCGCCGCCGATGCGGAGCGACGTGAGTACACGGTCTGGTACCGCTCGGCGTCGTCGAGTCGCTGGTGGATGTAGGGCGGCAGGGGCGCCTCCCCGGATGCGTCGAGCGCGTCGAGCAGCTCGCCGTCGTGGAGGGGACGGACGCTGCGCCGTCCGTCGCCGAGCACCTCGCCGACCTCGAAGGCCAGGCCACCCGCTGCGGCGTCGACGACCTCGCCGACCCGCAGCTTGCGCGAGGGACGGCACAGCGCCTCCCACCAGCCGTCCTCGGTCGGCTCCAACAGGAGGACCTCGCCCTCGCCGCCCGAGTCACGCCGCACCGCGACACGTGCGGGCAGCACGCGGGTCTCGTTCAGCACCAACAAGTCGCCGGGGACCAGGATCTGGTGGAGCTGGTAGACGGTGGCGTCAGCTGGCTCGTGACCGGGGCCGCGATCGACCAGCAGCCGCGCGCTGTCGCGCGGCGTCGCCGGGGTCTGCGCGACCGCCCGCTCGGGCAGCTCGTAGTCGAGGTCGTCGGTCCTCATGCGCGCCGGGCCGGAGCGGGCCCCCGCGTCCGCCTCAGCGGACCTCGGACCACTCGTAGCGCAGCCGGTTCGAGTCGGCCCGGCCGACGCCGACGGCCTGGACCACGTTGAGCCATGCGTAGCGGTCGTCGCCGGTCTCGAAGGTCGGGGCGACGCGGATCGGGCCGTCCAGCCCCTCGGAGAGGTCCATCCGCCCCGAGTAGGTGACCAGCACCACGGCGCCGTCGTCGGTCTCGAGGGTCATGCGCACGTCGAGGACGCCGACCGCACCGGCGAGCACGACCCAGTCCGCCCCCGCCATGCCCTTCATCCGGCCCGAGAGGCGCTCTCCCTCGACCCTGGCCTCGGCGACCTCGATCACGAGGCGCGTCCCCAACGGACCGTGGCCCACCGCGATCGGGTCGCGCAGCACGGCGTCGACGGTGCAGAGCGGGACGAGCTCGGGGGGCATGGGACGAAGGTACTGCCCGACCCGGGGCCCGAGTCCTCAGAAGCCCATGGAGCGGCCGATGATCTCCTTCATGATCTCGGTGGTGCCGCCGTAGATCGAGGTCACCCGCGCGTCCGCGTAGGCGCGCGCCACCGGGTACTCCTTCATGAAGCCGTAGCCGCCGTGCAGCTGCACGCAGGCGTCCGACACCCGCTTCTGTAGCTCCGTGCACCACCACTTGGCCATCGCGGCCTCCTCGGCGGTGAGCGTGCCCTCGTTCAACGCCTCCACGCAGCGATCCACGAAGGTCTCCGCGATGGTGATCTCGGTCTCCATCTCGGCCAGCTGGAACCGGCTGTTCTGGAAGCTGCCGATCTTCTGGCCGAAGGCGGTGCGCTCGCTGCAGTACTCGACGGTCCAGCTGAGGATCGATCGGGCGTGCGCGACGCCGGCCAACGCGATCGACAGCCGCTCCTGGGGCAGGTTCTTGACCAGCAACGTGAAGCCCTGACCCTCGTCGCCGATGCGGTTCTCGACGGGGACCGGTACGTCGTTGAAGAACAGCTCGGCGGTGTCCTGTGAGTGCATGCCGAGCTTGTCGAGGTTGCGACCGCGCTCGAACCCCTCCATGCCCGCCTCGACCACGACGAGCGACATGCCGGCGTGTCGCTGGCTGGGGTCGGTCTTGCAGGCCACGATCACCAGGTCCGCCAGGATGCCGTTGGTGATGAACGTCTTGGAGCCGTTCAGGACGTAGGTGTCGCCGTCGCGGATGGCGCTGGTGGTCATCGACGCCAGGTCGGAACCGATCCCCGGTTCGGTCATCGCCACCGCGGTGATGAGCTCGCCGGACACGATGCCCGGCAGCCACCGCTGCTTCTGTTCGTCGGTGCAGTAGTCGAGGAAGTAGGGGAGACAGACGTCGCTGTGCAACGTCATGCCGAGCCCGGCGGGGTAGACGTCGCCGTGGCAGATCTCCTCGGCGATGATCTGGTTGTAGCGGAAGTCGTGGACGCCGGCGCCGCCGTACTCCTCGGGCACCGACATCGCGAGGAACCCCGCTGCGCCCGCCTTCGCGAACAGATCCCGGTCGACGATCTCGTTGTGCTCCCACTTCTCGCGGTTCGGGACCATCTCACGCTCCACGA
Source organism: uncultured Microthrixaceae bacterium (assembly GCA_942490665.1). Lineage (GTDB taxonomy): Bacteria > Actinomycetota > Acidimicrobiia > Acidimicrobiales > Microtrichaceae > SKRR01. The sequence continues at coordinate 35,307 of CALNXV010000052.1, forward strand.
AGGTGCGGAACGCTTCACGGAACATGTGGTGCTCATCGTCGAATCCGATGCGGTCCATCTCGGTGCCTCCAGCGGGGTCGGGGGGGGAGAACGGCGAACTCCAGCAAACCACGCGCGCCCGTCGGCGCCGAACTCGGGCTCAGCCCCCGGCTGCTCCGGCAGCGTCGTGCGCCCCGTCGGTGCGTGCGTCCGGGGCGGGCCCGGAGTCCGAACCGGGACCGGCGTCCGGATCGTGCCCGGCAAACGGGTCGCGGTCGAGCAGCTTCGCGAGCACGTACTTGCCTCCCTCCTTGAGCGTTGCCAGCACCGGGACCACCAGGAGCGATCCGACGAGGCCACCGACCTGGAAGCCGACGAGGAGCCCGATGAGGATGGTGGCGGGCGACATCTGCACGGCGCGACCGGTGATGAACGGCGCCATGAAGTTCGCCTGGACCTGCACGACGAGCACGTAGATCCCGACCACGAGCAGCGCGAAGGTCAGGTTCGACCAGTCCAGCCGGGTCGAACCCAGCGCGATGGCCGCGAGCACGCCGGGGACCGCAGCGATGATGGGACCGAACGTCGGGATCATGTTCAACAGCGCCATGATCAGCCCGAAGACGAAGGCACCCGGCAGCCCGACCGCCCACAACACCAGCCACACCAGCGCGCCCGTGGCGAGCGAGTTGGCCAACTGGCCATAGAGGTAGCCGCGCCAGATCTCCCCGAGCCGGTCGGCGAGACGGTCCGCGTCGTCCTGGTAGCCGTCCGGGACATGGCGACGGATGCCCGCGTTGAACTTGTGGCTGTCGGCGTTCAGGTAGACCGCGACGAGGAACGTCACCAAGGCCGACACGAGCGCGGCGGCGATGAACCCGCCGACGGTCCGGACCGACGAGAGCACCCCACCGGCGAGCGTCTCGACCTGCCCCTTGCCCAGGACGATCGTCGAGCCCTCGTCGTTGCTCGCATCTTCTGCGGCATCGATCGCGTCGTTGGACTCGAGGCCCTCCTTGATCGGATCGACGGCTTCGGAGAGGTCCACCGAGTACGACCCGAAGCTGATGGTCCGCACGTTGTCGAGCCAGTCGACAGCGGTGTTGCGCAGCGAGGCCGCCGCTTCGGGCGGGTCGATCTCCGAGACGGACGACACGACCCCGCCGACGATCAGCGCGCCGACGAACAACAACCCGATGAGCACCGTGAAGTAGCTCACCAGCAGCGCGACCACCTTCGGGAACCTGGCGCGGCGGGTCAGGAAGCGGATGAGCGGCGCGACCAGGAAGGCGATCAGCCCGGACAACGCCACCAGCGACAACGCGTTGCGTGCCAGGTAGAACCCTGCGAGCGACGCTGCAGCGATGGCGACTCCGGCCACGATCTTGGTCGAGGAGTCCCATCGCGGAGACGAGCGCTGCGAACGCTCCGGGTGCTCGCTGCGCTCTTCGCCACCGCGACCGACGTCGAGCAGATCGGTGCTCTCGTCCACGACCGATTCGGGCTCCGGAGTTCCCTCGGTCGGATCGTCCTCGGTGTCACTCATGGGGTCGGAGCCTCCAGCGCATCGTCAGGAGATGATTCTCGCCCGCGTCGGCATCCAAGGGTGGGACCGGGCCGGGCGCTCAGTCGAAGAGCTCGGGCGCGGCCGTGCCGTAGGCCGAGGGCGGAGCGACGAGCCCCAGGTGGTGCCATGCAGCGGCCGTGGCGACCCGGCCCCGTGGGGTGCGCATCAACAGGCCCTGCTGGATCAGGTACGGCTCGTAGACGTCCTCGACGGTCTCGGTCGGCTCCGAGACCGCGATAGCGAGCGTCGACAGCCCGACGGGTCCGCCGCCGAAGCGCTCGCACAGACTCGACAGGATCGCCCGATCGAGCTTGTCCAGACCGAGGGCGTCGATCCCGAACAGCTCGAGCCCGCTCGCGGCGACGGCGGCGTCGATGACCCCGTCACCCTCGACCTCGGCGACATCGCGCACGCGTCGCAGCAGTCGGTTCGCGATCCGCGGCGTGCCGCGCGACCGGCGAGCGATGACCCGCGCACCCTCCGTATCCACGGAGGCTCCGAGGATGACGGCGGCCCGTTCGACGATCGAACGCAGATCGTCGGGCTCGTAGTAGTCGAGGCGGGCGACGAGCCCGAAGCGGTCCCGCAGCGGGCCGGTGATCAGCCCGGTCCGTGTGGTCGCCCCGACCAGGCAGAAGCGCGGCAGGTCCAGGCGGATCGATCGCGCCGCTGGTCCCTTGCCGAGCACGATGTCGAGCTGGAAGTCCTCCATCGCCGGGTAGAGCACCTCCTCGACCGAGCGCGACAGGCGGTGGATCTCGTCGATGAACAGCACGTCGCCGTCGCCGAGCTTCGTGAGGATCGCTGCGAGATCCCCAGGACGCTCGAGCGCAGGTCCGGAGGTGACGTGCAATGCGACGTCCATCTCGGCCGCGACGATCACCGAGAGCGACGTCTTGCCGAGCCCGGGGGGACCTGCGAACAGGAAGTGGTCGGGCGGCTGGCCCCGCCGACGGGCGGCCTCGAGGATCACCGCCAGGCGACGCTTCAGCTCGCTCTGGCCGACGAACTCGGCGAGGGTCCGCGGGCGCAGCGACGCCACCACCTCGGCCCCCAGCGCCAGGTCGTCGAGCAGCCCGCCGCCGTCATCGGTCGAGGCCTCGGCGTCGCGGTCCTCGTCCCCCGCGTCCGGGCGCAGCAGCTCGTCGCGCGCCATGTCAGGCGGCCGCCAGACGCTGGAGTGCACTGCGCAGGAGCTCGGCCGTCTCGCCCTGCTCGGGCAGGTCGGCGAGCACCCGCCCGATCTCGTCGGTTCCGTACCCGAGCGCGCCGAGCGCCTCGCGCACCTCGGACCGCACGGCGAGCGTCGGATCTGCGCCTGCATCGCCGGATCCGCCCGCGCCGAACGCCCCGGCGGCATCGCCCTCGGGCAGCGACAGGCGACTCTTCAGCTCCACCAGCAGCCGCGCCGCTGTCTTGCGACCCACTCCCGGCACGAGGCACAGCGCTGCGACGTCGTCAGCAGCGAGCACGTGGCGAAGCGCGAGCGGTGAGTGCACCGACAGGATGGCGAGGCCGAGTGCGGGGCCCACGCCATGGGTGCCGATCAACGTCTCGAACACACGACGCTCGTCGATCGACAGGAAGCCGTAGAGCAGCTCCGCGTCCTCGCGTCGGTGGTGGTGGACGTGGAGGAACAGCTCGTCGTGCGGCGCCGCGGCGACCGCGTGCACGGTCGCCGGGGTCACCGCGACCCGGTAGCCGACGCCGCCGACCTCGACGAGCAGCTCGCCGTCCTCGCGCTCCAGCAGCGTGCCGCGCAGCGAACCGATCATCGAACACCTCCGGATCCTCGGGTGAGCGCCGCCGCCACGCCGGCGTGGTGAGCGACGTGGGTGAGTGCGACCGCCGCAGCATCGGCCGCGTCGGGCGGGTGCGGTGGTGCGTCGAGATCCAACAGCAACTGGACCATGCGCTGCACCTGGGTCTTGTCAGCGGCGCCGTCGCCGGCAACGGCGTCCTTGACCTCGTTGGGCGAGTACTCGCCCACCACCAGCCCACGGGCAGCCGCTTCGGCCATCACGAGTCCCGACGCCTGACCCACCCCCATGGCGGTGCGGACGTTGACCTGGAACAGGACACGCTCCACGGCGACCGCACCCGGGCGGTACTCGTCGAGCAGCGACCGGACGTCGCCCCAGAGCTCAGCGAGTCGCGACGGGGTCGGATCGCCCGGATCGGTGCGCAGCACACCGAGCGCCACGGCCCGCGACCGCCCACGGTCGACCTCGAGCACGCAGTACCCGCAGCGCGACAGGCCAGGATCGACGCCGAGCACGAACACAGGTTCGATCGTAGTCCCGACCTGCCGGCGTCACGGTGGATGGGCGTGCCGCAACGAGGACGCCACGATCGGACGGGGCCGCGCGCGAGGATCAAGTGGGGCCCCGGACACGTCGATGCTCCTGCGATGCCGACCCCTCCAGCACCGCCCGGATGGCGCCCCACGGACTCCATCGTGGTCCTCGACGAGGTGCGCCACGCGTTCGGCGACACACTGGCCCTCGACGACCTGAGCTTCACGGTGCCCGACGGGCGCATCACCGTCCTGCTCGGGCCGAACGGAGCCGGGAAGACCACCGCCTTCCGTGCGATCACCGGGGCCCTGGTCCCCGATGCCGGCACCGTGCGGACCTTCGACCTCGACCCCGACACCCAGGGCCACCACGTTCGCCCGCGCTGCGGGGTGGTCTCGGCCAAACCGGCGCTGTACGACCGCCTCACCGGACGCGAGAACCTGACCTACTCGGGCGAGCTCTACGGGGTCGGCGACGCGCTCGCGGGCCGAGTCGTCGAGGCAGCGCGCCGGTTCGCGATCGACGAGGCGCTCGACCAGGCCGTGGGCGGCTACTCGACGGGCATGAAGACCCGCCTCGCGCTCGCCCGGTCCGTGCTGCACGACCCCGAGCTGCTGCTGTTCGACGAGCCGACTTCCGGGCTCGACCCCGAGTCCTCCCACGCGGTGCTGGAGTTGATCCGCGACCTCACCGACGAGGGACGCACGGTGGTGATGTGCACCCACCTGCTCGCGGAGGCCGAGGGACTCGCAGATCACGTCGTGATGATGGAGGGCGGCCGCGCTCTCGTGGCCGGCTCCCCCGACGAGCTCACCGCGCGCTACTGGCCCCACCCGATCGTGCGCCTCGACGCCGAGGACCCGCGACTGCTCGACCGCGTCGCGGCGTGGTCAGGCGTGCTCGCCTACCGCCGCGAACCGGCCGGAGCCCGTCTCGAGATGGCGACGCTCGACGCACTCCCGGACCTGATCGCTGCGCTGTGCGCCGACGGGGTTCGCCTGACCCGGGTCGACCCCCACGTCCCGACGCTCGAGGATCTGTACTTCACCATCCGCCGCAGCGACGGGGCTCGCCCCGAGCCGTCGGGCGCGATCGCCGACGAGCACCACCACGAGGACGACCAGGACGACGCGCGGCGGGCTCCGCTCGCTCCGATGCAGCAGCGCTGGGGAGCGCCGGCCCGCGTCCCACCCCAGCGCAGCGCAGCATCCACGCCGCTCGCCGGAACCGAGGAGGAGGCGCTGCGATGACCGCACTCGCACGACCGGGGACGCCCGGAACCGAACCGACGATCCCGACGGGCCGCCGGGCCGAGCATGTCCTCGACCGGCACCGCCTCTGGATCGTCGCACGCACCGAGCTGCGTCAGCTCCTGTCCTCGAAGGACTACTGGGTGCCGATGGTGGCGCTCGGTGCGATCTTCTTCCTGTTCATCCCGGCGACGCTGCTCGCCGTCATCACGACCATCGGAGACATCTCGGTGGTCCGTCAGGCGTCCGAGGCGCTCAGCGTGCTGCCCGCGGCAGCGCAGGAACGGATCCAGGGGGACTCACCCGAGGCCCGCACGTCGTTCGCGCTGGCGGTGTACCTGTTCGCCCCGGTGGCCGTGGTGGTGCCCCTCACGATCTCGACCGCGGTCGGCGCAGCGTCGCTCGTCGGTGAGCGCGAGCGCGGCACCGGCGAGTTCCTCGCCCACTCCCCCGCCTCGGTCCGCGAGATCTACCTCGGCAAGGTGCTCGCCAGCCTGGTCCCCGGCTACCTGACCACGCTGGTCGGGTTCGGCACCTACTCACTCGCCGTGAACCTCATCGTCGGCCCCGACGTCGGCGGCTGGTTCTTCCCGACCACCGAGTGGCTGGTGATGATGTTCTGGATCATCCCGCCGTTCCTGTTGCTCACGCTCTCACTCGTGCTGCGCCTCTCGGCCCGGGTGCGCTCGACCGCAGCTGCGCAGCAGGCGTCGGGCCTCATCACACTGCCGCTCATCGGCATCGCCTACAGCCAGGCGACCGGCACCCTGCTCGGCTCGAGCGAACGGACCGGGTGGATCCTGGGGGCGGTCGCCTGGGTGGTCGCGATCATCAGCCTGCACCGCGGTGTGCGCTCAGTCACACGCAACCGACTGCTCGGCGTCGCCCAGTAGTCGCCAGCCACATCGCGTGACGCAGCTGTCGCTCCTGACCGCCTGCATCGCAGCACGAACCGGATGGCAGGTGAGCGGGCAGGACCGAGCGACTCAGCTCTCGAGGTCGGCGAGCACCGACTCGGGAACGTCGAAGTTCGCGTAGACGTCCTGGATGTCGTCGTGATCGTCGAGTGCGTCGATGAGTCGCAGCACCGGGGTGACCGCCTCCGCCGTCGCGAGCTCCACGACCGAGCTGGGCAGCATCGTCAGGTCGGAGGACTCCACCTCGATCCCCGCTGCCTCGACCGCTGCGCGCACCGCATGCGTGTCGGCCGGGTCGCACACGACGGTCCAGCCCTCGGTGTCGCCGCGGAGGTCGTCCGCGCCGGCGTCGACCGCTGCGAGGGTCAGCTCGTCCTCGTCGACCGAGGCGGGGACGCGAACGACGCCGCGGCGCTCGAACTGCCAGGCCACGGCGCCGGGCTCGGCGATGGACCCGCCCTGCTTGGAGAAGATCGCCTTGATCTCCGGGCCGGTGCGGTTCCGGTTGTCGGTGAGCGCCTCCACGTAGACCGCCACGCCGTTGGGCCCGTAGCCCTCGTAGGCGATCTCCTCGTAGTTGACGCCCTCGAGCTCTCCCGTGCCCCGCTTGATCGCCCGCTCGATCGTGTCGAGGGGGACCGAGGCGTCGCGAGCCTTCTGGTACATCGTCCGCAGCGTCGGGTTCATGTCCGGATCGCCGCCCCCGGAACGTGCCGCCACCTCGACCTGTCGGATCAGCTTGGCGAAGAGCTTGCCGCGCTTCGCGTCAGCGGCACCCTTCTTGTGCTTGATGGTCGCCCACTTGGAGTGACCTGACATGGCTCCCCTGTTCGTCGGGCACCGTGCCGACCGGTGCGGTCGCCATGGTGGTGCGCTGCGGTCGTGCTGCGCTGTGTTGGTGGTGCCTGGCGAGTCCTCGGAGCTCGCTGGTGGATGCTGTGGTGGTGTTCCCCGGCCCACGGTTCTATCGGTTCAGGAACCACTCGTGCACACGAGCGTCCCCCGAGAGCTCCGGATGGAAGATCGTTGCAGCGACCGGACCCTGGACCACCATGGCGGCCCGACCGTCGATCTCGGCCAGCACGTCGACACCGGGGCCCACCGCGTCGATGACCGGCGCACGGATGCACACCGCCGGGAACGGGACGTCGCCGAGGGCGCCGATCGTGATCTCCTGGGTGAACGAGTCCACCTGCGTGCCGAAGCCGTTGCGGTGTGCGACGACGTCGATCGCCCCGAGGCAGTGCTGGTCCGGGCGCCCCCCGACGATGCGCGACGACAACAGGATCGCCCCGGCGCAGGTGCCGAGCACCGGTGCGCCCGAGCACACGAACCGACGCAACGGGTCGAGCAGACCGGTCCGCTCCGCCAGCATCGACATCGTGGTGGACTCCCCGCCGGGCAGCACGAGCCGTTCGATCCCGTCGAGCTGCTCCGCTCGACGAACCAGCCGCACCTCGCACCCGAGACCCTCGAGGATCGAACGGTGCAGCTCGACCGCGCCCTGCAACGCCAGGACCCCGACGGGGCCCGACACGCTCACCAACCGCGGTCGGCCAGCGTCTGGTCCAGGTCGTCCATCGCGATCCCGGTCATCGGAGCGCCGAGCCCGCGGCTCACCTTGGCGAGGATGTGCGGGTCGTCGTAGTTCGTGGTGGCCTCGACGATCGCCTTCGCCCGCAGAGCGGGAACATCGGACTTGAAGATGCCCGAGCCGACGAAGACCGCCTGCGCACCCAGCTGCATGGCGAGCGCCGCGTCAGCGGGCGTTGCGATGCCCCCGGCGCAGAACAACGGCACGGGGAGCCGGCCGGTCTCGGCGACCTCCTGGACCAGCGGAAGCGGCGCGGCGAGCCGCTTCGCCCAGTCGAACTGCTCGGCGGGATCGGCCTGGGTCAGCCGCCGGATGTCGCCGAGGATCGAACGCAGGTGGCGCACCGCCTGCACGATGTCGCCGGTGCCGGCCTCGCCCTTCGAGCGGATCATGCAGGCACCCTCGGAGATGCGACGCAGCGCCTCGCCGAGGTTGGTGGCGCCGCAGACGAACGGCACCGTGAACGCCCACTTGTCGATGTGGTGCGCCTCGTCCGCAGGGGTGAGCACCTCCGACTCGTCGACGTAGTCGACGCCGAGCGCCTCGAGGATCTGGGCCTCGACGAAGTGACCGATACGGGCCTTGGCCATGACCGGGATGGTGACGACCTCCTGGATCCCTTGGATCATCTCGGGGTCGCTCATCCGCGCCACGCCCCCGTCGACGCGGATGTCCGCGGGCACCCGCTCGAGTGCCATCACCGCGACGGCACCGGCGTCCTCGGCGATCCGCGCCTGGTCGGGCGTGACCACGTCCATGATGACGCCGCCGGCGAGCATCTCGGCGAGGCCGCGCTTGACCAGCTGGCCGCCGGTGCGGTGCTCGGACGACGCTGCGGAGGAGGACGGGTCGGTCATGGCGCCATGCTACCGGCGCAGGTGCCGCGGCTCCGAAGCGGTTCGGGCTGTCGACGCCGATCGAGGGACGTGGCGTCGGTCACGCCGGGGGCGCCGCGGCGACCTCGTCGGGCCCCAGCACCCGCGGAACGGCGCCCGGCGCGACGAGCGCGATCCAACTGGATCCCGGGCTGAGCGCGATGGGTGCGCCGTCCGCAGTGCTCAGCGCCCAACCCCGGGCGCGGTCCGGGCGGTCCCATCGGCCCTCGACCAGCTGTCCGGCGCTGAACACCCATGCCGCCCCCGAACCGACCGTCACCGCCTCCGGCGATCTGCGGTCCGCCGACGACGGCCGGTACTGCGTCTCGAGCACGACCAGGTTGGCGGGAGCCAGCGGGTCGCCGGCCGCGTCGCTGGGGCCGCCGTCTGGCGCGTTCCGGGCCCACCCCGCGCGGTCGGGATCCCATCGGTACGTCGACGTCGACCGACCGACCGACACGGCGACGCCCGGCGCGGGCACCCCGGCACGGGGAGCATCGGGCGCGGCGTAGGTGAAGATCGGGGCGGGCGGCGTCACGGGCTCCTCGGCAACGGCGAAGCCGGCGGCGGGCGTGAACATGAGGTTGTGCGGACGTCTGCGCGATCGGTCCCTCGTGTAGGCGTCCGACAGCCGGTCGAACCCGATGTCCTGGATCCACGGCGTGGTACGGATCACCTCTGCGACGCTCGCGTTGCCGCCCGACCACGCGAACAGCGGCCGGCCGAACATCGCGAGCAGGTCGGGGTCGCTCGTGCGTGCCGAGCGGGTCGGACCGACCGAATCGACGTCACGTGAGTGGAACACCGCCATGAACCGGGAGATCCCCTCGACCCGCAGCTCCACGACCAGATCCGCGGCCTCCAGCCCCTGCTGGGGCGATGCCTTGGCGTCGTTGTCGACCTTCACTGCCAGCGCCGGGCGCGCCAGCCGGGCGGCGTCCTCGACGGGCAGTCGGATCCCGGTCAGCGGGGCGACCACCCCCTCGGGCACCGTCGTCGTCGTGGTGGTGGTCGTGGTGGACGTCGTGGTAGTGCCGGCGACCTCGACCTCCTCCTCGCCCGAGACGAGCGCGAACACGCCGACGCCGCCGGCCAACGCTGCGACGACCGCGCCGATGACCCACGCGATCCGTGGCCCGGGGAGCACCGCGCTACAGCTCGCCCAACACCGCGGCGCGCAGTCCCAACGGCTGTTCGTTGGCGGCGGCCGCCGCCGACCCGGCCTCGTCCGACGGGTCGTCACCCCGATCCACAGGTGCTGCGATCCACAACAACCGGCTCACGCCGGGGTCGGGCACCGCAGTTCCAGTGGTCTGCATCGTCTCGAGCGCACGCCGGAGTCCAGGCGGGTACCGCGTGAGCTCGACCGCGGCGAGGTCCGAGCGAACCGCGCGCTGGTCGCCGTGCGCATCTGCGAGCAGCCGGTCCGCCATCCCCGAGGTGCCCAGCAGCGACAGCACGAGCGTGCTGTAGCCGGCGGAGCCGTCGCGGGCGCGCGCCACGAGGTTGGCCACGACCCCTTCGAGCTCCATGCGATCCAGCCGCTCGAGCAGCCCGCTGGTCACGAGGAAGGTGACCCGTTCATCGACCGCGGCGACCGCGGCGTTCGCTCCCGGCGCGTCGAGCAGGCGGAGCTGGGGGGACGCCACGCCGTTGGTGGCGCACAGCCCGTCGACGAGGTTCTCGAGGCGGGGCTGGTCACCGTGGCGCAGCTCGGTCGTGGCGAGGGCTGCGACGACTCGCTCGTCTGCGTGCAGGATCCGCTGCCGGACGATCAGTTCCCAGGCGACGAGGATCGCGATGCCGATGACGACGCCGACGACGGGGTGCAGCACCAGGGCGACGACCAGCGCCGGGACGACGGCCACCGGGACGCCCAGCAGCGCCGCGTTGCGCTCGAGCCGCTCCCCGCGTTGCACGAGCGTCGTTCCGGCGGAGGGCACCTCGCCGGCAGGGTCGTTCACCGGGCCATCGGGGCTGGGGGCGCTGCGCGACATCGGCGACGACGCTAGTTCGCCGCGCTGTCGAGGGGGGCAACCCCCACCAGCTCGGCGTAGATGTCGAGGTAGCGGTCACACAGCACCTCGAGGTCGAACTCCGCGGCGCGCAGGAGCCCGCGTTCGATGAGGACGCCCGAGCGGTCCGGGTCCGCCAGGACCCCTGCCAGCGCTGCGGCGAGGGCGGCCGGCTCGCCGGGCTCCACCAGTTCCGCGGCGGGGTTTCCGCCGACCTCGGCGTCGCCCGCCGCCACCTTGGCGTACCCGGGAATGGCGCTCGCCACGACCGGCGTCCCCGCGGCCATCGCTTCGAGCAGGATGACGCCGAAGGACTCGCCGCCGAGCGATGGGGCGCAGAAGACCGAGGCGCCGGCGAGTCGGCGGTCGCGCTCGTCGTCGGAGATGCGCCCGAGCCACTCGATCCGCTGGTCGTCGTGGCGCGCTGCGAGTGCGGCGGTCTGCGGCCCCTCTCCCGCCACCCAGATGCGCACGTCGGCCGGCAGGTGCTCCAGGGCGGCGAGGAGCACTCCGAGGCCCTTGCGTTCCTCGTGGCGCCCGAGGAACAACACGGTCGGCGCCTCGGTCGGCCAGGGCTCCGCCGCTGCGAACCGGGCGCCCTCGATGCCGTTGAACAGCACGCGGAACTCTCCCCCGACCGCGTCGGCGACCAGTGCGCGTGCGTCCTCGGAGACCGCGACGCGAACGTCGAGTCGTCGCCCGAACCAGGCGGCGAGCGGGGCCATCGCCTGGTAGGCCGGCTGCGAGCCCGCAGCGTGGAACGTGGCGACCAGCGGCGCTGGCTTGAGCAGGGTCGAGGTGACCGTGGGGCCCGGCACCAGCGGCTCGTGCAGGTGCAGCACGTCGAACTGCTCGTCCCACAGGGCACGGATGGTTCGGAGCTGTGCGGGGACATCGGGCGCGATCGGGGCGATCGACCCGTTCGCGGCGGTGGGGACGCTGCTCCCGAGCGGCGTGACGAACACCTCGGGTGGGGGCCCGTCGCACGGCGCGAGGACTCGGGTCTCGTGGCCGCGCCGGCGCAGCGCCCGCGCAAGTGCGAGCACCTGTCCCTGAACTCCGCCGGGGATGCTGAGGCTGTAGGGACAGACCAGTCCGATGCGCACGGGCGGAGCCTAGGAGCTGGTGCCGGGACGGTCGGCGTGCCCGCCGGGCGGGACCCGCCCCAGCAGCTCGTAGTCCGACGGCCAACTCGGCTGCAGCAGGTGCCACTGCTCCGGCGCGGCTCGGATCAGCTCCTCGAGTGCGTGCGCCAGGTCCTGGGTGACGCGGGTGACGTCGGCTCGCAGCCGGCCGCGGCGTTCGGTGTCGAGTGCGGGGTGGACCACTCCGTGGGCTCCGGGGCCGTCGAAGTAGATCGCCGTGGGCAGCAGCGGCGCGCCGCTGCGCAGGGCGAGGGCGCCGGACCCCCGGGCAGCTTGGTCGTCTCTCCGAAGAACTCCACCTCGATCCCGTCGCCCGTGATGTCGCGGTCGCACAGCAGCGTCACGATGCGGGGCGCCCGCATGGCTGCGGCGAGCTGGGTGCCGGCGTCGGGCCCGAGGGGGATGATGTCCATTCCGAGCCCACGCCGGTAGTCGAGGAACCAGTCGTAGACCTCGGGCGGCTCGAGGCGTTCCGCGACCGCGGTCAGGTCGAAGCCCGCGATCTGGGTCATCCAGGCGGCCGCCCACTCCCAGGTGCCCAGGTGGGGCAGCGCGACGATCGGCGAGCGACCCTCCTCGAGCGCGCCCGTGACGATCTCGAGGCCCTCCACGGTGAACCCTCGCTCCAGCGCCCCGCGGTCCAGGTGGGGCAGGCGCAGCGAGTCCGCCCAGTAGCGGCCGTAGCCGGCGAACACCTCGCCGACGGCCCGATCGAGGGCGGCTCCGGTCAGCTCCGGGCGGACACGCCGGAGGTTGGCTTCGACGACCGTGCGCTCGTCCGGCGCCAGCCGACGATAGAGACGTCCGCCGACGCGCGCCGCGGGAGCTGCCACGACGGGCGGCACGAGACGCACCGCTAGGTCGGCGGAGCGTAGGACCGGGAGCGAGAGCAGCGACGGCACGTGTCAGGAGCCTGCGAGGGCGACCGGCGGACCGAGATCCGTCGGTGACGGGGTGTCGGACATGTGGTCGCCGGCGGAGGCGGCTGGGGTGGGCTCAGGCTCCGCGGCCGCGCGAGGACTGCTGGCGACGCCGAGCGTCGGCGCGGGACTGCCACCGCTCGGCCACGGTGCGGTCGCTGCGGCGGGGACGACGACGGCGACGGTCGCTGAGCGCCGGTGTCTGACGGGTGGCCTGCCCCCAGACCTTGACGAATCGCTGTCCGGCGGTGATGAGGTTCAACACGATGATCAGCGCCAGGACGACCAGGAGCAGGGGCTCGAAGAGCAGCCCGACGGCCAGGAGGATGAAGCGTTCGGCCCGCTCGACGATGCCGCCGCTGGCGTCGAAGCCGAGCGCGTCGGCCTTGGCGCGGATGTAGGAGACGATCGAGGCGGTGACGTAGCCGGCGACGGGCAGCATGACCACCCACGGGGCTTCACCCGACGCGGCGAGGTAGTAGGCGATGCCGCCGAAGAGCAGACCGTCGGTCAGTCGGTCGGAGACCGAGTCGAAGAACGCGCCGCGTTGGGAGGTCTTCCCCCAGGCCTTCGCGACGGCGCCGTCGAGCAGATCGGGCAGGCCGGTGAGCACGAGCAGCACGAACCCGAGGCGCAGGGCGCCGGAGCCGATCGCCACTGCGGCGCCGACCGCCATGACGATGCCCGCCGCGGTCAGCATGTCCGCGGTGACGCCGAGCTTCTTGATGCTGACGCCGATCGGCTTGACCGCCGCATCGACCTGGCTCCGTAGACGACCGTCGAACATCTCGCTCCCGTGAGTACCGGCTCACCACGCCCGAGCGACGAGGCACCACTGCTAACTGCAGTTAGCACTCTACACGGCGAGGGCGAGGAAGTGAAGGACCTGGTCGGCGCCGCCGGTCCCGCACGGGTCAGCCCGGGACGTCGAGCGCGGACCAGTCCTCGGGGTTCTCCTCGGCGAAGAACTGGATGACCTCGCCCGACAGCCCGTCGACGAGCACGATCCCGCGCTTGGTGGGCGGGTTCTCGTCCGAGTAGCAGAGGATCCGCCACACGGGGCGGGACCACCAGCCACGCCAGACCATCTGCGCGGCCGCATGCCCGACGGGGAACCCGACCGGGGCCGAGGCGGTCACGAGGGCGTCGGACTCCTCCACCCGCAAGGTCCTCCCGGCGTACATCCCGTACGCACCGAACGCAACAGGCCGATGCCCGCCCACAGCGTGCCCACGTTGACCAGCGCCGAGTCCTCGCCGCGGGTGATCCACAGGGCGATGCAGATCGCCCCCATCACCAGATAGATCGCCGCCGGGATCCGCCGCCGGTTGTTGTTCGGGAACGTGTGCGGACCGACGAATCCGGCGAGGTCGAGGTCCTCGGGCAGCTCGTCGACGTAATCGTCCTCGATCTGATCCGACTCGTTTGGGTCGGCGTCCACAGGGGCGACGTCCAAGGGGGCCGGAGACTCGAGCTCCGCCTCACCGTCGTCGCTCGGGTCGGTCATCGGACGAGCGTACCGTCGTCGCGCCACGCGCTTCGAAGTCGCTCCCACTGTTGAGCGAGTCCCACCGGCATCACCTGTGACCCGCCCACGACGGACATGAAGTTCGCGTCGCCGACCCAGCGCGGCACGCAGTGGACGTGCAGGTGGTCGGTCTGTGAGCCGCCGGCCGCGCGGCCGAGGTTCACCCCGACGTTCACGCCGTCACAGCGCGTCGCGCCCTTGAGCACCACCACCGCCCGGCGCACGGTCGACCACAGCTCGGCGTGCTCTGCGTCGTCGAGGTCCTCGAGGTCCGGCACGGCACGGTTCGGCAGGACCAGCAGATGGCCAGAGGTGTAGGGGAACCGGTTGAGGATGACGAAACAGGTCGGACCCCGATCGATGATCAGCGTCTCGACGTCGGGCGCCCCCGAGTCCAGGATGCGCTCGAACAGCGAGCGCCCGTCGTCGGAGGCCCCCGGTGCGAGATCGCCGGGGAGCGAGCGCCGGCTCTCGGCTGCGCCCGTGACGTACATGGCCCGCCAGGTGGCCCACAGTTGATCGAGCGGCACGGCGCTACTTCTTCGCTGCGACGTCGCCGAGCAGGCGCTCGACGAACGAGCCGAGCGGGACGTCGCGCTCGACGTCGTTGCCGCGGGCGTTGACACCGACGGTGTGATGGGCGACGTCGTCGTCGCCGACGACGAGCACGTAGGGCAGCTTCTCCCCCTTCGCCCGACGGATCCGGTTGCCCAGCGTCTCGTCCGCGGCGACGACCTCGACACGCATCCCGTGGCCGCGCAGCTCGGCGGCGACCTCGTGCGCGTGGGCCTCGTGCGCCTCGGCGACGGGCAGCACCGCGACCTGGACCGGCGCCAGCCAGGTCGGGAAGGCGCCCGCGTAGTGCTCCAGCAACACGGCGAAGAACCGCTCCACCGAGCCGAACAGCGCGCGGTGGATCATGATCGGGCGGTGCTTGGCCCCGTCGGGGCCGATGTAGCTCATGTCGAAGCGCTGAGGCAGCTGGAAGTCGACCTGGATGGTCGACATCTGCCAGGTCCTCCCGATCGCGTCGCGGGCCTGGACCGAGATCTTCGGGCCGTAGAACGCACCGCCGCCGGGGTCCATCACGAACTCGATGTCCATGGCCTCGGCGACGCCGCGCAGCGCCGCTGTGGCCTCGTCCCACTCCTCGTCGGTCCCGACCGCCTTCGCCTCCGGCTTGGTGGACAGCTCGAGGTAGAAGTCGTCGAGGCCGTAGTCGCGCAACAGGTCGAGCACGAAGGAGAGGATCGTCGCGAGCTCGTCGCCCATCTGCTCCTTGGTCGTGAAGATGTGCGCGTCGTCCTGGGTCATGCCGCGGACCCGGGTGAGCCCGTGGACCACGCCCGACTTCTCGTAGCGGTACACCGTGCCGAACTCGAACATCCGCAGCGGCAGCTCGCGGTAGGAGCGTTGCCGGCCGTTGAAGATCAGGATGTGGAACGGGCAGTTCATCGGCTTGAGGTAGTAGTCCGTCGACCCGCCGTCGTGGTCGTGGTCGAGGTGCATCGGCGGGAACATCCCGTCGGCGAACCACTGCAGGTGCCCGCTGGTCTCGAACAGGTTCGCCTTGGTGATGTGCGGCGAGTACACGAACTCGTAGCCGGCTTCCTCGTGGCGGCGTCGCGAGTAGTCCTCCATCAGCCGGCGGATGGTGCCGCCCTTCGGGTGGAAGACCGCCAACCCGGAGCCGACCTCGTCGGGGAAGGAGAACAGGTCCAGCTCGACGCCGAGCTTGCGGTGGTCACGCCGGGCGGCCTCCTGGAGGCGATGGAGGTGCGCCGCCAGCTCCTTCTTGTTCGCGAACGCTGCGGCGTAGATCCGCTGCAGCATCGGGTTCTCCTCGCTGCCCCGGAAGTACGCACCGCCGGTGCGGGTGAGCTGGAAGTGACCGAGACGCCCGGTCGAGGGAACGTGCGGGCCTCGACACATGTCCACGAAGCCGTCCGTGTTCCGGTAGAAGCTGATCGGCCTCGCCCGAGGTGTCTGCCTCGCCGTCGGTGTCGTCCCCGGCGGCCGCGAGGTCCATGAAGACCTGCTTGTACGGGTGGTCCGCCATCAGCTGCTTGGCCTCGTCCAGGGGCAGCTCGAAGCGCTCGAAGCTCTGGTCCGCCGAGATGATCTCGCGCATCTTGGCGTCGATGCGGACCAGGTCGTCGTCGGTGAAGGTGGCGCCGCCGGGCAGCTCGAAGTCGTAGTAGAAGCCGTCCTCGATGGGCGGTCCACCTGCGAAGGTCGCGCCCGGCCAGAGCTCGAGCACGGCCTGGGCGAGCACGTGCGCGGTCGAGTGCCGAAGGTGCTCGAGCGCATGGGGGTCGCGGTCGGTCACGATGCGGACGGTGGCTCCGTCGTGCAGCGGAGCCGACAGGTCGGCTGGCTCACCGTCGACCTCGACCACCAGCGCAGCTCGGGCCAGACCGGGGCCGATGTCCGCTGCCAGGTCGGCCCCGGTCGCCCCGTCGGGAAGGGTGCGCTCGGTTCCGTCGGGCAGCGTGATCGCGATCTCGGGCATCGCACCACGGTAGCTGCGCCCGGCCAGGCCTCTGCAGCGAGATCGTCCGGTCGGTCGGACCTGGTCGTCCGGCCGGCGGCGGGCCCTGTCGACCCCTGCGGCGCCGGGCGGGCACGGCTGCGCACGCCATCAGCCTGAGGACGGCGGAGGGCGGCCGAAGCTGTCACGGTCAGCTCGTAGGCTCCGTCATCATGTTCGACCGTGGCTGGCACGCCACCATCGTCCCGGGGGACCCGCCACGCACGACGGTGCTGGCGCTGTGGCCGACCGACCCGGACGCATCCGCCGGCGATGGTGCGACACCGGTCGAGTTGGTGCTCCCGCGCGACGACGGTGGGGTGACCCGGGTCCTGCGCAGCGCACGGCACCTGCCGATCAGCGAGCTGCTCGACGAGCTGATCGATCTCCCCCACGACGACCCGGCCGTGTCGACGACGCTGCGGGCCTGGGCGGTCGTCGCGCGCCAGGCCCTGGGGGTCGTCGCGCGCGGCCGGATCCAACCGGCGATCTCCCCGGGCGGGTGGGACTCGTGGTCACTCGGCCCCCTCGACGAACGCGACCGCGAGCATCGTCGAGCGCTCACCGCCTGGCTGCCGCCGGCTGCGCACTGCCTGGCGATCGGCACGCACGGCCGGCCGGAGGACCCACCGACCATGCTCGGGGCCGGCGCGGCGAGCGTCGCGTTCGACGCAGCGATCGCGGACGTGCTCCCCCGGACGGCCGCGGCGGGAACCGTGTCACGCCAGCCGGCCTGGTGCGGCGCGGAGGCGGTGGACATCTCGGCGCTGGCGGCACACCTCGCGCCCGCCGACGGATCGGCCCGCTGGGTCGTCGGCCTCCGACTGCAGCTGCTCGAGACCCCGGTCGACGGGACCGCCCGGCACCCCGACGACGCGACGTCGGGCGACCGGGAGCACCCGGATGCCGGTGTCGACCAGGGCGACGGCGCAGCCCAGGACGACCCTGCTCCCGACCGTGGCGGCGCACGGGTCGATCTGCAGCTCCGCTCGCCCGACGAGCCGTCCCTGGTGCTGGACGCCGTCGAGCTGTGGCGACGCGACGCGCCCGGTGCCGGGCCGGAGGCCGAGGCTGACCTGCTGCTCGCGCTCCGACGTGGCGCCCGCCGCTGGCCCCCGCTCGGGGAGCTGCTCACGCAGGCGGCGCCGAGCGGTCTCGACATCGACGACGGCGCTGCGCTCGCGCTGATGGGACCGCTCGCGATCGAGCTCGCTGCTGTGGGCATCGAGGTGCTCGTCCCGACCGACCTCGTGGAGCCGTTGCGTGCCCGGGCACACATCGGCGAACCAGGCGGGCCGCACGACGAACGCACCAACCGCTTCGATCTCGCCAGCGTCTGCGAGCTCACCTGGCGCGCCACCCTCGACGGCGAGCCGGTCTCCGACGAGGAGCTGTCCCGCCTCGCCGAGGCGAGCCGGCCGCTCGTCCGGCTGCGTGGCCGCTGGGTGGTGGTGGACCCCGACGTGCTCGCGCGGCTCGAACGCCGCGGCGAGGTGTCCGGGGCCGACGCGGTCGCCGCTGCACTCGGCGGCGAACTGACCGTGGACGGCATCACCACCGAGGTGCGCGTCGACGGACCGGCAGCCGATCTCGCCGAGCGGCTCCGGGTGGCCGCCGAGCCCCATGAGCTCAGCGAGCCGCCGGGGCTCCTGGCCACGTTGCGGCCCTATCAGCGGCGGGGCCTGGCGTGGTTGGACGAGATGACCCGCCTCGGCCTCGGCGGCCTCCTCGCCGACGACATGGGCCTCGGCAAGACGGTGCAGATCATCGCGCTGCACCTGCAGCGCCACACCGGCGGCGGGGGCACGCCGGAGCGGACTCCCCCGGACGGCCCACATGCAGCCGGACCCATGCTCGTGGTGTGCCCGGCGACCCTGCTCGGCAACTGGGAGCGCGAGCTGTCACGGTTCGCTCCCGGCGTCGCCACGCTGCGTCACCACGGCGCCGGCCGCTCACTCGACTCGCTGGGCGCTGCCGACGTGGTGCTGACCAGCTACGGCATCGTCCGCCGGGACCACGACCGCCTTGCGGCGATCCGCTGGGGCCTCGTGGTGGCCGACGAAGCCCAGCAGATCAAGAACCCGGCGTCCGCCACGGCCCGAGCGCTCCGGTCGATCCCCGCCGGCGCCCGGTTCGCGTTGACCGGCACCCCGGTCGAGAACCGGCTCAGCGACCTGTGGTCGCTGCTCGACTGGACCACACCCGGTCTCCTCGGGTCGCTCGAGTCCTTCCGCCGCAACGTCGCCGTCCCCGTCGAGCGGGACCGCGATCCAGTTGCCACCGAGCGGTTCACCCGCCTGGTCGCGCCGTTCCTGCTTCGGCGTCGCAAGGACGACCCGACCGTCGCCCCCGACCTCCCACCGAAGACCGAGACCGATCACCCGGTGACGCTCAGCGCCGAACAGGCATCGCTGTACCGCGCGACCGTCGAGGAGCTGCTCGCCGCCATCGAGGCGGCCGACGGCATCTCCCGACGTGGGCTGGTGCTCAAGCTGCTCACGTCCCTGAAGCAGATCTGCAACCACCCGGCGCACCACCTGGGCCAGGCGGGGCCCCTCGCGGGACGTTCCGGCAAGCTCGACGCGTTCGACGACCTGGTCGGAGCGATCCACGATGCCGGCGACGCCACGCTGGTGTTCACCCAGTACGTCGCGATGGGCGACCTGCTCATGGCACGACTCGACCAGCTCGGGATCGGCGCCGAGTTCCTCCACGGATCGCTGAGCGTCACGCGACGCACCGAAATGGTCGACCGGTTCCAGGCCGGCGGGTTCCCCGTCTTCGTGGTCTCGTTGCGTGCGGGCGGGACCGGCCTGAACCTGACCCGGGCGACCCACGTCGTGCACTACGACCGATGGTGGAACCCGGCGGTGGAGAACCAGGCGTCGGACCGAGCATGGAGGATCGGCCAGGACCGACCGGTGCAGATCCACCGGCTGATCTCGGACGGCACGGTGGAGGACCGAATCGCCCGGGTGCTCGCCGAGAAGCAGGCGCTCGCCGATGCGGTCGTCGGCGGCGGAGAGTCCTGGCTGACCGAGCTGGACGACACGGAGCTGACCGAGCTGGTCCGCCTCGGCGACGGCGGCAACCGATGACGGGCGCTGCGTTGGGGACGAGTTGGTGGGGCCGGGCCTGGATCGATGCGATCGAGGCCGGCGGCGCCAAGAGCGGCACGGGGATCCGCAGCGGGCGCACCCTCGCCCGACGCGGTGCCGTGCACGAGCTGCAGCTGCGCCCCGGTCACAGCGCCGCACGGGTGATCGGCCGAGGGGGTGAGCTCCACGACGTCGACATCGCAGTGCGACGGCTGGCCGCTGCGGAATGGGCACAGGTCGCCGAGGCCATCGCCCGGCGCTCGGGGCACCTCGCGGCGCTGCTCGACGGCGAGCTGCCCCCCGGCGTCGTCGACGATGCCGCCGAGGTCGACGTCGCGCTGCTCGTGCGAGCGTCGGACCTGCGCCCCGACTGCTCCTGTGACGAGTGGGAGGAACCGTGCCGCCACGCTGCAGCGGCGTGCTACGTCGTGGCCGGGGAGCTCGACCGCAACCCCTTCGTCCTGTTCCGCCTCCGCGGGATCGAGCGCACCGAGCTGATCGAGCTGGTGCGCGATGCCGCGCGAGTCCGGCGACACCGGCGACGACTGCGCGATCCCGGGGAGGCCGACGCCGCCGGGGCATCGACGCATGCAGGATCCTGTGGTCCGGACGAGCGCGCTGCGAACGGGGCCCTCGCAGATGGCCCGGGCCGACCGGATCGCTCCCGAGACCCCACCCGGCGGACGCACGCTCGACGGCTGCCGCCGCCTGGCTCGGCACGCTCGCCGTGGAGCTGCTCGCACCGCCGCTCGAGGAGCGCCCGGCGCCCCCGATCGACTCGGTCGAAGGTCCGCTCCGCACTGGCCGAGGACTGCACGGTGTCGACCCAGGCCTGGCTGATGCTCGTGGATGCGATCCAGCGTGCCTGGGGGATGCTGGTCGACGACCGGCCGTCGGGGTCTGCGCGCCCCGCCCGTGCCGACCTCGCCAGATCGTGCCGCTGTCGACCCCGCCGGCCTCGGCCGCTAGCCTGGCCGGGGTCACCACGGGCCGACTCACGGCCTGGGCACGAGGCCTGGATGCTCGGCGGCGACCACGCGGTCGCGGTGGTCGCCGACCCCCGGACCTGGGCACCGACCAGGTCCTCCTCGGAGCAGCCCGCGACCACCTGGTGGAGCTCGGACTCCCCGTCGATCCGGTCGCGCTCAACTACGACAGCCTGTTGACTGGCCGCGCACGTGGCTGGTGATCGGGCCGGACGGAACCGCTGGTACCGGTTGCACGGCCACGGGCAAGCACCACGAGCTGCGCCTGGCGCTGCCCCGGCGGAGGACCTGCGCGAGCTGGTGGATACCGAGCACCACCTGAGCATCCACGACCGCTCCGGAGCCCACGGCCCGCATCGAGGCGACCGGGTCGGCGCAGGGTCAGGCGCTGGTGAGCTCGAGATCGAGCGGCCGCGACCGGATCGCGGCCGAGGACGACCGACGCTCGACACCGTCGGCCTCGAACGCCACGGCATGCAGGCCACCGTTGCTGGCGGCCGACGCGATCAGGACCTCCCGCTCCGACACCTGCGGCTCGGGCACCTGGTGTGCTGCAGGCCGCTGGGGCATCGGCACCACCGGCGCCATCTTCTCCTCGACGTCGCGGACCCGGCATAGGTGTCGACGTAGTCCTGCCCCGACAGGTTGCGGACCTCGAACATCACCTCGTCGGTGATCTGTCGCAGCACCATCCGGTCCTCTCGCGCGATCGGGGTAGCTTGTCGACGGAGATCGGCCGCCCGAAGCGGATGTGGACCCGCCGGAAGGGCGCCGGGAACCTGGCGTCGGGCGGCTGGACCTGATCGGTGCCGATGATGCCGACGGGGACGATCGGCGCACCGGTCCGCAACGACAGACGGGCGAGCCCCGTGTGCCCCTTGTGCAGCTTACCGTTGCGGGCCCTGGTGCCCTCGGGGTAGATGCCGAACAGCTCACCGGCCTCGAGCACCGATGCAGCTGCGTCGAGCGCTCGCTGACGAGGCGTCGCCCCCGGCACGGTCGATCGGGATCATGCCGATCGCGGGGAACACCCACTTGGTCTTCCAGTCGTCCATGTACTCGGCCTTGCCGACATAGGTCATGCGGCGGCCGACGGTGAGGGGCACGAAGAACGAGTCGAGCACCGAGATGTGGTTCGGGGCGATGATCGCCCCGCCAGAGCTCGGCACGTGGTGGGCACCCTCGGTGGTGATGCGCCAGAAGAAGCGGAACGGCGGAGTGAGCACCATCCGTGCCGCGGTCTGCAGCTGTCCGGCGTCTCGGCCCATCCTCACCCTCTCCTCTCCGTGCGTCGTGGAGCGAGTGTACAACCGCAGCACGACTCCACGGGACGGGAGCATCGGCATTTCCGCGTTCCCACGAGAGTGTTCACAGCGTGTTCATCAGCCGCGCCCAGCTCGACCGAACCGTGTCGGTGCCATGGCGTCGACGATGAACCGGACTCAGCTGAGGTCCACCACCGGGCGCGCGACGACGACGCCGAGCAACGCTGCGGCATCGCCGACACCGAGCCCCGTTGATGCAGCGGCATCGATCGCCGCGACGGCACCAGGTGTGTCCAGGTCGTCGTCGAGCGCAGCACGGACCTCGTCGAGCGCCGCCGGGCCGGGGCCGGCTGCGACCCATGACGACAGCCGGGCGGTCGCCGCGGGCATGAGCTGGTCGTTCCACTCCCACGAATCGCGGTAGTGGTGCGCGACGATCGCGAGGCGGATCGCCCGCGCGTCGAACTCCTTCGCGAGCTCCGAGACGAACACGAGGTTGCCGAGCGACTTCGACATCTTCTCGCCGTCCAGGCGGACCATCGCCTGGTGCATCCAGTGGCGCACGAAGGGCTCACCGGTGGCGGCCTCGGACTGGGCCGCCTCGCACTCGTGGTGGGGGAAGATCAGGTCGGACCCACCGCCGTGCAGGTCGATCGTCGTGCCGAGCTCTCGCAGGCGAGCGCCGAGCACTCGATGTGCCAACCGGGGCGGCCCGGCCCCCACAACGAGTCCCACGACGGCTCGTCCGCCTCGCTGGGTTGCCACAACACGAAGTCGAGCGGATCGCGCTTGTGCGGATCGTCGACGTTGCCGCCCCGCTCTGCCGCATAGGCGACCATCTGCTCGCGGTCGTAGCCGCTGATGGCACCGAACTTCTCGAACTTCGCCACCTCGAAGTAGACCGATCCACCCGCCTGGTAGGCGAACCCGCGATCGAGCACCATGCCGATGAACCCGCGGATGTCGGGGATGGCCGAGGTCGCCCGGGGTTCGACCATGCCGGCAGCATCTCGAGGCGCTCCATGTCGGCATCGAAACGGGCGAGCTCCGAGGCAGCGAGGTCCAGGTAGTGCACCCCGAGCTCACGCGCCTTGGGCAGGATGCTGTCGTCGACGTCGGTGATGTTGCGCACGCACCGCGTCTCGTGGCCCAGGTCGCGCAGGCGGCGCTGGAGCACGTCGTAGGTCAGGTACGTCGCGGCGTGACCCAGGTGCGTCGAGTCGTACGGCGTGATGCCGCACGTGTACATGGTGACCACACGATCCTGCGGCTCGAAGGGGACCACCGCTGCCCGAGCCGTGTCATAGAGCCGCACGCCGGTGCCGCGCTCAGGCCGGAAGGCCGGTGAAGCGGATCGCCACTCTGGTCTTGTACTTGACGTTCACCTGCAACAGCACCGCAGCGAAGGCTTCGATGGGAGCCGCATTGGAGAGCTCACCGGCATCGACCGCACGCAGGTCCGGGATCTTCGACACGATGTCGATCGTGGTCGCCGTGGCCGACGGGTGGTCGGAGCAGACGAGCACGTCGGACTCGACCGGGTGGGCGATGTCGCCGAGCTCCTTGGCCGGCACGTGGTGCATGGTCGCAGCCACCAGCGAGCGCGGGACGGCGGCCTGCACCGACGCTGCTACTGATCCTCGGGGCGGCACCAGCGGCTGGAACTCGTGGCCGACCTTGGCCAGCGCGTTGGCCATCGAGATGACGACCTTGCCCTTGAGCTCGCGCTGGCACTCCTTGGCGGTCGAGGCCGCGGCGTCCCACGGGGTGGCGATGAACACGACCTCGGCGGACGCCGCGTCGTGGTTGTCCCCGCTTCGAGGGACAGCTGACGGTCCGGCCACTTGGCGATGATCTTGTCGACCACCTCCAGCGCTCGATACTTGGACCGTGAGCCGACGACGACGTCGAACCCTGACGAGGCGAGGCGAGTGGCGAGGCCACTTCCCGCCGGACCTGTTCCTCCGAGCACGCCGATCTGCATCCGGACACTTTGGTCGCGCGACCGCGCGACCGCAACACACGGCGACACCCGCAGCCGACCGACCCCGGCGCGGCCTCCCCGCTGGCACGATCAGGTGAACCAGTCGGGGACTCGCCCCGAGGGGAACCAGACGCGCTCGGCCGCCCCGGCGGCCAGATCCTGATCCATCGCACGCGTGAAGTAGGGGTCCATCTGGCTCGGGTAGCAGCGTCGGACGCGTCGGTGGGTGGCCGCACGGATCGGCCCCGAGACGTCCCGAACGGTCAGGTCCGGCCCGAGCGGCTCCAGCTGGGCCCGGATCGCGCCCTCGTCCAGGTACGCCACATAGGGCCGGTCCTCGTAGAACCCGAGTGCGGTCGGGATCGCGGGAGCGACCGACGCCGCGGCGAGCGCGACGATCCGATGGTCGACGTGGCCGCCGAGGCCGGCACGAGCAGCAGGTCGGGAGCTGGCCGTCGCTCCCGGGGGCTGCGACGGACGAGCTGCGGCGAGCCACGCCCGCAACCCTCGCCGACGCAGCGGCTCGTCGGACAGGTCGGCGGTCTCGTCCAGCAGTCGGTGCGGATCCAGGGTCACCCCACCGCAGCAACGCCTCGCTCCACCCCGCGGTGCGGAAGCGGTAGCCGAACGCCCGCGACGCCGGGGTCTCCTCGCCCGACGCCACCAGCCGCTGACGCACAGACGCGGCGTCGGGTGGACCCAGTTGGTCCAGTTGGTGCGGCCGAACACGACCCGCACGGTGACGTCCCACAGCGCTAGGCCGTCGCTCAGACTCTGGCCGAGCGACAGCGGGACGTCGTCGAAGTGCGGCGACACGACGGTCACCGCCGGGCGGTCCCGGGTCATGGGCGACCATGATGGTCGCGACCGCGGTCGGTCTCGTCCCGGATGTCTCCCACGAGTGACTCGAGCAGGTCCTCGAGGGTCACCAGGCCCACGACCCGCCCCGCATCGAGGACCACTGCGACGTGGCGGCGGGCACGACGCATCCGAACCAGCACGCCGTCGAGGGGCTCGTCGGGACGCACCCGCAGCGCGATCCGGACGATGCCGGGGGGCAGGAACTGGTCGCGGTGTCCGGCATCCAGGGCGATCAGGTCCTTCACGTGCAGGAAGCCGACCACCTCATCGGGACCCTCGCCGAGCACCAGGACGCGCGAATGCCCCGAACGGTGCACCAGCGTCTCCGCCTCGGCGACGGTCACGGTGTGCGGAACGGTCACGAGCTGTGTCCGCTGCGCCATGACCTCCCGGACCGAGCGGTCCCGCAGCGACAGCGCGCCGACGGCGAGCTCGTGCTCGGCCTCGGCGAGCTGTCCGCCGGCGCGCGACTCGCTCAGCAGCGCTGCGAGCTGCGCGCGCGCCGCCACGGGGCGCCCGGGCGCGGAGCGCACCACACCCAGCAGTCGGGTCAGGCCCTTGGCGCCGGCGACGGGGACGGCCGCGACCGGCCCGAGCAGGGCGACCACCACGGCGATCAATGAGGCCCCGCCGCACAGGATCCGCTCCGGCGCCGCCAGTGCGACCGACCGCGGCAACAGCTCCCCGACGACCGACTGCAGTGCCACCACCGCCCCGAGGGCGAGTGCGACGCCGAGCACCGCGGCGACACCGGTCGCCACCCCGACCTCCGAGAGCAGGGAGTCCACCGGCGCTCCGAGTGCCGGCACAGCGCGCCAGCCGAGCACGATCGCCACCGTCGAGACCCCGAGCTGGCTGACCTCGAGGGTGCGGTCGGCGTCGTCGAGCAGGCCGAGCGCCCTGCTGGCCCCCCTGCGACCCGACGACGCCCACTCCTCGAGCCGGGCCCGGCGTGCCGAGAGGACCGACACCTCGGCGACCACGAACGCTCCGTTCAGCAGCACCAGCCAGGCCGTCAGCACCAGCGCCGGTCCCGGGCTCACGCGTCGGTCCCGCCCTCGACGGCGCCGGGCGGTGGAGCGACGACCCGAACGGTACGGACCCGGCGGCGGTCCATCTCGGTCACCTGGAGCTCCCAGCCCGCGACCTCGACGCGGTCCCCGGGTCGCGGGATGCGCCCGAGTCGGTCCATCACGAATCCGCCCAGGGTCTCGTAGCCGCCCTCGGGCACCGCCAGACCACAGGCCTCGGCGACCTCGTCGACATGCACGCGGCCCGACATCAGGTGCGCCCCACGCCAGCGGCGAACCGAGGCGGCGGAGCGCTCCGGGTCGTGCTCGTCGTCGATCTCGCCGACGAGCTCCTCGATGAGGTCCTCGAGGGTGATGATCCCGGCGGTCCCGCCGTACTCATCGACGACGACGGCGAACTGACCCGCCTCGGCCTGCAGGTCGGCGAGCAGCGCATCGAGCTCCTTGGACTCGGGCACTGCGAGGACCGGTCGCAACAGCGTCCTCAACGGTTCGGAGCGCCGACGCCGTGGGTCGAGACCGAGGACGTCCTTGATGTGCACGACGCCGACGATGTCGTCCAGATCACGCTGGTGGACCGGGAACCGCGACAGGCCGGTGCGCACCGACGCGTCGATCAGCTGCCCGACATCACCGTCCCCCGACAGCGACTGGACCGCGGTGCGCGGCGTGAGCGCGTCCGCAGCGGTGCGGCCGGCGAGTCGCAGCGCCCGGTCCACCAGCTCGGCGTCCCCGGCGCTGATGGCACCCTCGCGCTCCGAACGAGCCACCACGCGGCGCAGCTCCTCGCGGCTGCGCGCGTCCGAGGACGTCCCCGCACCGATGCCGGACCATCGGGCCAGGCGGCGTGCGACCGCCGACAGCGCCGCGGCGACCGGACCGATCACCACGGACAGCGCCCGGTAGGGAGCCGACAGCGCGACCAGCACGGCCTCGGGCTGCGAGGCCGCCACCGACTTCGGGACCAGTTCGCCCACCACGAGCTGGACCAGCACCGCCACGAGCACCGCAGCGACCAACGCCCACACCGGCACCGGACCGGGGTCACCACCTGCCGCGCCCGCCGCCGCGAGCAGATCGGCCAGCAACGGCACCGCCAACAGACCGAGCGCGACCGAACAGATCGTGATGCCGAGTTGTGCCGTCGGCCGGCCCGCCCCCCGTGCCAGCACGATCGCACGGGCCCGCCGCGCCCGGCCGGACCCGGCGGGCAGCAGTGCGGGGTCCACCCGGGCAAGTGCGACCTCCACCGCGGCGAACCCCGCGTTGACCAGCACCAACGCCACCAGTGCGAGGAGGCCGATCAGCACCATCGGCGCTCGGTCAGGGTCTCGGCTCCGTCACTGCGACGAGTGTACCGACGAGCACCCGTGCCGCCGGGCGTTGGTACGCTCCCGCCGTGGCGGTGAGCAACGATCCTGTCCGGTCGGGAGCCGCCGCCCGTAGCGCCGGTGCGGTGCGCGCCGCGGCCCGACTCGCGAAGGTCGCCGGCTCGGCGCTCGGCGAGGCCGAGCTGACCCTGCCGCAGTATCGCGTGCTCGTGTTCCTGGCCGTGAAGGGCCGACCGGCGTCGGACGTCGCCGCGCTGCTCGGTGTGACCCCGTCGACGCTGACCTCGGTCGTGGACGGCCTCGTCGGTCGCGGCCTGGTCGTGCGACGCACCGACGAGGCCGACCGCCGACGCGTCGTGTTGTCGCTCAGCGACCACGGCCGCACGACCATGGAGCGAGGCGACCACGTCGTCGGTGAACGCCTCGACCGGCTGCTCGCACGACTCGAGCCCACCGACGCCGAGCGGGCGCTCGTCGGCCTCGAACTGCTGAACGTGGCGATGGAGGCGGCGCTTCGAGAGCGGTTCGACGACGTGAGCGGCACCCCGGATCGGACCGAGGCCGACGGCGACGGCGGATCCGGCGATCCGCAGCCCGGCGATGCCGAGTCGTCGCGGTGACCCGCGACGGGATCGGGCCAACGCCTGCTGCGAGCGGACCGGATCCCGTCGGACGCGACGAGCCGACCGCCTCGCCGGCCGTGCTGGCGCTGTCCGACGTGGAGCTGCGCCGGGACCGCCGGGAACTGCTGCGCGGGATCGACTGGCGCGTCGAGCAGGGCCAGCACTGGATCCTGCTCGGTGCCAACGGCAGCGGGAAGACGTCACTGGTGCGCATCGCATCACTCGTCGAGCATCCGAGCCAGGGTGGCGTCGAGGTGCTCGGAGAGCGCCTCGGGGCGACCGACGTCCGCGCCCTGCGGCGACGGGTCGCGCTCGTCAGCCCGGCGCTCGTCGACCTCGTCCGACCCGGCCTCGACCCCGTCGAGATCGTGATGTGCGGCCGGCACGCCGCGCTCGAGCCCTGGTGGCACCACTACGACGACGCCGACCGGGAACGGGCCAGTTCGCTCCTCGTTCGCAACGGCGTCGGCAACTGCGCCGGCCGGGCGTTCTCGACGCTCTCCTCGGGGGAGCGTCAGCGCGTCCTGCTGGCCCGTGCCTTCATGGCCGACCCCGGCCTCGTGCTGCTCGACGAGCCCACCGCCGGGCTCGATCTCGCCGGCCGTGAGGAGCTCGTCGAGCGTCTCGACCGGATCGTGTCGGAGGAGGGGCCCCCGATGGTCCTGGTCACCCACCACGTCGAGGAGATCCCCGCGTCCTTCACCCACCTGCTGGCGTTGCGGAGGGGTGCCGTGCTGGCGGCGGGGCCGATCGAGGACGTGTTCGACGAAGCGCTGCTCGGGGAGTGCTTCGGCCTGGACCTCGCGTTGGCGCGCCACACCGACGGCCGGTGGAGCGCACGGCGCAGGAGCTGAAACCACCGGAGCTGGCCAGCGCGGCCGGGCTCAGCTCGGCTCGTGGGCCTCGAGCACCACGACGCTGCGCCCGGGGAGCTCGATCCGCGCCGAGGCGGGACGGAGGTCGGCCCGGGGGACAGCGACGCTCGCGGTGTCGATCACGACCCGCCAGGCGCGACCCCAGCGGCGGTCGGGCAGGGTCCAGCTGACCGCGTCGGCCGCCAGGTTGAACCCCAGCAGCAGCGTCGTCCCCGCCACGGCCTGGCCCTGCGGGCCGACCTCCTCCAGCTCACCGTTGAGCCAGACCGACACGCAGGTGGTGCCGTTGTGCCAGTCCGACGGGGTCATCTCGACCCCGTCGCAGGTGAACCAGGCCACGTCGGGCAGCTCGGCGCCCGCGGCTGGCAGGCCGGTGAGGAAGCGCCGCCGGTGCAGCACCGGATTGGAGCGCCGCAGCTCGATCAGACGCCGGGTGAACCCCAGCAGGTCCTCGTCGATCTGCTCCCAGTCCAGCCAGGAGATCTCGTTGTCCTGGGCGTAGGCGTTGTTGTTGCCGTGCTGGGTCCGCCCGAGCTCGTCGCCGGCGAGCAGCATCGGCACGCCCTGGGAGACGAGCAGCGTCGTGAGCAGGTTGCGCCGCTGGCGCTCGCGCAGCTCGTTCACCTCCGGGGTGGTGGTCGGACCCTCGATGCCGCAGTTCCAGGAACGGTTGTCGTCGGTGCCGTCGCGGTTGTCCTCGCCGTTGGCCTCGTTGCGCTTCTGTTCATAGGTGACCAGGTCGGCGAGGGTGAAGCCGTCGTGCGCGGTGACGAAGTTGATGCTGGCGTGGGGTCGGCGGCCGTCGTCCTCGTAGAGGTCCGACGAACCGGTCAGTCGCGCTGCGAACTCGCCGAGGTGCCCGTGATCACCGCGCCACACCGAACGCACGTTGTCGCGGTAGCGGCCGTTCCATTCGGACCAGAGCGGGGGGAAGTTGCCGACCTGGTAGCCGCCCTCGCCGACGTCCCAGGGCTCGGCGATCAGCTTCGCCCGGCTGACGACGGGATCCTGTTGGATCAGATCGAAGAAGGCGGACAGGCGGTCCACGTCGTGCAGCTCCCGGGCGAGGGTGGCTGCGAGGTCGAAGCGGAAGCCGTCGACGTGCATCTCGGTCACCCAGTACCGCAGCGAGTCCATGATCAGCTGCAGCACGTGGGGGTGGCGCATGTTCAAGCTGTTGCCGGTGCCGGTGTAGTCGACGTAGCGATCCGGGTCAGCGGGGTCCAGGCGGTAGTAGGCCCGGTTGTCGAGCCCCTTGAAGCTGAGCACGGGGCCGTCCGCCCCGCCTTCGGCGGTGTGGTTGTACACGACGTCGAGGATCACCTCGATCCCCGCTCGGTGCAGGGTCTTGACCATCACCTTGAACTCCTGGACCTGCTCGCCCGCATGCCCCGACACGGCGTACTCGTTGTGAGGTGCGAAGAACCCGATCGAGTTGTAGCCCCAGTAGTTGCGCAGGCCGAGCTCGTCGAGGCGGCGATCGTGCACGAACTGGTGCGTCGGCATCAGTTCCACCGCGGTGATGCCGAGGCGGTGCAGGTGGTCGATGACCGGGGGTGCACAGAGCCCCAGGTAGGTGCCGCGCTGCTCGGGTGGGACCTCGGGGTGGCGGCGCGTGAGCCCTGCGACGTGCGCCTCGTAGAGCACCGTCTCGTGCCACGGCACCTCGGGCCGGGCGTCGTTGCCCCAGTCGAACCACGGGTTGACCACCACCGACCGCGGGACGTACGGGGCCGAGTCGACGTCGTGGCCCACCCGGAGTGCGTCGTGCCACCGCACCGAGCCGTCGACCGCCCGGGCGTAGGGGTCCAGCAACAACTTGGAGCGCTGGTGGAGGTCACCGGGGTCACGGTGCGCGCCGCTCGCTCGGAACCCGTAGCTGGTACCCGGGCCGACGTCGGGCAGGTAGCCGTGCCAGACCGACCCGATGCACTCCGGCAGTGCGACGTCGATCTCGGTGCCGTCGACGTCGAACAGGCACAGCTCGACCTGGCCCGCCGCGTCGGAGAACACCGCGAAGTTGGTCCCGGCTCCGTCCCAGGTCGCGCCGAGTGGTTCGGGCCGGCCGGGCCAGACACGCACCGGTGCTCCGGCGCGGATCACCCCGACGCTCCAGCGAGGGCCACCAACCGCTCGCGGGAGCGTTCGATCTCCTCGGCCAGGAGGCGGTCGAGCAACGGCACCCACAGCGTGCCGCCGTAGTGGAGTCGCATCTCGAGCCGGGTGACCGGCGGCGCACCGGCTGGTCCGTCCCGACCCGCCGGACCCTCCCCCGCTGACGTCGGCCCATCGGTGCGGATGCGAGCGTCGAGCACCCACGCTGCATGCCGCCGGCCGTCGAGCTCGGCCCGGGCGAACACCGCACGGTCCGTCGAGTCCCAGTCCGTGCGGACCATCCGGAGCCGCTTGGAGCGCCGGAGCGGACCGAGCTGGCCCCGCAGGTCGACCTCCCACGCCGGGGCGGCGCCCTCGTCGACGACGAGGGGTTCGGCGCGGGCGACGATGTCGAGCCAGTCGGGGTAGGTCCCGAGATCGCCCACGATCTCGAACAACCGTCCCGGCTCGACGTCGGCCTCGAGCGAGGCGGTCACATCCACCGGATCAGTCTGCACCGCCACGCCACCGCCCAGAAACCTCCGGCCAGTCGCACGACGGCCACGAGCCGGCACGGCCGCTCATCTGGTGACGCAACGGCTGCATGACGACCGATCCACCGCCAGATGCCGATCCACACGCGCCCCGTCGCAGATCTGGTGACGCAACGGCTGCATGACGACCGATCCACCGCCAGATGCCGATCCACACGCCGGGCGCCGTCCGATTCGGCGGGCGACGACGGCTCGGTGCCGGTCGGGTTCGGTCCGACCCGCTCAGAACGACAGATCGACGCCGTCGCGACCCGAGGCGGTCCGGTCGATGGCCCACAACACCGCCGCGCACAGCAACGCCAGGAGACAGGCCAGTGCCATGGCTTGGCCCAGACCGGCGCCGCCGGGTCGCGACATCAGGCGCTCGATCGCGACCGGCATGGTCGGACGACCCGAGCGCGCCAGGAACACCGTCGCGCCGAACTCACCGAGACAGGCGATCAGCCCCAGTCCGGCGCCGGCGACGAGCGGGCGGCGCAACAGCGGCAACTCGACCTGCCACCACCGCCGCCCGGGCGTGGCGCCGAGCGTCGCCGCGGCGTCGTCGAGCACTCGTGGCGACGATCGCATGGCGGGCAGCACGGCACGCACGACGAGCGGCAGCGCGATGAGCGCCTGCGCTGCCGGGACCAGCCACCACGAGCGACGGAGGTCCACCGGTGGTCGGCCGAAGGCGAGGAGCAGGCCCAGCCCGATCGTCGTGGCGGAGACGCCGAGCGGCGCGAGCGCCACTCGGTCGGCGAGTCCGCCCGGGCGCCGCGCCGCGACCCGTGCCGCGGGGACGGCGACCAGCACGGCGACGGTGGCCGCGACCGACGCAGTGAGTAGCGACACGGCCACGGCCTCGGCCGGCGCCACCCGCAGCGAGGTACCTGCGGTGACCGAGCCGAGCGAGCGCCAGTTCGCCAGGCCCCACCCTCCGGGGACCCGCAGCGACCGCTCGACCAGGGCAGCGAGCGGCAGTGCCGAGGCGACCAGCACCAGCAGGGTGGTCCCGGCCACGGCCAGACGTTCGGGCATCGTCCGGACGCGCCGCCGCCGAGCGCGACCGGTCGCCGGGCGAACCGTGGCCGCGCCCCGACGGGCGAGGCGGGCCTGCACGCCGAGCGTGGCGAGGACAGCCGCGAGCTGCACCATGCCGAGCACGGCGGCGCCCGACAGGTCGAACTGGCGGGTGGCCCGGGTCCAGATCTCGACCTCGAGGGTCGTCACCGACCCGCCGCCGAGGATCACGATCACCCCGAAGCTCGTGAGACAGAACAGGAACACGACCACGCCCGCCGCGGCCACGGCCGGGGCGACGAGGGGGAGCGCCACCCGACGGATCGCCTGGGCCGGCGTCGCCCCCAGCACACGTGCGGCGGCCTCGACCTCGGGATCGAGCGAGGAGAGCGCCGCGCCGACGGTGCGCAGCACGACCGCCAGGTTGAAGCTGAGGTGCGCCGCGAGGATCGGCCACCAGGTGCCGCGCAGGTCGATGGGACCCTGAGCGCCGAGGAGCGAGGAGAACGCGGTGCCGATGACGACACTGGGGAGCACGAAGGGCACGATCGCGACCGTGGCCAGCGCCCGCGCGCCGGTGAAGCGGTAGCGGGCGAGCACCACCGCCGCGGGGACGCCGACCGCGAGCGTGAGGACCGCCGAGGCGACCGCCTGCGCGACCGTGACCCCAGCGACACGCCAGGTACGCGGCGAGCTGAGCACCCGGGTGAGGGCCTCGAGTCCCCAGGCGTCATCGGGACGCACGGCACGAAGGGCCACCGCGAGCACCGGCACGGCGATCGCGAGAGCGACCAACGCGACCGCTGCGACGCCCGGCGCGAACCGGCGGCGCCGACTCACTCCATGAGCTCGCGCCACTGCTCGATCCAGTCGTCGCGCCCGGCGTCGATCTGCTCAGGGGTCAGCCCCAGGGTCGTCTCGGCACGCTCCGCCCACTGTGCGAACTCCTCGGGCAGCTCGACGTCGACGATGGGGAACACGAAGTTCGCGGTCGGCAGCGCCGACTGCCACGAGTCGCTCAGCATGAACTCGACGAGCTCGCGGGCCAGCGCCGGATGCTCGGCTCCGGCCAGGACTCCTGCGTACTCGACCTGGGAGGTGCAGCTGTCCAGCATCACCTCGGACGCAGGCTCGGTCCGCTCACCCTCGCTGAAGATGACCTCGGCCGGCGGGCTCGACGCATAGGAGAGGACGACGGGGCGATCGCCGCCCGAGACCGTGTAGTCCGTTGAGTACGCGTCGTCCCAGCTCGGTCGGATGCGCACGCCGTTGGCGTCGAGGCGCGACCAGTAGTCGGCCCATCCGTCCTCTCCGTAGCGGTCCACCGTTCCCAGGAGGAAGGCGAGCCCCGGCGACGAGGTGACCGGGCTCGGGACGACGAGGAGCTCGGCGAACGCCGGGTCGGCCAGGTCCTCGAGGGTGGTGGGCGCCTCTCGACCCTCGGCGGCGAACCACTCGGCGTCGACGTTCATGCAGACGTCGCCGGTGTCGATCGGGGTGAGCAGCTCGCCGAGCTCGCCGTCGAGGCGGTACTGCTCGGGCACGCGGTCGAGCCCATCGGGTTCGAACGCCTCGAGCAGGTCCTCGCTGAGCGCACGCCCCGCCAGGGTGTTGTCGATGCCGAAGATGACGTCCCCCTCCGGCGAACCGGCAGCGAGCAGTGCCCGGGTGAGCATCGTGCCGCTGTCGCCGGCGGCGACGACCTCGATCTCGGCGCCGGTTTGCTCGGTGAACTCCGCAGCTGCGTCCTCGGGCAGGGCGAAGGAGTCGTAGGTGACCAGCACGACCCGGTCCGCGTCGGAGGCCCCCTCGGGCGCGACAGCGTCGTCGGTGCCACATGCGGCCGCCACCATGGTCGTAGCGAACGCAACGGCGATCGAGGCCAGGAGTGGTCGCCGGACCGGCGTGTGGCGTGGCCGGGTGGTTCGGGGTGGGGTCACGTTGCCTCCTGGGGGATGATGATGCTCAGCGGCCCGCGCTCGACCGACACCTCGGCCAGCTCGGCGACGAACTCGTTCGAGACGCCGCGTCCGGCGCCTGCCGACAGGTCCTCGCCGTCGAGGTTCCAGCGCAATCCCGCCGTGCTGACGCCCGTGGCCGTCCCATGGGTCGCGACGAGCGAGATCGTCGCACCGGGCACGCCGACGACGGTCGTGCGGTCGTGCACCGGGATGAGCCGGGTGCCGCCGAACCACGCCGAGATGCCGAGCGGCGCGTAGCGGGCCGACCCCAGCACCAGCGCGCCGGCGAGCAGGTGGTCCAGTCGGCCGCCCTCCCCGGCCACGACGACGGTGTCGCCGACCCCGAGGGCGAGGAGGTGGTCGAGCGCGAGCTCGAGGTCGGTTGCGTCCTTGTCGACGGGATGACGGTGCACCTCGGAGCCGCCCCGCTCGGCCGCAGCCAGCAGCTCGTGGTCGACGGAGTCGAGGTCGCCGACCACGAGCTCGATGCGCTCGACCCAGCCCCGTTCGCGCAACTCGACCGCGTGGTGCAGTCCGGAGTCGACCGCGACGACCAGCGGGGCGCCCTCCGACAGCGCCGGCCGGAGCGCGAGCGGAAGGTCGCTCGGAGCCGGACCGCCGACGACCACTGCGGCGCGGGTGGCGGGCGCAGCCGCCTGCGCTGGCTGTGCGCCGGCTCGGTGCGCCGTCAGGTGGTCGGTGCGGGACGCGCCCGGATCGGGCCGGCTCGACATGGTGCTCCCTCCGCTGGCATTACCCAGATCAGGTTGCGGGTCGGTGGCCCTGAGCCACCCTCTCAGCCCGCTGGTGCGAGCTCCCCGGTGTCGTGTGGCGCAACGATAGCGCCCCGGCGTCAGGCGAAGTACCCGCCCATCCGCGCCAGGGTCCGCAGCATCACCTCGTCGGCGCCGCCGCCGATCGACCACAGGCGCGAATCCCGGAAGAACCGAGCGGGCCACAGCTCCTCGACGTAGCCCATGCCGCCGTGGAACTGCACCGCGGTGTCCGCCATCCTGCGGGCGAGCCGGGCCGAACGCAGCTTGGCCACCGTCGCGTGGCGGGTGATGTCCTGGCCGTCCTGGTAGGCGGCCACCGCAGCCCAGTTGTGGTGGCGCATGAGGTCCAGCTCGCCGGCGATGTCGGCCAGCTCGTACTGGATCGTCTGGTTCGCCAGCAGCGGCGCGCCGAACGCCTCTCGCTCACGGAGGTACGTCGCGGTCCGCTCGAGCGCGGTCTCGACGGCGCCGACCA
The DNA here is from genome assembly GCA_942490665.1 of uncultured Microthrixaceae bacterium. Classification (GTDB taxonomy): domain Bacteria; phylum Actinomycetota; class Acidimicrobiia; order Acidimicrobiales; family Microtrichaceae; genus SKRR01. Next base: position 70,840 of record CALNXV010000052.1, read on the forward strand.
TCTGGTAGGCGGCGATCATGCGCTCGTTCTGGAACTGCGCCATCTGCTGCTGGAAGCCGGCGCCTTCGGTGCCGATCGTGTTGGCCACCGGGACCCGGACGTCGTTGAACGCGAGCTCGGCGGTGTCCGAGGCGCGCATCCCGAGCTTGTCCAGCGTCCTGCTGACCTCGAACCCCTCGCTGTCGGTCGGCACGATGATCTGGGACATCCCCCGGTAGCCCCCCTCGTCGGAGGTGCGGCACAACAGACAGATCCAGTCCGCCTGGGCGCCGCTGGTGATCCACATCTTCGAGCCGTTGATCACCCACTCGTCGCCGTCGCGCACCGCGCGTGTGCGCAGCGCGGCGACGTCGGACCCGGCATCGGGCTCGCTGACGCCGATCGCCGTGACGTGCTCGCCCGCGATCGCCGGGCGCAGGAAGCGCTCCTTCAGCTCGTCGGAGCCGAACTCGTGCAGCGCAGGCGTCGCCATATCGGTCTGGACCGCGAGCGCCATCGCCACACCGAGGGACCCGGCGCGGCCGATCTCCTCGCCGAGGATCATCGTGTAGATGTGCTCGGCGCCCCCGCCACCCCAGCGCTCGTCGTACTCGACCCCGAGCAGGCCGAGCTCGCCGCACCTGGCGAAGAGCTCGTGCGCCGGGAAGCGGCCTGCCCGCTCCCAGTCATCGACGTGCGGGTCGATCTCCTTCTGCACGACGTCGCGGACGGTCGAACGGAACATCTCGTGTTCCTCGGTGAAGCGCAGCACGTGGATCCTCGTTCGTTCGGGCGTGTCGGGTCGGTCCGGCCCGACCGGCGGGCCGAGGTCGACGCTACCGGCCGGTCGGGCGAGGGGCACGATGGCATCATCGTCTGGCCGAGTGCGGATGTGTCACGCTGTCGCATCCGCCCCGGTGCGCGATGCGGAGATCTTGCACCAGTGCCAGCCGAGCGGAAGGGCCCCGTGACGACCACGATCACGATCTGCGTCGCCGGATGGCTGCTCGGCTGGGTGGTGCTCGGCCGGGCGCGTCGGGTCGGCCACCTCGCCGAGCCGGCCAGCGGCCCGGGTCCGGGTGACTGCACGATCATCATCCCGGCCCGCAACGAGGCGGGGTCGATCGGTCTCCTGCTCGGTGACCTCCGGGCGGACCCCGCCCTCGAGGCCTGCCGGATCCTCGTGGTCGACGACGACTCCGACGACGACACTGCGAGCATCGCGGTGAGCCACCCGTCGGTCGAGGTCCTGGCGACGGCGCCGCTGCCGCCCACGTGGACCGGCAAGTCGTGGGCCTGTCAGCGCGGCGTGGACGTCGCCTCGGACGCGCCGGAGCACACGCTCGTGTTCCTGGACGCGGACGTTCGGCCCGCCCCGGGCTCGGTGCCGCGGCTGATCGAGCAGCGTCGCACGACCCACGGGCTGGTCTCGGCGCAACCATGGCACCGGGCCGAGCGGCCCGCCGAGCAGCTCTCGTGTCTGTTCAACGTCATCGCGGTCATGGGCGCCGGCAGCGGCGCCGGGGACCGCGCCACGGGAGCGTTCGGTCCGGTGATGGTGACCTCCCGGGGCGACTACGAGCGTGCCGGCGGTCATTCGGCGGTCCGCGACGAGGTGGTCGAGGACCTGGCGCTGGCCGGGCGGTACCGATCGTCAGGTCAGCCGGTCTCGGTGTTCCAGGGCGGCCCGGAGCTCAGCTACCGGATGTACCCCGAGGGGCTCGCCCAGCTGGTCGAGGGGTGGACGAAGAACTTCGCCGTCGGCGCGGTGAGCACCCCGTTGCTCCGACTGCTCGCGATCGCCGTCTGGGTCACGGCATTGGCATCGGGAGCGCTGGTCCTCCTCGACGCGGTGCGCGGCGACGAGGCCTGGTCGATCGCGAGTGCCATCTATCTCGCCTTCGTCGCACAGCTGGGACTCATGTTCCGCACCGTCGGCCGCTTCCGGGCCTGGGCCGCCGTGCTCTACCCGCTTCCGATGGCGGTCTTCCTGGCGGTGTTCGTGCGCTCGCTGTGGCGCACACACGTCCGCCGCAGCGTCACCTGGCGGGGCCGGACCATCCCGGTCGCCCGGTCTCGTGGCTGAACGCCCGGCGCAGCGGGTCGACATCGTCCCGTGCTGATCCCGCTCAGCGATGGCGCAGCGATCCTGGTGTCGGTCGCCGCGTGGGTGCTCATCGGCTTCGTGACCGGCTACGGCTGGCACCGCGTCGACCCGGCACGGCTCGCGACCGACGGCTGGCTGACGCGTCCTCGCCGCTGGGAGGCGGACGGACGCTGGTACCAACGCCGGCTGCGCATCCGCTCCTGGAAGGACCGCATGCCCGAGAAGGGAGATCTGTTCCGTGGCGGGTTCTCCAAACGACACCTGACGGACCGGTCGACCGAGCACCTCGAACGCTTCGCCGTCGAGACCCGTCGGGCCGAGCTGGTGCACTGGTCCAACCTGGCGGCAGGACTGCTGTTCCTGCTCTGGTGCCCGCCGGTGATCGGTGCCGCCATGGTCGCGTTCGGTGTGGCCGCGCACCTGCCGCTCGTCTGCATCCAGCGCTACAACCGCCAGCGGCTCCAGGCGATGCTGCACCGCCGACGCCTCCGCGCCTGAGCCAGCCGGCCCGCCGACGACGCGGGGCCGAGTCTCACTTCGCAGCGTCGCTGTTCAGACGGTGAAGCGCCCCTTGCGGATCCATTGGGCTTCCATCAGCTGCAGCTCCTGGGCGCCCGAGAGGACCACCCTGCTGTCGGGGACGAAGTCGATGTCGGAGTCGCGTGGGCCGTAGTCGACGGCGTTGAGGATCACCCGCATCGCGTTCATCCTGGCGAGGTGCTTGTCGCCGGATCGGATGACGGTCCACGGAGCCTCGACGGTGCTGGTGCGCTTCAGCATCGCTGACTTGCGCTCGGTGAAGTCGTTCCAGTGCTCCTGGGCCTGGACGTCGATCTCGCTCAGCTTCCACTGGCGCAGCGGGTCGTCGCGGCGACGCTCGAAGCGGCGCGCCTGCTCCTTCTTGGTGACGCTGAAGTACAGCTTCACCAGGATCGTGCCCTGTCGGACCAGATCCTTCTCGAAGCCGACCACGCCGTGCATGAAGTTCTCGTACTCCTCCTCGGTGCAGAAGCCGAACACGGGTTCCACCATCGAACGGTTGTACCAGCTGCGATCGAACAGGACGATCTCTCCGCCGCTCGGGAACTGGGCGACATACCGCTGGAAGTACCACTGGGAGCGCTGCTCCTCGGTGGGCCGGCCGAGCGCGACCACCCGGTAGTGCTTCTCGTTCATGTAGCGAGTGACCCTGCGGATCGTGCCGCCCTTGCCGGCCGCGTCGCGGCCCTCGAAGACGACCACCATGCGCTTGTGCTGGTCCTCGAGGTGGCGCTGCAGCTTGAGCAGCTCGACCTGGAAGGGCTTGAGCGCCTCCTCCTCACGCATCCGACGCAGAGCGCGGCGCGCCTCCTTGGACCCGGCGTCGTCGGGCCGGCGCCCGTCGCGACTCGAATCGTGGCGCTTCGACTTCGACTTGGACGTGGACTTGGCCACAGGATGCTCCGCTGTTCGACGGTGGGAACGGCGCCGGCGAACCGGCACAGCGAGCCTACCGACGACCGCGATCAGTTCCTCGTGGCACGCTCGCTCGTCGGGGCGTCGGTGGCGCGTGCGCGCCCACGCTCGATGACCGCCACGAGTCGGTCCACGTCCTGGGCCCCGGGCAGGGCGAAGCGTCCGTCGACCACGAAGGTGGGGACGCCGGTGATGTCGAGCTCCGCGGCCGCCCGTCGATCCGCAGCGACCTGGTCGGCGAAGCCGCCGGCGGTGAGCATCTCCGCCGCAGCGACAGCATCGAGGCCGACCTCCGCCGCGAGCCCCGCCAGTACGGCGCGGTCCGACACGTCGTCGCCGTCGGTGAAGTACGCAGCGAACAACCGCCACACCAGGGCGGTCGTCAGCTCGGGTCGGTCGTGCTGGGACCAGGCCACCAGCCGGTGGGCGTCCGCAGTGTTGAGCGCGAGTGCCTCATCGAAGCGGTACTCGAGTCCGGCTGCTCGGCCCAGCCCGACGAGCCGCTCGGTCATGGCGTCGAACGCTCCGGGGCCGTAGCGACGCTCGAGCACGGGTCGGAGCGGTCGCGGTGGATGCGATGCCGATGGGTCGAGCTGGAACGCACGCCATCGGACCTCGACGTCGTCGCCGCCCGCGCGATCGAGTGCGTCGCGGAGCCGGGCAGCGCCGAGGTAGCACCACGGGCAGACCACATCGGAGAACACGTCGAGTCGCATGGCGTGGGGAACTCCGAGCGCCGGCTTCGGCTTCCGCGGCCCGCCCCGGCGCGGGCGCAGTTAGCCTTCGAGCATGGACGATGCCACCGCACGACCCGATGCCGCACGGCCCGAGCTCGCACCGGAGGCCATCCGTGCGCGGCTCTCGCCCGAGCAGTACCAGGTGACCCAGCAGGCCGGCACCGAACCGGCGTTCAGCGGGGCCTACTGGGACACCAAGGACGCCGGGACGTACCGCTGCGTGGTGTGCCACGAGCCGCTGTTCTCGTCGGACACGAAGTACGACTCGGGGTCGGGTTGGCCGTCGTTCTGGGAAGCCCTCGACCCGGACAAGGTCGAGCTGCGCGAGGATCGCAGCCACGGCATGGTGCGCGTCGAGGTGTGCTGTGCCACCTGTTCGGCGCACCTCGGCCACGTGTTCCCCGACGGTCCCCGACCGACCGGCCAGCGGTTCTGCATGAACTCCGCCTCGCTGGACTTCGTCCCCGCCGACGACTGACCGGGCGGCCGCATGGCGACGGCATCGTGATGAGGGGATCCCCGATCAACGGCGTGCGCCGGGATCGAGGGCGAACGCCGGTCGGGAGCCGGCGGCGCCGTCAGGCCGTGGCGCCGACCGGGTGCTTGCGCTCCCCCGCCGAGAAGGCGACGGGGATGTGCTTGATGCCACCGATGAAGTTCGATCGGAGTCGCTCCACCTCGCCGTCGAGGCGCAGGTCGAACATGCGGGTGGCGACCTCACGGAAGATCAGCCGCAGCTCCATTCGCGCCAGGTTCGTCCCGAGGCAGTAGTGCGCACCGCCTCCGCCGAACGCGATGTGGTCGTTCGGGTCGCGCTCGATGTCGAAGCGGAACGGGTCCTCGAAGACCTCCTCGTCCCGGTTCGCCGAGATGTGCCACAGCACGACCTTGTCGCCCTCGCGGATGACCTTGCCGCGCAGCTCCACCTCCCGCATCGCGGTGCGTCGGAAGTGCATCACCGGGCTGGACCACCGCAGGATCTCCTCGACGGCACCATCGATGTAGCGGTCGGGGTCGCCAGCCAGCTTCGAGAGCTGCTCGGGGTGGTCGATGAGGGCGAGGATCCCGTGCGCCGTGGCGTTGCGGGTCGTCTCGTTGCCGGCCACGGCGAGCAGCAGGCAGAAGAGCTCGAACTCCTCCTGGGTGAGCTTGTCGCCGTCGATCTCGGCGTTGATGAGCTTGGTGATGACGTCGTCGCGGGGGTCGGCGCGCCGCGCCTCGCCGAGGCCGGCAGCGTAGACGTACAGCTCCGCCACCGCGGATCCGGCAGTATCGCTGTCGTCGCTCTGGTACTCGGGGTCATCCGCTCCCACCATGCGGTTCGACCAGTCGAAGAGCAGATGACGGTCCTGCTCGGGAACCCCCATGATCTCGGCGATGGCCTGCAGCGGCAGCTCGGCCGCGAGGTCGGTCACGAACTCGCAGCTGCCGTCCTCGATCACCGAGTCGACGATCAGCTCGGCGCGGTACTGCAGGTGCTGCTCGATCATGCCGATCATCCGGGGCGTGAACCCCTTGTTCACCAACAGCCGGTAGCGCGTGTGCTTCGGCGGGTCGGTGAGCAGCATGATCTTGCCGCGCATGTCGTAGCCGTCCGGGAACGAGTCGGGCTCCATGAGGTAGACGCCCTGCGCCTCGGAGCTGAAGCCTTCGGCGTCGCGGTTGAGCAGTCGCAGGTCGGCGTGCTTCGTGATCGACCAGAACCCCGGACCGTCGTCCTCCTCGGTCCAGTGCACCGGATCCTCGGCGCGGAGCTGGGTGAAGAGCGCATGGTGTTCGTTGCGCTGGTAGACGTCGGGGTTCGTCAGGAGGCGGTCGTCGATCGGCACGGACCGAACGATAACGCGTTCTAGTTCCGCTCGGTCGCCCCGCCCCTGCCCCGGCGGCGTGCAACGTGCGGGGTGCGGAATCGGTCAGGGGGCCTCGACGACCGGGAGCTCGAGGTCGATCTCGCTGAATCGCGCCGTGCCGCCGAGGCGCGGCTCGCCGAACGCCACCGAGGTCGCGACGATCTGCAACGTCAGCGCCTCACCCGGCTCGAGCGACACCACCACCTGTTCGAGGGGCAACTCGATACGATGCTCGCCCGCCACGTCGCGCAACGGCACCGGGGTGCTCTGGTTGCCGACGACCGTGCCGGTCGCGTCGTCCACGAGCTGGGCGAAGACCCGCACCGGGCGGTCCCCTGGCTCGACCCCTTCGAGGCGGTAGGTCAGCTCCAGCAGCGGCGTACCGAGCACCAGCGTTGGCTCGTCGACCACCACCTGCGCTTCGACGGCGTCGCTCGCCGCGGTCGGGGTGATCGAGGCGGCGATGCCGGTGAGCAGGTCGCCCGGTGCGTCGGCCGGGTCGAGGGGCCCGGCGACGCTGTCGGTCGACAGCTCCAACGCGCCGGAACCGGATGCCGCAACGGTCGAGGATGCCTGGGGCAGCGAGTCGAAGCGGTGCAGCTCTCCGTCGTCGTCCTGGACCACGATCGGCGCCCCGGTGTCGACCGAGGTGTCGCCGGCGACCCAGCGATCCAGCCAGGCCAAGGTGGCCTCCGCGACGAACTGGTCGTCGTCGGCGTCGGTCAGACAGAGCCCGTGTCCGCCGCAGAACCAGATCATGGACACCGGCACCCCGTTGGACTCGAGGAGCTCGAAGTTCGTCACGGCCTCGGAGAGGGTGAACAGCGTGTCGACCGTTCCCTGCACGAGCAGGGTCGGCGCCGTGACCCGTTCGACGAGCTCGGCGGGTCCGCGGGCGAGGTACCACTCACGGTCCTCGTCGCTGAGCCGGCCCGACATGGCGGCGACCTCGTAGGACCGGGTCACGACCGGGTCGACCGCATTGCCCGCGCCCGCATCGGCGAGCACGCCGGCCCAACCGAGTTTGACGGTCTCGTTCGGGTACAGGCTCGTGCCGAGCGAGTGCCAGGCGAGCGTCGGGACGATCGCATCGACCCGACAGTCGATCGCTGCGGTGACCAGCTGGATCCCTCCGCCGTAGGACCCCCCGACCATCCCGACACGGGGATCGCGCTCGCCGTCGAGCAGCACCTCGGGCTGCTCCGCCGCCCACTCCAGCAGCTGCTGCATGTCGCGACCCTCGACGCCGGGGTCGTTGACCTGCGCCGTGCCCCCCGACGCACCGAAGCCCCGAGGGTCCCAGGTCAGGACGTTGTACCCCGCGTCGTGCAGGCCGCTGATGCTCAGCGAACCGAAGAGCGCCGGGCCGTCCGGGTCGGTCTGACCCGGCAGCGACCACCCGGGTCCCATCAGGACGATCGGCGCGGGGTCGTCGGCACCGGCGCCGGGGCGGGGGAACCAGTGGAGTCGGATCGGCGTGTCGTCGAAGGACGACAGGTCGAGGTCGCGACCGTCAACACCCGCCGGGCGAGCCTCGACCGGGCGCGCGATCTGCGGCGCCCGGCAGGTCTCCCGGGACGCCTCGGCGGCGGTCGGCTGGCCGGCGTCCCCGGCCGCATCGGTCCAGACGGCGTCGTCGGTGCAGGCCGCGGCGACCAGCACCGCGGCCGCTGCGACCGCCAGGGTCGCGAGGCTCGTCCTCCCTGTCGGGATCCTCCGGGAACGGGCACGCCGAGCCATGCGCCGACCGTACGCCATCGCGACCGCCTCCGGAGCAGGCCTCGACCGCACGGCGGGGCCCCGGAGGGCAGACTGGACACGTGACCGACGACGTGGGGACCAGATCGCTGTTCGACAGCACCCGCCTGGGGCCGGTGACCCTGCGCAACCGCATCATCAAGGCGGCGACCTTCGAGGGTCGCACTCCCGATGGGCTCGTGACGGACGACCTCCTCGACTTCCATCGCCGGGTGGCTGCGGGTGGCACGGCGATGACCACGGTGGCCTACCTCGCGGTGGCGCCCGAGGGCCGCACCCACGCCGAGGCGATCCACCTGCGGCCCCAGGCCGTGGCCGGCCTGCGACGTCTGACCGACGCGGTCCACGCCGAGGGGGCGGCCGCGGCCGCCCAGATCGGCCACGCCGGCCCCGTCTCGAACGCACGGTCCAACCGCGCCACGGCGCTCGCCCCCGGGCGGATGTTCAACCCGCTCGGCATGCGCTTCACCCGCGCCGCCACCGAGGCGGACCTGGCGCGGGTCGTCGAGGACTTCGGCCGGGGAACCGAGCTCTGCGTCGAGGCGGGCTTCGACGCCCTCGAGGTGCACCTGGGGCACAACTACCTGGTGAGCTCGTTCCTCTCGCCGCTGCTCAACCGTCGCGACGACCGCTGGGGCGGACCGCTCGAGCACCGGGCGCGCCTGGCGCGGCGGGTGATGCGCCGGGTGCGCCAGGCAGCCGACGGCCGCGCGGCGGTGACGGCGAAGCTGAACATGGTCGACGGGGTGCGTGGCGGGTTCGACATCGAGGACAGCCTCACGCTCGCCGGCTGGCTGGTCGAGGACGGCACGGTCGACGCGATCGAGCTCACCGGCGGCAGTTCGCTCGCCAACCCGATGTTCCTGTTCAAGGGTGCGGCGCCGCTCCGGGAGTTCGGCGAGAGCCTCCCCTGGTACCTGCGTCCGGGGTTCCGCCTCGTGGGCGAACGGTTCCTGCGCTCGTACCCCTACGAGGAGGCCTACTTCCTCGACATGGCGAGCCGCTTCCGCGCCGAGCTCGACCTTCCGCTGATCCTGCTGGGTGGGATCAGCCGACGCGACACCGCCGACGCCGCGGTCGCCGCAGGGTTCGAGTACGTCGCCATGGGCCGTGCGCTGCTGCACGATCCCGACCTGGTCAACCGGTTCCGTGGGGACCCCGACGCCGCGTCGGGGTGCATCCACTGCAACCGGTGCATGCCGACCATCTACACCGGTACCCGATGTCCCCTCGTGGACCCACGACCCGGGGATCGACCGGTCGCCGTCTGACTCCCGGCAAGAGCGGTCACCGGCCGGGAGTCGGCTCGTGCGCCGATCCGGTCCCGTCGAGCAGCTCGTGGCCGCAATCACCGAGCGAGCACCCGAGACAAAAAAACAAACGCGAAGACCGGCGCGACGGAAGGGCGAGCCGCGAGGCACGGAAAGGGGGGGAGGGGGGGGGAGGAGGAGGGAGAGGGCAGGGGGAGCAACGCCAGGTCGCCGTTCGCCAGCCCGGCCCGAGCTCGTCCGGACCGGGCGACTCGGCCATGGCCTCGTCCCAGAGTGCGTCCACCTGCGCGAGCTCACTGCGCAAGGACCTCCGGGTCGCGACGATCGCGGCCTCGTCACGGAACCCGCCCGCCACAGCGTCGGTCACCAGGCGGTAGAGCGTCGCGAGATGGCCGATCGCAAGGCCGAGGTGCCGTCGCGCCCCCCGGTGAGCGCGGGGCGGAAGGACCGTGGCGTTCACGAGCAGTGCAACCAGGATGCCGATGACCGTCTCGGCGAAGCGCACCGCAGCGAACTCGGGCGTCGTCAGCTGGGTCTCGACGGGGATCAGCACGATCACGCTCGCGACCAGCGCCGCCTGGCGGGCGATCGGTTCCATCCGGGCGAGCCCGAAGACGATCGACGGGACGAGGACCGCGACCCCGACGGCCCACAGCCGGTCCTTCGCGACCTCAGCCAGGCCGAGGCCGATCAGCGCACCCGCTGCGGCGCATCGCCTGGCGCCGTTCGACGGGCGGCCACGCGGGCCAACGCCGTGCGGGCGGCGCTCCCCCACCGTCGTGCTCGGCGCCGGGCGGGTCAGCGCCGGACCGGGCCGCTGGGTCGTCGGGCCTGCGCGGGTCGGTCACGCGACCATGGTCCAACAGCGACCTCGAACGGTGGGGGACCGACGGTGTGCCTCCGCCCGGATGCCACGCCACGGTGACTGTGTGTAGGTTCCACCCCGATCGCCACGGTCGGCACCAGGGGGAACACCATGACCATCCGTACGCTTCGTCGCGTCATCCTCGTCGCGGGTGCCGTCGTGCTCGTCGCCGCCGGTTGCACCACCGGTGAGGACGGTGAGGCCGCCGCAGCGGGCGACGGCCCCGGCGTGACCGTCCTCGGTGGCGGCGAGGAGTACGTGGCGACCATCCGCCGCACCGAGGGCGGCGTCCCCCACATCACCGCGGACGACCTCGAGAACGTCGCCTTCGGCCAGGGCTGGGCGAGCGCAGAGGACCGGGCGTGCGACCTGGCGGACCAGGTGCTCAAGGTGAACGGCGAACGCGCCCGCTGGCTCGGCCCCGGCGAGGACGACGAGAACATCGACTCCGACGTGGCCTGGCGGACCATCGGCATCCGCGAGATCGCCGAGGAGGACTGGGCGAACGCGACCGAGGAGACCGTCGACGTCATCACCGCGTACACCGAGGGCTGGAACGGCCACCTCGCCGAGGTCGGGTCCGACGGGCTCACCGACTGGTGCGCCGGCGCCGAGTGGGTGCGCCCGCTCGAGCCCGTCGACGTCTACGCCTACGGACGGTCGATCGCCCTCAACGCCTCGAGCACGGTGCTCGCGTCGGCGATCCCGGAGGCGATCCCGCCGGGCGTCGACGAGGCCGCCGAGGAGCCGACCGGGGACGAGATCGCACTGGGGCCCGTCGCGACGCCCGGCGCGTTCGAACCGGTCGCCGCCTCGAACGGGTGGGCGATCGGCGAGGACCGTGCTGCGGCGGGCGGTGGGATGCTGGTCGCCAATCCACACTTCCCGTGGGAGGGACAGCTGCGCTTCTGGGAGGTCCACCTGACCGTCCCGGACGAGATCGACATGTACGGGGCGCAGCTCTCGGGGCTCCCGGGCCTCGCGATCGGCTTCAACGACGACGTCGCATGGACCCACACCGTCTCGGCCGGCAACCGCTTCACCGCGTACTCGCTCGATCTCGTCGACGGCGATCCGACCTCGTACGTCTTCGGCGAGGAGCAGCGCGAGATGACCCCGGTCGAGCACAGCATCGAGGTCCTCGACGAGGGCGGCGAGCTCAGCGAGGTCGAGCGGACCACCTGGCGCAGCCAGTACGGCCCGATGATCGACTTCCCCGGGGTCGGGTGGAGTGACTCCACCGCGATCACCTTCCGAGACGCCAACATCGACAACGACGAGTTCATCGACCAGTACGTCGAGATGGTGCAGGTCGAGGATCTCGACGAGCTCATCGCGCTCCACGAGGAGTACAACGGCGTCCCGCTGTTCAACACCGTCGCCACCTCGTCGGACGGGCGGGCCTGGTACGCGGACACCTCGGCGACCCCGGCGCTCTCCGACGAGGCGCTCGCCGCCTACGAGACGTCCCTCGAGACCGACCTGCTCGCGGCCGGGGCAGCGGACAGCGGCGCCGTGCTCCTCGACGGGTCGAACCCCCTGTTCGACTGGGTCGCGCTCGAGGGCGCCCGCGACCCGGGACTCGTCCCCTACGCCGATCAGCCCGTCGTGGAGCGCAGCGACTACCTGTTCAACGCGAACGACTCGTTCTGGATGCCGCACGCGACCGAGCTGCTCGAGGGCGACTACTCCCGTCTCCACGGCGAGCAGCGCACGCCGCGCTCGCCGCGAACCCGCGAGAACGCAACGGTGCTCGACGACACCGGCCCGGACGGCGCAGCCGGCGAGGACGGCAGCTTCGACCTCGACGAGCTCGCCGACGCGGCGCTCGCCAACCGCGGCTTCACCGCCCGAGCCCTGCTCGACGACGTCGTGGCGCGCTGCGACGGCGCCGCGCCGGTGAGCGTCGACGAGCTCCCTGCGCCGGAGCCGGAGGAGGGCGAGACGCCCGAGGACCTGCCGGGTGGACTCCCCGCGGGGGAGGTCGACGTCGCCCCCGCGTGCGAGGTGCTCGCCGGCTGGGACGGCGTCTATGACCTCGATCGCGCGGGTCCGCCGATCTTCCGCGAGATGATCAGCCGGTTCGAGCGGGACGACCTCGGGGACGCCGGCCCGCTGTGGGCCGAGCCCTTCGACCCTGCCCAGCCGCTGGCGACGCCGAGCGGGCTGGCTCCGGCCCCGGCCGATGGCGCCGACCCGGTCCTGTCCGCACTGGCCCGTGCGGTCCAGGTGCTCGAGGCGGCCGAGATCGACCTCGACGCCACCCTCGGCGAACTGCAACAGGCCGAGCGCGACGGGACCTCGGTGCCGATCCACGGCGGCACCGGGATCGACGGGACCACCAACATCGTCGGGTGGGGCACGGGGTGGGCCACCGCCGACCCGGCGCTCGCCGCACTCGATCGCACCCGGATCGCGCCCGACAGCCAGATCTCCGAGGTGACCGACGGCGAGACCACGACCGTCGGCTACCGGATCAACAACGGCACGTCCTTCCTGATGGCCGTGGCGCTGACCCCCGACGGACCCGAGGCGAAGTCGTTCCTCACGTACGCGAACACCGCCGACCGGTCGAACCCCGACTACCTCGAGGCGACCGAGCGCTTCTCCGAGAAGAACTGGCGCGAGGTGCTGTTGGACCCCGAGGAGATCGCCGATGCGGCGACGAGCACCACTGAGGTCCGCGGCTGAGCGTGGCGCTCGCCGGCAGCGGCGCTCAGATGGCGTCGCGGCGCTGGAGCCACTGGAACGCGAGGTAGCCGGGCACCGTCGGCAGCCAGAAGGTGACGGTCCGGTAGAGCAGCGCAGCGGGCAGCGCCGCATCGGCCGGCACGCCGACCGCGCTGAGCCCGGCGATCAGCGCGGCCTCGACCGCTCCGATGCCGCCGGGCGTCGGAGCGACCGAGCCGAGGATGCCGGCACCGAGGTAGACGACCACCGCGGCGCCGATCGGGATCTCCACGCCGTAGGCCCGGACCGAGCAGTACAGCGTGGCGGCGTAGGCGAGCGACGTCAGCAGGCTGCCCCCAGCGCCGGCGAACAGCCGACGGGGGTTGCGCAGCACGTCCAGCAGCCGCGGCACGGCGTTCTCCCAGCTGGGCCGGAGCCGGGCGAGGATCACCCGTCGGCTCATCGGGACCACGAACGCGAGCACGATCAGCCCGACGACCACGCCGATCCCGATGAGCACGCCCGACGACGGCAGCTCGATGTTCCAGTTCGGGTCCTCGGCGCCGAAGACGGTGACCGCGACGAGCGCCAGCACCGTGGTGATGAAGGTCACCGCCGTCGAGACACCGACGCTCGCGAGCGCCAGGCCGGGCGGTGCGCCCGCCTGTTGGATCACCCGGACGTTCGTGCCGGCGCTGCCGACCGCAGCCGGCGCGACCAGGGTCACGAACGTCGCAGCGAACTGCGCCATCAGCCATCGCCCCTGGGAGATGGCGACCGGCGAGAAGGGGCTGATCGTCCAGGCCGAACCGAGGTAGGTGACGAGCGAGGCAGCCACCGCTGCGCCGGCCCACCACCAGTCGAGGCTCGAGAGGATGGTCGACGGATCGACGTCGCCCAGCTGTCCGGCGAGCACGTAGACCGCGAAGGTCGCCGCGACGAGGCTGATCACCGACCGCGGTCGGAGGCGTTCGAGGCGAACCTGGTCGGCGGAGGGCTCCGGGGCTCGGGCGATCGCCTCCTCGCGCAGCGCTTCGAGCAGGCCCGGGTGCTCCTTCAGGGCCCGGCGAGTCTCCGGGTTGAGTGCAACCGGCTGCATCAGCGCCGGGAGGTTGGCGAGATCCTCGGCGCCGATCGCTCGTTCGGCCGCGGTCAGCGCCCTGTCCGCACCGACCAGCGCTGCGGTGGCGATGAGCAACTCGGCCCGATCGAGGCGCATCCGCAGGCGCGGGGCGGCGATCTCGCCCTGCGCGAGTCCGAGCACCCAGACCTGGCCGTCGTCGTCGACGGCGAAGCTGCCCGGGTGCAGTCGTTCGTGGGCCACGCCCGCGTGATGCATGCGTCGGACCTCGCGCCACGCCTGCGCGAGCGCCTCGTCGCTGATCGCCTCGGGCGAGATGTCGACCAGCGACCGCAGCCGCGGGCGACGCTCCTCGGCGACGACCATCGTGCGTTCGTCCACCTCGACCGCTGCGAGGACCGCCGGTGTGCGGACCCCGACCGATCGAGCCATCAGTGCCGGCACCACGGCCTGTTGCACCTGGCCGCGTTCGTTGAGACTCGGCGAGCGAGTCACCCAGGTGCGCACCCGCACCAGCCGGGTGAGCTGCGAGAGGAGCTGTGCGGTGCGGCGATCGGGGTCGAAGACCTGCGCCATGGCGTGGTCACCCTCGGTGGTGCCGAGGTCGAAGCGGCGACCGACCTCGGACTCCTCGGCGCGTTGACGCATCCACGTGGGGCGGACCCCGACGCGCGCCAACGCCAGTGCGACCTCGATGGCGGGGACGCGTGGGTTCTCGGTGCCGACCGCGTAGCGCACCACCAGACCGATGACGTGCCCGCCGAGCAGGCTCAGTGCCAGCGCGAGCGGGGTGGCGCGCAGGTCGATCAGCAGCACGATCGAGAGCGCGAGGAGCGCCACCCAGACGATGCCGACGGTGCGTGGCCGTGCGCCATTGCCCTGGACGGTCTTGAACGCGGACACCACGACGAACAGCGCGACCGCCAGTGGCGTGCGCGCACCCCCCGATCCCACCGGCAGGGCCATGGCGTCGCCGAGCGCACCGTCGACGAGCTCCACCACGTACCGGTTCACCAGCCCCGATGCGATCAGCGAGATCGCCGCTGCGAGCAGGGCGCTGAGCAGCTGGCGCCAGCGCCGCCGGATCGCCAGGTCGAGCACCAGGTACAGCGGCAGGGCCACCACGATCAGGCTGTTCAGCGCTGCGAACAGGCTCACCGCCCACGACGGCACCGTGCGCACCGCGGTCGTGATGTCCTCCTGGAGCCCTGCGGTCGTCTCGGAGCCGAGGCTCCCGAGCAGGGCGAACACCGCCATCGCCGACAGCGACAGGACGAGGCGCACCAGGTCCGAGGTCCGTCGGGCCCGCGGGGGCTCGGGACGGGCGTCGATGTCGACGAGCGCGGCGTCCCACACCACGACGTCCGCCTCCTGCGGCTCGGTGCTCAGCGCCCGATGCACCGTTCGAGTATTGCCCAGCAGCAGCCGGCGCCCGGGTTCTGCCTCGTGCCCGGCGGGCCGTTGGTAGCGTTCCGCCACCGTTCGACCGAGCCCAGGAGCCGATGTGCTGGCCGTCAGTTGTGTCTCGCAGTCCAGCGATCAGCCCCTCGACGGGCTGGAGATCGGCGAGCGCGACGCCCCCGCGGCCCGCGACGGTTGGGTGCGGGTCGCGTTGCGTGCTGCGTCGCTCAACCACCACGACCTGTGGTCGCTGCGCGGCGTGGGCCTCCCGGCGGAGCGACTCCCGATGATCCTGGGCTGCGACGGGGCCGGCACCCTCGCGGACGGCACCGAGGTCGTCGTGCACTCGGTGATCGGCGATCCCGCTGCGGGCGACGGCGACGAGACGATGGACCCGCGCCGCTCGCTGCTCTCCGAGCTGCACCCCGGCACACTCGCCGAGGAGGTGCTCGTCCCCGGTCGCAACGTCGTGCCCAAGCCGCCGGAGCTGAGCTGGGAGGAGGCGACCTGCGTCCCGACGGCGTGGCTGACCGCCTACCGCATGCTCACGACGCGTTCCGGACTCGACGGACCGGCGGTCGTCCTCGTCCAGGGCGCCGGTGGCGGCGTCGCGACCGCGGCGATCGAGCTGGCCGTGGCGCTCGGGCACCGGGTCTTCGTGACGTCGCGATGAGTCCAAGCGCGCGGGCGCGGTCGAGCTCGGCGCCGACGCGGCGTTCGAGCCGGGCACCCGACTCCCGGAGAAGGTCGACCTCGTCGTCGAGACCGTCGGAGCGGCGACCTGGGAGCACTCGCTGCGGGCGCTACGACCCGGCGGGCGGATCGTGGTCTCGGGCGCGACCAGCGGTCCGAACCCGCCGGCTGACCTGAACCGGGTGTTCTTCCTGCAGCTGAGCGTCGTGGGTTCCACCATGGGCACGCGCGACGAGCTCGAGGATCTGCTGGCGCTGCTCGTGCGCACCGGTGTGCGCCCGCGGATCAGTGACGTGCGGCCTCTCGCCGAGGCACGGACCAGCTTCGAGCTCCTCGCCGCGGGCGACGTGTTCGGCAAGCTGGTCCTGACCGTCTGAGCTCGCTCAGACGACCTCGGTGGCCGCCGAGGAGAACTGGGACTGGTAGAGCCGGTCGTAGGCGCCACCGGCGAGCAGCAGCTGGTCGTGGGTGCCCTGTTCGACGATGCGACCCGACTCCATCACCAGGATCATGTCCGCGTCGC
This sequence comes from uncultured Microthrixaceae bacterium, assembly GCA_942490665.1. Classification (GTDB taxonomy): domain Bacteria; phylum Actinomycetota; class Acidimicrobiia; order Acidimicrobiales; family Microtrichaceae; genus SKRR01. The sequence continues at coordinate 87,230 of CALNXV010000052.1, forward strand.
GGATCGTCGAGAGCCGGTGGGCGATCACGAAGCTCGTCCGGTTCGACCGAAGCGCCGACATCGCCCGCTGGATCAGCACCTCGGTGCGCGTGTCGACCGAGCTGGTGGCCTCGTCGAGGATCAGGATCGCCGGATCGGCGAGGAACGCACGTGCGATCGTCAGCAGCTGCTTCTCCCCCGCGCTCACCCGGCCGCCCTCGTCGTCGACGACCGTGTCGTAGCCGTCGGGCAGCGAGTGCACGAACCGGTCGACGTAGGTCGCCCGGGCGGCCTCCATGATTCGTTCGTCGCCGGCCTCCGGGTTGCCGAACGCCAGGTTCTCGCGGATCGTCCCCCCGAAGAGCCACGTGTCCTGGAGCACCATGCCGAGCTTCGAGCGCAGCTCACGGCGCGGCATGGTCGCGGTGTCCTCGCCGTCGATGAGGATCACCCCCGAGTCCAGCTCGTAGAACCGCATGATCAGGTTGACGAGGGTCGTCTTGCCTGCCCCCGTCGGCCCCACGATGGCGATCGTCCTGCCCGGTTCTGCGACCAGCGACAGGTCGCGGATCAACTCGGTGTCGGGGTCGTAGGAGAACGACACGTTGCGGAACTCGACATGGCCCTGCGTCGGAGCCGGGTCGGCGGTGGCGGCAGCATCGGGCGACTGCTCCGGGGCGTCGAGCAGCTCGAAGACCCGTTCCGCCGACGCGATGCCCGACTGCATCACGTTGATCATCGAGGCGAGTTGGGTCAGGGGCTGGGTGAACTGGCGCGAGTACTGGATGAACGCCTGGACCTCGCCGATGCTCATCGCTCCCGACGACACCCGCAGGCCGCCGATCACCGCGATCGCCACGAAGTTCAGGTTGCCGAGGAACATCATGGCCGGCTGGATCGTGCCGGAGATGAACTGCGCCCAGAAGCTCGCCTCGAACAGCTGGTCGTTGCGGTCGTCGAACACCTCCTGCTCGGCTCGGCTGCGCCCGTTCACCTTGACGAGCGCATGGCCGGTGAACGCTTCCTCGACCTGCGCGTTGAGCGCCCCGGTGTGGGTCCACTGCGCCACGAACCGACCCTTGGAGCGTTTCGTGATGAACCGGATCGTCAGCAGCGAGGCCGGGATCGTGACGAGCACGACGAGCGCCAGCAGCGGCGAGATGACGAACATCATCACGACGACGCCGATGATCGTCAGCGTCGAGGTGAGCAGCTGCGACAGGGTCTGCTGCAGGCTCTGCTGCACGTTGTCGATGTCGTTGGTGACCCGGCTCAGCAGGTCGCCGCGGGGTTGCCCGTCGACCCACCCGAGCGGCACCCGGTGCAGCTTGTGCTCGACGGAGGCCCGGAGCCGCTGCATCGTGCGCTGCACGACCCCGGCGAGCATGCGGGCCTGCGCGAACGCCATCGAGGCCGAGGCGATGTAGAGCGCGCCGACCCCCAGGAGGATCCGGTGGAGGCGATCGAAGTCGACCCCGTCGCCCGAGGAGACGCCGTCGACGATCACGTTGGTCGCCTCGCCGAGCAGTCGCGGCCCGAGGACGGTCAGCGTCACGCTCATCACGGCCAGCACGATCACCGTGACGGCCCGGACGCGTTCGGGGCGCATCGTGGCGAGCAGCCGGCGCAGCGCCCCGCGGAAGTCGCGGGATCGTTCGGCGGGCATGCCCGCCGCGCCGAACCGTCCGGCGATCCCGCTGCGCGCCTCTGCGGCAGGGCTCTTGCGTGGTGCAGAGGTGGTGCCGTCGCTCACGCCGCGACCTCCATCTGCGACTCCACGATCTCGGCGTACGTGGGGCAGCCGTCGAGCAGCTCGGCGTGGGTGCCCAGCCCGACGGTGCGGCCGTCCTCGAGCACCAGGATCTGCTGGGCGTCGACGATGGTCGACACCCGCTGCGCGACGACGATCACGGTCGCGTCGGCGGTCACCGGTGCCAGGGCCCTGCGCAGGTGCAGGTCCGTGGTGAGATCCAGTGCGGAGAACGAGTCGTCGAACAGGTAGACCGCGGGGCGGCGAACCACGGCACGGGCGATCGCGAGCCGCTGGCGCTGGCCGCCCGACACGTTGGTGCCGCCCTGGCTGATGGGAGTGTCGAGGCCGTCGGACATCTCGGCCACGAACTCCGCTGCCTGGGCGATGCGCAGCGCGTCCCACAGCTCGTCGTCGGTGGCGCCGGGTGCGCCGTGACGCAGGTTGGACGCGACGGTGCCCGAGAAGAGGAACGGCTTCTGGGGGACGTAGCCGATCCGGCTCCACAGCGTCTCGGGGTCGAGGTCCGCCACATCGACCCCACCGACGAGCACCGACCCAGCGGTCGCGTCGTACAGCCGGGGGACCAGCTCCAGCAGGGTCGTCTTGCCGGACCCGGTGGACCCGATGATGGCGGTGGTCCGACCCGGCGTGGCGAGCAGGTCGATGTCGCAGAGCACCGGCTCCTCCGCCCCGGGGTAGCGGAAGCTCACGCCACGCAGCTCGACCTCGCAGCGCGGGGGCAGCGTCGTGACGGGCTCGTCGACCACCAGGATCGTGGGCGGGGTGTCGAGCACGTCGTTGATCCGACCGGCGCAGACCGAGGCGCGCGGCGCCATGATCGCCACGAAGGTCGCCATGGTCACCGCCATCAGGATCTGGACGAGGTAGGTGAGGAACGCGACGAGCGACCCGACCTGCATCGCGCCGTCGTCGATGCGGTAGCCGGCGAACCAGATCGCAGCGACGCTCGACAGGTTCAGGACGAACAGCACCATCGGGAAGATGAACGCCATCAACCGCCCCGCGGTGAGCGAGGTGGCGGTGAGGTCGTCGTTGGCGGCGCCGAAGCGGGCGATCTCCTCGGGCTCACGGACGAACGCCCGGATCACACGCAGCCCGGTGATCTGCTCGCGCAGCACCTGGTTCACCCGGTCGATGCGTGCCTGCATCGCCTGGAACTGCGGCACGAGGCGCACCACGACCAGCCCGACGCTGATCAGCAGCACCGGCACCGACACGGCGAGCAGGAGGGCGAGCGGCCCGTCCTCGCGCACGGCCATGACGACCCCGCCGACCACCATGATCGGTCCGGTCACGAGCAGGGTCGCCGACAACACGACGAACATCTGGACCTGCTGGACGTCGTTGGTGATCCGGGTGATCAGGGACGGCGCTCCGAATCGGTCGACCTCCTCGGCCGAGTAGCCGGTGACGCGGTGGAACAGGTCGTGGCGGACGTCGCGACCGAAGCCCATGGCCGCACGCGCCCCGAACCACACTGCGATCACGGCGAAGACGATCTGGACGAGCGTCACGGCGAGCATGACGGCGCCCGTGCGCCAGATGTAGCCGGTGTCGCCCGTTGCGATGCCCTGGTCGATGATGTCGGCGGTCAGCGTCGGCAGGTAGAGGATGGCGGCGGTCTGTACGCCCTGGAAGAGCACGACCAGGGCGAGCAGATGGCGCAGCGGCCACAGGTGGCTGCGGAACAGGCGGATCAGCACGGCGCACCTCCCGGATCGGATCCGGCGCGGACGCCGTCGAGGGCGAGCGTGACGATCTCGGCGGCGGTGAGCTCGTCGTCGTCGACGAGCAGCGCCGGATGGGTGCCCGCGAAGGTGAGTCCTCGCAGCACCACCGCACAGTCGCGAGGGCTTCGACGGAGTCGTTCGCGGTCCGCCTCGAACAGCGCGGCCAACGCGTCGATGCTCGAGGCGGGACGTTGGTCCGGGTCCGCTGGCGGGCGACTGATTCCCGCCGCGGTCATCAGCTCGCCGATCTCGCGCACCCGTCGCTGCAGCAGCTCGACACCGAGCGCGAGGCGCTCCTCCAGCTCAAGCGTCGGGTCGATCGTGGCGAGCGCCGCCTCGAAGGGCGCCGGGTCCAGCGCTGCGGCGACGACGGCGGCGATCACCGAGTCCTTGTCGGGGAACACCCGGAAGATGGTGCCTTCGGCGATGCCGGCGGCCTCGGCGATGCGCCGGGTGCTGATCGACGCGCCCTCTTCGACCAGGAGCGGCAGGGTCGCCTCGACGATGACGCGCCGTCGTTCCTCCGGCGGGAGCGCCGCGGCCCGACGGCGTTCGGTGGTGATCGGCATGCCGAGGACGCTACCGGAGTGAGCACTCACTCAATCAATCGTGGGTGGCTGGGCGGGGGCCGCCTCGTGGGGCAGCCTGTGCGTGTGCTGCGCCCTCAACGCATCGAGCCGGGACCCGGACAGGAATCGGTCTGGGACTACCCGCGCCCCCCACGCCTCGAGCCGAGCCCGCGACGGGTGCGTGTGGAGCACCGCGGGGTGGTGATCGCCGACACCACCCGGGCGATGCGGCTGCTCGAGACGAGTCAGCCCCCGGCGTGGTACCTGCCGCCCGACGACGTCGAGCAGTCACGTCTGCGTCGGTCGTCCCAGCGCAGCTTCTGTGAGTGGAAGGGCACGGCGACCTACTTCGACATCGTGGTCGGCGATGCCGTGGCCCCGGCGGCG
>CALNXV010000053.1:0-18254 GCA_942490665.1 uncultured Microthrixaceae bacterium
GACCCGCACACCGGCGTCCGCATCTCCTCTGAGCTCGGATGGGTCTCCGCCCGACCGAGCTGAGCCCGTCGCCACGGATCGACCGTCGCCGGTCGATGACCGCCCCTCCTGTGCCAGGCGCGGGGGAAGCGTTCCGGTTCTTCAGACCTGGACGGGCGCGTCAGCCACGCCCGGACATGTTGCGCCGGAGCAGTCGTCCGCCGCCCACCAACAGAACGATCCCAGCGACGAGCAGGATCCAGGACCATCCCGAGGTGCCGTCCGTGGCCATCATCAGCACGGAGTACAGGACGATCAGCGCGATGCCAGCGACGACCGCCAGCACCTGCGCGGTGGTGTCTCTCATAGCCATGACTCTCTCAACCCCGAGGCCGTGTCCCTAGGGCCGAAGGTCCCCCTCGGCGTCGGCCCGGCCCGACCTCAGTGGCCGATGTCGCGTTGGCCGGGGGTGATGAGGCCGCTCTCGTAGGCGAAGACCACCGCCTGGGCGCGGTCTCGGAGGCCGAGTTTGGTGAGGATGCTGGAGACGTGGCTCTTGACGGTCGCAGCGCCGATGTACAGCTCGTAGGAGATCTCGGCGTTGTTGGCGCCTGCTGCGAGATGGACGAGGACTTCGCGCTCGCGGTCGGTGAGCGTGTCGCGACGTTCGCGAATCGCCGTGTCGGTCGCGAGGGTCCGGGCGAAGCGTCCGATGAGCCGGCTGGTGATGGACGGGTCGAGTAGTGCGCCCCCGTGGGCGACGGTTCTCACCGCCGGTGCGAGTTCTTCGGGGGGTATGTCCTTGAGGACGAACCCGCTCGCGCCGGCTTGGAGCGCGCGATAGACGTACTCGTCGGGGTCGAAGGTCGTCAGGATGATGACCTTGAGGGGCCAGTCCGCTCGCTCGAGGATGACGGAGGTGGCGGCGAGCCCGTCCATCTCCGGCATACGGATGTCCATCAGGACGACGTCGGGCCGGCGCTGGCGGACAGCGTCGATCGCTTCGAGGCCATTGCCGGCTTCGGCAACGACCTCGATGTCGGCTTGATGATCCAGCACCATCGCGAAGCCGCGACGCACGAGCGCTTGGTCGTCGACGACGGCGACACTGATGGTCATGGCCGCCCCGGTTCGATCGGGATCCGGGCTTCGAGGCGGAAGCGGCCGGGGCGCAGCGGTCCTGCGTCGAGTGTGCCGCCGAGGAGCGTGGCGCGTTCGCGCATCCCGGGGATGCCGTACCCGGACGCCGGGAGACCCGGAGCCGCCGCGACGGCGACGGTGTTGGTGACCTCCAGCACGAGATCGTCACCGTCGAGGCCGATGGCGAGCGAGACGGCAGGGTGGGGTCCCGCGTGCTTGATGATGTTGGTGAAGGACTCCTGCACGATCCGGTAGAGCGAGAGCTCGACGGCGACAGAGAGGCCAGCGGGAAGAGGCGCCATCGCCAGCGTGACCTCGGCGCCGGTGTTCCGGAGCTCCTCGACCAGGGCCGGGATGTCGGCCAGCCCCGGTTGGGGGCCCAGGTCGTCGCCCTCGGCGTCGGGACGCAGGACGCCGAGCAGATGGCGCAGTTCGCCGAGCGCTTGGCGGCCGGCCCGTTCGACGTCGCCGATCGCCTCGGCGGCGGCGTCGAGGTCATCGTGGATGACGGTCCTGGCGGCGCCGGCCTGGACGGTCATCATCGAGACCTGGTGAGCGACGACGTCGTGCAGTTCGCGGGCGATCCGGGCTCGTTCGTCAACGACGGCCTGGAGCGCCTCGGCATGTTGGTCGGCCTCGAGCCGTTCGGCGCGTTCTCGCAGGAGGGCCAGATAGTCGCCACGATCACGCACCCGACGGCCGAAGTACCAGGCGAGCCAGGGGAGGACGATCGCGGGGCGATGTCGATGCGTTGATTCGCGTCGACGATCGTCTCGAGGACGCCCGCCGCCATGGCGGCGAGGACGATGGCCAGGCTGTAGCGATGATCGGTGGCATACCGGCCGACGGAGTAGACCACGACCAGGCGCGCGAGGTCATTGCCGTCGCCGTATCCGGCGAACGCCCACGCGATCATGATCGCCATCACGCCGACGGCCGCGCGGATGGGTCGCTGTCGCCTCCACAGCAGCGCTGCCGCGCGACCGCCAGCATCGCGATCGCTCCGATCGGCCGGTCGGTCATCGACTCCGCCGTGAAGTCCTCGCCGTCGCCGAGTGCGCTGGCGGCAACGGCGACCAGCGACACTGCGAACACCGCCACGGCGAGCACAGCGTCGGTCACGCGCGGCCAGCGCGTGAACGGCCCGCGAGCCGGGCGGGGTTCGCCGGGCTCGAGCCACCCCCACCACGGGCGATGCCGACCGGCTGTCGGCGAGGGGACCTCGCGCTGATGGCGAACGGCATGCATGGATCGTCCTCAGCGTACGCCGGGCGTCAGACCACGTCTCGACGTTGGACGGCGATCAGGCCGATGGCGGCGGGGGCGAGCGCCCATGCGACCAGCGCGACGATCGCCTCGGGCTGGCTCACTTCCGTGCCGACGCCCGTGATGACGGTTGCGAGGACGCTGGGCATCCACGAGGCGCTGTCGGGCGCGAGCTGCCCGATGAGCGGGGGCGCGATGAACAACGCGAGGACCGTCCCGGTGACCGCTCCGCCGACGTTGCGGACGAGCGAACCGATCCCGGCGCCGAGCACCGCGCCGACGGCTCCGGCGAACGCCGAGGCGACGAGCCCCTGGGTGACGTCGCCGGTCGAGACGAGGAAGCCGTAGTCGGTGGCCGGCAACGAGACGGCGACCGAGGCGACCGTGAGCCCGACACCGAGGAGGCCGAGGACCGCCCCGCCGACGGCGATCGCGCAGAGTTGGGCGAGCACCGCTCGGCGTCGCCGCGGTTCGGCGAGGAAGGTCGGCACCACGGTGTGGTGCCCGTACTCGCGGGCCACGGCGATCGCGCCGAACAGTCCGGCGATCGCGAGTGCGTTCGCAGCGAACGCCATCAGGGATCGCTGGTCGAGCTCGGTCGAGATGAATCCCTTGCTGCCGTCGAAGTCGGTGCCGGCGATGACGGCGAACGCGTTGATGGCGGCGAGCACCGCCAGCACCGCGAGGAAGGCCAGCGGCATCTTGGTCGTGGTGAGCTTGCGGAGCTCGGATCGGATGAGTCGGGTCATGGCTGGTTGACCTCCTGTGTGGTCGATGAGTCGGTGGCGGCGTCGGCCGTCCAGTTCAGGAACAGCTCCTCGAGCGAGCCGGCCTGCGGTGAGAGCTCGTGGAGAGCGATGTCGGCGGCGAAGGATCGTTCGCCGATCTCATCGATGGGCATCTCGCGGACGATGAGACCGTCCGGACCGGCAGCCTCCGTGGCAGCGCCGGCCTGTTCGAGCACCGCAGCGAGGCGGTGGGGGTCCCCAGTTCGCACCAGCGATGCGGCCTGCTGCAGTTCGGCGAGCGCTCCGTGCGCGACGAGCCGACCTCCCTGGATGACGATCACATCGTCGGCGAGGTGCTCGACCTCCGCGAGGAGGTGGCTCGACACCAGGACCGTCCCGCCATCCGAGGCGTGCGCGCGAAGCCGATCGCGGAGCGTCCGGACGCCCTCCGGGTCGAGGCCGTTGCCCGGCTCGTCGAGGATGAGGACCGGGGGTTCACCGAGGAGCGCAGCCGCAAGTCCGAGACGTTGTCGCATGCCGAGCGAGTAGGCGCCCGCCTGGCGGTCAGCTGCATCGGTCAGCCCGACCTCCTCGAGCGCCGCATCCACCCGTCGATGGGAGATGCCCGTCGCGTCGGCGAGGATTCGCAGGTGGTTGCGGCCGCTCCGGCCCGGGTGGAACGCGTCGGATTCGATCATGGCGCCGACCGTTCGGGCCGGGTCGGGCAGGTCCCGGTAGCGAGACCCGTTGATCGTTGCCGTCCCGCGATCGGGACTGGCAAGGTCGAGCATCATCTTCATCGTGGTGGACTTGCCTGAGCCGTTGGGTCCGAGGAACCCGGTGACCCGGCCCGGCTCGACGGTGAAGCTGAGGTCGTGGACGACGGTGTGGTCGCCGTATCGCTTGGTGAGATGCTCCAGGACGAGCGGTTGCTGAAGGTCCGATGGGGTCATGGTCGTGGCTCCTCGTGGGGTACCGATGTGGCCGGCGGTGAAGCTGCAGCGCTTCCGACTCAACTGCCGTACTCCACAAGTACCAAGCAGCGGCGGGGCCGGATACCCCCGGGAAGTGGATCCGCGCCTCCGTCTCACGGGGGAGGTCGCATCCCCCAACGGCCCACTCGAGGGCGAACGAGAACATCCCGGCCTCTCGGGCCGACGATGCCGTGTTCGGTCGTCACGCGCTGGTGTCGCGAGCGACGGAAGCTCCTTCGGCTTCGAGGGCGGCGGCCGCCAGTTCGTCAGCCTCATCGGTGTCGATGCCGATCGCCCCGAGAAGGCGGGCGACCACGTCGGTGATTCCGTTGCTCGTGCACCCATGGTCCGCAGCGACCAGTCGGCGCAGCGCGGCCATCAGCGTGCCAGCGACGAGATCGACGGTGACGGTGTCGGCGCCGTGGGTGAACCGTCCGGTCCGGTGGCCTTCGGCCAGGTCGGCGCGCAGGTGCTGTTGAACCGCCGCATGCAGCGGTGTCGGGCTGTCGGCAAGTCGCAGCACCGCGCGCCCCCACAGCGGATCTCGCGCCCCGGCATCGAGGACCCGCGTGGACGCGACGGCGAACCGCCAGGCGGGATCTGTTCCTTCGGTGTCGTCAGCGCTCTGCTCGGTGATCGCGCGCAGCGACTCGCGAGCGAGCGCCCGGATGAAGTCGTCGCGGTCCAGGAAGTGGTTGTAGAAGGTTCCGTTCGACACATCGGCGACCGCCACGACATCGGACGCGGTGAGCGCCTCGCCACGGTCCGCGATCACCTGCAGCCCGGCATCGAGCAGCTTGCGCCGCGTGCGCTCGCGCTTGGACGGTCTGGGCTCCTTCATCGCCGCGAACTCTAGATCCGAAGTAGATAATTGACAATGTCGTCATTTCTGACAACGATGTCAGTCTGACGGACGGCGGCGACCAGCGAGCCGTCGGGATGGTTCGGGACGCGAGAGGACGAGATGACCTACACCATTGCCAACATCGACGGCCGTGCAGCGTTGGTCGTCGGCGATCGCTGCTACGACCTCGAGTCGGTGTCCGGCGGCGAGCTCGGCCCCGACCCGATGGACGCCCTCGTCGCGCCCGACCGCCTCGCGACGCTGACGGCGACGCTGGAATCGCACGAGCCGTTCTCGAGCCTCGACGCTGCCCGTCTCGGCCCACCGGTACCCCGACCCCGCAACGTGTTCGCGATCGGTCTCAACTATCAGGCCCATGCCGACGAGGGGGCGATGGAGATACCCGACAACCCGCTCGTCTTCACCAAGTTCCCCTCGTGTCTCGTCGGCCCCACCGCGGAGGTCGAGATGCGCAGCGACCTGGTCGACTACGAAGGCGAGCTCGTCGTGGTGATCGGACGCGGCGGCAAGGACATCGAAGCGACCGAGGCGTGGGACCACGTCGTCGGGTTGACCGTCGGCCAGGACATCTCCGACCGGGCAGTGCAGTTCGCGGCCCATCCGCCCCACTTCGATCTCGGCAAGTCGTTCGACACGTTCGGCCCGATCGGCCCGGTGATGGTGTCGCCCGACTCGGTCGACCGCGACCGGCTGCGGATCGTCACCGAGGTCAACGGCGACGCGCGACAGGACGGCACCACCGACCAGATGATCTTCGACGTGGCGACGCTGGTCTCGTACCTGTCGCGTGTCACCACGCTCACGACCGGCGACCTCGTCTTCACCGGCACCCCGGACGGCATCGGCGCGGCACAGGGCGAGTTCCTCGCCGACGGCGACGTGGTCACCACCCGCATCGAGGGCATCGGCACCCTCACCAATCGATGCGTGCGCATCACCGACCACCACGTCTGCTGAAGGAGAACGACATGCCCACGTCACCAGCACCCGCACCCCGCTTGGCGTTGAGCCACACCACGATCGCCGTGCGCGATCTCGATCCGATGCTCGACTTCTACTGCGGAACGCTCGGGTTCCACGTGACTGATCGAGGTGACACGCCCGACGGCTCACAGATGGCATTCCTCTCCCAGGATCCGGCCGAGCATCATCAGATCCTGTTCATCTCCGGGCTGCCCGGGTCCGAGCACCAGTTCGTGATGGTCGACCACCTGGCGTTCCGAACCGGCAGCCTCGACGAACTGAGGGTGATCGGGGCGCGGCTCGACGACGCCGGGGTCGAGGGCGTCATCCCGATCGACCACGGCAATGCCTGGTCGCTGTACTTCAACGACCCCGAGGGCAACGGGGTCGAGTGCTTCGTCGACAGCCCGTTCCATGTGGCGCAGCCGTTCGCCGACGGCTTCGACCTGACCGCCGACGACGCGACCATCGAGGCCGACACGCGAGCGAAGATCCAGGACGACGGCGAGTTCCAGCCGCTCACCGCCTGGCAGGACGCGTTCCGTGCCCGCCTCGATGAGAACCGGGCCGGGGCGTAGCGATGGACCTCGGAATCTCCGGCCGACGCGCCATCCTGCTCGCGTCGAGCCGTGGACTCGGACGCTCCTGTGCCGAGAGCATCGCCCGCGAAGGCGTGCACGTCGTGATCAATGGCCGCACCGCCGACGATGTCGACACCGCCGTCGCCGAGCTGCAGGCCGCGTTCGACGTCGACGTGAGCGGAGTGGTCGGTGACTCGTCGACGAGCGACGTGCACGATGCGCTGCTCGACGCATGTGCGGAGCCCGACATCGTGCTGCTCAACGGTGAGGGTCCGTCCCCCACGCCGTTCAACCGTCTGGGTGGCGAGGCCCTCGACGCAGCGTTCCAGCAGGCAGTGGTCGGGCCGGTCGGCTTCCTGCAACGCGTTGTGCCGGGCATGGTCGAGCGTCGCTTCGGCCGCATCGTGGCGGTCAGTTCGGCGATGGTGAAGACCCCGAATCCGTTGATGAGCCTGTCGCACGGCACCCGCCTCGGTCTCACCGGGATTCTGAAGGGCCTGTCGAAGGACGTCGTCGCCCACAACGTGACCGTCAACCAACTGCTGCCCGAGCGCTTCGACACCGGCCGCCAGCAACAGATGGCCGAGCTGGTGATGGAGTTCACGGGTGTCTCGTACGAGGAGGCTCGGGCGGAACAGGTCGCGTCGATCACGGCCGGTCGCCTCGGCCGCCCGGAAGAGTTCGGCGACGCGTTCGCCTACTTGTGCTCGGCCCAGGCCGGGTACCTGTCCGGCCAGAGCCTCCAACTCGACGGCGGCAGCTACGAAGGCGTGTTCTGACCATGGCTGTCTATCCAGCGGGCTCCGCGCCTGACGTCGACGTCGACGTCGACGTCGACGTGTTGATCGTCGGTGCCGGGCCGGTCGGGATGCTGGGCGGCATCCTCGCCTCGCGCCACGGGCTCACCGCGCTCGTGGTCGAGCGCCGCGACGGACCCCAGACGTCGCCTGCGGCGCACGCCGTCAACGCCCGCACCTATGAGATCTGTCGCCAGGCCGGGCTCGACATGGATCGGATCCATGCAGCCGGCACGGACCGCGCCGACTCCGGCCATGTCAACTTCGTCACCCGACTGAACGGCGAGCTGATCGGCCGACTGCCGTACGAACGCCAGGACGACGGCTGCCTCGACGTCACGCCGACCCCGCTGCGCAACCTCTCCCAACACCGGTTCGAGCCGATCCTTGCCGACGAGCTCCGCGCGTCGCCGGGCGCGGAGCTGCGCTATCGCCACCAGTGGGAGCACTCGGACGAGACCGGCGACGCCGTGGTGTCGGTCATCACCGACCTCGGCACCGAGCGCACGATCCGGGTCCGGAGCCGCTACCTCATCGGGTGCGACGGCGCAGGCAGTCGGGTCCGCAAGCAACTGGGGATCGAGATGCACGGGCCGCAGCTGATCCAGTGCTACCTGATGATCCACTTCGCCGCCGATCTCCGTGCGCTGACGTCGAACCGGCCCGCGGTCCTGCACTTCGTGCTCGACCCGGCGTGCACCGGCGCGTTCATCGCCCACGACGTCGACTCGGATTGGGTGTTCATGCACGCCGTCGACCCGGGCGCCGAGTCCGTCGACGACTACCCCGCCGACCGGTGCCTCGACGTCATCGCTCGGGCAGCCGGGACCGCACTCGACGCCGAGATCCTCAGCGCGGCGACGTGGTGGATGAGCGCGCAGACCGCCGAGTCGATGGGCTGCGGACGCACCTTCCTGGCGGGCGACGCCGCCCACCGATTCCCCCCGACCGGTGGACTCGGCCTCAACTCCGGCGTGCAGGACATCCACGGGTTGATGTGGCGCATCGCAGCGATCGCCACCGGCGGGGCGTCGACCGAACTCCTCGACTCCTACGGCACCGAGCGCCTTCCCGTCGCCCGGAACAACGCCCACCAGTCGCTCACCAACGCCTTCAAGATGGTGGAGCTGGCGGTCGCAGTCGGCACCGACGCCGAACCCACCACCGAACGACTCCACGCTTCGCTGGCGGATCCGTCGAGGACCGACGCGATCGCCGACGCCGTCGAGCTGCAGCGGGAGCACTTCAACCTGTTCGGCCTGCAGCTCGGCTACGTCTACGACCAGGGAGCGATCATCCCCGAGGCGCCCGCCGCCGGACCAGGATCGCCGAGCAAGTACCAGCCGACGGCGCGGCCTGGTGCCCGGCTGCCCCACGCATGGTTGCGGGAGGTCGGCGGTGAGTCGACGCTCGATCTCGTGCCGCTCGACCGCCCGGTGCTGTTCAGCTTCGGCGAACACGACACCTGGACCGAGGCGCTCGGCGCAGCCGCAGTGTCGATGGTCAGGATCGGGGTCGACACACCGACGCTCGACGCGTGGCGCCAGACATGTGACGTCGATGACACCGGCGCGCTGCTGGTCCGCCCCGACCACCACGTGGCCTGGCGCGCCTGCGACGCCGCGAACGCAGCGGAACTCGCTGGCGCCCTCGACGTCGTGGCCGGCCGAACCGCGGTCGACGCGGACGGCTGACGAGTCGTACAAGGCCGGAGAGCGAGCGTTCCGACGCTGGTGCTGAGCACCTTCGACGACAACGACACCCTCGCTGCGTACCGCGAACGGACGTGCTCGGAGCCGGTCGACGTGCCGGTGCTGACCGACCGGGAGCTCGATGTCCTGCGCACTGTGGTGAGGGTGCCGGAAACTCATCCGCCCCTTCGTTGCGGGCGTTCCGAGGTGACTGGCCCTCTACATCCACAAGTCGGACAGCCGAAGCGATCCTCGGGATTCTGTGGGAGGCAACACCCGCCGACGATCCACTCGGGACCTGGATCCTCGGTCGGCAGGCCGCGCGCAACCCCACGGATCCTTTGTGCGAGCAATGGTTCGCTGGCTGGTTCGCTGGTAGTTTCCGCGTCAACCGATTCGAGGGAATCGGGGCCAATCCTTGGGAAGTGTTCACCATGGTTGGAAACCGATCGCTGCTCCTGGCTGCGGTATCTGCGCTGGCGTTGTTCGCCGCTGCTTCGTGCGTCCCACCGCCCCCTCCACCGGATCCGCTCATCGTGTGTGACTCGCTGCTGGTCTCGAGCGCGTACACGCCACCTGCCACGAATGGCGCAGATGACCTGACGGGCACCGTCCAGTCCGCCAGTGGGCTCTCCGGATGCACCGACTACACCGGCCGCACAGTGACCACGGCCACGCTGGACGGGATCTTCGATGTCGAGGGTGCCTGCTCCTACCATCCGCCGGGCGAGGAATGGGCCTGGGGCACCGGCCAGCTCACTTGGAGCGATGGCTCTGTCTCGGACTACTCCGGCGTGTTGGTCGCCGAGACCCCGCTGAGGGTCGAGATCCGGATCACCGGAGGACTCTGGTCCGGGGCGACGGCATCGCTGCCCATGGAGGTCACCGGCACAGACGGCTCATGCAACGCAGGCGGGATCACCGACGTGGTCATCGAGGGAGGCCCCTTCGTTCTGCGCCCGGCCGGTTCGAGCGGCCCCCAGGCGCTGTCGGGAGTCGCTCAGGTGGCAACTGGCGATGCCCACACATGCGCATTGATGTCCGGGGGCTCGGTCAAGTGCTGGGGCTCCAACTCGAGCGGCCAGCTGGGCAACGGCCAGAGCGGATTCATGGTGGAGTCGCTGGTACCCGTGGACGTCGTGGGTCTGGGGTCGGTGACTGCGGTGTCCGCCGGTGGGGCACACACCTGCGCCCTCATCCCGGGAGGGCAGGTCCGGTGCTGGGGGGCGAACACCGGCGGCCAACTCGGTGACGGTTCGACCACCGCCAGTTCCGTGCCGGTCCCCGTCTCGGGCCTCACCGGGGCGACCGCCATCTCGGCGGGGACCACGCAGACCTGCGCGGTCGTTACCGGTGGAGCCGTCAAGTGCTGGGGAGAAGGAGACCTCGTTCCCACACCGGTGCCCGGAATCACTGGCGCCACGGACGTGAGCGCCGGATACTCCGAGCAGATTTCAGCAAAGGGCCCCCACGCGTGCGCTCTCATGGGCACCGGTGAGGTCAAGTGCTGGGGCAACAACGCCTTCGGCCAGCTGGGTGACGGCAGCACCGTCTCCTCACCCACGCCGGTGTCGGCAAGTGGGATTGCAGGAGCGACGGACCTGGTGGCCGGTCCGTACGGGAGCACGTGTGCCGTCGTCGCCGGGGACGTGCGCTGCTGGGGCCGCAACAACTACGGCCAGCTGGGAGATGGCACGACGACGGATCGAAACGTGCCCGTCACGGTCCTCGATGTCGCCGGTGCAACCGATGTGGGGCTCGGTGCGGTGCATGCATGCGCCCGGATCTCGGACGGCTCGGCGATGTGCTGGGGCAACAACAACTACGGCCAGCTGGGCAACGGCGCAGCGCTTCCGGTCAACACGCCGGCCGCGGTCAGCGGGCTCGCGGACGCAGCCGCTTCAGCAGTGGGTCACTACCACAGCTGCGCGCTGGGAACCGGTGGCACTGCGACTTGTTGGGGCCTGAACGGCAGCGGGCGACTCGGCACCGGCAACGAGGTCGACGCGGCTTCACCCACCGCAGTCATCGACGGGTACTGACCCCCGGCTTGTGCTTCCGATCGGGCTGCCGCGGGTTCCGGCGGCCGTTCGTCCTGAAAGGCCAAACGCCCCTGAGGGGGCCGAAATTCTCATCCGCGCCGGGCTCTCGCGTGTTTCGAGCGCAAGACCGGTCGGTAGCGTTCTGCGCTCGTGAACTTCTTCCCGACGCTGGCTCGTCTCGTTCTGACCCGATTCCGGTGGGTGTTCGCCACCGGCGATCCGCGCGACGCCGAGATCGTCGCCCGCCACCGGACCCAACCACCGACCGCCACACCCGGACCGCCACCCATTGACCCGGGCCTACGACTACTGGTCATCCGGATGGCAGGAGAGAACCCCACCTGGGTCTACTGGCGGATCCACGGCGAGGTCCTTCGCCTCGGCCACAGTGTCGCCGGGTCAACGCTCTGGAAGATCCTCCGTGCCGTGGGGATCGACCCGACCCGTGAAGCACCCCGGGTCTGGCCAGCAGATCGAACTCAGAGGAGCGACACGAGGACATCTCGCGTGGCAACGAGTTCGTCAGGGTTCCCGAACTCACTGGCTGCGATCGTCGTGACACCGCTCTCGCTCACACCGGCCAGTCGGTCTGCGACCTCTGCGGCCGACCCGATCACAGCGATGTCCTCCGGGCCGGAGGCGCCTTCGCGGTCGAGCATCGCCCGGTACGACGGGAGCCCGCCGTACATGAGGAACATCTCGGCGGCGCGCTCTCGAGCCTTCTGTCGATCGTCGGTGACACACACGGGTAGCGCCGCTGCAATCTGGGGCCGAGGACGATCTACGGCCTCGGCCGCGCGGTTGATCGAGGGCACGATGTGGGAGGCCAGTGTCTTGGGCCCAACCATCCAGGTGACGGTTCCATCGGCCACTCGGCCGGCGAGCTCGAGCATCTTGGGACCCAGGGCCGCCACCAACACCTGGGGTGCCGGGGCGGCCACATCCACCGAGCCGTGCGAGCTGACGGCTTCGCCATCGACCGACGACGCCTCACCGCAGAGCATCGGCAGCAACGCATCGAGGTACTCCCTCATGTGCCGCAGCGGCTTCGCGTAGGACAGGCCCCACATCGACTCGACCACCACCTGATGGGACAGACCGATACCCAGGATCACGCGACCGCCGTTGATCTGGCTGACAGTGAGCGCCTGTTGCGCCAAGGCCATCGGGTGCTCGCGATAGATGGGCACAACGGCGGTGCCCAGATGGATGCCGGGGACCTCACGAGCCGCAGCCGCGTACGCAGTGAGCGTGTCGAGGCCGAATATCTGCGGCATCCAGAACGACGTGAAGCCCTGGTCTGCCGCGGATCGGACCTCGTCGACAAGCTCGTCGACCGTAGGCGCATACCTGTAGATACCGATGTTCATGTCCCGATCCTTCCACGACGGCGGTGCGTCTCGTCCTGCTCCTCGCCGAGCACGTTCACTGTCAACTCGAGGCTCCGAAACCTAGAATGAGGCCATGGCGTCGAGGAACTCCCGCTGGTCGCTGTGGTCCCAGGACTCGTTGCTGTCCATCGGCTCGAAGGGCTCGATCCTGTCGGTCGGGTCGGTCGGGTCGGTCCTGTCGGTGGGCTCGATCGGATCATTCCTGTCGGTTGCGTCGATCGGATCGGCAGCCAGCGCACTGTCCATCCTGTCGGCCGCTTCGGAGCGAACGCTGATGTCGTGGCGCAGCCGCCGTGCAGTGATGAGCGCCGGCAATCAGATCGGGTAGCACAGGAGC
Organism: uncultured Microthrixaceae bacterium; assembly: GCA_942490665.1. Lineage (GTDB taxonomy): Bacteria > Actinomycetota > Acidimicrobiia > Acidimicrobiales > Microtrichaceae > SKRR01. Next base: position 12,755 of record CALNXV010000053.1, read on the forward strand.
GCCGCCGTGGACCGGCTCAGCGGCGCCCGAGGTGACGACCCCCCGGTGCCGCTCGACGTGCCCGACCGCCAGTCGAACGGCCTCGAGGTCCCGGCAGGGCCGGGGCGCAACATCTCCCGGTCGTACGCCCGGACGGCAGCGGCCATCCACAACGGAGCCTCGTCCGAACGGGACTTCGGCCATGCTGTGGAGGTGCACCGGCTGTTGGATGCCGTGGAGCGGTCATCCGGTGGACGCCGCACGATCGGAGTCGGTTCATGGAGCCACAGCTGAATCACCTGATCGTCTGGTCGACGGACCGCCGAGCGGCCGCGGAGTTCGCGGCCGGCGTCATCGGCTTGGGACGGCCGACCGACTACGGCCACTTACACAGGTCGAGACCGGGAACGGCGTCGCGCTCGACTTCGCCGACACGGACGGAGAACCGGGCGGCCTCCACCTGGCGTTCCTGGTCACCGAGCGCCAGTTCGACGAGATCTTCGACCGGATCCTGGACCGGGGCATCCCGTACTGGGCCGACCCTCGTCGATCACGACCGGAGCAGATCAACCATCACGACGGGGGACGTGGCGTCTACTTCAGCGACCCGAACACCAACGTCGGGTGGGAGATCATCACGCGCCCCTACGGATCCGGACCCCTCCACGGTCAGCCGGACGGATGACGCCCCGGCAGCGACGAGGCACACCGCACGAGATGGCGTTCGAGGATTCAGTGCGGACCGGGGGACGGCCGTGACGGACCTCCCGCGGTCGATGCGGGCGGTGGTGCTCGACGCGCCCGGACCGCCTGAGGCGCTGCAGGTCCGCGATCTGCCGGTCCCCACTCCCACGGCGGGGCAGGTCGTGATCAAGGTCGAAGCGTTCGGACTGAACCGCTCAGAGCTCCACACCCGGCTGGGCCTCGCCGAGGGGGTGACGTTCCCCCGTGTCCTCGGCATCGAGGCGACGGGCACCGTGGTGAGGTGCCCCGGCGGGGAGCTGGCGCCGGGCCAGCAGGTCGCGGCGATGATGGGCGGCATGGGTCGCACCTTCGACGGCGGCTACGCCGAGTACGTGTGCGTTCCGGTGCGCCAGACCGTTCCGTTCACCAGCGATCTCGACTGGGCCACGCTCGGGGCCGTGCCGGAGATGCTCCAGACCTCCCACGGGTCCCTGACAGTCGGCCTCGATGCCCAGCCCGGCCAGTCGATCCTCATCCGGGGAGGCACCTCCTCGGTCGGCATGGCAACGGCCGTGCTCGCGAAACGTCGAGGCATGACGGTGCTCTCCACGACCCGCAACCCGGAGCGTGCCGAGGTCCTGCGCAGCGTCGGCGTCGACCATCCGCTGATCGACGACGGCAACGTGGCGGCTCAGGTCCGTGCGCGCGTTCCCGACGGTGTCGACGCCGCCCTCGAGCTGGTCGGGACTCCCACCCTGCCGGACACGCTGAGCGCCACCAGGGTCCACGGTGTCGTGTGCTTCACCGGAATGCTCTCCAACCAGTGGACCGTGCCCGACTTCTACCCGATCGACTACCTCCCGAGCGGTGTGCGGCTCACGGCCTACGGCGGCGACGCCACCGACCTGCCCGCCGACGTCCTCCAGGACTTCCTCGATGCCGTTGCCGCTGGGGAGGCCCAGGTGCCGATCCACCACACGTACCGGATGAACGACATCGCACAGGCCCACGCGGACATGGAGGCTGGACAGTCCGCCGGCAAACTCGTCGGCCTTCCCTGAACGCAGCAACCGGCGGCTCGTGCCGGACTCCTGTCGCCCCCAGACCGCTCGCTCCAGCGCGATCACTCACGGCACCGGGTCGTACCGGTCGTCGCTCGTTCCCCTGACGAACGCCGTCACCGTTGCACACGTGGACCCCGCCGCGGGCCCATGTGGGCGAACCGTGTAGGGCCCGACCGCGGCCGGCACGATGACCACCTCGGCGTAGTTCACCGGGTACGGCTCGAACCGGGCGGTCGGGCTCTCCAACACCACCTGCTCCCCGGCGACGACGCACAGGACATGGACCGTCCCGCCGGTGTGGCGCGGCACCGTGGCGTCGAACCAGTGCCGCCGGGTCTCGATGAACTCCAGCTGATGCAGACCGGTGCGCTCCTCCCGCCAGCCGTCGCCCGGAGGCCACCGGCTCGACCCGGTTGATCAGGTTGGCTGGCGGACCCACGTCTCGTGGTCCGGTCCCAGCGGATGACCTCGCTGCCGTGGTGGAGATGGATCGGTCGGGGCCGTCCGTCGAGGCCCAGGCGCCCCCAGTCCCAGAGCTTGAACGTGAACAGGTACGGCGTGGCCGAGATCTCCAGGACCACGCTGTCGGCTCCTGAGCAGTGCACCGTCCCAGCCGGGATCAGGAAGTGGTCATGAGGTCGTGCCGGCCAACGGTTGGCGAACCGCTCGGCGTCGAAGGGCGGGCCGTCGGCCTGCGGCGCTCTGGAGCGCCGCAGCCATCTCGTCGGGTCCGATACCGTCCTTCAGCCCCAGGTACACGGTCGCCCCGGCTTCGGCGTCGAGCAGGTAGTAGCTCTCGTCCTGGGTGTAGGCGATCCCGAACGTGCTCGCGGGCGTAGGGGGCGACCGGATGGACCTGGAAGGCTGAGGTTCCCTCCCTCCATCGTGTCGAGGAAGTCGAAGCGGATCGGGAACTCGGCCCCGAAGCGACCGACGACGCCCTCACCCAGGAGCTGGTGGGACCGGAACAGGACGACGTCGAGCGCAGGGAGCTCCATGACGCAGTCGCCGAAGTCGAACAGGACGCTGTTCTCCTCGGGCACGCAGTTGAAGCACCATCCGTAGTTGCCGGGGTCGGGGTCGAGCCCGCAGACCTCCTTCATCCACTGGCCGCCCCACGGCGCGGGATCGAAGAAGGGAACCGGGGTCCAGGGGCTGGTCGCGGCCCGGGAGAGGCCTTCGGTCACGGCGGCGGCCGGGGCGAGCTTCGGTTCGTCCGGATCGTTGAGGTCGAGGAACAGGTCAGCCTGCTCGAAGACCTCCTGCTTGTGCCGGTCGGCGACACGCCAGTCGACGAACCAGGCTCGTTTGTACTGCGCCGACCAGTCCTCGTGACGGTTGTCGGCACCGAGGTTCGAGATCTGGTCGCGTCGGAAGCGCTGCACGAGCTCCCGCCGCGCCAGGTCGGCGTAGACGAGGAGATCGGGATCGCACAGCAACGTGGCCCCGGTCCCGTAGACCATGACGAGGCCGTCGCTCACCGACGCGACCTCTCGGCGGAGCCGGTCGACGGCCGCCGTCAGGAAGAAGTCCGACACGCACAGCCCCGACACCCGACCGAAGACCGGATCCTCGGTGAGGTCGGACGCCACCAGATCGGCGATGGTGTCCGGCGGGGCGAAGGCCCCGGCGGTGCGCACCAGGTGGTCGACGCCGACCTCGCGGGCGAGCAGGTCCGCCGTCTCGTCGCTCACCCCCGGGTAGGTGTCGACCGCGAGCACGACCCGACCGCCGGACGAGTTCAGCTGGGTGGCCAGCCGGGCGCGGAGCTCGTGGCCGATGGAGGGCCAGCCGACGCGGCAGGAGCCAACGTGGCCGGTGACCCGGACCCGGGGGAAGCGTCGGTAGGCGCTCCGCGGTGAGCGGGGCTGGAGCTCCGTCGGACCAAGGGGATCGGTGGAGGGCCGGTTGGTCACAGGTAGGCCAGGTCCTCGTTCATGGCCACCGCGATCCCCAGGAGCGCGGCCGAATCCGGATGCTGTGCGTGCACGACCTCGACCGCGCCGTAGCTCGTCCATGCGTGCGCCTCGAGGTGGCGTGCCATGCGGGCCGGCAGATCCGTCGCGCCGTGCCCCACTCCCCCACCCACCACGATCCGTTGAGGGGCGAAGGCGTGGACGAGTGAGACGGCCATCGCGTTCCACACCGCATAGGAGCGGTCGCGGAGCCGGATGGCCAGGTCGTCACCCGCGGCCGCATGGGCGAACACGGCCCGGTAGTCGATGACGGCCTCGGCCGCGAGAGCGCTCGACGCAAAGGCCGGGTCCTCCCGGGCCATGGAGGGCAGGGCCCAGGTGGACGCCTCGGCCTCGGCGCAGCCGCGTGAGGGGCACGTGCAGTCACGACCGCCCACGGCAACGACCACGTGGCCGCCGAGCAGCCCGGCCTGATGGCCCCGGCCGCGCAGTGGCCGTCCACCGATGAGCACCGAACAGCCGATCCCGGTACCCAGCAACACCTGGACGACATCGGCGGCTCCCGACGCCGCACCGTGGCGCCACTCGCCGAGGAGCGCTGCGTGCGCGTCGTTCTCGAGTCGGACCCGAAGGCCGAAGGTGTCGCGGCCCCAGGCGCTGAAGTCGAACTGCACCGCATCGGGGTACTTGCGGTTCGTCGAGAGGACGCGCCCGGCGTCGGGATCGACGAGCCCGGGGGAGACGACACCGAGCCCCGCGCACTCCGCCGGGGCGAGCCCCACGTCGGCCGCGGCGTCGACCATGGCGGCCTCGAGGTCGGCCAGGTGGGCGATGAGGCCCTCCTCCGCTCTGGCGTCGAGGGCCCGGAACGAGAGGAGCCGGCCGCCCTCGACGACCCCGACCTTGATGCGTCGACCTCCGAGATCGACCGCCAGGAGAGGGTGCCGGGGCGTCGCGCTCATCGCTCCAGTATCGGTCGGACGGCTCCGGAGGGGGTCACTCCGGTTCGATCCGGAGTCCGTCGGACGACCGGACGATCCGCCTCAGCGTCCCGGCGACGCGCACGTGGTGCAGGACGCCGTCGAAGCCGGTCACCCCCAGGTCGATGCAGGGATCCGCGCTGCCGGCGAGGCTGGGGCGGAGCCCGAAGAGGCCCGCGAGGACCGTCTCGGCGAAGGCCCCGCCGCCGGAGCCCTCGCGGAGGCACGACCCGCGCTGGGCGATCCGGATGGGAGCATGCGGGCTCCCCCGCTCCGGGCCGTAGAGCTCGTAGGCCTGACCGAAGGGACCTTCGCGGGTGGCGGGCACCACCCGGTGCAGCAGGTCGAGCGCCGCCTCGGGTGCGCCCAGGAGCAGCATGGCCTCTGCGGCCATCGCCGGCCACGCCCCGAACGCGCCGTACGGACCGTGGTCGGGTCGATCCGACAGCTCGGCGGCGGGGTCGGCCAGCGACATGGCCCGCATCCAGGTGTCCGAGAGGAGCTCGCGTTCGACGAAGGCGACCATCTCCCGGCTGGCGTCGCCGTCGAGCCGGTCAGCCATGAAGCGAGCGGTGGAGATGAAGTCGTAGCAGTGCCGAACGGTGCGGCGGGAGCCGTCCCGGTCGACGACGGCCCACACACCCTCGCCGGCGACGTATCGGTCGAGTATCCGGGTGGCGAGGGACTCTGCGTCCGTCCGCAACGCGTCGGCCTCGACGCGGCGCCCGGTCCGGTCGAGCCAGCTGGCCAGCGCCCGCATCATCCACACGTTGGCGGCGTTCAGCGAGACGACCTCGTGGGTGTAGGTGGGAACGCACTCCAACAGGTTGTCGATGGTGCCGTAGTCGGCCAACCCGTCCTCGACCGTGCGCAGCGA
>CALNXV010000054.1:0-81411 GCA_942490665.1 uncultured Microthrixaceae bacterium
AGCCCAGCAGCAGCGCATCGACCTTGGCCTCCTGGGCGGGTGCGAGCAGCGCGCTCGCCAGGACGTGGACCTGTTCGGAGTCGAACTCGCCACGCTCGACGAACTCGACGAACCCCGGGCATGCCAGCGCCACGAGATCGGCGGACGGCGACGCCTCGGTGACCGCCTGTTGGTACGCGCCGGAGTTGATCGTCCCGACGGTGCCGATGACCCCGACCCGGCCGGATTCGGTCGCCTCGACCAGTGCCCGCACGCCCGGCTCGATCACCCCGACGACCGGGACGTCGAAGGACTGCTGCAGCGAGTCGAGGGCCGCAGCCGCAGCGGTGTTGCAGGCGACGACCACGGCCTTCACCCCGCGCCGGGCCACCAGCTCGTGGGTGATCTGGTGGGCGAACGCCTCGACCTCGACGAGATCGCGGGGGCCGTAGGGGTAGCGCCCGGTGTCGCCGAGGTAGATGAGCTCCTCGTCGGGCAGCAGATCGATGAGTGCCCGGGCGACGGTCAGGCCGCCGAACCCGGAGTCGAACATGCCGATCGGCCGGTCGTCGCCCGGCGACGCCGCATCGGCGTGGTCGTGGCCAGCACTCGTCACCTCAGAAGTAGATCACCTTCTCGGCGTTGGCCGTGGCTTCGTCGAGGTCCAGCGTCCACGCACCGGTGGAGAGGTACTTCCAGCCGTAGTCGCACACGATGAACACGATGGTCCCGGAGTCGATCCGTTTGGCGACCTTGACCGCGCCCGCGAGTGCGGCACCGGCGGAGATGCCCGAGAAGATGCCGACGTCGGCGAGCGCGCGGGTGAACTCGAGCGACTCGCGTGGGCGGACGATCGACTTGCCGTCGAGCAGGTCGAACCCTCCCCACTTGTCGAACACCGGCGGGATGAAGCCGTCGTCGAGTGAGCGCAACCCCTCGACCTGCTCGCCCGACGGCGGTTCGACGGCCAGGATCTTGATGTCGGGGTCGTGTTCCTTGAGGAAGGTGCCGACCCCCAGGAGCGTGCCGGAGGTGCCGAGCCCGGCGACGAAGTGGGTGATGTCGGGGACGTCGGCGAGGATCTCCGGACCGGTGGTCCGGTAGTGCGCCGTGGGGTTCGCCTCGTTGGCGTACTGGTAGAGGAACACCCAGTCGGGGTGCTCGTCGGCGAGCTGGATCGCCCGGCGGACCGCCCCGTTGGAGCCCTCCTCGCCGGGCGAGTCGATGATCTCGGCGCCGAAGACCTCGAGGAGCTGGCGGCGTTCGATGGACACGTTGCCGGGCAGGACGATCTTGATCCGGTACCCCTTGATCGCGCAGATCATCGCCATGGCGATGCCGGTGTTGCCCGACGAGGGTTCGATGATCGTGCACCCGGGGGTGAGGGTGCCGTCCTCCTCGGCCTCGGTGATCATGGACAGCGCGATGCGGTCCTTCACCGAGCCCGCGGGGTTCTGCCCCTCCATCTTGCCGAGGATGCGGACGTCCGGATTGGGGCTCAGCTGGCTCACGTCGACGATCGGCGTGTCGCCGATCATCTCGAGCACGGAGGAGTAGACCGTCATGATTCCTGACTCGAATGGTAGGGAATTCTGCCGCGGGCAACCACCCGCCGGGCGGGGACATTCCCCACCCCGGACCGGATCACCCCGCGATGGTGACCGGTTCCTCGGCGATCTCCCCGTCGACGATCCGGTAGCTGCGCAGCGAGGGCAGGTCGTCGCGCAGCGACACGATCACGTAGTGCCAGCCCGGATCCGGCGCCTGTGCCACATCCGTCGGCGACGGGTAGGCGTCGGTGTGGGTGTGGGAGTGCATCACCCCGAGCAGCTGCCAACCGCGGTCCTCGGCGTCGCGATCGGCGGCGAGGAACTCCTTGGCCGGCACGGTGTAGACCGTCGCACTCGCCGCCTCGTTGCGGGTCGGGGAGAAGCGGTGCACGGTCCCGTCCGGATCGCCGGCGAAGAGCCCGCAGGCCTCCATCGGCAGGCCCCGCAGCGCGTGGGCGAGCATCTCGGCATGGATCTCGGCGGTGAGGCGCAGCACGCCCGCACCGTACCGTCGCACCGGGCGGTATCGTGTCCCCCTTGGCGAAGCAGACCGGCGTCCAGGTGGTGGCGACGAACCGGCAGGCCCGGTACCGCTACACGCTGCTCGACAGCTACGAATGCGGAATCGTGCTCGCGGGCAGCGAGGTGAAATCGCTGCGCGAGTCCAAGGTGCAGCTCACCGAGGCCTGGGCATCCGTGGAGAACGGCGAGGTGTGGCTGCACGGCTTGCACATCGCCCCGTACTCCCACGCCCAGGTCCACAGCGGCCACCACCCGGTCCGGGACCGCAAGCTCCTCCTGCACCGCAACCAGATCGACCGGATCGGCCAGCGGATGAAGGTCGACTCCCTGACGCTGGTGCCGACGAAGCTGTACTTCTCCGACGGCAAGGTGAAGGTCGAGATGGCGTTGGCGAAGGGCAAGAACGTCGTCGACAAGCGCCAGGACATCGCACGCCGCGACTCCGAGCGCGACGCCGCACGCGACATCGCCAACGCCCGGCGACGCTGAGCGGCGAGCCGGCCCACGTAGCCTCTCGGTCATGGGACGTCCCGACACCACCCAGCTCTGCGCGACCCGCGCGCGGTGGCGTGCGCTTCGCCCCGAGGAGGCTGTGACGTGATCGGATTCATCGTCTTCGGGCTGTTCGTCGGGGCCGTGGCACGGCTCCTGGTTCCGGGCCGACAGGGCCTGAGCATCTGGATGACCCTGCTGCTCGGGCTCGCAGGCTCGGTGGTCGGCGGTGTCGTCGCCAACGTCCTCGGCACCGGCGACGTCTTCGAGCTCAACATCCTGGGATCGATCGTCGCGATCGGCGCCGCGGTCGCGCTGATCGTGATCGGGGAGAAGGTCTCGGGGTCGTCGGGCGACTGACTCGTGCCGCTGGCGTCGTCGGCAGCGGATGGATTCCCCCGCGACCTGCCGCAACGCCTCCGCAGCTGGCACCATGGCGCCCGTGCAGATGGTGGAGGCTCCCACATCGGGACCTGAAGGCGATTCGGGGGCAACCGGCGCGGGCGCAGCGAGGACCGATCGCGTCCATCTGCCCGGACTCGACGGGCTGCGCGGCGTCACCGTCGTGGCGATCATGGCGTACCACCTGGGCTTCGGGTGGGCCCAGGGGCTCTTCTGGTCCGTCGACCTGTTCTTCATCGTCTCCGGGTACCTGATCACCGGCCTGCTGCTGGACCGGACCCCGCGCTCGATCGCGGAGATGCGCTCCTGGTGGGGGCGACGGATCCGGCGGCTCACCCCAGCGGTGACCGTGACCGTCATCGCCGTGCTGATCGCGTTCGCGGCCACGGCCGGCATCAGCCGCGACGCGTTCGCGACCATGACCTGGTGGCAGAACTGGAACCTCATCGTCGAGGGGACGTCGTACTGGTCGACCGATCCGTCTCCGCTGCGCCACGCCTGGACGCTGTCGATCGAGGAGCAGTTCTACCTGACCTGGCCGCTCATCCTGCTGGCGGCGGTGGCGCTGGCGCGACGGATGGGCCGTTCGCGGACGACGGTCGTGGGGGTGGTCGCCGCGGTGCTGGGCGCCATGTCGGTCAGCTGGGCCGCCTACCTGGCACTGGCCGGCGCGGATCTGAACCGGGTGTACTACGGCACCGACACCCGCGCCGGCGCGCTGCTCCTCGGCTGCGCCGCCGGAGCGTTCCTGCACGGGCGACCCAAGGGAGCGGCGCGGCGTGCGCTGGTGGCCAGCCCGACCCTGAACGCAGCGTCGATGGTGGCGATCCTGGGGCTGGTGGCGCTCTCAGCGGTGCTGCAGATCGACCGGACCTTCACCTACACCGGCGGTCTTCTGCTCGCCGGGATCGCCTCGTTGGTGCTGGTCGTGGTGGTGAGTCGCCCGGGACCCATGGCCCAGTTCTTCTCGAACCGGACCCTCACCTGGGTCGGGGTCCGCTCGTACGGCCTGTACCTGTGGTCGTGGCCGACCCAGCTGTTCGTCCAGGCCCAGCTGCCCGGTGCATCGCCGGCGGGCGTCGCAGCGATCACCGTGCCCGTCTCGGTGCTGCTGGCCTGGCTGTCGCTGAAGTTCGTCGAGCAACCGCTGCGTTCCCGCTCGGACTGGGCGGCGGCACTGGCACCCCGACGGGTGGCATGGGCGTCGGGAGCGGTCGCGGTCGTGGCCGGAATGGTGCTGTTGGTGGGCAACGGCGGCCCGCGATCGGTCAGCGAGGAGGTCAGCGCCACCGAGTCGGTCGACCTGGCTCTCGCCCCACCTCCGACGGCGCCGCCGACGACCGCGACCACGACGACGACACCCCCCACCACGGCCCCGACCACGGCCGCTCCGGCGCCCGAGCCGACGCCGGAGCCGAGCACCGTCGCTCCACCCCCTCCGCCGCCGCCTCCGCCTCCGCCGCCGCCTCCGGCCCGGGTGATGGTCGCCGGAGACTCACTCGGCTTCACCGCTGCGTTCCCCCCACCGACTCGCGATCAGCTTCCGGGGTCGATCGCGTCGATCGACATGCGGGCGATCATCGGATGCGGTTCGCTCGCCGCGGCAGCGTTCACACCCGTCGACGCCGCCGACGAGGGGGCGGGGTCCTTCGACTGCTCCCGCCAGGTGGAGGCCGAGCAGATCGGTCTCGGTGTCGCGCCGGAGTGGATGGTGTTCTTCGCTGGCGGGTGGGAGCACATTGCCTGGACGGCACCGGACGGCCGAACCCTCGGTGCGCGCACACCGGAGCTGCGCGGAGCGATTCTCGACCAGCTCGTGCAGCGTGCGAGCCGGGCCGCACAGGCCGGGACGCGCACCGCCTTCCCGGCGTGGATCTGCCCGACCGGAGTCACGCCGAACCGCACCGGTGGCTACACCTACTGGTTCAACGACATCCTGCGCGACGCCGCGAGGGCCGTGCCCGGCTCGATCGTTGTCGAGGCGACCGAGCGGACGTGCGTCAACGCCGACCCCGGCGGCCAGCCGACCGCCGAGAAGGACGCGGCGTTCATCGATCACCACCCCGAGGACAAGCGCTGGGTGTGGCAGGAGTGGATCGGCCCGGCGCTCGAAGCGGCCCGCTGAGCGGGGCGTCGGCGGTGAGGGTAGACTGAGCGATGCAATCACGGGGCTGACTGGTTTCGACGTTGGGACCTGGAAGCCGAGTTTGCGACCCGAGTTGCTTCAGACTCGTTAAACGGGGGCACCCAAAGAACCGCCAAGAATGAGCAGTTCGCTCTCGCAGCCTGATCTCACCATCTGATTGCGAGAGGAAAACAGTGACCAGCAATGGCGCACGGGGCCAGATCCACGCAGCCCGGCAACAGAAGCGTGGGTGGACCGTAGGGAAAGACCACTGACGGCGAGAAAGACCGCTGACATCGGGGAAAGACCCGGCGGTGGCCGCCTCGTGCGGCCCGCTGACCCGCCAGTTCGGTAGCCGTCGAGGCCGAGGTGCGGGAATGGTCGTAGCAAGGTCGGTGACCACCTGGCGGACGGGGGTTCGATTCCCCCCAGCTCCACGAGTGCTCAAGGTCCGCCTTGAGCACTCTTGGAGCTGCCCGACTGTTCCCGTGGGATCGAGTCAGGATGTCCCCCGGACCGGAGGACCGCGACAGCTCGACAGCTCCACCGGATCGAGCCGCAGGCGCACGTAGAAGATGAGCATCCCGACGAGCACGAACATGGCGGGCCACCCCACCAGCATCCTCATGCCGAGGAACTGCTCTGTCGTGGCACGTGCGAGGTGGTGCGCCTCCCACGCAGCCATGGCCAGCTCACCCGCCGCCCAGACGGCCGTGACCCTCCTCGCGACCCGTCGGTAGGTCGGGTGGGCCACCGTGCTGGGTGAGTAGCGCACGAACGTGGGGATGACCGCCGCCGCCGCCGGGGAGGAGGTCATCGTGGTGCCGAGCGCTGCGATGGCAACGAGCGCGCTGACGGCCAGACCGACCCCGAAGTAGACGTCGTCGGATCCGCTCAGCAGTCCGACAGCTGCCCGGCCCACCACGTAGAGCACCGACATGGGCAGGAGCAGACCGATCGACCGGCCCCGATGGTGGCGCACTGCGACCAGCACGAACGACGCGATGCTCGCAGCGAGGACGGCGGCCCGGACACCACCGAGGGCGTTGACCGCCAGGAAGATCAGGCTGGGCGCTGCCGATGCAGCGGCCCTCGCCCGATCAGGCGCTCCCGTGGAGCTCGAGGGGGAGCCGGGCGTCTCGATCGCCGGGGTCGGGGCGAGCGGGGTGCCGGTCGGAGCGGTGGTTGCCATGGGTCGATCGTGGCCGGCACGACACCGCCGCCCATCAACCATCTGGTGGATTCCAGGTACCACCCGTTGGCCGATGTGGCGGAGCGGACGTCCACCCAGGATGGATCCACCACCCAGTGAACCGGGAGTTGCCCACATGGCCCTCACCACGACCACCCCACGACATGATCCACACCACGGCCAGCGACGTCCGTGGGAACACCTCGCCAGGTCGGCCACGGCAACCGCCACTGCGCTCGCCGTGGCGACGGCCCTCTTCGTCGCCGCCCCGGCGGTCACCGTCAAGTCCCGTGGCGGCTCCGCCCAGCTCGTCGCCCTGGCGGACGTGCTGGCGGCGACCCTCGTGGGGTCCCTGGGAGCCGTCGCGCTGGCCGGGCTCCTCCGACGGTTCAGCCGACGCCCCCGCCCGACGGGCCTCGTCGTGGGCGCAGCGGCGCTGATGCTCTACGGACTGCTGGCCGCCACCGTCGCCGAGTCGCTCGGCTCGGCGATCTGGCTCAACGTGTTGCACCTCGGCGTCGCGGCACCGCTCGTGGTCGGCCTGGCGCCGAGCCTGACGCAGCGACGGACTCCGTCATCGGTCCAGGACCCGGTGACCGACGCCGGCAATACGCTGGAACCGTGAGGAGCCCGCGATGACGCCACCGCCGGACGCCCCGGCGTCGCGTGCCGGCGCCGCGATCGGGGCGCCGGCACGAAACCGAGTTGATCTGGCTCGGGCTCGGGGTCTGCCTGTTCGCAGCGACGGCCTCGATCGCGTACCGGCCGACGCTCGACGGACCGGCCACCATCGCCGCAGCAGCCATCCCCCTGGTGACCCTCGCCGGTCTCGCAGTCGCGCTCACCGGCGACCTGTTCCGCCCGTCCTCCGCTGCCACGGCGGCCGCAGTCACCATCGCGATCGGCGGGTGGGGGCTGCTCCTCCTGGGCGATGACCGGTGGTCCATCCTCAGCCTCGTGATCTACGCGGCCTGCTACCGCGCTTACTCAGAGGCCCCGTACGCGGCCATCGCGTCCTCGGCGGCGGTGACCGGGATCTGGGTGCTGGCCTGGTCGACCGGCGACACTCCACGGTGGACCGTCGTCGTGCCACTGGCCGTGTTCGTGGCCGGGACCGCGCTCTACTCGGCACTTCGCGAGCTGGGTCGCCTCAACCGGGAGCAGGCCGAGCTCATCGCCCAGCTCCGCAGCACCCGCGACGACCTGGCAGCAGCGGAGCGAGCGAAGGGCGTCGTCGTCGAACGTGCCCGCATCGCCAGCGAGATCCACGACACGCTCGCACAGGGCTTCACCTCGATCGTGCTGCTCTGTCGAGCGGCCCGTCGCGCTGACGACGACCGCATCGACCTCTCGGCGATCGAAGCAACCGCGACGGACAACCTCGCCACCGCACGTCGCTTGATCGACGCCGTGGGACCGACCGAGCTGGACGCGGGGTCGCTGACCGATGCCCTGCGCCTCGAGGTCGACGCGCTGCCAACGACCGTCGACGGGGTGTTCCGAGTCGAGGGAACGCCCCGACGCCTCGATGCGGACACCGAGGCCACGGTCCTGCGCGCGGCCCGGGAGTTGCTCCTGAACGTGACCACGCACTCCCGAGCTCGCGAGGTGCAGGTGACGCTGTCCTTCCTCGGTGACGTCGTCGCGCTCGACGTCCGCGACGACGGGATCGGCATGCACCATGGGCACGTGAACGACCGCGGCGCACTCACGGGCGGTCAGGGGCTGGAGCTGCTCCGGCGGCGCGCCAGCCTGCTCGGGGGCGACCTGATCCTCGAGGACGACGAGCACGGTGGCGCGGTCGTGTCGCTCCACCTTCCGGTGATCACATGACCGGCTCCATCACGGTCGTGGTCGCGGACGATCATCCCGTCGTGCTCCGTGGGATCACCGCGCTCCTCGCTGCGGAGCCCGACATCGAGGTGGTCGCGCAGGTGGCGAACGGCCAGGAGGCCGTGGACGCCGCGCTGCGGCTCCGCCCGTCGACGATCGTCATGGACCTGCGGATGCCGGTGCTCGACGGCGCCGGGGCGACCGCCATGTTGAAGGACCGGTGGCCCGACGCATCCGTCATCGTCCTCACCACCTACGGCAGCGACGAGGCGATCGTGCGGGCCCTCGAGGCCGGCGCCTCCGGCTACCTCCTCAAGGACGCTCCTCCGGAGGACCTCGTCGATGCCGTCCGCCGAGCCGCAGCCGGTGAGACCGTGCTCGGCGCTCCGGTGGCCAAGCGACTCGTCGAACGGTCACGCGAGACGACGCCGACGGCACTGACGTCACGGGAGATCGAGATCCTCCGCGAGGTGGCGAACGGCAACACGAACGCACAGGTGGCCGAGCACCTCCACATCAGCCAGGCAACGGTCAAGACCCACCTCCTGCACATCTACGGCAAGCTCGGCGTCTCCGATCGGGCAGGGGCGGTCGCTCGGGGGTTCGAGACCGGCGCCCTCACCGTCTGAGGCCGCCAGGCCACGGCGGGCCGGCGCTCGGCCCGAACCTCGGTGCTCGGCCGATCTCGACCGAGGTGCCAGCGCATCGGGCTGCTCGGCGGCGACACGGGGTCGACCGCCGTGCGCTCAGCGCAGGAGCGGCTGGCGTCGCAGGACCTCGTGGGCCGCGTGCCAGCCGCACATGCCGTGCACGCCCCCGCCGGGCGGCGTCGAGGACGAGCAGAGGTACAGCCCGTCCACCGGGGTGGCCCAAGGGTGCAGCCCGAGGGTCGGTCGGGCGACGAACTGGCGGAGGTCCGTCGCACCACCGCTGATGTCGCCGCCGACGTAGTTGGCGTTGTGGCGCTCCGACGCCGCGGGCGACATCGTGTGGCGGGCGATGACACGGTCGCGGAACCCGGGCGCGAACCGCTCGACCTGCGCCTCGATGTGCTCGGTCATGTCGACCGTCGACCCGTTCGGCACGTGGCAGTACGCCCAGGCCGTCTCGACGCCGCTCGGCGCCCGGCTCGGGTCGAACTGCGACTGCTGGGCCAGCAGGACGAACGGTCGCGACGGGTGGCGGCCCCTGGCGACGTCGTCCTCGGCCGCGGCGACCTCGGCCATCGTGCCGCCGAGGTGCACCGTCGCCGCCCGCGCGACCTCGGGGTTCGTCCAGGGGATCGGTCCGTCGAGCGCCCAGTCCACCTTGAACACCCCGGGCCCGTACCGGTAGCGCCGCAGCCGTTTGGCGTACCTGGCATCCAGATGATCGCCGGCGATCGCGACGACCTGTCGGGGGGTGAGGTCCAACAGGACCGCGCCGGCGGGAGGCAGCTCGTCGAGCGAGGTCACCTGGGTGTCGCAGCGCACCGTCCCGCCGAGTCCCTCGAGCACGCCCACCAGCGCGTCCGCGATCGACTGGGAGCCGCCCGCCGCCATCGGCCACCCCACCATGTGGCCCAGCCCGCCCAGCATGAGGCCGAACCCGGCCGTGCCGAGGGACTCCAGCGGCAGCACCGAGTGGGCCGCGAGACCGGCGAAGAGACCACCCGCCTCGTCGGTCACGAACCTCCGGCGGTCGACGCGCCGTGCGGATTGGATCGCGTCGACGCCGAACCGGGCGAGGGTGATCGGGTGCTCCGGCGGCACGGCCAGCGGCGACAGGAGCCCGTCGGTGAGCTCGAACCCGGACCGCACGAACGGGCCGAAGAGCTTGCGGTAGGCCGACGCGTCGGGCCCCAGCGCGGCCGCGGTGTCCTCGACCGAGCGGTGCAGCAGCGCAACCCGGCCGTCGTCGAGGGGGTGTGCCAGCGGTACGTCGGGATGCACCCACTCCAGGCCGTGCTCGCCCAGCGGCAGCGAGCGAAGCGCAGGTGAGGCGAGGCCGAGCGGATGGATCGCGGAGCAGACGTCGTGGATCACACCCGGCAGCGTCAGCTCCTCGGAGCGGGTGCCGCCGCCGGGGCGGGGCGCCGCCTCGAGCACGGTCACGTTCCACCCGGCGGCGGCCAGCGTGATCGCCGCCACGAGCCCGTTCGGTCCTGCGCCGACGACGACCGCGTCGTCCGAGCCCGTCGAGCGCCACCTCGGTCTCGTCCCCGTCGCGTCCGGCATCGTCCCATTCGAGCCGGGTGAGCCACGGGACGCAATGACGCACACGCCCGCAGCGGCCGGGGGTCAGCACCACCATGGCCGACGGGCTGGCCCCCTTGGACGGGCATGCCCCGGTTCGTACGGTCGATTCGGGGCCATCGACGCCCCGATCTCGCCCAGGAGGCCTCCATGCGACACCACGCGACCGCCACCAGCATCAGTTGGATCCCGTCCGAAGCGGTGGGCGGCATCAACAAGGCCATGTTCGGCAGCGGGTTCACCCACTACGACGACCCGCCGCCCGAGGCGATCGACGATCTGGAACAGCTGTGCGGGGAGGATCGCTTCCGTTTCGCCA
The DNA here is from genome assembly GCA_942490665.1 of uncultured Microthrixaceae bacterium. Classification (GTDB taxonomy): domain Bacteria; phylum Actinomycetota; class Acidimicrobiia; order Acidimicrobiales; family Microtrichaceae; genus SKRR01. The sequence goes on from CALNXV010000054.1 coordinate 10,649, forward strand.
ACCGCCTCGAAGGGTGGATCGAGGTCGATGACGCCGGCACGATCGTCGATGCCGGTCACGCCGGCGGGTGCCTGATGGGCGCCACCACGATCGCCGTCGGCGGTGCGCGCGCCACCTTCGCTGCCGTTGCGCTGCCCGACCTCCGGCCCGAGATCGACCATCGCGGACGGCTCCGCCCGCTTCGTGCAGACCGTCGGCGGCCACACCGCGCTCCCCTGCGCCACGGCGGGTGAAGAAGCCGCCGTTCGTGCAGTTCGAAGCACCGACGGTGTGGACCACCCTCGCACTCACCATCCACGCGGACGGCAGCTCGGAGCACGAGCTCATCGGCGCCAGCAAGTTCCCCCGCCACTGGGTCTACGGCGACGACGGCACGCTGTCGGCCAAGGCCGGCCTCGCGGACTTCAAGGAGTGGTGGCAGCACTCGTTCGGCCGACACACGCCGTGGGGCGACCAGGACTCGGAGGTGCTGGTGACCGAGGTGGAGTCCGCGCTGGAGCGTCAGGTGGCCGGCATGGTGATGCGCGGCGGGGAGAAGGTGCGCACCCGTCCGCTGAAGGCCGGCGACCTGCTCACCGAGCAGGGGGAGGCCGGCGACGAGCTGTTCCTGCTGCTCAACGGTGTGCTGTCGATGGAGGTCGACGGCGAACCGCTCGCCGAGGTGGGACCGGGGGCGATCCTCGGCGAACGTGCCCTGCTCGAGGGCGGGACCCGCACCGCGACGCTGCGCGCCATCACGAAGGCCAAGGTGGCGGTGGCCCGTCGCGACCAGGTCGACCACGACCTGCTCGCCGAGATCAGCCAGGGGCACCGACGCGAGATGACCGGGTGAGGCTGCGCTACTGCGGGGTCAGGGGCTCCACGGCCGCCCCCGGCACGGAGTTCGCGCGTACGGGTGGCCACACCTCGTGCGTGCTCGTGTGGCCCACCGTCGGCGACGCGCCGAGCCTCATCCTGGACGCCGGCACCGGGATCCGTTCGGTGACGGCCCAGCTCGGAGGGGCACCGTTCCGGGGCACGATCCTGCTGACCCACCTCCACTGGGACCACCTCCAGGGCCTGCCGTTCTTCGCCGCCGGCGACCGCGACGATGCCGAGGTCCAGCTCCTGCTGCCCGAACACGGGGTCCCGCCCGCGGCGTTGCTCGACCGGGCGATGTCGCCGCCGCACTTCCCGATCGACAGCTCCGGTCTGCGGGGGCGATGGGCGTTCGACACCGTCGACGAGGGCACGCACGAGATCGAGGGCTGCACGGTCACCGCTCGCGAGATCGACCACAAGGGCGGCCGCACGTTCGGCTACCGCGTCGAGCGCAACGACGCAGTGCTCGCGTACCTCCCCGATCACCTGACGGCGGGTCAGGGCCCGCGGCGCGCTGCTGCGGTGGAGCTCGCCCGTGACGCCGACCTGCTCATCCACGACGCGCAGTTCGTCGCCGGGGAAGAACGGCTCGCGACCGACTACGGCCACGCCACCATCGGCGCGGCGGTCGAGCTGGCGCAGGAGGCCGGAGCGAAGGAGCTCGCCCTGTTCCACCACTCGCCCACCCGCACCGACGCCGACCTCGACCAGATCGCCGAGGACTGGGTCGGCGTGCACCGCGGCGTGACGGTGTCCGTGGCGATCGAGGGCGCGGAACGTGACCTCGGCTCCCCGCGATGACGCCACCCGCAGGGGTGGTGTCTGCCCCACCCCTCGTGTCGCGCCCGCACGCTGTCGCTCAGCAGCGGTCCGCCCGAGACTGATCCCCGTACGCTCACCGGCCAGGAGGCCTCGATGCCGATCTCGGTGTTCCTCGCAGACGACAACCTCATCGTGCGGGAGGGCGTCAAGGCGCTGCTGGAGTTCGAGGACGACGTCGAGGTGGTGGGCCAGGGCGCCGACTACGACGAGCTCGTCCACGGGGCCGAATCGACCCAGCCCCAGGTGATCGTCACCGACATCCGCATGCCGCCCGACTTCTCGCGTGAGGGCATCGACGCGGCGAAGGAGGTCCGCCGGCGCCACCCCGGCACCGGTGTGGTGATCCTGTCGCAGTTCGACGACCCCGACTACGTGGTGGCGCTGCTCTCCGAGGGGGCCGCCGGCTACGCCTACCTGCTCAAGGACCGCGTCGGCGAGGGCGACCAGCTCGCCCGGGCCGTGCGCGAGGTGGCCGCGGGCGGCTCCATGCTCGACCCCAAGATCGTCGAGGGGCTGACCAGCCCCGTGCGTGCGGACGGGTCGCTGTCGAGCAGCGAGGAAGAGCTGCTCCAGCAGGTCGCGCAGGGCCGGACGGTCAACGCCATCGCGGTGCACCGCAGGACGACCCCGGCGGCGGTCGACGCCGAGGTCGACGCGCTCTTCGCGAAGTTGGCCGAGGGCCTCGCCGCCGGCCGCGACGACAGCCTGGTGCGGCTCCGCATGCTGCAGCGGGCGATCGTGGACCGCAAGGAGCAGGGCGACGCCCTGAGTCGCCTGCTCCCCGGCGGCGTCGCGGAGCAGATCTTCGACGAGGGCCGCCGACCCGGGGAGTCCGAGGAGATGACGGTGACGGTCCTGATGTCCGACATCCGCGGCTACACGACGATCGCCGAGCATGCGGACCCCAGCCTGCTCGCAGAGCAGCTGCACGAGCACCGGGGCGCCATGAACCAGGCGGTGCTCGCTGCGCAGGGCACCGTCATGCAGTTCGTCGGCGACGCGGTGATGGCCGTCTTCGGCGCCCCGGTCCCGCAAGAGGACCATGCCGACCGCGCCGTCGAGGCGGCAGCGGCCATGCACGCCGCACAGCACGAGCTGAACGAACGGTGGAGCTCGGACGGACGCCCTGCGTTCGGCCTCGGCATCGGCCTGTCGACCGGTCTGGTCGCCGCGGCGCTGCTCGGCTCCGAGGAACGCCTGGAGTACTCGGTCGTCGGCGACACGGTGAACCTCACCCAGCGGCTCCAGCAGTGGGCCGAGCCCGGCGAGACCGTGCTGAGCGAACCCACGTGGGCAGCGATCACGGACGCACCCGACGCGGACAAGCTGGAACCTGCCATGGTCAAGGGCCGCGACACCCCCGTCGGGGCGTACCGCTTCCCGATGAGAGGGAGCCCGGTGAGGGACGGAGCCCGATGAGCAACGCCCTCGTCACCGACGACCGATCGCCTCGGGTCAGCGACGCAGCGCGCTCGGCTGCTCATCCTCGCCTGGGTGATCGGCGTCACGTCCTACCTGGCGATCCTGATCCAGACGATCGGCTTCGAAGTCTTCGGAGTACTGAACTTCAGCCAGGTGGCGGTGGGGACGATCCTGGTGCTCCGTCGACCGGGCAACGTGATCGGTCCGCTCCTCGTCGTGATCGGCGTGGGCTGGACGGTGGTCTACGCCGCGTGTGTCACCGCCGACACGCTGGCGGGCGGCGGCGACGTCGTGGCCGCCGGATGGGTCGCACTGGTCGCGAACGTGGCCACCGTCCCACTCCTGTGGGTCGGGAACATCGCGCTGTGGCTGCTCTTCCCCGGCGACCGGCCCCGGACGCCCGGTGAGCGTCGGTTCCTCGTCATCAGCGGCGTGTGGGCGTTGGCCGGGACGATCGTGACCGCGTTCGCGCTGCCGCAGCCGCTGGGGCCCGATTCGCCGACCCAGCCGCACCCCTTCCTCGACGGCGTGGACGAGGGGTCGATCGGCACGATCCTCGGCGGGCTCTTCGTCGTGCCGATGTTCCTGTGCGGCATCGTGCTCGCGATCCGGCTGATCGTCCGGGGTCGCCGCACCGATGCAGTGGAGCGCCGACAGATCGTCGTCGTGGCCGTCGGCGTCGTTCTCTACCTCTCGCTCCTGTTGGTGAACGGGTTCGCCCAACCGCTCGGGAGCCCCGACGAGCGCGCCTTCCTCGTGCTCGACGGTGTGGCGAAGCTCGTGCTCGCGGTGGCGTTCGGGGTGGCGATCATGCGCTACCGGCTCTACGAGATCGATGCGATCATCTCGAAGTCGGTCGCGTACCTCGGCCTCGCGGTGTCGATCGCCGCCCTGTACGCCGCCGTGGTCGTGGTGCCGTTGTTGATCATCGGCCTGCCCGAGGACGGCGGCCCGGGTCTCGTCCTGCCCATCGTGGCCACTGCGGTGGTCGCCGTGCTGTTCGAACCGATCCGCAGCCGCCTCCAGCACTGGGCCAACCGGCTGGTCTACGGCGACCGGGCCACGCCGCAGGAGGTCCTGTCGCAGTTGACCGACCGGCTCTCGGAGAACGCCGCCGACGGCAGCACCGACGAGCTCGCCCGACTCCTCGCAGCCGGCACCGGCGCCGAGCAGGCCGTGGTCTGGGTCCGCACCGGCAACCGCCTGGTCGCCGACGGCTCCTGGCCGACCGGCCTCGCAGCCGTCGAACCGGCCGACACCGATGGAGCCGCCCCGGACGCGTTCTCGATGTTCGAACCGGTCCGCCACCACGACGTCGCACTCGGCGCGCTGAGCATCACCAAACCCGCCGACGACCCGGTGACCCCCGCCGACCGGGAACTGCTCGCCGACGTCGCGGCCGGCGCCGCGCTGGTCCTGCGCAACCTCCGGTTGAACCGCGAGCTCGAGGAACGCGCGATCGAGGTCCGCGAGTCCCGCCGCCGCCTGATCGCCGCCCAGGACGCCGAACGCCACCGGCTCGAACGCGACCTGCACGACGGGGCACAGCAGGAGGTGGTGGCGCTCAAGGTGAAGCTCGGCCTCGCCAGGACCATCGCCGGGCGCGAAGGCGCCGAGGACATCGCCACGATGGTCGACACCCTGGCCGACACCACCCAGGGGGCCGTCGACGCGATGCGCGCCGTGGCACACGGGATCTACCCACCGCTGCTCGAAGCCGAAGGCCTCGCCGCCGCGCTCACCGCCGTCGCACGGACCTCACCCGTTCCGCTCACCATCGAGACCGACGGCGTCGGACGCCACGAACGACGAGTCGAGGAAACCGTGTACTTCTGCGTGCTGGAAGCGATCGACACCGCCCACATGGCCGGAGCCCGCAACGTGCACGTCGCCGTGATCGACAAGGACCGCCACGTCGCACTGACCATCGAGCACGACGCCGGCGGCGACATCGACCTCACGGTCGTGACCGACCGCATCGACGCCATCGGCGGCACCGTCACCACCGAGCGAGCACCTCGGCCCCGAACCACCCACCGCCTGACCTGCCTGTCCCCACCGCCGAACCACCAGCCTCCGATGAACCCGGTCCCACAACCACGACCATGACCAGCCACGGCATCCAGACGCCCGAGGCCGCAGCACCCGAGACCCCGACCGCCCTCGCGAAGGGGCTGCTCCTGGCTGGTCGTCGGCCTGTTCGCCGCCGCCGCCGTCATCGGTGTGACCGTGCGCCCGAGTGCTGGCGTCATCGCCCAGACCGTCGCGAACGCGACGTTCGTGGTCGTGGGTGGGCTCATCGTGCTCCGCCGCCCCGGCAACCTGATCGGTCCGCTCGTGGTGGGATTCGGGCTCGGCTTCGAATCGCTGATCGCAGCCGCCGCGCTCGCAGAGGTGACCAACGATGCAGGGATGACGGGAGCCGCTGAGTGGTTCGCGCTGCTCAGCGATGCGATGTTCCCCATCATCGCCGGGCTCATGATCCCGATGTTCATCCTGTTCCCCGACGGCCACACACGTGAGCTCTGGCGGCGCCGCTTCCTCGGTGCCAGCGCCGTCTACACCGCTGTGCTGTCGGCGGTGATCCTCCTGTCGACCCCCTCGTCGACCAGCCCTACCCCCACGAGCGAGGGCGAAGCGCTCGGGCACCCGTTCGTGAGCGAGTCGACCAGCGCAGCGATGGGCGACCTGGGCGGGTTGCTGACCTTCGGGCTCATCCTCATCCTCCTGTTCTCGGCGTGCTCCCTGGTGCTCAAGTGGCGACGCAGCGGCCCGGTCGAGCGCCGCCAGATCGGCTGGCTCGCCCTCGGCGCCACGGTGTACATCCCGATCGCCATCCTCAACGGGTTCCTCGCCGAGGCGGGCACCATCGACGACGACCGGTTCCTCGTCATCGACGCCGTCGGCGTCATCCTCGTTCCGCTCGCGATCCTGGTCGCGATCATGCGCTACCGGCTCTACGACATCGACACGATCGTCAACCGGTCCTTCCTGTTCGGCACGCTCGCGGCGTTCATCGCCGGCGTGTACATCGCCATCGTCGTCGGCCTGTCCGGTCTCCTCGGCGGCGGCAGCAGCTTCGAGCTGTCGATCCTGGCCACGGTGATCGTCGCGCTGGCGTTCCAACCGGCTCGCGTGCGGGTCGAACGCTGGGCCAACCGGCTCGTGTACGGCCAGCGCGCCACACCGCACGAGATCCTGCAGCGGTTCTCGCGCGGGTCGACCGACACGTCCGACGACGAGTTGCTCGCACAGATCCCGCACCTGGTCGTCGACGGGTGCGGTGCGGCGACCGCCGCGGTCTGGGTGCGGTCCGGGGAGGCCTTCGAGACGGCGTCGACCTGGCCCGAAGATGCACCTCGCCGCTCGGTACCAGGGTCCGGCGACTTCGTCGACCCTGACGCCGATCTGTCGGTCCCCGTGGTGCACGACGGGGAGCTCCTCGGCGGCATCTCCCTGGTCAAGTCCGCCGGTGAGACCGTGACGCCCCAGGACGAGGCACTCATCGGCTCGCTCGCATCCGGCATCGGGTTGGCGATGCGGAACACCCGCCTGACCGCTCGGCTCCGGCAGCGGGTCGCCGAGCTCGAGGCGTCACGCGGACGGGTGCTGGTCGCGGCCGACGCCGCTCGGCGGGCGCTCGAGCACAGCCTGGACAGCGGCCCCCAGCAGACCCTCGTCGCGGTCAAGGTCGGCCTCGGCCCCACACGGATGCGGGCCGAGCGTGCAGGTGCGGAGAAGACCGCGTCGCTGCTGGCGCAGCTCGAGGGCGCAGCGGGCTCGGCGATCGAGTCGTTGCGGGACTTCGCAGCGGGCATCTACCCGCCGCTGCTCGAAGCCGAGGGCTGCCGGTCGCCATCAGCCACCAGGCGGCGAAAGCGGCCGTGCAGGTGTCGGTCCACGCCGACGATCTGCCCCGCTACGACCGCGAGATCGAGGCCGCCGTCTACTTCTCGGTGCTGGAGTCGCTCCAGAACTGCGCCAAGTACTCGGGGACCTCGGAGGCGTGGGTGACGCTGTCCAACGGCGACGGGCAGCTCCGCTTCGAGGTGCGCGACGAGGGCCGTGGGTTCGACACCGCATCGGTGGGCCACGGGGCAGGACTCAACGGGATGACCGACCGACTCGACACCGTGGGCGGCACGGTCGTGATCGACGCCGCCCCCGGCCGTGGCACCGTCGTACGCGGCGCGATCCCGGTCGGCGAGCCGGCGACGATCTAGACCGAACCGTCAGTCGCGGAGGCGGTCGCCCACACCTCGTCGAGGGTGTCCATGGAGAACTGCGACTTGGGGAGGAACCCGACGGCGCCGGCGGCGAGCGCTGGCTCGAGGTAGTCGCCCGACTCCCTGGTCGACATGACCAGCACGTGCGGCGGACCGTCCAGGCCCATGATCTGCCGTGTGGCCTCCAGACCGTCGATCCCCGGCATCTGCACGTCCATCAGCACCAGCTCCGGCCGGACCTCGGCGGCCAGCGCCACGGCCTGCTCGCCGTCCTCGGCCTCGGCCACCACGACGAACCCGTCGGTCATCTCCACCACCATGCGCACGGCGTCGCGGAACGGCGGTTGGTCGTCGACGATGAGCACCCTGACGTCGGTCATCCCGCCATCGTCGCGCTCGCGATCACGGCTACCAACCCGGCCTGCCCGCAGCGACGGGTGGTGCTGGCCACACCGCGCCGGGCCGGCGCCGAGTCCGGGGATTCACTGCTGCACGCCGCCCAGATACAGCAGCACCGCTCGCACACGCCGGTGTGAGTCCTCGGTCTCCGAAAGATCGAGCTTGGTGAAGATCGACCCGATGTGCTTCTCGACCGACCGCGCCGAGATGAACAGCGTCTCGCCGATGGCGGCGTTGTTGGCGCCCGTCGCCATCGCGGCGAGCACCTCCTGCTCCCGCTCGGTCAAGCGGTCCAGCACCGTGGACCGCTGCTCGGCCTGCCCCTGCAGCAGCGCATCCACCACCTTCGGGTCGACGACGGTGCCGCCCGCAGCCACCGCCCGGACCGCGGCGGCCAACTCATCGAGATCGGCGACGCGCTCCTTGAGCAGGTACGCCCGCCCCTCCGACCCCTCCGCGAAGAGCTTCATCGCATACGCGGGCTCGACGTACTGGCTGAGCACCACGACGCCGATGTCGGGGTGATCAGATCGGAGCACGTTCGCCGCCCGGATGCCCTCGTCGGTCTGCGACGGGGGCATGCGGATGTCGGTGATGACCACATCAGGGCCGTACTCCTCGACCGCGGCCAGCAGCTCGTCATACGAACCACACGCATGCGACCAGGTCGACACCGTCGTCGACGTCGAGGAGGGCCGCAACGCCCTCGCGCATGAGGAAGCTGTCCTCGGCGAGGATGAGGCGGAGGGGCACGGGGCGAATCTAGCGGTGCCGGCTCCTGGTGACCCCACGGCCACGTCCGCACGACCTTTCCCTGCGGCCGAGCACCGCTGACACGGTGCATCGCTGCGCTCAGCTGGCGAGCCGCTCCACGAGGATGCCGTCGGCGTCGCTCCAGAGACGGGCCCCGGGGGTGAACGTGACGCCGCCGAAGCTCACCGGAACGTCGAGCTCACCAGCTCCCGTCTTGGCGCTCTTGCGCGGGTTGGTGCCCAGCGCCTTGACGCCGATCGCCAGCTCGTCGATCGCCAGTGGAGTCTCGGATCGCGCCGTTGGCGACGATGCCGACCCACCCGTTGGCGACGGCGAGCCCGGCGATGATGTCGCCCACGAGCGCCGTCTCGAGCGACCCGCCGCCGTCCACGACCAGCACCGCGCCGGCGCCGTCGGTCGACAGCACCTGCTTGACCAGGGCGTTGTCCTGGAAGCAGCGAACGGTGCGCACGGGTCCGTCGAAGGTGCCGTGCGCACCGAAGCTGCGCATCTGCAGCGGGAGCGAGGCCAGTTCCTCGCCCCGCTCGTCGTAGACGTCGGCGGTGGCCGTCACGTGATCAGCGACGTCAGCTCTCCTTGCGGATGAGCTTGGTCAGCGCACCGTCGGTGTCGTCGGCGAGCCGGTCGACCGTCCCGGCGTCGACCTTGGCGACGATGATCTGCCCGACCTCGGTGTTGACGTCGGTGTAGATCCCGTGATCCGCCATGTGCTTGGTCTGGTGGTCGTTGTCGTCGGTCGGGGTGACGTAGTGCACGACGCCGACCTGGTAGCGCTTCAGCACGTACAGGTGCAGCAGCGTCATCAACCGCTTCTGGCGCAGGCTCAGGTCGTAGGTGTTCTGGTCGCGCACCGACAGGATCACGTTGCCGCGGCGGTCGGTGATCGGCGAGAAGACCAGGTCGGCCTTCACCTCGTCGCCAGCACCCAGGATGGCGAGCTCCAGCACGTTCTCGCCCTCGCGGCTCGGGCGGAGCCGCACGCTGAACTGCCCGTCGAGGCCGTTGACGTCGCTCCAGTCGGCCAGCCAGTTCTCCAACACCTTCTTGGGCAGCTCGGTCTGCACCAGGTGCTGGACCTGGGTCGACCCCTTGCCCATCGCCTTGGTGGTCGCTGTACGGGCCGACGACGCGGCCAGCGCGGCGTCGAGGCGTGGGCCGCCGACGTGGGTCTGGGGCGTCCGGTAGGGCGACTCGAGCAGGCGGATCTTCCGCTGCACCTGCGCCAGCGCCAGCATGCCGTCGTGCAGCAGGGCGGTCGAGAACTCCTCGGCCGCCACGCCGTCGATCTGGTGGCCGCCGTAGGTGATGAAGTTGAACACGAAGCCCGGCTTCGCCGAGCCGCTTCGGGAACTCCCGCATCTCGTCGTCGGTCATGCCGGTCGAGTCCCAGTTGAACGACGGCGACAGGTTGTAGGCCAGCATCTGGTCGGGGAACTCGGCGTGGATCGCCTCGGCGAACTCGTGGGCCTCGGCCACGTCGGCCGACGCCGTCTCCATCCACAGGATGTCGGCGAACGGCGCGACGGACAGCGACTTGCGGATGGCGTACGGGATGCCGCCGCGGACCTGGTAGTAGCCCTCCGGGGTTCGGGCGACGTCGCCGTCCCAGTGGAAGTCGATCCCCAGCTCACGCGCCTTCTCGCGCACCGACCAGAACGACGCGGTCGCAGCGAACTCGGTCCACTCCTCGTCGCTGATCGGGGCGTCGTTGCCGTCCTCCACCTGGTTCTTCAGCGCGGCGAGGACGGCCTCGCCGATGGTCATGAGGCCCGAGTCGACCTCCCACCGCTCGACCATCTGGTTGGCGACCTCGTCGTAGGCCGCCTCGAGCACGCGGATCCGCGGAGCCGGAGTTCTCGCGGACGGCGGCCTCGGCGTCCTGACCTTCAGACCGGTGCGCTCGAGCCATGCGTCGGCGGCCGCGTACTCCTCGTCGGTGACCTTGTACAGCTTGAAGCCGTCGAAGATCGTGGCGCCCGCGTCGTGGAAGGTGCGCATGAGCGCCAGGGTGGTCAGCTTGTAGGACGGCACCCCGGTGCGCGTCGCTCCCAGGATGAAGGGCTGGTCGCGCTCGTCGCCGGCGCTGTCGAGCAGGTGGCGGCCTCGGCGTCGGTGCGGGCCACGATGATGCCGGGCACGCCCATGACGTCGAGCTGGAAGCGCGCCGCGTTGAGCCGCTTGATCTGCTCGTCGACCCCGACGAGCACCTTGCCGCCCTGGTGGCCGCACTTCTTGGCCCCGGGGCGCTGGTCCTCGATGTGGTAGCCGGTGACGCCGACCTCGACGAAGCGGCGGATCAGGTTGCGCACGTGGGCGTCGCCGCCGTGGCCGGTGTCGGCGTCGGCGATGATGAACGGGCGGAAGTCGACCTCGGGGGTCGCCGCGCGCTCGGCCTCGGTCATCCGCAACCGCGCGAACTGCTGATTGCGGTCGGCCGTGAGCAGGCCCCGCACGAGGCCGGCGGCCTCGTCGGGCACCTGGGACAGCGGGTAGCTCGCGAGGTCCGGGCCCGGGATCCTCGGGACCGAGCCCTTCGCGGAGGTGGCCCAGCCGCCGAGGTAGATGCCTTCGATCCCGAGACGCTTGATCGCCACGGCCTGCCCCGGCGAGTACGGACCGAAGGTCGTGATGGACTTCCTTCTCGCTCGAACAGCTCGCGCAGCCGGGCGTAGAAGGCCTCGGCGCCGCCTCGCGCGCGACCGGTGTAGTCGGTCGCGATCGTGCCCCGCTGCTCGGCGACCTGGCGCGGCGGAGTACAGGCGGGTGATGCCGGCGAACGCGGTCCTGCGCCATCCACTGCGTGAATGGCTTCGATTTGCTTCCAATGGCTCATCGTTCGGGTCTTCTCAGCTGGCTCCGGCGTCAAGGCGTCGAAGTCGAGGTTCGCGGTGATGCGCGTGCCGTCGCGCGAGAGGCGCCATGTACAGCGCGATGCGCTCCTCGGCCGTGGCGAGGTCGTGGTTGTCGAGGTTGAGGTTCAGCAGGTCGATGTACCACGGCGCCTTGTTGGGCGCTCGGCACGTAGGCCTCGACGATCGCGCGGGCGATGGGCAGCGTCGTCGTCTTGGAGTCGTCGTAGACGTCGCGGTCGTCGGCCGCGAGCAGCTTGTCGTACTCCTCGTCGAGCAGGCGCGCGAACAGCGCTGATGTGAACGGGTCGCCGGCGGCGACGCCGGTGGCCTCGTCGGCTTCCGTGAGGGGCGCGCCCTTGTGCACCCATTCCCAGAGGATGCTCACCCGGATCTCGCCGGTGGCCATGTCCTCCATCAGGTAGAGCACGTCGTCATTGCCAAAGAAGTCCGCCGGCTTCAGCGCGGCGGCCTGGAAGCCCTGGCCGAACGCGTTGCCGTACTGCAGCGCGACGCTGAGCAGGTCGCGGGCGCCGCGATGGTGCGCGGCGCGTGCTCGAGCAGGCGTCAGCGCCGGCGGCATCCTCGGCGGTGTAGGTCAGCGGCGGGAACTCGCGGCCGAGCTGGTTGTCCTCGCCGACCCTCTCCCAGACCGGGCCGCACGATGTGCACCATCTTCCAGTGGGCGACCCACTTGCCGCTGGCGCCCTCGCGCTCCTCGCGCGTGCCGCCGGCCACCGCCGCTTCATGCCCGCCTCGACACCGGCCTCGGAACCGACGGGGATGTTCGGCTCCATGCCGCCCTGCCAGAGCGCGAAGCGACCGTGCCGGTCGGGCGTGTTCACCGCGCGGCGAACCCGATCCTCGTAGACGCGCATGTACCCGTAGGTCATGGTGATCGCGTCGATGTTCGGGTTGACGAAGCTCCGGATCCCACGCCAGCGCGTCGGAGACGCTGTTGATGTAGTCCCAGCGGCCGGTGTTGAAGCCGACGAAGTGTTTGCCGAGCGCGGCGCGGATCTCCATCAGCTGGAACGATTCCTCGAGCTGCTCGACCAGCACGTAGGCCTTGATCGCGCCTCGCTCGAGGCCGACGTGGTCTTCGAGGGTACTCAGAATGCGGTCCCAGACGGCGGCTTCCTCGGCGGTCTGGATCTTGGGCAGGTACAGCACGATCGAGGAGCCCTGCGGCGCGCAGCCGCTCGTGGTTGTTCACGACGTACAGCGCCATGCGTCGACGATCGACGCGGAGAACCCCCACGTGCCGTCGGGCGTGCGCGACGTGGCGGTCGTCGAGGTGCAGGCCGCGCGCGCGGAAGATGCGGGTGGTGAAGTCGAGCTGCTCGCGCCAGTCCGCGATGATCGCGCGGCCGAGGAAGTCCGCGCCCAGGCGTTCATCTCGGCGGCCACCTGCTCGGCGACCTCGAGGAACTGCGGGTCTCCGGCGATGGCGAGCTTCAGGTTGCGCTGGTTGTCGAGCGACATCGTGTCGACCTGGCCGAGGGCGTCCTCGCCGTCGAACATCCAGCCGTCGGCCCCGGAGAGCAGCGCGTAGGCGACGTTAACCGTATCGCGACCCCATGAGGGGAATGCCAACCGCGGGCGGCGGCAGCGACGACGTCCGGCCACTTGGACATCGACGGGGCGCTGGTGCGCACCAGCACGTACGGTGTTCGCGAGTGTGCTCGCGGTCGAGTCGCCGGGTCGGGGACGGCGGCACGATCATCGGTTCCGGTGCGGACCTCCGCGGCCTGCGCCGGGTGCCGTCAGCCGACTTGTCCTCAAGGACGGGTCGGATCGAGACGATCACGAACCCGGAACCATCGACGTCCGACCCGGATCCCGACCGACCAGAAGGTGCAACCTGCGATGCCCGGTCTCCCCACCCGACGATCCGCCCGCTTCGGCCTCGTCGCCGTCCTCGCCATCACCTCGCTGGTGACACTCGCCTGTGACCCGCTCCCCCGGTCGCGCCCGTCCCGGGCTCGGGCGGGTCGAGCTCGGCGGCGGCGCCGATCTCGCTCGCCGGGCCGATCATGGGCCCATCGCGACTCAGCGCAGCCCAGCTCGCCGAGTGGTTCGAGTCCAAGGACATCACCGGCGCCCGACCCCCCGTGCCGGTGAGCACGCTCGCTCGACTCTTCATCGAGGAGGGGAACCGGGAGGGCGTCGCCGGGGACGTTGCCTTCGTGCAGGCGATCCTCGAGACCGGGTGGTTCCGGTTCTCGACGCGCATGCCGCCGTCGCACAACAACTTCGCCGGCATCGGCGCGGTCGATGGCGGATCCTCCTCGGCACGGTTCCCGTCCGCCCGCATCGGCGTCCGGGCCCAGATCCAACACCTTCGGGCCTACGCCGACCGCCGGGTGACGTGCTCGAACTTCGCGACCCCGACCGTGACGCCCCGCTGTCACCTGGTCCTCCCCAAGGGCAAGACCCCGAACTGGGCCGACATGGGCGACGGCAACTGGGCGACCGACCCGGGCTACGCCGACAAGATCGAGCGGCTGTACGACCAGGCGCTCGACCACGCCCTCGTAAAGTAGTCATCGAGCCGGTTGCCCGGTCGGCTCGCCGACGGGGGGAACTGTGGCCGAACCGATCGAACATCACATCTCGCCGGTGGACGCGTTCACCCTGACCCTCGAGCGTGACCCACTGCTGCGCGCCACGATCGTCGCAGTGGCCGCGTTCGACCGTCCGCCGGACTGGGACACGCTCCGGCACCGGATCGACCGCGCGTCACGCCTCGCGCCGCGCTTCCGCGAGAAGCTGATCACGGTGCCGTTCGGCCTGGCACCGCAGCGTTGGGTCGTGGACGAGAACTTCGACCTGTCGCTGCACCTGCACCGCATGCGGGTGCCCGACGGCGGCGGCGCGCGTGATGTCCTCGACGTGGCCCGCGCCGCCGGGCTGACCGCGTTCGACCACGATCGGCCGCTGTGGGAGTTCACCCTCGTCGAGGGGCTGCCCGACGGGCGGGCCGCCCTGGTGATGAAGCTGCACCACGCGCTCACCGACGGGGTGGGTGGCATCGAGATCGCCGCCCACGTCGTCGACCTGGAACGGGAGCCGGCGACGAGGGCCTCCATGCCACCTGCGCCCGCACCTCGCGACCACGGCCTGCTCGAGGTCGTCGGCGACACCGTCGACCACCACCGGCGTCGCCTGACCAACGCCGGGGAGGACCTGCTGCGCTCCGCGCCGGGGATGCTCCGCGACTGGGCCACCGACCCGATCGGCACCGCCACGAGCACCGTCGACACCGTGCGCGCCGTCGCACGATTCGTCCGCCCCGTCACCCGCACCGCGTCGCCGGTCATGTCCGGGCGGCGACCGCTGCGACACTACGACCAGCTCGATGTCGACCTGGCTGGGCTCGCCGAGGCGGCCCACGCCGTCGGCGGGACGCTCAACGACGCGTTCCTGGCCGGCATCGCCGGAGGCATGCGTCGCTACCACGAACACCACTTCGCCCTCGTCGACCACCTCGTCGTGTCGATGCCGATCAGCGTGCGTCGCGAGGGCGACGACATCGGGGGCAACCGGGTCACGGTGGAGCGCTTCGACCTGCCGGTGGCGGAGGCGGACCCCGCCCGGCGGATGGTCGAGATCGGCAGGATCTGTCGCGAGCTGCGACACGACCCGGCCATCCCGTGGTCCGAGGCGGTCAGTTCGGTACTGAACCTGCTGCCCGTCGACGTGACCGCCGGCATGCTCAAGCACGTCGACCTGCTGGCCAGCAACGTGGCGGGCTTCGGCGACGAGGTCTTCATCGGCGGTGCGCTGCTCGAGTCGTTCCACGTCTTCGGCGCCACGCTCGGATCCGCCGCGAACATCACCCTGATGTCGTACCGCGACACCTGCCATCTCGGGATCAACACCGACAGCGGCGCCGTCCTCGACCCCGACACGTTCCTCGACTGCCTACGGGAGGGCTTCGCCGAGGTCACGGGCTGAGCCCCCTCGGAGCGGCTGCGGCTGCGGGTCCGGCCCGACCCGGAACCGCCGGGCCCCCGGTTCCGGGTCGGGCGCCTCGACCGACCGATGTGCTTCCCGTCACACGCGACCCGGCGTCGGGCTAACTTGCCGCCCCGTGGAGAACTTCTGGCGAAGCGCAGGCATACAGATCGGCAAGTACTGGTACGCGGTCATCGCGCTGATGGTCGTGATCACCGGGCTGCTCACCTTCGGGCTGCAACAGCTCGAGTTCGCCACCGGGCAGGACAGCTACCTGAACTCCGACTCCCAGATCGCGATCGACAACGAGGCCTACCAGGACGACTTCGGCGGCGAAGCGGCGATCCTGCTGTTCGAGGCACAGGACGGCAGCGACATCTCGGACCTGTTCGCCGGCGAGAACCTCGCCGAGCTCGAACGGATGGAGTCCGAGCTGCGGGAGATCCCCGAGGTGTACACGGTCGTCGCGCCGCTGACCGCCGTCGAGTACTCCGAGGCACTGGTGATCGAGGACGTCGGCACCAATGCGCTCCTCGGTGCGCTCGAGCGCGAGCCCGACCCGGACGGCCTGGCCGCCCGCGAGGCGGACGTCACGACGACGCTCACCCGCCTCGGGGAAGCCGGCGAGCAGGACCTCGCCAACCAGGGCTGGGTGGACTTCCTGATCTTCGACAACTCCGGATTCGCCGTCGAGGGCGCCGAGGTGGTTCCGCCTACGGACGAGGAGCGGGGCATCCGGGCGTCGTTGCTGCCCACGTTCCCCGACCAGCAGACCGCGGTCGGCGGCGTGCTCATCACCGGCAACGCCAGCCTGGAGGAGTTGTCCAACGGCACCGAGTCGATCCTCGACGTGATGGATGGGGTCGAGCTCGACGGATTCGACGTCATCGTCACCGGCTCGCCCGTGTTCCTGGGCGAGATCAACGACTACCTCCAGGGCGGCATGCTCACGCTCGGCGCCGCAGCGCTCGTCGTGATGGCACTCGTCCTGTTGCTGATGTTCCGGGTCCGGTGGCGCCTGCTCCCGCTCGCGTCGGTGCTCATCGGCGTGGTCTGGGCCTTCGCCCTGCTCGGCCTGATCGGCATCGACCTCTCACTGGTGACGATCTCGGGACTGCCGATCCTCATCGGGTTGGGGATCGACTTCGCGATCCAGATCCAGAACCGGGTCGAGGAGGAGGTCGTGCTGGACCGCGATCCCCACCCGATGGCGGAGACGCTCGCCAACCTCTCCCCCGCGCTCATCGTCGCGACCATCGCCGGCGTCGTCGCGTTCCTCGCCCTGCTGATCTCCCAGGTCCCGATGATCCGCGACTTCGGGGTGATGCTCGCCATCGGCATCGTCACCCTCGTCGTGGTCGGGATCGTCTTCACCACCGCCATCGTCGGCATCCGCGAGTGGAAGGTGCGCAGCACCGAGCGCAAGCCGTCGGTCGTGGAACGCATCGTCGTGCGCCTCGGCTCGCTCCCCGCCGCGGCCGCAGTGCCGCTGCTGCTCGCCTCGGTCATCCTGTTCGTGGCCGGCGTGTTCCTGGAGGGCGGCCTGAAGATCGAGTCCGACCCGATCCGCTGGGTCGACCAGGACAGCGAGTCCGTCCGCGACATCGAGCGGCTCGAGGAACGCACCGGCTTCTCGTCCACGCTCGGGATCCTCATCGAGTCCAACAACGTGCTCACCGACGAGATGAGCGAGCTGATCAACGACTTCACCCTCGACGTCGAGGAGCGCGACGACATCGTCACGGTATCGAGCGCGGTCAACACCATCGCCAAGGTCATCGCCGTCCCCGGCGCGACGCCCCTCGCCCCCACTGCCGCTGACCTGACCGCAACCGCCGACGCGATGCCACCCGACGTCGAGAAGGCGCTCCTGAACGCTGAGCGGACAGCCACCCAGATCAATCTTCGCCTCGCCCCCGCGTCGCTCGACGAGCGCGCCGAGCTCGTCGACGAACTGCAGGCGGACCTCGACGAGCGCATCGCAGCACTCGAGGCGGAGCTCGACGAGGACTCGGTGTTGCTCACCGACCTCGATGCCGGCACGCCGCCCGTTCGCGCCGTGCCGTCCGGCCTCGCCGTGGTCGGCGTCGGCCTGCTGGACAACCTCTCGGCCAACCGTGCGATCCTCACCTATCTGGGCCTGGCGCTCGTCGGCCTGTGGCTCCTGTTGCGCTTCCGCAGCCTCGCCCGAGCCCTGCTGACCATGGTGCCGATCGGACTCGCAGTCGGCGCCACCTCGGTCATCGTGGGCGTCTCCGGGTTGACGCTGTCACCTCTCACGACGGTGTCCGGACCGCTCGTGATCGCCACGTGCACCGAGTTCTCGGTGCTGATCATGGCCCGCTACCTCGAGGAACGACAGCGTGGCCTCGCGCCGCGCGCGGCATCGGACCAGGCGGCGTCGCGCACGGGACGGGCCTTCTTCACCTCCGCCGCCACGACCATCGGCGGCTTCGCCGTGCTGATCGGCTCGGCGCTGCCGCTGCTGCGGGACTTCGGCATCATCGTCACGATCAACGTGGCGGTCGCCCTGCTCGCAGCGCTGGTCGTCATGCCGCCCGTGCTCGTCTGGGCCGACGGAAAGGGCTTCCTCGACACGGGCGACCTCGCCCCCGAGCGGGCGGTGGTGCTCGCGGCGAAGCCATCGGGGCCACGGCTCATCGGCTGGGTCGTGGCGCTCGTCGTCGTCGCAGGTGCGACGGTGGGGCTCTACCTCGGCGCCGACCGGGAGTCGGGCAGCGCTGCACCGACCAGCTACACCTCGGTGCCGCTGCCCACCACGACGGCGCCGGCCGAACCCGGCGGGTGACGCTGGGCGGCGCTCAGTCGCCGGGCCAGCCGCAGACCGCCGCCACCTCGCCGTAGAGCATGCGCTTGTGCTCGGCGATCACGTCGCGATCCTTGGAAGCCATGGGCGCCGCGAGCGCCACCGCTCGCTCGAGCACCTCCTCCTCCGAGGCCGTGTGCTCGACGATCCCAGCGGCGAGCGCCTCGGCGGCGGCGTAGCGCCGGCCGGTCATGATCGCGTCGTGGGCGGTGGTGCGCGGCAGCCGGGCGCTGATCACCTGCCGCATCGGAACGGTGAGCGGGATGCCCAGGTCGACCTCGGGAAGGCACCAGTAGCCACGATCCGTGCGCATCACCCGGGTGTCCATGGCGCAGGCCAGCATCGCGGCGCCGGCGAAGGTGTGACCGTTGAGCGCCGCGACGGTGTAGCCGGGGAACACCAGCATCCGCCCCAGCAGGCGGTGGACGTCATCCACGACGCCGCCCGCCTGGTCGGGGTGCTCGGCGAACCACTCCAGGTCCAACCCGTTCGAGAAGAACTTGCCGGTGCCGACGACGACGACCGAGAGGGGCCCGTCGGTTGCGGCCAGCTCGCCGAGCACGTCGTGCCAGCGGTCGACCGAGGCCCGGTTGAATCGGTTCTCGCCGTCGACGAGGTGGAGCACGGCGACATCGCCGCGGCGCTCGAGCTCGATCACGCTCGGGTGACCCGGACGGGGAGCGACTTGAGGGAGTTGTTCAGGTTCGATCGCTGGCGACTGGGGGTGCCGGTGAGCTCGATGTCGGCCCAGAGCTCGAGGAGCTCCTCCAAGAACACGCGGCCTTCGAGACGTGCCAGGTGCACGCCGAGACAGAAGTGCTCGCCGATGCCGAAGGACAGGTGCGGGTTCGGGGAACGGTGGATGTCGAAGCGGTGCGGGTCGCTGAACACCGCCTCATCACGGTTCGCGGAGGTGTAGACCATCGCCAGCTTGTCGCCCTCGGGGATGGTGACGCCACCGAGCGTCGCGTCAGAGGTGAGGGTGCGACGGAAGTAGTGCAGCGGGTTCGCCCAGCGCAGGACCTCCTCCAGCGCACCCGGCACGAGGGACCGGTCGGCGCGCAGCTCCGCGAGCTGTTCGGGGTGCTGGAGCAGCGCGAGCAGGCTGTTGGACAGCATCGTCCGGCTGGTGTCGTTGCCGGCGACGACAAGTTGCACGAAGAAGCTGCCGAACGCGACGTCGGTCATCGGTGCGCCATCGACCTCGGTGTTGAGCAGCAGCGTGATGAGGTCCTCCGCCGGCTGCTCACGACGCCGACCGGCGAGGTCGATCGCGTACATGGCCATCGCCACGCTGCCCTCGAGGGACTGCTCCGCGGAGACCGCCGCCAGGTCCGGATCCTGACCACCCGCGATCAACTCACCCCAGGCGTGCAGCTGGGGCCGGTCCTCGACGGGGATGCCGACGAGCTCGCCGATCACCTGCGCCGGGACCAGAGCCGCGACGTCGTGGACGAACTCGATGTCGCCCTCGCCCGCTCCGATGAGGATCGAGCGACACACGGACCGGATGCTCGGCTCGAGGTTCGCGATGACACGGGCCCGGAACAGGTCCGACAACGCGGCGCGGTGTTCGGCGTGCCGCGGCGGATCCATCGCCAGGAGCATGTCCTGCATCATCGCGAGGGAGTCCGAGGAGAGGTCCTCGAGCGTGACGCCACCGCGGGCCGCTGAGTACAGGTTCGGCTGGCGGGAGACCTCGATCACATCCGCGTGGCGCATGACCGCCCAGTAGCCGGTGCCATCGGGCATCTCCTGGCGATGCACGGGGTCGGTCCGCCGGAGATGCTCGAAGACCTCGTGGGGGGCGCCGTCGACGTAGCGGTCCGGGTCGTAGATGTCGATACCCGAGGGATCGACGGCGCGGGGATCCAGGTCGGTGGACACGTCCGGGATCGTAGACGGGAGCCGGGGGTCGACGGGTCAGGGCCGCCAGAGGCCGGGGGGCCGCACCGGCCTCAGCGCGTGGCGGCTCATGCCTCGGCCAGCTCCACCGCCCGGGCGAAGACCGCATCGAGCATGTCGGTCGTGAGTCGCCCGGTGAAGGTGTTCTGCTGGCTCACGTGGTAGCTGCCGAGCAGGGTCCGTCCGTCCGGCGCGACCGCCTCCGCGCCGTGGCCGAAGTCCGGCCGACGGGCGAAACCGAGCAGGCGGGCCGCCTCACCGAAGCCGAACCCACCGAGCGCCACCACGACGCGCACGGCGCTGAGCAGCGCGAGCTCGTCGACGAGGAACGACCGGCAGGTGTCGCGCTCCACCGTGGTCGGCGCGTTGCCCGGCGGAGCGCACCGCACCGGCGAGGTGATCCAGGTGTCACGCAGCTCGAGTCCGTCCTCGATCGAGACCGACCTCGCCTGGTTGGCGAGTCCCGCACGATGCAGCGCCCCGTAGAGCCAGTCGCCCGAGCGGTCACCGGTGAACATCCGCCCGGTCCGGTTCGCTCCGTGCGCCGCCGGAGCCAGGCCGACCACGAGGATCCGCGCTGCGGGGTCCCCGAAACCGGGCACGGGACGCCCCCAGTACTGTTCGTCGCGATACGCCGCGCGCTTCTCACGGGCGACCTGCTCGCGCCACTCGACCAGTCGCGGACATGCGCGGCACTCGACGATCCGGTCCCGGAGGACGTCGAGGGAGACGGCGGGGGGACGGTCGGTCACGGCGGCCGAGCCTAGGATCCGTCGATGGCGAAGCGCAGCGAGGCCCCGACCCTGGTCCTGTTGGTCCGTCACGGACAGACCTCGACGACCGGTTCCGTGCTCCCCGGCCGCACGCCGGGGCTGCATCTCTCGGACGCGGGCGTCGCCCAGGCCGACGCTGCCGCCGGACGCATCGCGCTGCTGTCCCGGGTCGACGCCGTGTACGCCTCGCCGCTCGAGCGCACCCAGGAGACCGCCAAGCCGATCGCGAGAGCCCGCAAGCTGCGAGTGCGCACCGCGGCGGGTCTGCTCGAGTGCGACTTCGGATCGTGGACCGGGGAGAAGCTGGCCAACCTGCGCAAACGCCGCGAGTGGTCCCAGGTCCAGTCCCGGCCGTCCGCGTTCCGCTTCCCCGGCGGCGAGTCGTTCGCCGAGATGCAGTTGCGCATCTGGGACGAGCTGGCGCGCCTCGTGGCGGCCCATCCCGGCGGGACCGTCGTCGCGGTGTCGCACGCAGACCCGATCAAGGCGGCCGTGGCGATGGCGACCGGAGTGCATCTCGACCTGTTCCAACGGATCGTGATCTCACCCTGTTCGGTGACGCCGCTGCTGCTCGGCTCGGGTGGTCCCGTCGTGCTCGCGGTCAACTCCACCGGCGACGACCTCCGCACCCTCGCACCCTCGTAGTCTTGGAGCCGATGAGCCCAGTGTTCGACTTCGACCAGCTCGACTCCTTCATCCCCGGGGCGGTGGGCGAACCCGGCCAGCGCGTCTTCTACCTGCAGGCTCGCCGGGGTCAGGAGGTCGTGTCCTTCCGCGTCGAGAAGGAGCAGGTCGGCATGCTCGGCCGCTACCTCGGCCAGCTGGCCGGCGCGATGGGTGCGCCGGACCCCGAACGTGACGTCGCTGGGCTGATCGAGCCCGTCGAACCGCAGTGGATCGTCGGCACGATCTCCGTCGGCGTCGACGAGTCCAACAACGTCATCCAGGTCACCACCGAGGAGCTCGCCGCCGAGGAGTTCGAGCTCGAGATCGGCGACGACGTCACCGAGGAGGACATCGAGGAGCTGCTCGAGTCCACACCCGACCCGGACGCAGCGGTGGCGCGCTTCACGCTGCGGGTCGCTCAGGCGGCAGCGTTCGCGGAGCGCGCCGAGGAGCTCGTCACCGCCGGTCGCCCTCCGTGTCGGCTGTGTGGCCGTCCGATCGGCGCCGAGGGCCATGCCTGCCCACGCTGGAACTGACCCCGACGGGTCCGCAGAGGACCCAGCAGCGGACTCGGTCGAGGATGCGACCGAGGACACGTTCGAGGACGACGACACCGCCTTCGTCTACGACGCCAACATCGCCCCGCACGATCCCGCCATGGCGGGGCTGCTCGCAGGGGGCGACATCGACGTGCTCGGGCTCATGCCGTGGTCGAGCAACGGCACCTACCTCGTCGAGGTGCACCGCGGAGACGACCACGCCCCGGCGGTGTACAAGCCCGAGCGCGGCGAGCGGCCGCTGTGGGACTTCCCCGGCGGCCTGTGGCGCCGTGAGGTCGCCGCGTTCGAGCTGAGCGAGGCGATGGGACTCGGGCTGGTACCCCCCACAGCAGCTCGGGCTGAGGCGCCCATGGGTCCCGGCTCGCTGCAGGCATTCATCCCCGCCCGCTTCAGCGAGCACTACTTCACCTTCCGTGACATCGAGACGCATCTGGGCGCGCTGCGCGGACTGTGCGCATTCGACCTGGTCGCGAACTCGGCGGACCGCAAGGGTGGGCACTGCCTGATCGACGAACGTGACCGGATCTGGGCGATCGACAACGGCCTCAGCTTCCACGTCGAGTTCAAGGTGCGCACGGTCATCTGGGACTTCGCCGGCGAAGCGCTTCCGGGCGAGGTCGCGGACTCGCTGCTCCGTGCCCTCGGGAGCCTCGACCGGCTCGCCCCGTGGATCGACCACGACGAGCTCGGTGCCGTCGAGCGGCGCGCCACGCGCCTGCTGGCCGAGGGTCACTTCCCCCACGACCCGAGCGGACGCCGCTACCCCTGGCCGCTGGTCTGAACCGGAGCCGCTCCCGGACGCGGACGACCCCCGGCCGGGGCCGGGGGTCGTCGAGGCACTCGGTGACGGCCCGCTCGGCCGCATCCGTCGATCAGCGGGCCTGCAGGGCCTCGATGAGCTTCGGCAGGACCTTGTGGACGTCGCCGACGATCCCCAGGTCCGCGACCGAGAAGATCGGTGCCTCGGGATCCTTGTTGATCGCGACGATGTTCTTCGATCCCTTCATGCCGACGAGGTGCTGCGTCGCGCCGGAGATGCCCGCTGCGATGTACACGGTCGGCTTGACGACCTTGCCGGTCTGACCGACCTGGTAGCTGTAGGGCACCCAGCCGGCGTCGACGATCGCGCGTGACGCACCGGGGGCCGCCTGCAGCAGCTTGGCGAGGCTCTCGACGAGCTCGAAGTTGTCCTTCTCGCCCAGGCCACGTCCGCCGGCGACCACCACGGCGGCGTCGTCGAGACTCGGTCCCGACTGCTCCTCGACGAAGCGGTCGACGACCGTCGCGGTGCCGGTCGCTCCGAGGTCGGGGACGCTCAGCTCCTCGACCGAGGCGGCGCCACCGCCGGACTCCTCCGCAGCGAACGACTTCGGGCGCACCAGGAAGATGCCGACCTTGTCGGTGGTGAACTTCGTGACGACGTCGGTGGTGCCGCCGAAGATCGGCTCCACGCCGGCGAGGGTGCCGTCGCGCTCGACGAGGTCGACGACGTTGGTGATCACCGGCGCATCGAGCTTGGCCGACAGCCGACCGGTGACGTCGCGGCCGTCGTAGCTGGTCGCTGCGAGGACCGCGTCGGGCCCGTTGCCGGCCTCGACCGCAGCGGCGATCGCCCCGGCGACCGGGGAGCCGAGCAGCTTGCCGTCGGTGCCCGGGACGTTCAGGACCGTGGTGGCGCCGTGGGCGCCGACGGTCGCTGCGATGTCCGCGCCACCGGCGGCGACGACCTCGACGGTGTCGGCCAGCTCACGTGCCTTGGCGAGCAGTTCGAGTGTGGCGTTCGAGACGTTGCCGTCCACGACCTCGCCGAACACCCAGATCTTGGAAATACCCATGTGCTTCTCCTTCGCAGTGGTGTTCGGCTCAGATGACCTTGAGCTCGGCCAGGTAGTCGACGATCTTGGCGAAGCCCTCGCCGTCGTCCTCGATGATCTCGCCGGCCTCGCGCTCCTCGGCCTGGGCGACGTCGATGATCTCCTGCCCACCGCCGGCCCAGCCGACGCTGGACGCCTCGATGCCCAGGTCGGCGAGCGTGCACTCGTCGACGGGCTTGGACTTGGCGGCCATGATCCCCTTGAAGGAGGGGTAGCGGGGCTCGACGACCCCGGCGGTGACCGACACGAGCGCCGGCAGGGGCGCCTCGATGGTGTCGTAGCCCGCTTCGGTCTGGCGCTGCACCTTCAGGGTGGAGCCGTCGACCGAGATCTCCTTGGCGAAGGTGACCGACGGCAGCTGGAGCAGCTCGGCGAGCTGTTCGGGCACGGTGCCGGTGTAGCCGTCCGACGACTCGGTCGCAGCGAGGACCAGGTCGGCCTGACCGGCACGCTCGACGGCCTTCGCGAGCACCTTGGCGGTGCCGAGGGCATCGGTGCCGGCGAGGGCGTCGTCGGAGACGAGCACCGCCTTGGCCGCGCCCATGGCGAGCGCAGTACGGAGACCGCCGACCTCGTTGTTCGGAGCCATCGACACGAGGGTGACCTCGCCGTCCCCGGCCGTGCCGACGAGCTGCAGCGCCATCTCGACGCCGTAGCTGTCGGCCTCGTCCAGGATGAGCTTCCCGTCACGCTTGAGGGTCTTGGTCTCGGGATCCAACGCCCCCGGGTCAGCCGGGTCCGGGATCTGCTTCACACACACGACGACGTTCATGGCGGCGATTCTGCCGCGACCTACCCGTCGGTAACAAACCGCAGGGCAGCTCGTGCCGCGGCCGGCTGGTTGGTGATGATCCCGCGGACCCCGAACGACGCCAGCTGGCGGATCCGGTCGGGGTCGTCGACGGTCCACACGTTGACGTCGAGACCGAGTTCGGCGCAGGTCCCGACCAGCTCGGCATCCACGAACGGATCCCACGGATTGACCGCCACGTGACCGATCCGGGCAAGGCGGGCCAGCAGATCCACGTCGCCACCCAGGTCGAAGCCGAGCTGCGCGGTGGGGAGGGCCGGGTCGAGCACCCGGACCCGCTCGAGCGACGCGCCGTCGAAGCTCGAGACCTCGACATGGCTGTCGAGACCGTCGGAGCGCCGCCGCGAGAGCAGGTCGACCACGAGATCGACGACCCCGAGATCGTGGGGCACGTGATCGCCTCCCAGGTCGCCCGGACTGTTCTTGATCTCGACGTTCACCCCCATGCCGGCGCAGGCGTCGAGCGCGACTGCGAGCTCGACGGTGTGCGGCGGGCACTCCGCCGCAGGCGTGTCCCACACCACTCGCCCATCGGGGAACATCGAGTCGTGGTGCACCACGAGCCCGCCGTCGTGGGTGAGACGGACGTCGAGCTCCACACGGTCCGCGCCCTGCTGGCGCGCACCGTGGAAGGCGGCGACCGTGTTCTCCGGGTGATCGGCGGACGCCCCGCGGTGGGCGTAGATCAGAGGATCGGGCGGACGCGTCATCTTCTGGAAACTTTTCCTTTACACGTTCACGAGTCAGGCAGTACGGTGGACTTTGTTCACGAATTCACAAGTTCCCAGCCTGAGCGGGCAGTGCGCCGGCGGCGGGAAACCTGGGGCTCGTGACCATCGACACCCTCTCTCCCCCACATCCAGCATCGGACGCGGCTGTCGGCGCGTCCCCCACTCTACGGAGGAATCGTGGCGCTGACCTCGAGCCGAAGCCTGAACCTGGCGAGCGACGACTGGCGCGTCGATTCGTCGTGCCGCGACACCGACCCGGATCTCTTCTTCCCGGTGGGGACGACCGGCGTCGCGCTGGACCAGATCGCCGCGGCGAAGGCCGTGTGTGACACCTGCGAGGCCAAGGAGCCGTGCCTGGAGTTCGCGCTCAGCACGAACCAGGACTCCGGGGTCTGGGGTGGCACCTCCGAGGAGGAGCGTCGCAAGCTCCGTCGCGCCTGGGTCGCACAGCAGCGGCGGGCCGCTGCAGCTGCGTCCTGAGCCGATCCACACCCGCCGCCGGGACCTTCCCCGACGGACCTACAGACCGACCGGACGACCTCCCTCTGCGGGAGGTCGTCCCGCGCCCGGCTCCGGTGAGCGCACCACGGGGATCACGAGCGAGATGCGCGTCCCGGCCCGTCGAGGTGCGCTCGGGGTGACCGTCTCGAACTCGATGGTGCCGCCGAGCTCCTCGACCAGGCCCCGCACGATCGACAGGCCCAGGCTGGTCGACGCGGCGGGGTCCGTGGCGTCGCCCATCCCGACCCCGTCGTCCATGATCGCCAGGCGCAGCTGCCCGGCGCGCTGGACCAGTTGGATGGAGACGTCCGCCTGCTCGTCCGCAGCGAGGCTGCCCGGCGGGTAGGCGTGGTCGACCACGTTCTGGAGCAGCTCGGTCAGGACGACCGCGAGCGAGGTCGCCGCCGGTGACGGCAACCTCCCCGGATCGCCGGTGATGCGGAACCGCAGCGGGCGCTCAGGCGAGGTCAGACCCTCCTGGACCATGCGGACCAACGGACGGACGATCTCGCCGAAGTCCACCTCGTCGCCGTCTTCGCGCGACAGCGTCTCGTGCACGAGCGCGATCGACCGGATGCGGCGCACCGACTCGTCGATCGCCGTCTTCGCCGACGGCTCGCTCAGTCGACGGCCCTGCAGTCGCAGCAACGACGAGATCGTCTGCAGGTTGTTCTTGACCCGGTGGTGGATCTCCTTGATCGTGGCGTCCTTCGACACCAGCAACCGGTCGCGGCTGCGCAGCTCCGACACGTCGCGCAGCAGCACGACGGCGCCGTCGACACGACCCTCGTCGAACAGCGGGATGCAGCGCAGCACCACCGACACGTCCTCGCGCTCGACCTCCTCGTTGGCCGGGTGTGCCGTGAAGAACGCCCGGTAGGTCAGCGACGACTCCGCACCGAGCTCGGACAACGAGGCGCCCTGGATGAGGCCGGTCACGCCGAGACGCCGCAACGCCGAGTTCGCGTTCGGAGAGGAGAACTCGACCCGGCCCTGGTCGTCGAGCAGCACGACACCGTCGCCGACGCGCGGCCCGCCGCTCGCGACGACCTCCTCGTCGTCGAAGGGGAACCGCCCGCTGGCGACCATGCGGGCGAGACGTTCGAACACCTCGAGGTAGGTCCGCTCGAGCACGCCCCGCTGACGGGTCATCGACAGGGCCGACTCACGCCCGATCACCGCCACGACACGCCCACCGAAGCGGACCGGGATCGCGATCACCCGGAGCTGCTCCCCCAGCCAGACCGAGTCGAGCACGGTCTCGACGATCTCCCCGGTCGCGGCAGCTCGTGCGATCACCGGCCGCTGGGTGGCGTCCATCGTGCGTCCGACGACGTCGGAGAGGAACAGCGTCTGGCCGGTGTTCGGGCGCACCTGGTTGACCACCAGGAACCGGTCCTCGTTGCCCGGATGTGCCGGCAAGGGCACGTAGAGCAGCAGGTCGGCGAAGGACAAGTCCGCGAGCATCGCCCAGCTGGCCACCAGCCGCTTCAGGTGTCGCGACGCCTCGAGCTCCACCGGCGGCACGACCAGCCCGACGTGTTCCGCGGTGAAGTCGCCGTCGTCGTCGTCCGCGTCCGGCGCGTCGTAGTCCGGGTCCGCGTAGCTCACCACAGTGTCTCCCCGAGCTGCAGGAGGCCGGCGAGGGAGTGGATGTCCTCGGAGAAGTAGGGCACGGCGAGCACCAGGTCCGGCACGGCCGCGAACTCGCGGCGCTGCTCCGCCTCACGCCGGGCGACGACCTGGTAGTCGAGGAACGACGTGCCCACCTCGACCAGCACGTGACCGAGGTGCGCCGGGTCGACGTCCAGCTCGGCCTCTGCGACGATCCCGGGCGCGAGGTCTCGGCCGCGTTTGGCCAAGGTCCGAGCGGCGGTCGCCCCATCGCGGTCCAACAACACATCCGGGAGCACCTTGTTCAGCACCAGTGCTGCGACATGGTGGTCCCGCTCGGCGAGCAGCTCGAGGAAGAACTCGGCCTCGCGGGCGGGGGCGACCTCCAGGGTCGAGATCACGAGGAAGCTCGTGGCCGGCGAACCGAGCAGGTCGGTCACGGCAGCGGCGCGCTCGACGAACCCGTCGTACATCGTCTGGAACAAGATGAAGAACTCTGCGATGTCCTCGAGGAACTGCGTGCCCAGGATCCGGTCGGCCACGGAGTAGAACGGCTTGGACGCCAGCCCGACGAAACGCGACCGATAGGGCGCGATCAACCAGCGGAGCAGCCGCGACGAGAAGAAGTCCGCCATGCGGGCGGGGGCGTCGAGGAAGTCGACCGCGTTCCGCGTCGGCGGGGTGTCGACGACGATCAGGTCGTAGCGGCCCGAGGTGTGGATCTCGTAGAGCCGTTCCATCGCGACGTAGTCGTGGCTCTGGACGAACTTGCCGGTGATGTTCTGGTAGAGCGGGTTCGCCAGGATCGCGTCACGGGTCTCGGTGTCGGGCGCATGGAGCCGGACCAGATCGTCCCAGGACTGCTTCGTGTCGAGCATCGCCACCCAGAGCTCGCCTTGGGGGTCGACACCGGCCTCGGCGAAGGCCTCGTCGGGCACCCGCGTCTCGACGTTGCCGAATCGCTCCATGCCGAGCGCGCTGGCCAGCCGTCGGGCCGGGTCGACGGTCAGCACCAGCACCTTGACCCCGAGCTGAGCAGCGGCGGTCGTAGCGAGCGCAGCCGCAGCGGTGGTCTTGCCGACCCCGCCCGAGCCGGTCGACACGATGATCTCCTTCGAGGCACAGAGCTCCTCGAGCGACTCGACCGTCGGGTGCGCCACCGTTCGCGCCATCAGTCGCTCAGCTCCTCACCGAGCGCATCGGCGATCTGGGCGGTGGCGCGAACGCCGTAGGAGCGGGTGAACAGGAACGGCAGGTTGAGCACCGCCAGCCCGTCCGGCAACCCCTCGCGGAGACGGGTCAGGTGCGGCACCCGGCTGCGCCGCAACTGCACCGCCAGCTCCGCTCCCCGCAGCACGGCGCCGAGACCGGACCCGGCCCGGGCCTCGACCGCCGCGAGCACATCGGGTTCGTGGAGCCGCTCGAAGATCTCCTCCTCGCCCCGGGCGAAGAGCTCGGGCAGCACCCGGTTCACGATGACCGACGCCACGTCGATCTCGGTCTCGGCGTCGAGTCGGTCGAGCAGTTCGAGGGTCTCGGAGACCGGCATCTCCTCGGGGAGCGTGACCACCACGACACCGGTCTGGGCCGGATCGGTGAGGATGTCGATCATCCAGTCGGTCTGGTTGCGCACCAGCCCCACTCGCACGAGGTCGTTGATCGCGACCGGCGAGCCGAGCTGGCCGACGACGTGGCCGCTCGCCGAGGCGTCGACGATCACGAGGTCGTAGTTGCGCTCGCGCACCTCGTAGGTGAGCTTGCCGACCGTGAGGATCTCCTTGACCCCCGGCGCAGCGGTGGCGATGAAGTCGAAGGTCGAAGCGAGCGGGCCCAGGCGGGCGAGCAGCGGGACCCGCAGCTGGAGCCGCAGGTACTCCTTGAGCGACTCCTCGGTGTCCATCGCCATCGCGTACAGGCGCTCTCGCACCTCGGTCGGCCGGAACTCGAGACGGCCGACCCCGAAGAAGTCGCCCAGGTCGCCCTTCGCGTCGATCTCACAGACCAGCGTGCGGAGGCCGCGGCGCGCGGCGAGCATGCCGAGGGCCGAGGCCACCGAGGTCTTGCCGACCCCGCCCTTGCCGGTGACGAAGAGCAGCTTGCGGTCCAGCAGCCCCGCGGTGGGGCGCGCCGGGGTCACCGTCAGCTCGAGAAGCCCATGGGCCGCGGGTCGGTCGCGCTGCCCAGCTCGACGTAGGCGATCTTCTCGCTCGGCACCCCGACCTCGCGACCCTTCTTGTCCTCGACCCACAACACGGCGTCGTCGGAGCCAAGCACCTCGTCCACCCGCGCCTTGAGCGCGTCACGGTCGACGTCGTCGGCGAGCTGCAGCTCGATCTCACGGGGGGAGTAGGTCACGCCGATGCGCACGTCCACGGGGGTCTCCTGATCAGTTTCGAAGCGCCATGGTACCCAGGGTGGACGGCCAGGCAGTCAGCACCGACGACCTCAGCGCCACGACCGTGAAGCCGGCAGCGAAGTACGGCATCGGCATCGCCGCCCTCGACCTGGTGCTCGGCGGGGTCGGGCTGTTCCTGTTCCTGCGCGACGACGCGCCCGCCGAGGTGAGCCTCGAGCTGCAGCTCCTGTTCACCCGCGGCTGACCTCGCCCGGGTCACAGGATGGCGGGTTCGCCAGCGCGGGGAGATGAGCGAAGCGGATCAGTGGCGCTCAGCCACGATTGCGAACGCCGCAGTCCCGGCACACGGGGGCGCTCACGGTGATGACGGACCAGACTGGCGTGGGTGACCCGCGTGCGGCGCGCTCATCAGGGCGATCTCGAGGGGCTGCTGGCCGTTGACCCGATCGCCGCTGCTGGCAACGCCGAACGACGCGCCCACCTATCGAGGGCAGTCGACCAGGACCGCTGCTTCCTGGTCGTGGACGGCTAGGGCGCGTGTGGATTCGTCGTGATCAGGCCGAGGCACTTCTACGATCGCGACTTCGTCGACCTGCCGATGGTCGCACCGAGCCATCGTCGCCGAGGGCTGGGGCGAGAGCTGCTGCGGACTGCTGTCGCCGCAGCAGGATCCACGGCGGTGTTCACCTCGACCAACAAGTCGAACGCACCGATGCAGGCCCTCCTCGAGTCCGAGGCTTGGAGCCTCAGCGGGCGCCTCGTCGGCCTCGACGAAGGCGACCCGGAGCTCGTGCATACGTGCGACGGTGATGTCCAGCCGGCCGTTCAGGGGCGGTGTCGGGCGATGACGTCCGCCGTTCTGGGTGGCGCTGCGACCCCATCTCGTCGCCGTGCCACCCAGAGCGTCGGGGTGGCGATCGCGCGAGATCGGGGGTGTGGCTGGTGTGCAGGCACACGATTGATCCAGCGGGGCACCTGCGAGGCCCTGCGTCGGCTCTCTGAGCGGTGTACACGCGCTCCATCTGTCCCGCCGCGCTGCGGAACTCAGAGGATCGTGAGGGCGGGGTTGTAGCGACGCGTCGGAGCGAGCTCGACGTCGATCCGCTCCGCGATGTCGAAGAACGCCCGCGCCGCCTCGGCGTCGGGATCGACCGCGGTGATGGGCCGCCCGTCGTCGCCGCCTTCGCGCAGCGCCGGTACCAGGGGCACCTGGCCGAGGAGCGGGACGTCGATCTTGTCGGCGAGGAGCTGCCCACCGCCCGAGCCGAAGATCTCGTAGCGGGTGCCGTCGTCACCGGTGAACCACGACATGTTCTCGATCACACCCTTGGTGTCCAGGCGGACCTTCTCGGCCATGAACGCCGCCCGCTGGGCAACTTCTTGGGCGGCGGGCTGGGGTGTCGTCACGACGTAGAGCTCAGCACGCGGCAGGAACTGCGCCAGCGAGATCGAGATGTCACCCGTCCCCGGCGGCAGGTCGACGACGAGGTAGTCCGGCTCGTCCCAGAAGACGTCGGTCAGGAACTGCTCGAGCGCCTTGTGCAGCATCGGGCCACGCCAGATCACCGGCTGGTCCTCCCCGACGAAGAAGCCCATCGAGATGCATCGGACGCCGTACGCCTCGGGCGGCACGATCATCTGATCGATCAGCACCGGAGGGCGCCCCACGCCCAGCATGCGCGGGATCGAGAACCCCCACACGTCAGCGTCGACCACGGCCACCGAGCGGCCCTTCTTCGCAAGGGCCACGGCCAGGTTGGTGGTGACCGACGACTTGCCGACCCCACCCTTGCCCGACGCTATGAGCAGCACCCTGGTGCGCGACGACGGATCGGCAAACGGAATGGCCCGGCCCTCGGCGTGGCCGTGGGCGGGCTGGGACCCAGCGGTCGCGCCAGGGTCGCCGTGCAGGTTGGCCCGAAGCGTCGCCCGCTCCTCGTCGGTCATCGACGTGAAGCTCAGGTTGACGGTCTCGACCCCCTCGAGTCCGGCGACAGCGGTGGTGACGCGTTGCTGGATCTCGGCCTTGAGCGGACAGCCGGGGATGGTCAGCGCGATGAGCACGTCGACGGTCGGGAGCGCCAGCGTGACCTCTCGGACCATGTCGAGGTCGACGATGGACCGATGGAGCTCGGGGTCCTCCACGGGACGCAGCGCCTCGATGATGTCGGACTCGGTGACGGCCATGGGGTGGAGCCTTCCAACCGCGGGCCGAAGTGGCAAGGCAGGCACCGGTAGTCTCGGCAGGTGTCACCGCTCAGCCCCACCGAGTTCAGTTCGGCGGTCACCGCGATCACCTCGGCGTTCGGAGATCCGACGCGTCGCGAGGTCTATCTCTTCGCCCACGAGCACACCGACGGGGTCACCGCATCGGACGTCGCCCGGCGGTTCGAGCTGCACGCCAACGTGGCCCGACACCACCTCGACAAGCTCTGCGCGGGCGGCTACCTGGAGATCTCCACCCGACGGGGCGCCGGCAGCGCCGGACGACCCTCGAAGCGCTACCGGGCAGTGCAGGACGAGGTCGGCATCGACCTCCCGGTCCGCCAGGACGACGTGCTCGTCGAGCTGCTGGGCCGAGCCCTCGCCGAGCTCGGCGAGGACCGCGCCGCGGCGATCGCCGAGGACGTCGGCGTCGAGTTCGGTCGACGGATGGCCGCAGCGATGGGCGAACGGAGCACCACGTCGTTCCGCGCCGCGCTCCACGTGGTCGCCGACGCACTGTCCTCGCACGGCTTCGCGGCGCAGGCCCACCAGGAGGGCAGCTCGCTGCAGATCGTCACCCAGCACTGCCCCTTCGGGGACACGGCCGTGGAGCATCCCGTCATCTGCGCAGTCGATCGCGGCATGGTCGCCGGCATGCTCGGGACCCTCTACGGCGAGACCAGCGTGCAGGTGACCGCGTCGACGTCGGGTGGCGACGTTCGGTGCGTGACCTCGGTCGACGACCCGGCGTGAGGGCCTACCTCGATCACGCCTCGACGTCGCCGACCCGCCCCACAGCGGTGGCGGCGCTGCGTGACTGGTTCGACGACCCGGCGCACCCGGCGGACCCCGGTCGGCTGCATGCAGAGGGCATGACGTCGCGCGCCGGGCTCGAGGAGGCCCGCGACCGGCTCGCAGGGCTGCTGGGCGTTCGTGCGCGTCAGGTGGTGTTCACCTCCGGAGCGACCGAGTCGATCGCGGCGGCGACCTACGGGGCGCTGGAACGCGACAGCAGCGCCTCCCACGTCGTAGCAGCTGCGGTCGAGCACTCCGCGGTTCGGGAGTGCGCAGCCCGAGCAGAGCTCAGCGAGGTCGGGGTCGACCGGCACGGGCGCGTGGATCCCGACGAGCTGCTCGCCGCGGTGCGTCCCGACACCGCGCTGGTGCACCTGCAGTGGGGCAACCACGAGGTGGGCACCACCCAGCCCGTCGCCGAGGTCGTCAGCGCCTGTCGAGCTCGTGGCGTCCTCGTCCACGTCGACGCAGCACAGGCCGCCGGGCGGGTCCCGTTGGAGCTGGGAGCGCTCGACGCGGACCTCGTGTCGCTGTCGGGCCACAAGTTCGGGGCGCCACCGGGGACGGGCGCGTTGGTCGTGCGCCGAGGACTGCGAATCGCCCCGCTGCTCGTCGGCGGCGACCAGGAGCGGGCCCGTCGGGCCGGCATGGAGAACGTGCCGGCACTCCTGGGTCTCGGTGCCGCGGCAGCCGAGGTGACCGACACCCTCGACGAGGAGCTCGCACGCTGCGAGCAGCTGACCGCGCGCGTGCGGGCATGGGCCAGCGCAGCCGACGGCGTCGAGGTCCTGGGCCACCCCGATCACCGCCTGCCCCACCTGGTCTGCCTCGGGCTGGCCGGTGTCGAGCCCCAGCCGGTGCTGTTGGGACTCGACCGTCGCGGCGTAGCGGTGCACTCCGGCAGCTCGTGCAGCACCGAGTCGCTCGAGCCGTCACCCGTGCTCGCGGCGATGGGGGTCGATTCGGAGCGCTCGCTGAGGATCTCGGTCGGCTGGTCGAGCACCGGCGCGGACATCGACTCGTTGCTCGGCTCGCTGCCCGAGGTGCTCGACGAACTGCGGAACCTGGCCCGATGAGCACCCTGGCGGCGCCGCGGCTGGTGATCTTCGACCTCGACGGGGTGATCCGCGACTGGAACGACGGCGACCTCGCGGACATGGAGACGTCGTTCGGACTGGACCCGGGTGAGATCCTCGCCGTCGGTTTCGACCACGAGCTCGGACCCGCTGCGACCACCGGAGCGCTCTCCTACCGGGAGTGGATGGACGAGATCCGACGTCGGGTCCTGGCGACGCACGGCCCGTCGGTCACCGGGGCGTTGGACGAGTGGGAGGCGAACATCGGCCACGTCGACGTCGAGATGCTCGCCCTGCTGCGTGCGGTGCGGGCCCAAGCCCGAACCGTGGTGCTCTCCAACGGCACCACACGCCTGCGACGCGACCTGCACGCGCTCGACCTGACCGACGAGTTCGACGAGATCCACAACACGGCGGAGATCGGCATCGCCAAGCCGGACCCGGCGGTGTTCCACCACGTGCTCGACGCAGAGCGCACGGCCGCTGCGGATGCGGTGTTCGTCGACGATCTCCCCGAGAACGTCGCAGGGGCCAGAGCGGCTGGGCTCCGGGCGCATCGCCACACCGACCGGGACTCGACCGCGGCGTTCCTCGCAGCGCAGGGCCTGCGGCTGGACTGACCGGCCGACTCCTCGGCGCTGAGGGTCAGCCGATCGGGGTCCGGTCGACCGGTGCGCGTCGGCCGCGTCGAGGGGCCGACGCGGCGACCTCGTCGGGGACCTCGACCCGGAGTCGCAGCAGCGATGCGCCGAGCGTCTTGCCGAGGTTGTCCGAGCGCAACGAGCGAGGTCCGCCGCCGCCCAGCGCCCCCTCGATCACGAACTTGAGCGCCCAGACGTTGGGCGCCTCGTAGCGGGTCACCGGACCAGTGACCAGGTCCCCGAAATGGTCCCGCACGACCTCGGCGGTCACCGCTCGACGGATGGCCGCATACGCCGCGTCGTCGTCCGCGAACAGCGACAGGTCCGAGCGGTCACCCTTGTCGCCGGAGCGCACGCCGCACAGGTCCCGCAACTGGATCATCGTCATCCCGGCGACCCTACCCGTGGATCGAGCGACGTGACGGGCCGACGCCGGCGCGGGGGTAACGTGCGCGCCGATGACGATCTACGTGGTCCGCCACGGGTCCGCCGGCACCCGCGACGACGGGGATCCGACCGATGAGCTGCGTCCGCTCGACCCCGGCGGCGAGTCGCAGGCGCGCCGGGTCGCGGACTGGCTGCGTCACGAGCCGGTGCGCCGGATCGTCTCGAGTCCGTACCGACGCTGCCTCCAGACCGTCGAGCCGCTCGCCGAAGCTCTCGGGGTACCCGTCGAGGTGGACCAGGCACTCGCCGAGGGCTCGCCGATCGAGCGGTCGTGGGCGCTCCTCGCGGAGCTCGCCCCCACCACCGCACTCGTCTGCAGCCACGGCGACGTGATCCCCGACCTGGTGCGCCGTGCCCAGCACC
The DNA here is from genome assembly GCA_942490665.1 of uncultured Microthrixaceae bacterium. Lineage (GTDB taxonomy): Bacteria > Actinomycetota > Acidimicrobiia > Acidimicrobiales > Microtrichaceae > SKRR01. The sequence goes on from CALNXV010000054.1 coordinate 46,107, forward strand.
GCGGGATGCACGTCCCGGGCAAGTCCGGCTCCGCGAAGGGCTCGGTGTGGACCCTGCAGCACTGGGACGGCGAGCGTTTCGCAACCGGCATCTACACCCCGATCCCCCGCCCCGACGCCATCTGGAGCTGCGCCGGGCTCAGACCGTCTCGAGCTGGACCCGGACGCCGGCGTCCACGATCCCGCGATCGACCGCAACCGCCTCGAGGGCGAGGAGCTGGGTGGGGCCGGTGTCGCGCGTCCGGCCGAACGGGGTGACCATCGGCGGGCCGCCGAGCCCGAGCTGCCCGGCTTCCCGTGCGAGCCGCGCCGCATCGGACCTGGTCTCGCACCGCCACACGACGCGCGCCAGGACCTCGTTCGGCTCCCACCCCTCACCGTCGAGCCGGGCGAGGTCCACCGTCGGCCCGCCGAACGCAGCGACGCCGAGGTACTCCTCGTGCCACTCGCGGACCTCGACGCCGAGCTGCTCGGCCCGCGCCACGAAGAACCGTGCCGCCGCACGGGCCTTCGCCTCGGCGTCGGGCCACGGGTAGGCCAGCCGTGCCTCTCCGGAGTATCCCGCCGTCGTGCACACGAGCCCCTTGTAGCTCGCCGGGGCCGCCGTACCCCGCACGCCGTGGAGCCGCACGCGGTCACCGCCCAGGTCCTCCAGACGTACCGAGGTGAAGTCCGCGGTGACGTCGGGGTTGAGGTAGGCGCTCGGGTCGTGGACCTCGTAGAGCAGCTGCTCGCGCACCGTGTCGAAGGACACGAGCCCTCCCGTTCCGGCGGGTTTCGTGATGACCGCCTCGCCGGACGCGTCGCACTCGGCGATGGGGAACCCGGGCTGCGAGAAGTCCCCGTGGGCCCACCAGTCGCCGGAGTGGTTCCCGCCGGTCACCTGCGCCGAACACTCGAGCAGGTGCCCGACGGTCACCCCCGCGGCGAGGCGGTCCCAGTCGTCGGCGGCCCACCCGAACTCGTGGACGAGGGGCGCGAGGAACAGCGACGCGTCGGCCACGCGACCCGTGATCACGATGTCGGCGCCGCGATCGAGGGCCTCGACGATCGGGGCCGCCCCCAGGTATGCGGAGGCGAACACCGCGTCATGGCTGAGCTCCAGCGCATCGGCATGGGGACGCAGGTCGTCGCCGACGACGGTCGCGACGCACAGGCCGCCCGCCCCTGCCCCCCGCAGCCCGTCGACGACCGCCCGGCCGGCGGCGATCGGGTTGATGCCGCCCGCGTTCGTGATGAACTTCGTGGCGCCGGAGGTCAGGTGGTCGACGGCGTGGGCGACGTACAGCGGGAGGTCACGGGTGTAGCCGAGGGCCTCGTCGCGTTGGCGGTCCTTCGCCAGGATCGCCAGCGTGAGCTCGGCCAGGGCCTCGCAGACGAGGTAGTCGACGCCCGCCTCGAGCAGCGGGCCGACCCCGGCGTGCCCGTCCCCGTAGAACCCCTGACCGCCCCCGAGTCGAACCATCGCACGAGTCTGCCCGACCACGACCCGAGGCGCCGCCCCGACCGTCGGGCTAACGTCGCGTCGAGCGCTGCAGCTGTGGCTGCGCTACAGGGGAGACCCGGGGAGGTCCTGATGATCCGCAGGTTCACTGCGTTGGCCGCGCTGCTCGGCGCCGTCGCACTCGTCGGCGCTGCGTGCGCTCCGGCGCCACCGACCGACTGGCGGGTCTCGCCGGACTCGATCACGGTGAACGACAGCGAGGACAACGACGCCGGCGACGAGCCCTACGTCATCCAGGTCGGGTTCCGATCCAAGCTGGGCGTTCCTGGCTCGTCCGACGCCAGCGTCGCCTCGCAGTGCAGCACCGGGAACCTGCCGGCCAACGATGCTGCGCCGAACGGGACCACGGTGACCATCCCACCGGGCTCCGCCGACATCACCTTCCCCGGCGTGCAGAACCTCGACCTCGCCGACCTGGCGATGGACCCGGCTCCGCCGTTCGAGGTCATCGGCACGCTCAGCTTCGTGATGGAGCGCGACGGGATCTTCGAGTCGTGCGCGGTGACCGACGCGCTGCGGTCGCTGCTGGCGGGCACGCTCGAGGACGCCCTCGAACTGCTGATCGCCAACGCCGACACCCCGCCGACGACCGAGGACCTGGTCAACCTGGTCCTCGAGAACCTCGGCGACTTCGTCGCCGCTGCCGGCAGCCTGATCGCAGCGGTCATCGAGGGCCTCGGCAACCCGGACGACATCATCGGCGTCGCGGCGCAGATCCACCTGCCGACCCGCGGCGCGCTGACCGATCTGTTCAACACGGCCCTCGCGGTCGGCGGGGTCTTCTCGCCCGGTCTCGAACAGGGCTTCATCCCCGTCGACGGACTCCCCAGCGAGCTGCAGATCCGTGTCGGCACGCTGAGCCCGTCGAGCGCGACCTTCGAGTTCGACACGCCCGTGGCGGACTACACCTACCGGAGCCGCGTCACTCGCTGACCGGTCGCGCGAGGGGCCCGAGCGGTCACTCGACCGATCGAACGGTCACCCCCCGTCGGGGTTCGGCACCTGCGGTGTCGACCCCGGCGGGGGGGTCGTCGTCGCTGGGGCGGATCGTGCGTCCATCAGCGCCTCGCGGGCCGCGTCCGGACCGCCGAACAGGAACGACGCCGTCGGCCGCGCCAGACCGTCGAGCGCTGCGAGGTCCGCCTCCGCCTCGTCGAAGCGTCCCTGAGCGATGGCCAGCGTCGTCCGCAGCAGCAGCGCATTGGGGTCCTGGGGCGCGACGAGCACGGCGCGGTCGGCGAGGTCCACCGCGGCATCGATGCCCGAGCGGTCCGGGCCGACTGACGCATACGCCCGGGAGACCAGCGCGTCGACGTTCGCCGGTTGCGAGACGAGCAGCGCATCGAGGCACTCGCCCAGGTCCGCGAGGAAGGCACCGGCGACGGCATCGTCGGGCCCCTCCGTGTCCTCACCGGGGCCCGAGTCCGCACTGGCATCGGCGGCGCCCTGCCAGCAGGCACGGGTGTCCTCGTCGAGCAACAGCACGAACACCTCGCGCTCGAGCCCCTGGGACTGGAGCACCTGGACCGCGACCGGCGGCGGGTCGCTGCGGTAGAAGCGGTCGATCTCCTCCGCGGCTCGCTCGACATCGCCCGCCCGCGCGAACGCGATCGCTCGGAACGCCCGGGCGTCGGGGTAGTCCGGGTCGAGCTCGATCGCCCGCTCCAGGTTCGCCGTCCCCTCGTCGACCCGCTCCGCCCGGATCAGTGCCCACCCCTGGTAGGTGAGCGCCTCGACGTTGTCCGGTGCCTCGTCGAGCAGTTCCGCGTAGCAGTCGATCCCACCGTCGGGGTCCTGGAAGGACGCCTGCTGGCAGGTCGCCAGCGCGGCGCGCGGAGTGTCCACCGCTCCGGTGATCGGGCCGCTCCCGCGTTGGCCAGCGCCGCGGGCGACGAGCACGCCGGCCACCACGGCGAACAGGAGCACCGCAGCGGTGACCGCGACGGTGCGGCGGCGGTCCGGGCGCGGGGCGCTGCTCAGCAGTGCCCGCCGTTGCTCGATCGCCGCGAGCACCTCCGAGGCGCGGACCGTGTAGTCGTCGCGCAGCTCCGTGTAGTCGACCTCGTCGAGGTCGCCGGCGGCGTACTCGGCCTCGAGGTCCTCCAGCGACGCGAGGAGGTGATCCCGTTGGTCCTCCAGGTCCGCGAGCTCGTCGGGATCGAGGCGCCGTGCGCTCACGGCCCGTCGTGACGCTGGCGCAGCGCCGCTTCGACCCGCTCGGTGTCCTCGGCCGTCGCGTGGCGCGTGGCGGACTCGAGGCGCCACCGCCGGAACGTCGACGAGAGCAGCAGGACGGCAGCGGCGAGGCCGACGACCGGCAGGATCCAGATGAGCGCCCCGACGCCCGAGGAGGGCGGCGTCAGCAGCACCTCCTGGCCGTACCGGTCGACGAAGAAGTTCAGGATCTCGGCGTCGGTGCTGCCGCGTGCCATCTGCTCGCGGATCTCCTCGCGGAACTGCACCGCGGAGGCGGACTGCGAGCCTGCCACGGACTCAGCGACACACGTCTGACAGCTCAGCTGCTCGGCCACCGACAGCAGCCGCTCGTCGCTCACGCCCTCGGTCGGCGTGGTCGACGCGCCGAAGCCGATCGCGGCGACGACCACGACGCCCATCAGCGCCCACCACCACCGCTGTTGGCGGACCACGCGACGCGAGCTCATGCGGCCTCCGCGATGAGGTCGGTGAGCTGTTGGGCGGTCACCCCGCCGTTGATCTTGGCGACGATGACTCCGGCCGGGTCGACGATGAAGGACTCCGGCAGCTTCTTCACCCCGTAGTCCAGTGACGCCCCGTCGGCACCACCGGTGATGACCGGCCAGTCCCCGCCGTTCTCGGCGAAGAAGGTCTCGACCGCGTCGACCTCGGTGTCGTCGAACGCGACGCTCACGACCTGCGCAGCGCCGGCGGACTGCTCCGCGAACCGGATGAGCTCGGGATGCTCCTCCACGCAGGGCGGGCACCAGGTGGCGAAGAAGTTGACGAGCACCCACTCGCCGCGGTGGTCGTCGATGTCGAAGTCGCCGCCGTCGAGGGTCGTCCCCACGAGCTCCGGCGCGACCTGGCCGACCAGCGGGGAGGACCCGTCGTCCTCGGTCGAGTTGGGGCTGATCGCGAACACCGCGACCAGTGCGAGGACCGCCACGCCGACGATCCCGGAGATGATCAGGTTCCGGTGCTTCACGCCGACACCTCGCTGTCGGTCCCGTCCGTCGGGGCAGGACCGTCGGAGGCCGCGTCCTGCGCCGGCGCGCCGGCAGCGACGGGCGCCGAGACGGGGTCGAGTGGGTTGCGGCGGCGACCCGGGAAGAGCGCGAGCGCCGTTCCGAACGCCATGATGAACCCGCCGACCCAGAGCCACAGCACGAGCGGCTGGACCATGACCCGCAGACCGAGCGTCGGGTCCGCCTCGCCGGGCGCACGGACGATGGACAACATGAGGTCCTCGTTCAGCCCGGTGCGCACCGACGGGGTCCCGACGGTCATGCCCGACTGCTTGTAGCGGTTGAGGCTCGGTTCGTAGACCTGCCCGCCGTCGACGCGGATCTCCGCGATGAGCTCGATGCGGTTCGGGAGGTCCTCGGTGCGCGAGCCGAGGTACTCGACCGTGCGTCCCGACACGGACGCCGAGTCGCCCGGGTTGAGCGAGAACTCGGCCTGGCTGACGTAGCTCATCGACGCCGCCATCGCCACGCCGATCATGATCACGCCGATGTGCACGACCATGCCGCCGTTCGCCCGGCCGACCAGGCCTCGCCACCCCTGGCGGCGGGTCGCGAGTGCGAGCTGACGGACCGCAGAGCCCGCAGCGAAGCCCCCGAGCCCGAACGCGAACAACGCAGCGACCCCGCGGGACCCCGTGACCACGGCGAACACCAACGCGGCCACGCCGGCCCAGGCCGGCCACCAGAGCCGGTCGCGCAGCAGCTCCCCCGACGCCTTTCGCCACGGCAGCACCGGGGCCACCGCCATGAGCAGCAGCAACGTCAGCCCGATTGGGATCGTCATCGAGTTGAAGTAGGGCGGGCCGACCGACAGCGTGTCGCCGCGGGTCGCCTCCATGATCAGCGGGAACACGGTGCCGAGCAGCACGACGAAGGCGAACGCGGCGAACACCACGTTGTTGGCCAGGAACGAGCCCTCGCGCGACAGCGGTGAGTCGATCCGCCCCACAGAGCGCAGTCGGTCGGCGCGCCAACCGATCAACCCCACGGACACGACGACCACCACTGCGAAGAACGCCAGCAGGACCGGCCCCACCGTCCCCGATGAGAAGGCGTGCACCGACTCGACGACCCCCGATCGGGTGAGGAACGTGCCGAGGATCGTGAGCGAGAACGTCGCGCACAGCAGCGACAGGTTCCAGACCCGCAGCATGCCGCGACGCTCCTGGACCATCACCGAGTGCAGGTAGGCCGTGCCGGTCAACCACGGGAGCAGGGAGGCGTTCTCGACCGGGTCCCAACCCCAGTACCCGCCCCAGCCGAGCACCTCGTAGCTCCACCAGGCCCCCAGGAGGATGCCGGCGGTCAGGAACCCCCAGGCGAACAGGGTCCAGCGTCGGGTCTCGACCAGCCACCCCTCGCCGACGCGACCGGTTGCGAGCGCCGCGATGGCGAACGCGAACGGCACGCTGAAACCGACGTAGCCCAGGTACAGCATCGGCGGGTGGAACGCCATGAGGATGTGGTTCTGCAGGAGCGGGTTCGGGCCGGGTCCGTCGAAGCCGGGCGGCGGGACGTTCGCCTGGAACGGGTTGGCCGCGGTCAGCATGAGGGCGAAGAAGAACACCGCGATCGTGAACAGCGTGATCATCGCCCACGCGACGAGCGGGTCCTCGAGGCGCTTGCGGAACTTGTTGGCGACCACCGCGATGTAGCCGGCGAGCACGAGTCCCCACAGCAGGATCGACCCCTCGAGTGCCGACCACATGGCCGCCATGTTGAACAGCGGCGGCGTGCTCGACGATCCGTGCTCGGCGACGTAGCGCAGCGTGTAGTCGCGCTGGATCAGGCCCCGCTGCATCGCGATGACCGACACGACCGCGCCGATCAGCACCACGATCGCGTAGGGCCGCGACATGCGCAGCAGGTCCGGTCGCTTGGCCCGCAGACCATGGACGAGGACCGCGATGCCGACCGTCGCTCCCCCGAGCGCAACGATGATCCCGGCGAGGCCGAGGGCGCGGTTCATCCGGCCTCGCTCGCACGACGCTCGGCGTCATCGCGCGCTTCGCGCAGCCGGGCGTCGTTCTCCTCCTCGTACGTCGCGTCGTGACGGATGAGGATCTCGTCGCTGGCGAAGCCGGACTCGTCGAAGCGGCCCTCGATGATGATCGGGATCTCGGTGTTGAACAGCTCGGGCGGGTCCCCGACGTGGGTCACGGGCACCTCGCCCTCGCGGTACGCGATCGTGAAGTCGACACCGGTGTCGGTCTCCACGATGGTGCCCTCGACCACGTTGCCCTGCATCCGGAATCGGTCCTCACCGAGGTCCTCCTGCTTGCCCAGCGCCTCGTCGACGTCGTAGTAGAAGGTCGCTGCATCGTTCAGCCCGTTGAAGACGACCACGCCGAGCGCGCCGACGAGGACCACCACGGCGCCGACCGCGAGGAGCGCCCGTGTGCGGCGTTCCTTCGGTGTGCGCGACGGAGACGGGGATCGCGGCGTGACGTCGAGATCGTCGAGCGTTCCGGCGTCCGCTGACTCCGGGTCGTCATGGACGCTCACATCCACCTCCGCCGCTCGGGGGCGACCTGCCGCGAGAGCGCGCGTCCCCGTCGGATGATCGCTGCCGCGTAGCCACCGATGGCCCCGAACGTGGCGACCCAGGCGAGGATGATGTAGCCGGTGGTGCTCACGTGGACGCTCCTTCTGCGCGGCGCTGCTCGATCGCCTCGTCGAGACCGGTCTCCGCGACCCGCTCGGCGAGGAACGCCACGCGGAACCGGTGGATGAGCAGCCAGGCCATGACGGCGACCCCGGTTGCGAGCGACACGTACATGGCGAAGAGCTGCGAGCCACCCATCTCGGGATCGATCGTGGCGAGGACGGTGCGGCCCTGGTGCAGGCCACGCCACCAGTCGACCGCCTTGTGGACGATCGGGATGTTGACCACCGCGACGAGGCCGATCACGGCGCTGCGCGTCGCCCGGGTGCGGGTGTCGGCGGGGATGGCCCGCACGGCCAGGTAGCCGATGTACATCAGGAGCAACACGGCGGAGGTGGTCAGGCGCGGTTCCCAGCGCCAGAAGACCCCCCAGGTGACCTTCCCCCACAGCGCGCCGTCGAGGATCGTGACCGCGAAGAACAACACCCCGATCTCTGCCGACGAGGCACCGAGGAGGTCCCAGAACTCGGTGCGCTTCCAGAGGTACATCGCCGAGGAGACCGCAGTGACGATGAACGCCAGGTACGCGGCGATCACCGTCGGGACGTGCATGTAGATGATGCGGATCGTCTCGCCCAGCTGGCGGTCCGGGCCGCTGATGAACAGCCCGAACAGGATCGTCGCCGCGATCCCGACGAGCGCCACGGCGCCGAGCACACGGGTCCCGCGGGATCCGGTGCCGACCGGGGCGATGCGGCGTCCCGGTTCCAACGTGGTGGTCATGCATCCTCCAGGAGCGGTCGGAACAGAAGCGCACCGAGCGAGAGGTAGACGAGGGCGAAGACTCCGAGGAGGGCTGCCCAGGACCACCCTCCACCAGCTTGCCCCTCCAGGCCAACCTCGAAGCCGCGGGTCGCTGAGATCAGCACAGGAGCGAGTAGCGGGAGCATCAACAGCGGCAGTATCGTGTCGCGGCTCCGTAGGCGCGCAGCGAGGACGCCATACACGGCCCCCGACGCGGCGATGCCCACCGTTGCTGCGATCGCCACCGCGACGAGCAGGCCGACGGACTCGAAGGTCGCCCCGTAGAACACCGCGACGCCGAGCGCCAGGATCGCCTCGAGCACCGCGAGTTGCAGGCACAACGCAGCGACCTTGCCGAAGAAGATGCCGGCCGCCGACAGCCCGGAGAGTCGCAGCGCATCGAGCACGCCGTCCTCGGCCTCGGCGCCGAAGCTGCGTTGCAGGGCGAGCACGGACGAGAACAGCACCGTGACCCAGAACAGCCCCGGCGTGGCCTGCTCCAGGACGCCGCGGTCCGGATCGAGCGCGAAGGCGAACAGCAACAGCACGAGCACGGCGAACGGCAGGATCTGCACCAGCCCGACCTTGGCCCGGAGCTCGAGTCGGAGGTCCTTGCCGGCCACCAGCAGCGCGTCGCGTATCACGACGGGCCGGTCGGGTCGGTGGGAACCGCCTCCACGACCCCACCGACGAGGTGGACCTCGCGGTCGGCGACATCGTTCGCACGGTCCAGCTCGTGGCTGGCGAACAGCACCGTGGCGCCACGGCCGACGGCTTCGTGCATCAGCTCGTCGATGGTGTCGCGTCCGGCGGCGTCGAGCCCGGCATGGGGTTCGTCGAGCAGCCACAGCTCGGGGCGGCGACACACCATCGCCGCGAAGGACACCCGACGGCGCTGTCCGGCCGACAGGTGGTGGATCGCGAGCGCCCAGAGCCGCTCGGCGACCCCGAGGCGATGCAACGCCGCCTCGCCCTCGGCGACAGTCGCGCCCGAGGCCCGCGCCCAGAACGCCAGGTTCTCCGCGACCGTCAGGTCCTCGTAGAGAAACGTGGCGTGGCCGAGGAGGCCGACCCGGCGGCGAACGGCAGTCCGGTTCGCGACGAGGTCCTCGCCGAGCACGTCGACGCTGCCCGAGGCGACGGGTGCCAGGCCGGCGCAGACCCGCAGGAGGGTCGTCTTGCCCGCGCCGTTCGGCCCGCGCAGCAGGACCACCTCCCCGGCGGCGACGTCGAGGTCGACCCCGGCGAGCGCCGGGAACCTGCCGATGAGCGCCACCGCGTCACGGAGCTGCACGATGCGCGTCACAACGGCGCGACGCTACCCGAGGCGGGGTCGGGGACACACGCCGCTACCGTGGACCGGATGCTCGGCCGGATCCTCGGAGTCGTGGGCCGCCTGCTCGTCGCAGCGGGGCTCGTGGTGCTCGGGTTCGTTGCGTTCCAGCTGTGGGGCACCGGCCTCGAGACCGCTCGCGGGCAGTCCGAGCTGACGGCGTCGCTCGCAGCGGAGGCGGGCGACGACGGTGATGTCGTGGACCTCGAGCAGCTCGCCGAGCAGCTGGCCGCGCAGGACCCGGCGACCGCCCCCGCAACGCCGGCGCCGCCGCAGGGCGAGCCCGTCGGCGTGATCGCCATCCCGCGCATCGGGCTCATGAACGTCATCGTCGAGGGCGTCTCCAAGGAGGAGCTCAAGAAGGGCCCGGGCCACTACCCCGGCACCCCGCTGCCGGGACAGGCGGGCAACTCCGGGATCGCCGGGCACCGCACCACCTACGGCGCACCGTTCAACCGGATCGACGAGCTCGTGCCGGGTGACGAGATCACCGTCGTCACGCCCCAGGGCGAGTTCATCTACGAAGTCATCCCTGCGCCGGGTCAGACCGACCAGGCCTGGTACACGGTCACACCGTCGCAGGTCGAGGTGCTCGCCGACATGGGCGACGACCGGATCACCCTCACCGCGTGCCACCCGAAGTACTCCGCACGCCAGCGGATCATCGTGCACGCGGTGTTGCAGACCGATGTCGCGCCCACCGCCGCGGTGCCGGTGTCGACCGACGCTGCTCCGTCCGACGGGGCCGTGGCGGAGGAGTTCGACGAGGGTCTCGGCGGCGACACGGACGCGCTCCAGCCAGCCGTCGCGTTCGGCGCAGCGGCCGCCGCCCTGGCGCTCGCTGCCTGGGGCCTGGGGCGTCACGTCCGGCGGTGGGTGGTCTACGTGATCGCTGCACCCGGGGTCGCCGTGTTGATCTGGTTCGGCTACGTCCACATGGACCAGTACCTGCCGGCGATCTAGCGTCGGGGGCCGTGGCGTCGCGCACCGGCTTCTCGCTCCGGCTGCTCGTGGCCATCGTGCTCACGGGCACCGCGACCGTGTCCGGTTGTGGTTCGGGCGACCCGGATCCGCCGTCGAGCACCACCGGGAGCACGCTGGCGCCGACGACCACGACGCCGCCCGGTCCGCCTCCCGGGGCGCAGCCTGCCGGCTTCGCCGAGCTCGGGATCGGCGACTGCTTCGACCCGTTCGAGGACCTGGCGGTCGACGACCTCGCGGTCGCCCGGTTCGACTGCTCGCTCCCCCACCTTTTCGAGGTCTATGACGTCCTCGACTACGAGGGCGAGGTCGGCGACGGCGGCTACCCCGGCACCGCCGTGGTGCAGGACTGGGCCGAACAGGCCTGCTTCGACCGGTTCGAGGCGTTCGTCGGGATCCGCTGGACCCTGTCGGAGCTCGACATCCAGACCTGGTGGCCGACCGAGGAGTCCTGGGATCGCGGCGATGACCAGGTCCTGTGCACGGTCCGCTCCGACGCCGGGGACCGGCTGAGCGGCAGCCAGCGAGCGACCGGCCGGTGAGCGGTCGGACCCGGTGGGTCCGTCAGCGTCCCTGGAACTCGGGTCGGTGCCCTTCTCGGAAGGCCCGTCGTCCCATCACGAGGTCATCGGAGGCCCAGGCTGCCTCGAAGGCACGTCGGTAGGCACCGTCGGGATCGGTCACCGACTCGGCCCGTTCGAGCAGGTCGAGCCCCAGCTTGGACCCCGACAACGCGAGCGGAGCGAGTCGCGCGATGTCCCCTGCGAGCTCGTCGGCGGCGTCGAGCACCCCGGCTCCCGGGGACGAGCCGGCCGCGACGACGTCGTGGACGAGCCCGATCTGGTGCGCCCGCTCCGCGGTGACCGGCCGGGCGGTGAGCAGCATCCAGCGCGCGACGGATGCGCCGGCGAGACGGTCGAGACGCTGCACGGTCCAGTGGTCCACCATCAGCCCGAGCTTCGCGACCGGCACGGCGAAGCGCGCGTCGGGTGTGGCGAGGCGCAGGTCGCAGGCGAGGGCGAGCTGGACGCCGAGCCCCATGCAGGCGCCGGAGATCGCGGCGATCGTGGGGAACGCCAGCCCGGCGAGGTCGTCCAGCGCGCCACGGAGCGCTCGGGTGAAGCCGAGGTCCTCCAGCTCGGTCAGATCCGCGCCGCTGCAGAACTGGTCCTGGTCGCCGGTGAGCACCAGCGCCCGCAGGTCCGCCGACGCGGCTCGACGCACGCACTCGTGCAGCTCGTCGAGCGCCACGTGGTTCAGGGCGTTGCGGCGCTCGGGGCGCGACAGAACGATGCGACCGACCGGACCGTGGGCCGAGAACGCGACGCTCATCCGCCGGTCCCGAGACCCGGCTGCCAGATCATCGCCCACAGCGCGACGACGAGCAGCAGGTGCATCGCGCCGGTGAGGGGAGCCACCGCGGCCGAGCCGGTGCGGTGCGCCCGGATCAGGAAGAACAGCACGATCGCCATGACGATCCAGACCGAGAAGGCGATCGAGACCCACGGGTCCGCGAAGCTGTAGCCGATGGCGTACATCGCCGCGATGCCCGACCCGATCAGCACGACCAGGGCCGGGGCCTGCAGGTACAGCCCGACCTTCGCGAAGGCTTCGGAGGTGCCGGTGCCGGAGCGGGCGACCATCGGCTGGGAGAACAGCACGCCGAACGCGATCACGGCGGACAGGATGTGGAGCAGCTGCCAGAACTGGGTCATGGCCGCAGTTCTAGTTCACCGACCGGACCACTCCGGTGCCCGCTTCTCCATGAACGCAGCGATGCCCTCGGCAGCGTCCTCGAGGCCGGTCGCGACGCTGAGCATCGGGTGGAGCACGGCGAGCGCGTCGGTGGCCCCGGCATCCCACACGTCGTAGAAGCTGTCGCGGCCGAGCCGCATGACCGACGGGGACTTCGCAGCCAGTGTCGTGGCGAGCTCGTCGACGCTGCGGTCGAGGTCCGACGTCGCTACCAGCCGCGTCACGAACCCGAGCCGTTCGCCCTCCTCGGCGGCCACGCGACGGCCGGTCATCATCAGCTCGAGCGCTCGTTTGGGTGGCATCGAGCGACACAGCGGGACCGTGATCATGTACGGCCACAGCCCGACGTCGATCTCGGGGGTGCCGAACACCGCGTCGTCCGCGGCGACCACGAGGTCACAGCTGAGCGCCAGTCCGAACCCCCCGGCGAGGCAGTAGCCCTGCACCCGGGCGATGGTGGGCTTGCCGAGCGACCACAGGTCCTCGAACACCCCGGCGAGCTGGCCGCGGGCGTCGTGCATCGCGGCGTACCCGGCGTCGCCGCGCATGCCGCCGAGGTCGGCTCCTGCGCAGAACGCCCGGTCGCCGGCGCCGCGCAGCACGACGACACCGACGCCAGGATCGGACAGGTCGGTCCGGTCGACCTTGAGCACGGCGAGGTCGCGGCTCGGGTCACCGGCGACGATCGTCGCGGGCTCGGTCGTGCCGTCGGCGAACGTCACGACCGGACTGTCGCCCTCGGCGATGACATGGTTGTTGGTGACGATGTAGCCGTCGGCGGAGAGCACGAAGCCGGTTCCGGCCGCCTGGCCGCGCGAGGTCTGACCGAGCGGGCCGGACTGGGAGACCTCTTGACGTACGGACACGACCGACGGCCGCGCCGCCTCCACGAGGTCGCTGATCGACCCGGTGGCCACACTCACCGGTTGCGCCACCGCGCCGGATGACTCGACCGGCACGGCGACCGACGTGGTGTCCTGCTGCCCGACGGCGTACCCGGCGACCGCCGCACCGGTGAGCGCGGCGCCGACCAGGACACCGGCACCGAACCGAGCCCGACCCTTCGGCCGAGGGGCCGGGTCGAGGGGGTTGGCGTCAAGGTGGTCGAGCTCGAGGTGGTCGGCGTCGAGGTTGGGCTCGACGGGGCCGGACCCGAGGGGGTCGGGCTCTCCGACGACGGCGGTCCCCAGGATCGACCGGACGAACCGGACGGGGGCGACGTGGGCGCCATCTGGCCGAACATCGGCTCTCCGGGCACAGCGGACGGAGTGTTCACATACGGAGGGGCGACGGGATTTTCCACGAGCTGAGCCTGTCCTCCCAGGGTCAGAACCAGGTGAGAGACCGGTGATCGACGGTCAAGAATTCTCGACGGACGCCGCCGTCCGTTCCGTGACGGACCCGAACCGGATGACAGGCTGATCGACGTGTACACCGAGATCGAGTACGAGCAGCGCGACCACGTCGGCATCATCACGATCGATCGCCCCGAGGCGCGCAACGCATTGACCTTCACCACCTACGCCGAACTCGCGGACGCGGTCGACACCACCTCCGCCCGTTGCCTCGTGATCACCGGCCGCGACCCGGCGTTCTGCTCGGGCGACGACGTCAAGCAGGTGATGGTCGCGGCGAGCGCCGACCTGCAACGAGCCGACCGGGAGCCGCGTCTCACCCCTGCAGCTGGCAGCCTGCTGCGCACGGATGTGCCGATCATCGCTGCGGTCAACGGTGCGGCAGTCGGCTGGGGCATGGAGCTGGCGATGATGGCCGACATCCGCGTCGCCAGCGAGCGCGCCAAGTTCGGTGAGCTGTTCGTGAAGCGCGGCCTGTGCTGCGACGTCGCCGGACTCGCCCGACTGGCCGAACTCGTCGGTCGCGAGCACGCAGCCGAACTGCTGTTCACCGGTCGGGTCATCGACGCCGCCGAGGCTCGCGACCTGCGACTGGTGTCGCGCATCGTCACCCACGACGACCTGCTCCCGACGGCGCTCGAACTCGCTGGGACGATCGCCGCCAATCCCCCACTTGCCGTGCAGGCGCTCAAGCGTGGGTTGCGTCAAGCGCTCGATCCCGACTGGGACGACCTCGGCCGCTGGGTCAGCTCAACGCTCGCCGAACTCTTCCGCACCGACGACCACCGCGAAGGCGTCGCTGCCTTCCTCGAAAAACGCGACCCGAACTACACCGGCCGCTGACGTACGACGCGATGTGCCAAGGCACATCGTGTACGTCGACACCACCGTCGGCGCATGAAGGACCTCAGGGGAACCACCGCCATCGTCACCGGCGCGTCACGCGGCATCGGTGTGTACATCGCGAGAGCGCTCGCAGAGGAAGGCGTGAATCTGTCGCTGACCGCTCGATCCGCCGACGAACTCGAACAGGTGAGAACCGAGATCGAGTCGATGGGCGTCAGCGCCATCGCCACGGTCGGCGACGTCTCGATCGCGGAGGATCGCGCTCGACTGATCGAGCGCACCGAGACCGAACTCGGACCGATCGACATCCTGATCAACAACGCCGCGATCGACATCGTCCGCCGGTTCCACGAGGCGCCGGAGTCCGACTTCGTCGACACGCTGCGGATCAACCTCGAAGCACCGATTCTGCTCACGCGCGCCATCGTGCCGGGGATGCTGGAACGCGACCGCGGCCACGTGGTCAACATCTCGTCCGGGGCCGGCAAGGTGGGCGTGCCGGGCGAGTCGGCCTACTGCTCGAGCAAGCACGGCCTCGTCGGCTTCACCAACGCGCTCCGAGCCGAATACGACAAGACCAACGTCAATTTCTCCGTCGTCTGTCCGGGCCTGGTCACCGAGGTCGGGATGGCTCACCGGTGGGTGGAAGGCGGCGTCAAGGCACCACTGATCGCCGGCAGTTCGAAGCCGCAGAAGGTTGCTGCGGTCACGCTCAGCTGCATCAAGAAGCACCGCGCCGAGGTGATGGTGAACACCCCGCCGATCCGTCCGCTGATCGTGCTGGCCAACATCGCACCAGGAATCACGCCGTTTCTGCTTCGAAAGCTCGGTTACTCCGGCACGTTCGAACGGATCATGGACAAGGGCATGACCTGACCTGCTGTTCGAGGTGTGCCTGGCACATCTCGAACAGCAGGAGCGTCGATCAGTAGATCTCGATGAGGCCGGCAGCGCCTTGGCCGCCGCCGATGCACATCGTGACCACGCCGTACTTGGCGTTGCGCCGCTTGCCCTCGAGCAACACGTGGCCAGCACAGCGCGTGCCGGTCATGCCGAACGGGTGACCGATGGCGATCGAGCCACCGTTGACGTTGTACTTCTCGGGGTCGATGCCGAGCGTGTCACGTGAATAGAGACACTGGCTGGCGAACGCCTCGTTCAGCTCCCAGATGTCGATGTCGTCGACGGTGAGCCCGTGGCGCTTCAGCAGCTTCGGCACGGCATAGATCGGGCCGATGCCCATCTCGTCGGGCTCGCAGCCGGCGACGGCCCAGCCCTTGAATGCGCCGAGCGGCTCGATGGCGGCGCGACGCTTCCTCGTCGGACATCATCACGACCGCTGCGGCGCCATCGGAGAGCTGGCTGGCGTTGCCGGCGGTGACGTAGTTGCCCTCGCCGCGGACGGGCTGCAGCTTCTGGAGCCCTTCGAGCGTGGTCTGCGGGCGGTTGCACTCGTCGCCGCTGACCGTGTAGTCGACGATCGACTCCTCCTTGGTCTCCTTGTCGACGAGCTTCATCTTCGTGGCCATCGGCACGATCTCGTCCTCGAACAGGCCGTTCTCCTGGGCCGCCGCCATGCGCATCTGCGACTGGTATGAGTACTCGTCCTGGTAGTCGCGCGACACGTTGTAGCGCTCTGCCACGATGTCGGCGGTCTCGATCATCGCCATGTAGATCGCCGGGTACATCTCGGTGAGCTTGGGATCCATGTTGACAGCGCCTCCGAAGCCGGGGCTGGGGATCGAGATCGACTCGACACCGGCACCGACAGCGCAGTCGACGCCGTCGACGCGGATGTGGTTGGCGGCGATGGCGATCGAGTTCAGCCCCGACGAGCAGTGCCGCTGGATGGTGTTGCCGCCGGTGGTGACGGGCAGCCCGGCGAGCAGCGATGCGAGGCGGCCGAGGTTGGCGGCGCCGTGTGCGCCGTTGCCGAGCGCGACGTCCTCGACGAGTTCGGGCTCGACCCCGGCCTTCTCGACCGCGCTGCTGATGGCGTGGGCCGCCATCGTCATCGCTGGCGTGATGTTGAAGCCACCACGACCGGCCTTGGCGAGTCCGGTGCGGGCGTAGGAGACGAAGACTGCTTCGCGCATGGGAGTTCCTGTCTGATCGGGCGACGCCGGACGGTCCGGGTCCGGCAGTCCACCCTAGTGACACGCCACGCCGGGGCTCCTACCGATGCTTCGACGAGCGAACACCACCACTCGGCGCCATCACGTTTGCGCACGGATTCCGGTGGGACGGTCCACCTGAATCTGCACACAAACGTGTACGCCGGCCGGAGCCGGGGCCGGGGCCGGGGCCGACGCCATCTCGTTTGCGCACGAATTCGGGTGGGGCGGTCCCGCCGAATCCGCACACAAACGTGTCAGTCGGTCTCGGGGTCGGGGTCCTGCTCGAGGTCGGTGGCCGTGGTGTCGATGAAGTCGGTCGGGTCGAGTTCGTCGAGGAACGCCCGGAACTGGTCGACTTCGGCATCGATGGCCGCATCGAGTGCCGGCTGATCGGGTGCCGGCTCGACGTCGGGCAGTGCGCCGGCTTCATCGAGAACCGCTTCGCTCACGAACAACGGCGCCTGAAGACGCACCGCCAATGCGATCGCGTCGGACGGTCGCGTGTCGATGCGGCGCTGTCCGGCCGGACCACTGAGCATGAGGTCAGCCAGGAACGATCCTTCGTGCAGTTCGGTGACCTCGACCGCGTCGAGGTGTCCGTCGAGCGCATCGACCACGTTGGCCATCAGGTCGTGGGTCATCGGGCGCGGGAGGCGGGAACCACTGGCAGCGATGGCGATCGAACTCGCGTCAGCCTGCCCGACGACGATCGGCAGCAGCCGGTTGGGGGCGTCGTGCTCGCGCAGCACCAGGGCGGCCGCCCCGCTGATGGGATCGACTTGGATTCCGATGAGTTCAACCGAGATCATGCAAACATGATACAGGTCGACTCAGCTTTCGTCAGTCGCACCTGTCACAGTGCGGGTCGTCGAAAGCGCCGATGTCAGGCGGCGGTGAGCGCGTTGGCGATCGCCGTGCGGGGATCGCGGTTCGGGTCACCGGGGTTGTCGAGCGACACGTTGAAGGCATTCAACGCATGTGTCCGCTGATCGTCGGTGAGTTCCGCACCCATGATCCGCTCGACCGAAGGAGCCAGGTCAGCTCGCTCACTGACGAGTTGGTGGGCCAGCTGCTCGTCGACCGGCAGCTCCTCGATCGGGGTGCTGCCGTCGTGCCAACGGGTGGCGGGGACCTTCTTCTTGACCATGATGTCTCGTCTCGGTTGCTTCGGTTCCGGTCCACCGTACCGCTGCGGCGCCCCACGCCGGAGTGTGCACCGTCAACCGTGTCGCCTCCCCACAGCGTTCGTGTGCGGATTTCAGGGGACCGCCCCCGAAATCCGCACACCAACGTGGAGGGCGTGGGGCCTGCGACGGTCGCCGACCAGCGGCCGGCGAAGATGCGGTCGGGGAGAGGAGCGGGGGCCGGGGGCGGGGCAGCCGATCCGCGACGTCAGTCGGCGAGGAGACCGTAGAAGATGAACTCGGTGCGACGGTTCAGGGCAAGCGACGCTTCGGATTCGTCTTCCGACAGCAGATCCTGTTCGCCGACGGCCCGAGCGGACAGACGGGACGGGTCGACTCCCTGGCCCACCAGGTAGCGCACCACCGAGACCGCACGGGCTTCCGACAGCACGTAGTTCGCTGCTTCGTCTCCGATCTGGTCGGCGTGGCCGACGACGGTGGCCGTCACCTTCGGCAGGAGGTTCATCACGCCGGCCACCCGGTCGAGCTGCACTGCGTGCTCAGGGGTGACGTCGGCGCTGCCGGCCGGGAATCGAGGCGAGTTCATCTCGATGACGCGAGTCCCGATGTTCAAGGGCACGGACGGGTCGATCGACCAGGCCGCATCGATCTGCGCTGCGGGATCGGTGCTGTTCGCGAGCGCCAGAGCTTCGAGCTGGGCGGCCTTCTCCGCGCTGGGGACCCAACCGGCGACCCGGACGACCGGACCGTCGTAGATCGCCAGGATCGGTTCGGGTGAACCATCGGGAAGCGTGGGGTACGACGGACCGGCTCAGTGGTCGGAGGCGCCTGGGTGGTGGCCGGCGCAGCGGTGGTCGTGGGCGCAGCGGTCGTCGTCGGCGCCACCGTGGTGGGCGCGGCGGTGGTTGCGGGAGGAGCGCAATGGTGGACGCCACGGTCTCCGGCGCAGTGACGGAGAGCATCGGCGGCGACGGACTGTTCTGGTCCGAGGAGTCCTCGCCCGTTCCGACGAGGATCCCGGCGGCGTCGCTCACCGACGGCGAGTACCGCGACGAGACCGAACACCATCGAGCGACGCGGGCCCGACGGGGTCGGCGACATCTCGTCCGTGGACGCCGAAACCTCCGGCGAGGCAGCGGGCGCCGCTGAGGTGGCCGCCGAGTCGTTCACCATCGGAGGACGCGGAGGCGGAGGTGGCGGCGGCGTGGAGGACGCCGGAGCAACCGCTCCAAGTGGGGGAAGCGAGTTGTTGGGGATGTTGGGATCGGTCATGAGCGGAACCTGCCAGTCGTTGCAGCGACGGACTCCGCCGTGTGCACGGCAGAACCCGATGACGTTTGAGGTATCGGCACCTTCTTGACAGACTTGAGAACTTCGTCACCCTGCGTGATGAGGGTGCCCGAGCGGACGCCCGGCGGCATCAAGGTCCGAAACGGCCCGCGCACGGAAAGTGACGTTCGACCCGAGCGATGGCCGCCGAGTTGTCGGAGACTCAGGACCATGACCGTGGTCGCCCGCGAACAGGCCGTCGTGAGAGGACCCGTCGTTCGAGCCCTGTGGTTCGGGCTCGGCTGGTTGGCGGTCGCCACCGGCGGGGTCGGTGTCGTCGTCCCCGGGCTGCCGACCACCGGATTCATGGTGCTGGCGGCGGCCTGCTTTGCGAGGTGCAGCCCACGATTCGAGCAGTGGGTGCTCGACCTTCCCGGTGTCGGCAAGGCGGTGGCCGACTACCGCGCCGGGTTGGGCATGCCGATGCGCGCCAAGGTGATCGCCATCTCGATGATGACCGTGGCGATCGCGATCAGCGCCGGGCTCGTCGTCGACCAACCGGCGGTGCGCCTCGCGATCGTCGCCGCCGGCGCCGTCGGGGTCTGGTACATCACACAGCGCGTTCCCACGGCGCCGAGCGTGGCGTCCTCGCTCGAAGCGACCGCGATCGGACCGGCCGGGAACTCACGCGCATCGCCGGCCGAAGGGCACTGACACCGGCCCTTCGAGAAACAGACGTCCCACTGGCTCCCGATCCGCCCCGGTCCGCCGCAATGATGAGGGCGCGATGCACATCTCGATCCTGCTGTTCGAAGGCGTCGACCTCCTCGACTCGGGCGGGCCCTATGAGGTCTTCCTCACCGCCAACCGGCTCGCCGAACGTGCCGGCGGCGATCCACCGTTCGCGGTCGACACGGTGACGCTCGACGGCGAACCGGTCACGGCGTACGGCGGATTGGGCCTGATCCCGTCCGCCGCCGCCGACGTACTGGCCACGACGGATCTCGTGATCGTGCCGGGCACGATCGATCTGAGCGGTCCACTCGGTGATCTCGCCCTGATCGATGCGATCTCGGAGTTGGCACGTCGCGACGGCACCACGCTGACGAGTGTGTGCACCGGGGCGTTTCTGCCCGAGCGGGCCTGGGTCGTTGGTAGGACGGCCGTGGACCACACACTGGGAGGACATCGATCTGCTCGCCGAGCGAGCCGGCGCCGACGGAGCGCGACGTCAGGTCCGTTGGGTCGATGACGGTGCGGTCGTGACCGGCGGCGCGCTCAGCTCCGGTCTGGCGATGGCCCTGCACCTGGTGGAGCGGTTCGCCGGTCGCGATCTCGCAGAGGCGACCGCCAATCAGATCGACTACGTCTGGACCGAGACCGCAACCGGCGCCTGAGCAACCGACACACCGATCTCGTCGCGGATCCAACTCTCCGAGGTGTCTCGGTAGCCCACTTCCCGCACGGCGGGTCGGCCGTGGCGCTCGACGTGCCCGGGGGCGGGAGGTGCAATCCGTCGAGTCCGGGATCGAGGTGTTCAAACGGTGAACCCGCGATGTCGACACCACCAGACCAGCGTCGGTCATGGGAGAACGACGTGTGTCGTCAGAGCTGAGCCGGCGACGCGGCGCAGGGCGCTCCGCCCCGGGCCGCGACAGCCACCTGGGTGCGAAAGCACCGATTGGCGTGATCCGATGTCAGCGGAAGATGTCCAGGGGAAGTGGGATGGACACGATCCAATTTGGTGCGTCCACGATCTCGGGGATCCGCAAGCTGTTCGCCGCGCTGATCAACAGGTACGCATCGGCTGGTTCGAGCCCGCGATTCGCCCCGAGCCACTCGATCATGTAGCGCGTCGCAGCGCGGGCGTTCTCGTAGAGGTCCGGGCCGTGAGCAGTCGTGATGTGGACTTCTGAGTCCGACAGTGCAGGCACCCGCTCCTTCGCCGGGCCTGGAACTCGGCGACATCGAGGTCGCGGCGCACCGACAACCGGATGGTCGCCGTCATGGGCGACTCCACACCGCTCCCGCACACCTCCATCTCCCTGGGCGGAAAGCAGACAATCGCCGATCGAGAACAATGCACCGTCGGCGTGAATCGGGAGCCACGCATGTGGAGCCGCTGACGAGGTCCCTCGTGTCGAGGTTGCCACCGTTCGAGCGAGGCGGAAAATCCGTCGAGGCGGCCACGCTCACGTGGGGCGACACCGATCACTCCCGAAACGGTTCGGCGGGCACTTGGATGCTGTCCGCAAACCTGCAGATCGAACCCTCGAGCCTCCCAGTGGTGAAGGTGCGCCGAGTCGAAGTCATCGGCCAACAACCCGAACTCCGGTATGAGGCCGCTCCAGCCCCAACCCTTGTGTTCCATCTTCAAGATGTCGATCTCGAGCGTGTCGCCCGGACGTGCACCCTTGACGTAGATCGCCCCGCTCAAGGCGTGCGCAAGGCTCGGGTCGGCTCGGGCGAAGTCGTCGTCGGTCCAGGTCGGTGTGACCTGGCCGATCGGTTCTGCGCATTCGACCACCACTACGTCGCCCGACTCGATCTCCAATCGGACATCGACCTCGCGCATCCCAATAGGCATGCGACTGCCACGTGCACTTCATGGCCGACGGCAACTTCAGCCCGACCACCTATCTCGAGACCCCGTTCTCGATGCGGTTCTACCTGGCTGCGGAACGGATGCGCCGCACACTCGCCACCGGGGATCACGACGGTGCGTGAGGCCGGCGGCACCGATCTGGGGGTGTAGGAGGCCCAGGAGCAGGGGATGGTCGACGGGCCGCGGATGCAGATCTCGATCACGATCCTCTCGCAGACCGGCGGCCACGGGGACAAGTGGCACGTCTGCGGCGCCCACATGCCGGGGATGATGGATCCGCATCCGGGCAAGCCGACGAACGTCGTCGACGGACCCGACGAGATGCGTCGCAAGGTCCGCGAGCTCGTCCGTGCGGGCGCCGACGTGATCAAGGTCTGCACGTCGGGCGGCGTGCTGTCGCTGCGCAACGACCCGCAGCATGCGCACTTCATGGCCGACGAACTCGACGTCCTCGTCGCCGAGGCGACGGCCGCCGGTCGGTTCGTGATGGCCCACGCCCAGGCGACCGACGGCATCAAGAACGCGATCCGCGCCGGGATCCGCTCCATCGAACACGGCATCTACCTCGACGACGAGGCCATCCAGATGATGCTCGACACCGGTACGTACCTGGTGCCGACGCTGATCGCGCCGCTCGGCGTCCTCGACGCCGCCGACCAGGGGATCGACATGCCGCCGGTCATCGTCGAGAAAGGCGCGCAACGTCGTCGGCGCACACCGCGAATCGATCCGCCGCGCGATCGAGGCCGGCGTGACCATCGCGATGGGGACGGACTCCGGTGTGATGCCCCACGGCAACAACCTGCGCGAGCTGCAGCTGATGCGCGAGCTGGGGATGACGGACTCGGCGGTGCTCGAGTCGACCACCCGGATCGCGTCGGAGCTGATGGGTCTGGAGTCGACTCCGATCTGGGCACGATCGAGGTCGGCAAGATCGCGGACCTCGTCGCCTTCTCCGGCACCGACCTCGACGTCATCACGGCCCAAGCCGAACACCCGATAACCGCGCCAGCGGCTCACCAACCGAGCACGGTCGGTGATCGCGCCATGAGCCAGCAGCGCGCCTCGCCTGGGCGCACTACCTCGCCGACGGTTGAGCTCGGGTCGGCGTCAGCAACGGTTCGCTGCATCGCCCTACGCAGGAATGGTGCGGTCCATGGTCACCGGTCCGCCATGTTCTGAGATCGTATGCGAAAACGGGTGCGCTAAGTCGGTATTCGCCATAGGAACGCTCGGCTCGCTTCTCGAATCCAAGTCGTCCAAAGATGTGCTGGGACACCAGGTTGGTCGCCTCAGTGACCGCTGATGTGTATCCCTTGATGGCCCCATTGGCAAGGCACGCCGAAACGAGGTGCTGGCCGATCATGCGTCGAGTGAATTGCTCGGCGACACCCAGCAGGAACAGGTGGAGAGTCTGACCCGGCTCGATTGTCCTTACATCCCGGTACTCGGCATCGATCTGACCCAGCAGGTCGAGGATCGGATCGAACTTGTCCGACACTGCTTCGAGTCCTTGCGGGGGTGGCGTCGCGGCGTCGTCTGTCAGCAGAACACCCGCCAGCTGACCGGTCGCATCTCGGGCGACGATGGTCAGGCCGTCCACACCCGCCGCTGGTGACCAGAGTTCGACGAACGCCTCGAATTCGTTTGGGGTGAGGCCAACGGCGACTGCAGGCGGATCGTGTTGCGTGAAGCTCTCCGCAAGCAGGCGAGCCATGTCGGGTGTGTCTTGAGGTCGACAAACGGAGTACTCGATGCCTGAGATCACTTGTGGCGGCGTGTTGATCATCCGAGGGCTCCGGATTGTCGTGAGACGCTCCAATGCGGACGATACAGCACGTCAACAGGTGGCTGGACAGCTCGACGTCCACCCCCACGCCCGCTCATATCCGGCGCACACAATCACGGCGATCGATGCACGACCACCGCCCGGTAACGAAGCCTCTTTGTGTCAACCCCCAGTTTCTGAGGCGTCTGCGGGCGCGTTCGATCCTGCCTCTGGCGGAGCCGGAGGCTTCGTCGTAGGGTTGGGGGTCGGGTCCGGGAGTGACCTATCCGAAGAGCCGGCCGTTCAGGATGTTGAGCCGGTCACGCTGGATTTCGTGTCGTGCCTGATTGTCCTCCCGGGCCTGTCGATCACTGCTCGAGTCGACGAGCGTCAGCGACCAGCGATCGGTAGATCACGTTGGAGAGTTGCCGCTTGAGGGCGCGGATCGCTTCCTTGCTGTTCTTGCCCTCGGCGCGTTTGCGGTCGTAGTACTCGCGCCCGGCGCACGGCTGGCGCAGCTGTGTGACAGCGGCGACGTGGATGGCCCAGTTCAGTTGTCGGTTGCCGCGCTGGTTCAGTCGGTGTCGTTTGTTCTCGCCCGATGACGCTTCGATCGGGGCGGTGGCGTTGTAGCTCGCGAAGTGCGCCGCGGACGCGAACCGTGAGATGTCACCGGTGTGGCCGATGATCATCGCGGCGACCACGACACCGACACCGCGGATGTCGATCAGCGAGGTCCCTGATGCGGCGACCGCGGTGCGGAGTCGTTTCATCGACGCCTTCATCTGTGTCTCGTAGTGGACGATGTCGGCGAGGGTCTCGCGGGCGACAGCGAGGCGATGCTCGGTCATCTGGGTGGCGGGTTCGATCCGATCGAGGATCTCGTTTGCCCTGGTCACGCTCATTTCTTTGGCCATCCCGCCCGGCTCGAGTTCCATCAACAACGCATGCAACCGGCATGACGACTTGTTCTTCAGCCGGCCGAGATCACGATGCCGTTTCACCAGCAGCTTCAACACTCGGGCGTGATCGTCGAGCACCACCCGGCCCAGGGCGTCGTTGCGGAGCGCAGCGATCGCGACGGAACGGGCGTCGTTCGGGTCGTTCTTCTGCGATCTGCCGGAACCCAACAGGCGGGTACGTGTCGACATCACCGGTGGGACGTCCACGACGGTCTCGCCGGCGGCGACGAGCTGCTGGGCGAGGAGATAGCCGAGCCCGCGAGCGGACTCGATCGCCCACACCCGATCCGGGAACGGTGCCGCCCACGCACGCAGCTGGTCGGCCTGTTTCGAACACGCCCGGAGCGTCGGGAGCACACACTCGGTGTTGTCGATCCCGACGGCGGTGTGTGAGGGGGGGGAGGCGCCTTGTGGGGGTGGCCAATCCTGTTCAAGAGTTGTCCTGGTGGGCGGGGGGGTGAACGCAGTCGTCGGGGGGGGCACTCCTGAGGGGGTAGTGGGGGAGGCCCCGCGAGCGCACGCGAGCCCAGTCGGGAATAAGGGAGATAGGATTGAAGAGGAGGGAGAGCAGTGAGGGGGCTCGGCAGGCTAAAAGGCAGGGGGAATCGGCGCGCCGGCCGTGCGGCCCCCGATTCTCACAGCCCTGCGATGGCCCGTGCGTCGGACCGGGTTTCGGCAAGTAGTTCGGATCGACGACCGCCGCCGCCGTGTCCTGGATGCCGGTACGGTCCGGTGATGTGTGACTTCGGTCACAGTCGACCGTCCGTCTGGTGTCCTCTGATGTCCTCCTGTGTCCGTTGATGTCGTCTGGTCCGGATCGTCCGGAACGCCTGCAAACATTGGGGTTGCGGGGTGAATGACATGGGTGTACTTCTGATGGTTCATGTCGTCGTTGGGGGATCTGGCTGAGCCGTTCGAGCACCAGTTGCTCACGCTTGGTGAGGCGGCGCAGGTGCTGCGGATCGGTCGTTCGCTCGGCTACCAACTCGCACACGAGTACCTGAACTCAGGTGGCACCTCTGGTCTGCCGGTCGTGCGTCTCGGGGAGAAATGCCTGCGTGTCCCGCGGTGGGCGTTGATGGAGTTGGCGACCACCGGCCGGGTGGTCCGGCTGTGTGACGCGGAGGCACCCGTTGGCGGAGCCTCCGATGCCCGCTGACCCGATCCGCCGCACCATCGAGCTCGGGCCCGCGGCACACGAGCTTCGACGTCACGTCGGTCCCACGACGTGGGTGGTGCTCGAGGAGATGCTGCAACGCTCCACCGGCGACGACGGCCACGTCGTCGCGCAGGTGTCGATCCGTTCGCTGGCGTCATCGCTCGGACTCGCAAAAGACACCGTGACTCGCGCCGTCGGTCGCCTTCGCGATCTCGGTGTGATCGACGCATCCCAGGGCCGCTCCCGCTCCGGTGTCTTCGAGGCCGGTTCGTATCGCCTCGCCGTTCCCGCCGTCTGCCCTCTCGCCCGCCGGCCCGTCGCAGCCTTCCGCCCTCTCGCCCGCTCCTCGCCCCTCGCGCGCTGCTCCTCCGTCTGCTCCTCGCTCCTCCTCTGCTGCTCGTCCGTCTCCGTCCGCCCGCCGCTCGTCCGGCCAGCTCTCCCTCCTTCCCGAGGTCTGAGGCCCGTTCCCGTGTTCGTCTCTCGCTTCGCTCGTTCTTCAATTTCCAGACAGGTGCCCGCGCGTAGGTGGGAGTGGTCGTGATCCGGGTGACGACGCTGTTCGCGTCGGGGGCGGGAGCGTCAGCGGCCTACTACACCGGCTACCTCACGAAAGCTGACGGTGAGTTGCCGGGCGTGTGGGCCGGGTCCCAAGCCCCGGGACTCGGCTTGTCGGGCGAGGTGACGACCGACGCCCTCGAAGCACTCCTGTCGGGCTACCACCCCGACACCGGCATGCTCCTCGGTCGCGAGTTGGTGGATCGTGTCGACAAGCACGGCAACACGATCCGAGCTGTCGCCGGGTACGACGCGACGTTGTCGGCACCGAAGTCGTTGTCGGTGCTGTGGGGCCTCACCGGTGACGAACGTTTCGCCGAGTGCCACGACGCCGCCGTCAACGCCACCATCGAGATGATCGAGAAGTACGCGTCCACGACCCGTATCCGCTCCAACGGCGCACGGTTGCACCCCGAGACCGGTGGGCTGTCGATGGCAGTGTTCCGTCAGTCGACGAGCCGTGCCGATGACCCGCAGCTCCACACCCATGTGGTGATCTCCGCGAAGGTCCAGACGGCGGATGGGCGTTGGTTGGCGTTGGATGCGCTGGCGTTGAAGAAGCATCAGCAGGCCTTCGGCTACCTGTACCAATCCGTGCTTCGAGCTGAGGTCACCCACCGGTTTGGGATGGTGTTCGAGCCGATCGTGAACGGCCAGGCCGAAATCGCCGGCCTCGACGACGGTCTGTTGGAGCAGTTCTCGAAACGTGCGGGCGAGATCGAAGTCGAGATGGGCGACAAGCTCGCCGAGTTCCACACCCGTGAAGGCAGAGAGCCGACGACGTTCGAGTACGCGGCGATGGAACGCGAAGCCGCTGTCGACACCCGCAACCGAAAGACCGGCCTCGGCGTCACAGATCTGCGGACACGGTGGCAAGCCGAGGCCCGCTCGCTCGGTGTCGACCCCGCCACCGTTGCCGACACCGCGGTCGCCTACGCCCACCAACACCCACAGCAAGCGTCACCGGTCGCCGCAGGCGAGGTCGTCGAAGCATTGGCCGCGCGGCAGTCGGCATGGAACCGCCTCGATGTCCTGCGCCAGCTCTGCGACACGGTGTCCCCACAACCGGGACGCGACGCCACGACATGGGCGACAGCTCTGGATGCTGCGGTCGACACCGTGCTCGCCGAGTGTGTCGATCTCGACCCGACCGACACCGCAGCGCACCGGCGCAGCGATGGGCGGTCGGTGTGGATCGAACCGATCGCCAAGCAATCCACCTCTGCCCATGTCCTCGCCCAGGAGGAACACATCATCACCTTCGCTCTCGATGCCCAAGCACCCGAGGTGTCACCGTCGGCGACGATCGTCGAGGGTCGACTCGATGACGCTCAGCGAACCGCCGCGAGCGCCGTTGCTGGCCACGACCGCCTCGTCGTGGTCGTCGGACCGGCGGGCGCCGGCAAGACCGCGATGCTCGAAGCCGCCGTCGCCGACCTCCACGCCCAACATCGCGTCGTGGTCGGGTTGGCGCCGACGGCACGAGCTGCGGCGGTGTTGAAGCAGGAGACCGGGGCGGAGTGTGACACGGTCGCCAAGCTGCTCTTCGAACTCGACCACCCGGACACGACCCGACCGTGGCCGATCCCACCTGCGGGGGCGACGATCCTGGTCGACGAGGCCGCCATGTTGAACACTGCCGACCTCTACCGCCTCGTCGTGCACGCCGAGAAGCGACAGTGGCGCCTGGCGCTGGTCGGTGACCCGTTCCAGCTGCAGGCGGTCGGGCGTGGTGGAATGTTCACCGAACTCTGCGACACCACCCGGACGGTCGAACTCGAGCAACTCCACCGCTTCACTCACCGCTGGGAAGCAGCCACCACATTGCGCCTGCGCGCCGGTGACCCCACCGCGATCGACACGTATGCCGCCCACGGCCGAATCCGGGCCGGCAGCCTCCAGGATCATCTCGACACGATCGCGGAGACCTGGACGCGGTGTCGCGACGCAGGTGAGTCGTTGTCGATCGTGACGACCCGCAACGAACACGTCGCCGCGATCAACACCCGAATCCAACAACACCGTCTCGACAACGGCGAACTCGACCCGACCACTGCTACCCGTATCGACGGAGACTGGGCGATGGTCGGCGACATCGTCGTCACCAGACGAAACGACCGGCAACTCCGCACGACGGTCGGCGAGCCCGTGCGAAACCGTGAACGTTGGACCATCACCAACACCTCCGACACCGGCGACATCACCGTGTCTCGCATCGGTGGACACGGCACCATCACGCTGCCCGCCGACTACGTCCGCGACCACGTGCAACTCGCATACGCCAGCACCGAACACGGCGCCCAAGGCGACACCGCCGACCGCGCCATCACCCTCGCCACGACAGCGACCACCGGCCGCGGGCTCTACGTCGGAATGACCCGGGGACGCAACCACAACGACGCACTCGTCGCCGACACCGACAACCTCACCCACGCCATCAGTGTCCTCGAAGCAGCCATCGCCGTCGACCGAGCCGACATCCCCGCCACCGTGCAGCGACGAACGCTCGCCGCCGCCGTCCCACGATCCACTACACGGCGACGAGCGCATATCCCGGACTGGTTTAACGACCTTCGAGACGACGCCGACGAACTCGCCCGATCCGCACGAAGCAAGGTCATCGAGCGTGACGATCAACGAGCCGAGCAGAAACAGCGTTACGTCGACGCCTGCCGCGACCTACCCGCAGCGCAGGCAGCACACGCCCCGTTCCGAGCCCAGGTGGTCGACGCCGAACAGGTCGTCACCGAAGCCCGGTCGAATCTGTGGAACGCAGAACGCGACCTGCGAAACGCCGGGAAACTCCAGCGACGATCAGCACGACGCAACGTCGCCGCCGCCAACGACGTACTCGCCGTCGCCACTGAGCGCCTCGCCAGATGCGAGCAAGCAGCTGAGCCGACCCGTCGACCGCTCAGCGAGTTGCGCGACATCGTCGATCATCACGACCGCATCCACAGCACCCGTGAACTGCTCGACGACTTCAACAACCTCGACGGCAAGGCCGACCGTGCCGAAGTCGTTTGCGATGCCCTCGACACGTGGGAGCACTGGGCCAAGGGTCACAAGCTCTCTGCTGCGGAACTCCGCAACATGGTCGCCGTGCTCACCGGGGACCGAACGCTGAACGGAACCAGCCAACTCGCCGAAGCAACAACTCGCTGGGCCCACGACGCAGGCATCGACATCCCAAAGCCCCCGCGACCCGACCGCACGATCGACCTCGGCATCGAGCTGTAGGCGTCGAGACGCATGCGCGGTCGGAGAAAGTCCGAAGCCTTGCCCGCGTTGTCGGGCGACGCGACGGACGGACACGCCAACCCGCTCAACAATCGCTGTACAGGCCGTCAGGGGTCTTGGGCCGACGCAGGTTAGATTCCTGCGAGGTGCCGCGAGTCTTCTGAGCGGCGGTCACTTCGCTGAACTGGATCGTGTCGATGAGGGTTTCTGCCTTGTCGAACCATTCGACGTCTCCGCGCAACACCGGAGCGAACAGCACGAAGTCGTCGCCGTTGTCGACTTCCCAGATTCGGTAGTACTCGGTGTCTCGCAGGACGATGCGGCCCCCGAAGCCCTGGGTGCTCAGGAACGGGAGCTCTCCAGAACCGTCATAGGTCAGGTCATAGACGGTGGCGTCGAAGCCTCCCACCTGGGTCTCCGCCTGATCCACGATTGTGACCTCGTCGTATTGGTCCCCCGAACCGACCAGGTCGCCGATGGTGTCAAGGCCACCCATCGGGGTTGCGGTCAAGAACAGCACGGCACGGGTGAACGGGGCCTCTTGCACCGGATCTTCGAGGACCACGCCGTCGGGTTCGGCGATGGGCACGAACCAGCTGTCGTTCGTCGTGAACGAAATCGGCGTCGGGAACTGTCCGAGTTCGACGTCGCCTTCGACGGTATCGCCAGGACTGACGCCTTCGCCTTCGGTGGGTGGAGCCGCCTCTGCAGGCGCCGCGGTGGTCGGTGCGGCCTCGGTGGTGGTCGCATCGGCGGTGGCGTCATCGTCGTCGCCACCGCATGCTGCTAGCGCCAAGGCCATTGCGGCCAAGATGACGATGCTCCTTCTATAGGTCATGGGGAACGGCTCCTGTTGCTTTCGAGGCTCCTGTTGCTTTCGATAGGTCGCGGGGATCAGCTGACGCGGACGCCGAACGTCGAGACAGCCAGTGCGGCGGCGACGGCGGCGCAGCCCATCACAACACGCGAACTGTTCACGGTGAACCCCATTCATGGGCCGACCAGGCCCCCGCCTGGTTGGTTAACTCAAACATTATCACGCGCACTGGAACACGTGGACGGCAAGCCCACGACGCCTCTGAGAGCGTCCGGCGAACTCGCCAGCGCGTGCCGTTGTAGACAAATGAGCGATCCTCCTTGCTTGGCGGATGGCACCCATATCCGCGACCGACACGACCAGACCACGCTCGACGTGGCACGTATCGCTCGGTCGCGACACGAGCCGAGGCCCGAGCGACAATCCCGACGCGACGCTCGGCCTCGCTGCAGTGCCGGCGCACCAAGCTGCGCTCTCCACCCGAGTTGACCCGCTCGTAATGCCGGTCACCATCGTCGGCGGACGAAGCCGGCTGGTGCACGGGATCGGGTGCTCGACTTGGGCCGCATGCAGCGCGCCAGCCCAGGCATCGAGCGGGTTATGGAGCGTGGATTATGCGTGGGGCGGCGGCGAGCATCCTGCCGGTTCCCCGATGGGTCCCAAGCCGTCGCGTCGCCGCGAATATCGTGCACCGCCCTGGGGTCGTTCGTCGCTGGGAGTCGGTTCTGTCCACCTTGCCCGTTCACTGATGCCGGGACGACGCACTCGCCGCTGGTGAGACCTGAACGAGTGCGGACCTGCCGCCAGCGTCGGCGTCAAAGGCGGTGGATGTCCGGCGAACAGGAAGGCCTTGGCGATACCGGCTCGACGAAGAGGGTGCCAAGAACGCGTCCACCACGGTGTAGGCGACGAACACGGCTCCGGTCTCGGGGTTGTGCGCGGCGAGGGAGTCCAGGCCGAGGATCGATCCGGTGTGGCCGTACCAGCCGTCGCCGAAGTCGATGATGCCGAGTCCGTAGTCGACGCCCTCGACAATCGGAGCGGACTCGAGTCGCTGTGCGGCCAACTCCGGGGGCAGGAAATCGTTGCCGAAACCGGTCGCTGCCCATGCACCGAGATCCTCGAGTGTGGAGTACATCGACCCGCCGACACCGCCCCAGTTCGGGTTGTACGACGACACGTCGCCGAGCGGTTCGACATCGATCCCTTCGGCCGCCAGGTAGGAGACGCCGATTTCGTTGACGTACCCGTCACTCGACGGATCCGGCATCTCGATGTCGTCGCCGACGGTCAGCACCGTGGTGGTCAAACCGGCGTCGGCGGCGAGCTCGTTGAGCACCTCTTCTGATGGTTGGCCCGTCAACTCCTCCAACATGTCGCCGAGGATCAGGTAGTTCGTCGTCGAATAGCCCGCTGTCCCCGCCGGCTCGACTCCGCCCTCGACGGTCTCGACGATGACCTCGTCGAGATCGACCACCTCGGTCGGGTTCTCCAGCACGTCGGGTACCACGAGGAACTCGTATTCGGGAATCCCGCTCTGCATCGCCAACAGCTGCTCGACGGTGATCTCCGCGATGTCGGGCAGCTCAGCGGCCAGATCGGGCAACACGTCGGCGACCGTGTCATCGAGCGACAGTGTCCCCGCAGCGACCTGCTGCAACACAGCGGTGGCGGTGAACGTCTTGGTGATACTGCCGATACGTCCCGAATCCTCTGCGGTGGCGGGCGTCTCCTCGGCCACCGCGTCACCGTATGCGGCCAGATGGACTCCCTTGGCCGGGTCCACACCCCGACCCACATGCCCGGGTATCACACCTTCGCCCAGTGCCAGTGCTTCCATCGCCGCGTCGTCGATCACCGCGGCGTCCGCGTCGCTCATCGGAGCAGTCTGCACCTCGACACCGGCGGACTCCCAGGAGTCATCGCTCGGTGCGGTGCTGTCGGTCGTCGGCGCGTCGCTGGTCGGTGCGTCGGTGATGTCGGTGATCGGAGCCGACTCGACCGTCGAAGTCTCCGCCGAAACCGTGTCGTCGGCTGCATCGTCATCGCTTCCGCAGGCAGCCGCGACCAGGCTGATACACACCGCTGCAACCGCCACACGGCGGGCAACTCGTGTCACCCCGCCTCCGTTGGCCGAGCGGGAGGACAGGGTACGAGTCGAATTCACGGCACAGAAGCTATCGGAGCCGAATGCCCGTCGCGTCGGGGATGGCACCCTTCCGTTTCCGATCATCGGGAGCCCGACGACACCGCATGTGATTCGGCTGGACTCGGACGCTTCTTCGGCCGGGCGAGTCGACGGCTCACCGCCAGTCCCGGTGCTCATCGAGGTGTCCCGTCACACACCGGATCGATGGCGTCGGGCAACGAGGAACGGGAGAGAACCGCTCAGGACTCTGTGACGGTACCGACCAGTCGTGCGGACTCGGAATTCGAGACGCAGCCGCCTGGCGCGACAACCGTTGACCAGCGTGGAGCGACGAAACCCGACAGTCAGGTGTCAGCCGTTCTCGTCGAAGAACCGCTCGGACTGGTCGTTGCCGTACAACGCCCACAAGACGAACACGCCGACGAACAAGGTGAACACGGATCGGTAGACATAGCCGCCGACATGGTGAGCGATCAGCGTGTACACCGCCAACGCCATCGAGACGCCTTGCACGACGGCGATGACCAGCCGCCAACCGCTGCTGCCACGCATCAACCCCGCCGCAGCGATGAACAACAGGGCGGCGGCGATGTCCCGGCAACGATCGTGCTGGCCAACCACCGCTTCGACAGCGGGGCGCCTTTCTGCTCCAGCCAGTCGAGCACGTCGTTGCGCCAGATGATCAACGACACCGCAACTGCCAGCGAGCGTACTGGATGTACATGGTGATCACCGCGATGAACGAGACCACCCGGGTCGTGCGGTCGTGGACGGCCAGTTAGAGCTCATGGTGCAACAATAGGTCGGTCGCTCATCGCACTGTGATTCTCGGCGTGCATAGAGGCCACCCCACCAGTGCTTGGCTTCATCGTGGTGACGTCCGCCGAATTGGCCTTGCCCGCGACCTCGACCTTCGGGACTCGACACCCGGGTCGCGGGGAGCGGTATCCACCACGGATCGCGCCGAGCACCTCGGGCTTGGTCGACCGCATGGCCGGGATGAGCGCCGCGACGTAGCCGAGCACGACACCGGTGACGAGCACGATCACGAGCTGGAACGGGGCGAAGTCGACGCCGATGTCAGCGCTTGACAAACGGTCGATTGCGAACACGATTGAGAATCGCTTGAACGCACCCATCACGACACCGCCGACCGTGCCGAGCATGGCGATGAGAAGCGACTCGATCCGCACCATCCGCCGGACACGTATCGACCATGCCGACGATCCGTTACTGTCCGAGCTTCGGCAAGTGGCGTTCGATGATCGACAACGACATCGTGTTGACGATGCCGATCAGGGCGACGACGATGCTCATCACCGGCAACCTGTTGACCGCGTTGATCATGAAGTCGAAGATCTGCCCGACGGTGTTGTCGTTGCCGAACACGTCGTTGCCGGCCTCCAAGGTGATGTCGGGGCGCAGGTCGGTGACCGCCTCGATCTCGTCCTCGACGTCGGACTCGGTGGCGTCCTTCGGCATCGATGAACGCGGCCGCCGTGTCGCCGACGAACGCGCCGAACGACTCGGGCGCGGCGGAGTTGTTGCCCAGCCTGATTGCGTCGAGGCTGAAGCCGATCGTGCCCGCAACCGTGAACTCGGCGGTGTCACCGGTACCGTCGACGTAGGTCGCCTTGGTCGAACCGATCTCCGTGCCTCGCCGAGATTGACGAGCACCTCGCCGGGCGGCGAGGTTGGCAACATCGGTGCCCTCGTCGGCGCCGATGTTCGCCACCTCCGACAGCGCCACCAGGTCACCCGTCGACAGCGAGTGCGGGATACCGCCTTCGTCGTCCTGCTGAGCGACGGTCTCGGTGCGGAACGGAATCACCTCGCTCGACGTCGTCGATGGCCTCGAGGTCGTCGACGCAGTTGACGGTCGACGGTGCCACCGTCACTCGACATGGTGAAATCGGCCGAAGCGAGGGCGTCAATCTTGTCGACGGCGAAGCTTCCGAGACGGTACCCGACACGGTCGAGGTCACGAGGAACACGCCGATCATGGAGCGTTGGCTGTCGTGGCGGTGCGCCGCGGGTTACGTCCGATGCTGTCGGCGGCGAGGTCCCTCGAGGCCGAGCGTGGCAATCGCCAGGCTTGAACAGCCGACTTCAGCCCCGAGCGCGATCACCGGCCCGGCCAGGATGACCCCGATGAAGAAGGCGAGCGCGGAAATCACCACCGGGGTCCGCCGATGGTTCGACCAGCAGCCCCGCAGCACCACCTCCGACGGCACGGCAACGGTGTACATCACCAGCGCCGCGGAGCGTCCTGCCTCCACGGCCGACTCCCGCAGCGCCTCGATCGGTTCGACGCGGCCCGCCTTACGGGCGGGTCGCATGACCGAGAGGAACGCGATCACCGTGCCGATCACGATGCCCTTGATCACGACGGCCGGCGACACGGCCAGTCCGCTGCCGGGGAGGTCGACGCCGAACAATGAGATGACGAGGATCAGCAGGTACGTCAGCGCGAAGCCGAGTGCCACCCCGAGACCGAGCCGAGCAGACCGATCAGCAGACCTTCCCAGCGAAGCGAGCGCCGGAGCTGCTGGGGTGTGGCGCCGATCGCAGAGAGCACCGCCAATTCACGCATCCGTTGGGGCGAACGATCACGGTGAACGTGCTGACGATCACGAAGCCACCGACGAAGAGCGCGATCAGCGAGAACGCCTGCAGCGCACGCTTGAGGATGCCGCCGATCGCGCCGGCCGCAGTGGCCCGATCCTGGACGAAATCGTCGCCGGCCTGCACGACCATGCCGGGCGGGACGAGCGGTTCGATCGCGGCGACGAGGTCGTCCTGGCTGCCCCCCTCGCCAAGCACATAGATGTCGTCGTACTCCACGTTGCCCTGAGTTGAAAAAAAAAGGGGCGTCGTCGTCGATCACCGAGACGGTGCCGCCGTCGTCCTGGGCTGCGATAACGCCGAACTCGGTGATGCCGACGATCGTGACGTGCCTCGGGACCCGCCAGGGTGAGCAGGGTGACCGATTGTCCGACGGCCAGAGGGGGTCGTCATTTGGGGCACGGTCGATGACGATCTCACCGGACGCTGCCGGCGCGGACTTCCACGCGCCGTCGGTGTGGTTGAGTTCGTCGTCGTCGACCCAGGTG
>CALNXV010000055.1:0-17357 GCA_942490665.1 uncultured Microthrixaceae bacterium
TGAATCCATTGGTGATCGGCCTTTGTTTACAGTGGGTGTGTTGTGCCTGATCGCCTCGGCACAGTTCCTGACAACCGGTGTACTGGCGGAGCTGCTGGCACGCACCTTTTACGAGTCGAGTGGGAGGCCGGCCTATTCGTTGATGGGCGACGAAGCCGTCTCCGAGCACTGGCATGGGAAGCGATAGGGTCCGACGCGATTGATGGCTCTTCAAGACCACCAGGTACCGAATCAACGGCATCTGACCCGAACGGGTCTTTTATTGGGAGATAATTGAACAATGGTTATGAGGAATACCGACCCGACAAAACAGAGACTCTTGGGTATTTTTCTGTTGTCGAGTATTTGTCTCGCGACCAGCGCTTATACCCAGGAAGCGCAGCAAAAATTCAAGGTGTCCTATAAAAGCCAGGTGGAGCCATTGCCGCTGAACCGTATCCACAGCTGGCTACTGCACGTGCAGACCGCTGATGCCAAACCCGTTGAGGAAGCCAACATCAAGGTCGATGGGGGCATGCCCGCTCACAATCACGGCCTTCCGACTCAGCCTGTCGTCACTGAAATCGGCAATGGGGATTATCTGGTGCAGGGCCTCAAGTTCAGTATGACCGGCCACTGGGAGATCTGGTTCGAAATTCAGGCGGCTGGGACCATCGAAAAGAAGAAATTCGATGTCGATCTCTAGTTGTCCTGTCGGCTGAAAGCCCGGTCAGCGGCTGCAGCGGATTGGCGGCCGGGTCGGAGTATAAACATGCACATGAGCAGCACTCAATATGCTGTCAATTAAAGTCAACCGATATCAACTGCTGTTTTATTTCTGTGTTTTGGCGTCGTCCGCGGTGGCGGCCGACTGGACAACATCGGAATTGTCACTGCTGCGACAGCAGTGGATCGGCAGTTTGCCCGAGTTGCCGCCGGACCCAGGCAATCAAGTGGCGGACGACCCGGGCGCGGCAGAACTGGGTCATAGCCTTTTCTTCGACAAACGCCTGAGCGCCAACGGCAAGATTTCCTGTGCCAATTGTCATCTTCCAGAGAAGTCTTTCACTGATGGTCTGGCCCGGGCGCGGGGTATCGGTGAGGCTGCGCAGTTCTCCAAGTCTTATCGGTGTCGCATTTGGTCCCTGGTATTTCTGGGACGGACGCGGGTGACAGCTTGTGGTCGCAGGCACGCTGGGTCCGCTGGAGTCCGCCGAGGAACATGGCGGCGACAGGCTGAAGTACGCGAGAATCATTGCAGGTGATCCCGTCTATCGGAAACAGTATGAGGAACTGTTTGGTCCGCTGCCGGATTTGTTCGATCGGGATCGCTTCCCGCAGGGCGCTTCGCCCGTAGGGAATACGGCCGCCGTAGCGAGATGGAATGACATCGCAGAGGACGACCGCAAGGCGGCGACCCGCGTGTTCGTCAATATCGGAAAGGCCATCGCCGCGTACGAAAGAACCTTGATACCGGGGCCTTCCCGCTTTGATCAGTATGTCGAACGGCTGCTTGATCGGAGACCCAACAGGGGCGGATCTATTGACCGCGGACGAAATTGCGGGGTTGAGGCTTTTTATAGGAAAAGCCATGTGCGTAACCTGTCACATGGGACCCATGTTCACGAACCATGGATTTCATAACGTGGGTGCACCGGATCCGGCCGCGAAAAAACCGAAATACCGACTTCCCATACTCCATTTGTTGGCCGAAAAACCTCCAGTCGATCCTGGCCGATACCGAGGGGTTCGGCGGGTGATGGAGAGTGAATTCAACTGTCTCGGGGAATACAGCGACGCCGAGGAAAAAGACTGTTCGGAACTGATTTTTGCCAACGTGAGACACCAGGATACTTTGGGCGCGTTCAAAGTCCCGACATTGCGTAATGTGGCTAAAACAGCGCCATATATGCATGCCGGTCAGTTTGAGAATCTTGGTGAAGTGCTACGGCATTACAATAATCCGCCCAGAGCGCCCAGTGGCCGGAGTGAATTAGCGCCGCTCAATCTGACAGACCGGGAGCGGAAACAGTTAGAGGCCTTCCTCCACAGTTTGAACAGTTCACCAGCCGCGGTGGCCGAACAGCCGCGAATGTCGATCCATTGATCCTGCACTGTCAGTCAGGGTGAAGTGGGAGGTGGGGTAAGGACCGCGTCATCTCCTTTCCACCAGGTCAGGGCGTAGACAGACCTGTCTACCCGTCCGTGATTTTGATCGATCACGACCTCCGCACCGGAGTGTTTGATGGTCGAATTGATGGGGGCGGCATAGATTGCGCGCCGGAACTCCTTGTAGCTCACTTCGCTCACCGTTTCAAAGCGCTGCTGCATAAACGAAAACAAATCCGGCAGGGCAAAGCACCAACGATCTGGCGTGAATGCGAAACATCGCTCCCGTTCGAGTTCGCTAAGCAGATGTTGATCCCGACTTGCCACCCGCTCGAAAAAAGAGATCAATGCGTGTTCAAGCGCCAGCATAGGAAATGAGACCGCTCTATCTCCAGCGAATTTGGTTCACGCTCGTTTTACGTCCGGCTTCAGGGGCACCACACCGCGCTGGTTAAATCAGGCGTCATGGCCGCATCCGACGATATCTTCTTACCCGTTACTGTAGCGCAGAAATCACTCTCTCAGCGAGACTATGACACGACCGCTCTCGGATCTTCTCTATATCTTGATGTTCATTCAAATATTGACGGCACTCATTTCGCTTGGCAATCGGTCGGGAAATTGAGAGACGTTAACCAAAGAGTTTTTTCTGATCGGAGGTATAGGTTTTCGCTATATATTCAAGAACGAAACCCTAGTGCGGATCTCGCGCAGTGCAGGGGAAGTGGGTACGTTCGTAATGCACGCCCGGTGCGTGTTCGATTACAACGCAGACCGGCTTGTGCTAAGTTTTGCATTGTGCAGAATGTCGTGAAAACTATTCGCGATAGAGCAGTGCCGCCTCAAGGAGCCGAATCAGTCTGTTTGGCTTTTTTGCCAGCGATTGATCTTGATGGTGACAGGCGATAGCGGCGCACGCTATGGCCGAATCCTGTCTTTGACCAGGTCGGTATCGAGTCATAATTTAATAGACGCCCATGTTGACGAAATTCACCCCAGAGCAACTGGCTGACCCGACCATAAGCAACTCCAATGTTGAGCTGCGGGCCTGCCTGCAGTGCGATTACTGCATCTCCAACTGTCCGACTTATCAACTGCTCGGTGACGAATTCGACAGCTCGCGGGGGCGGATATTCTTAATCAAGGAGATGCTGGAAAACGCTAGCAAGCCGGAGGCGAAGACAGTCCAATACATCGACCGATGCCTGTCCTGTCTGGCGTGCATGTCCACTTGCCCCTCAAGCGTGCACTATATGCATTTGGTGGATCATGCCCGGGCGTTCATAGAAGAACGCTACCGGCGCCCCTTGACTGACCGGCTGCTGCGCTGGATGGTGGCGCAGACTCTGACCCATCCGCAGCGCCTACGCCAGGCCGTCCGGGCGGCTCGGTGGGTCAAGCCGCTTGCTTCCTCTGCTGCCCCGGAGCGTGCGGGGCATGGTGGAATTTGCACCCGATCATCTGCCGAACCCTAGCCTCGATGACCGGCCGCAGGTTTTTCCGGCGATGGGAGAACGCAAACGCCGGGTTGCCCTTCTGACTGGCTGCGCACAGCGTGCGCTGAGCCCCAGCATAAATGACGCCACCATCCGCATTCTGCGAAGACACGGTTGCGAGGTCGTCGTTGCCCAAGGTGTACGTTGCTGCGGGGCTTTACCCCATCATATGGGAAAAACGCGAGACAGCTTCGGCTTCGCTGCGGCCACCATTCGTGCCTGGATGAGGGAAGTCAAAGGCGCCGGCCTGGATGCAATCGTTATCAATACAAGCGGCTGCGGCACAGTCATCAAGGATTACGTTCATATGTTCCGAATCGATGAAATGGCCGAGGACGCCGCGACCATCTCTAGTCTGGCGAAAGACATATCCGAGCTGCTATCGGACATGGAACTTGAGCAGAAAATCAAGCCGGATCTGCGCGTGGCCTACCATGCCACCTGTTCCTGCAGTTCGGTCACGAATTCGATATACGCCAAAGAAGCTGCTGAAAAAAGCCGGTTTTACCGTTCTGGAGCCGCGAGATTCGCATTGGTGCTGCGGTTCGGCGGGGACCTACAAGCTGCTACAGCCGCAACTTTCCGATCGATTAAGGGAGCGTAAAATCAAGGCGTTGGAGGCAACTGCGCCGGATGCAATCGTTGCGGGAAATATCGGTTGCATGATGCAGATCGGATCCGGAACCGAAGTGCCGGTGCTCCACACGGTCGAACTGTTGGATTGGGTCACGGGTGGCCCCTTACCGCCTGCGTTAGCTCCGCCCCCGCTCGAGCGGCTGGTGGGAGATCCCCGGCGGGGGGATGGACCCGGGCGAGCGCTCCGAGGAGACCGCTCGCCGCGAGCTCTGGGAGGAGGCGGGCATCACCGACGCGGAGGTCGGGCCCTGCGTCTGGACCCAGACCGTGCGCTTCACCTTCGCCGGACTGCACTTCGACCAGGACGAATGGATCCACATCGCTCGCTGCGACGGCACCGCCGCGCCGCCAGGAGGCCTCGAAGCGCTCGAGGCACTGGCGTTCGGTGAGCAGCGCTGGTGGGACGCGGAGCAGCTCGTCGCCTCAGGGGTGCGGACGATCCCCTACCGCCTCGCCGAGTTCCTCCCGGCACTGCTCGACGGGGCGCCCCCATCGGCACCGATCGACGTGACCCCCGACGACAGCCACATCCGCTCCTGGGAGGCCGGCTGACCGTTGCGTCGGACGACACCGCCCGCCGGGCCGTCAGGCCGACAGGCGCGCCTCGTCGATCGTCCACGCCGCGAGGCGCTCGGGGTTCGGCACCCGACCGATTCCGATCCCGTCGGGCACGACGAGGTCGCCCCGTTCGTCGGTCACGATCGGGTCGCTGACGTCGCTCGCGACGTACCTGGCGCTCGGCCCCAGGTCGGTGGGCAGCGTGGCGCCCTCCAGGGCGGCGACCGCTGCCGCGCCAGCGCGGCCCACGCCCAGCTCGAGGAGCCCACCCACGAACGCATCCACACCGGCCATGGCGGCGAGATCCAGGCCGGACGCCGCCGCTGCCATGCCGCCGATCCGCGCCGGCTTGATGGACACGATCGACGCCGCGCCGGCGTCGATGGCATCGCGGAGCGCACCGAGCGATCCGATCGACTCGTCGAGCGCGACCGGGGTGCGGAGCGCGGCGTGGCGTTCGGCGAGGTCGCTCCACCCGGCGTCGGCCGGGAACGGCTGCTCGAGATAGGCGAGGCCCAGCTCGTCGACCTCGGCCAGCTCGTCGGGGTGGGCGAACGAACCGTTGGCGTCCGCAGCGACGGGTCGCCCACCGCTGGCATCGAGCACGTGGCGCAGCACCTCGACGTCGTCGCCGGGTCGGATCTTCACCTTGACCATGTGCGCTCCGCCCGCGACCTCCTCGCGCGCCTGCGCAGCTACCACTGAGGGGTCAGCGCCGAGCGATGCGAGCACTGCCGTTCGCGCAAGACGACGCCGTGTCGCGCCGAGGTGCTCGACCAGCGATCGGCCGGCGCGGTGCAGCAGCGCATCGAGTCGGGCGTCCTCGAGCGCTGCGGTGGCCGCCTGCTCCGCACCGGAGAGCGGCGGCGCAGTGGGCGAGACGCCGATGGTGCGCCCTGGACACGCGAGACGTTCGGTGGGCGCGAACGCGGCGGGCGCCAGACGAACGAGCAACGCCTCCCACGCCTCGTCGGTGGTGCCCACGGGGTAGCCGGGCCGCGACAACGTGGGGCACTCGCCCCAGCCCAGCGCACCCGAGGCGGACCGGAGCTCCACCAGGACCACGTCACGCAGATCCTCGGTCCCGTGCGCCGCCCGGTGGGCGACCAGCAGCGGCACCCGGACCCGCACCAGGCGGATCGCGACCGGGGTGTCGCCGTCGGCACTCATCCCGTGTCCCGAACCGCGGAGGGCCAGCTGCGTGCCCACTCGAGGTAGTCGACGAGATCACGCGGCGCGATCGCGCTGTCTCCGTCGCCGCCGTAGGCAGTGACCATCCGGAACCGGAGATACGCCGGATCCGGCACCGGCAGGTGCGGCCGACGTGCCCACCAACGCGTCGGTGCGAGCCGAGCGCCGACCCGGACTGCGGTGAGCCAGAGTGCGGGGCGGCGCAGCACGGCGATCGCACCCGGGAGACCGATCGCTCCCGCCGCGACGCGGAGCGTGACGCGGGCACCAGCCCGCGTGCCCGGCACCGCCTCGGGTCCGCTCGTCATGCGCGCAACCTACCCCGGCCGCTCACGCCAGGACGCGGCCGACATCGAGGCCGAGTCCCCGGCGCGCCAGCGCAGCGGCGCCGAGCAGCGGGCCGTGCGCGCCGCACCCCGCCGGCACGATGCGCGCCCCGCGCGAGAACGAGAGCCGGGCGCAGCGGTCGAGCTCCCGCTGGGCGGCACCGAAGAAGTCGTCGCCGTAGCCGAGGGCGACCGAGCCGGCGACGACGGCCAGCTCCAGGTCCAGGAGGTTCGCCACCGACGCAACCGCGCGACCGACCAGCCGACCCGTGCGGATGCGCCGTTCGAGGCCGGCCTCCTCGGCCGGGGCGCCGGTGACCCCGGCGATGGCGGTGCCCGACGCCTCGGCCTCGAGACACCCCCGCGCGCCGCACGCGCACCGCCGACCGAGCGGCTCGACGATCACGTGTCCGAGATGCCCGGCGTTGCCCGCCGCACCGTCGAGGAGGCGACCGTCCAGGACGATGCCCCCACCGACGCCCGTCGAGACGACCAGCGCCAGGTAGTCCGACACCCCGACCGCCGCCCCACGCCACCCCTCGCCGAGCGCGAGAGCCTTCGCGTCGTTGTCGACGAAGGTCGCCAGCTCGTAGCGCTCGGCCAGGCGACGACGCAGCTCGAACCCTCTCCAGGCGACGATGTTGAGTGGCGACACCGTCTCGCCACCCTGCGTCATGGGCCCCCCGCACCCGACCCCGATCGCCTGCGGCGCGTCCGTGGAGCCGGAGGCATCGGCAAGCGTGGCATCGACGAGGGCACAGAGCCCCTCGAACAGGTCCTCGGCGTGGGCGCCCACGGTCGGCGCTCGGCCGGGGCCGTACAGCGCCCCCGCCCCGTCGACGACCGCCGAGGCGAGCTTCGTGCCGCCCACGTCGACCGCCACGACCGGCGGGCCAGCGGATGCCATCGGGGGACCGTACCAGCACGCGCGACCGGGCCGGCGTGGCACGCTGGCAGACTGCGTCGAACCCAGCGGAGGTCCTGTGTCCAGAGCGCCAAGCGAGCACGCACCCCTGCAGCGCCCAGCGACCCGGGGCTTCGCCGAGCTGTTCGACCAGATCTGTGCCAACACCGCGCTCGCGGTGCGCGGCAAGGACGATGTCATCCGCCTCGCGGTCACCTGTCTGGTGTCCCGCGGGCACCTGCTGCTCGAGGACGTCCCGGGCGTCGGCAAGACCTCGCTCGCCAAGGCCCTGGCACGCTCGGTGGGCGCCGAGTTCGGCCGGGTGCAGTTCACCCCGGACCTGCTGCCCTCCGACGTGCTCGGGAGCTCGGTGTGGAACCAGGGGGACGGCCGTTTCGAGTTCCGACCCGGGCCCGTGTTCACCCAGCTCCTGCTCGGCGAC
Source organism: uncultured Microthrixaceae bacterium (assembly GCA_942490665.1). Taxonomy (GTDB): domain Bacteria; phylum Actinomycetota; class Acidimicrobiia; order Acidimicrobiales; family Microtrichaceae; genus SKRR01. The sequence continues at coordinate 7,642 of CALNXV010000055.1, forward strand.
GAGATCAACCGTGCCTCCCCGAAGACCCAGTCGGCGCTGCTCGAGGCGATGGCCGAGGAGCAGGCGACGGTCGACGGGACCACCTATCCGCTCCGCCGACCGTTCATGGTGATCGCGACCCAGAACCCGATCGAGCACCACGGCACGTTCCCGCTGCCCGAGAGCCAGCTCGACCGCTTCCTCATGCGCCTCACTCTCGGCTACCCGGACCGACGGGCCGAGCTGTCGCTGCTCACGGAGGTCGGCGCCGACCACGCGGTCGACGACCTCGGTGCCGTCGTGTCCGCCGAGGAGGTCGTCGCGATGGGTCGGGCAGCCGATTCGGTCCACGTCGCCGAGGCGCTCGCCGAGTACGTCGTCGAGCTCGCCGCTCGATCCCGACGACACCCCCACCTGGCGCTCGGTGTCTCCACCCGTGCGGCGCTGGGCTGGATGCGCGCCGGCAGGGTCTGCGCCGCCGCGCACGGACGTGACTACGTGACCCCCGACGACCTGAAGGATCTGGCGGTCCCCGTCCTCGCCCACCGCATCGTGCTGGGCCCCGAGGGCCGCCTCGCCGGGCTGGCCCCGTCCGACGCGGTCGCGGAGCTGCTGGACACGACACCGGTCCCGGGCTGAGACGCGCCGGCAGTGTCGCGCTCCCGACCATCCCGGCGCCCCGATCGGACCGCGTCGACCAGTTCGTCATTGCGCCCCACCGGGCGCGGCGTCGCCACGCTGATCGGCGGCCTCGCCGCTGCGGTCGCCGGGTGGCTGTTGGGGCTTCCGGAGCTGACGGTGCTCGCGACCGCAGCAGCAGCGGCCGTGCTCGCCGGCGCGATGTGGGTCGGGGCACGCCGCTTCCCCCTGGAGCTCGAGCGTGGGGCCCGACCGGCGCGGCTCCAGGTGGGCGAACCCTGCGAGATCCGCCTCACGGCGACCAACTCGTCGAGCCGGAACTCACCGGTGGTCGAGCTCGCGGACGACGTGGGTCGATCCGGACGAGCCCGGCTGATGCTCGCACCGGTGCCTCCCGGTGGTCGGACCACCGCCACCTACGCGCTGCCCACCGACCGGCGCGGTGTCCACCAGGTGGGACCGCTCACCTGGACCGTGACCGACCCGTTCGGTCTCAGCACCCGGGCGACCGTCGAGCACCGCCGTCTGGCGATCACCGTGACCCCGCGCACCTGGGAGCTCGCGCCACTCCCACCAGCACCGGGTGACGAGCCCGACCACGGCACCCGCTCGCTGACCTCGGCCGCGACGCTGGACGAGGAGTTCGCGTCGCTGCGTGACTACGTCCCCGGCGACGACATCCGGAGGATCCACTGGCGCTCCACCGCCCGCCGCGGCTCGCCGGTCGTGCGGCAGTTCGACGTGCCCTGGCAGCGACGCACCACGATCGTGGCCGACCTCCGCCTCGACCGACATGACGATGCCTCGTTCGAACGGATGATCTCGGTCGTCGCGAGCCTCATCGAGCTCGCCGCCAGGCGTGACGAGCTGACCCGCCTCGTCAGCTCCGCGACCGGGGACACCGGCTTCCTGGAGGCGTCCGAGCACCTCGACGACCTGGTCGACCGTCTGACGGTCGTCGAACCCGAGCTCCGCGGCGGCGAAGCCCCCGGCGCCCTCGTGTCGCGTTCCCTGGTCGCCCCGGGCGCGGGCGGTCGCGTGGTCAGCTGCATCGGTGGGCTCACCGCCGCCGAGCAGTCGGCGCTCGACGTCGCCGGGCAACGTGTCGGGCTGCACGTGGTCGTGTCGACCGCAACGGGGGGCGCGGCCGTCGTCCCGAACGCGCAGGTCGTGCACTGGGACGGCAGTGAGGCCCTCGACCGCGTCTGGGCTCGCGCCATCGCGCCGCTGCGCCCCGTGGGGGCGAGATGACGAACGAGCGGGTCCGTCCCGGCGGCTACCTGATCGCTGCAGAGGCCGGACTGCTGGCGCTCGCGCTGGGGACCGCGACGAGCCTGACCCGCCTGTTCACCGGCTGGAGCTTCCTGGGTCGGATGCTGCTCCCCCTCGTCGCCGCGTGGGGCCTGGCGGCGACCCTGCGGCGCCTCGGGATCCGCACAGGAGCGGCAACGACGCTGCACGTGCTGCTCGGCGTGGTGGTCCTGGCGTGGTGGTTCGCAGCCGACACCCTGTGGCTGGTGGTTCCCACTCCCGAGACCGCCCGGGTCCTCGGCGAGCTGGTGAGCTCGTCGTTCGCGGAGTTCTCCGATCTCGTCGCCCCGGTGCCCGCGTCGGACGGCTTCCTCCTGGTGGCGCTCGCGGTGCTGTGGGTGTTCGCATCCTTCGCCGACACCGCAGCGTTCCGGTACGGGTCGCCCGTGCAGGCAGCGGTGCCCCACACGGCAGCCTTCGTCGCCGTCGGGATCCTCGCACGCGACTCCGGGCGGACGACCGCAGCGGTGTGGTTCGCCGCTGGGTTGGGCACGTACGCCGTCACCCAACGGGCACTCGCCGCCCTCGACCAGCGGTGGGTCGCCGGGCGCGGCCGCGAGGGCGCACGATCGGTCGCGCTCGGCGCCGCGGGGCTCGCCGTGATCGCGCTCGTCGTCGGGCTCGTGATCGGCCCGCGCCTGCCGGGTGACGACACCCCCGTCCTCGACGTCCGCGAGCTCGGGAGCGGTGACGGGCCGAGGACGGTGGTCAGCCCCTTCGTCGGCCTGCGGTCTCTACTCGGCGAACGCAGCGACGACGTCATGTTCCGCGTCGAGACCGATGCGCCCTCCTACTGGCGGCTCACTGCGCTCGAGGAGTACGACGCCGAGCGCGAGATCTGGGTCTCGCGTGGCACCACCTACCTCAGCGCGTCGGACGAGCTCGGCGGTTCGCTCGGGGCGCTCGGCCCGGCGCGGCCACTGGACCAGCGCGTCACCATCGAGGGCCTCGCCGGGCCGTGGCTGCCCGCCGCCTACGTCCCGACCGAGGTCGACGCCCCCGGCGAGCTGCTCTTCGACCCGGCGTCGGCCTCGCTCATCGTGAGTGACGACCAGGCCTTCGACGCCGGGTTCGAGTACGCGGTGCGCTCGCAGGTTCCTCGCCCGGGCGAGGACGTGGGGGACCTCGAACGCCCGAACGCGTTCGACGACCTCGACGCCGAGTTCTCCCGAACCCCCGAGCTGGCGCCCGTGGTGCTCGCTCAGCTCGACTCGGTCGTGGACGGCGTCGACGGTCCGGGCGAGCAGCTGCTCGCGCTGCAGGACTGGTTCCGCAGCTCGTTCGACTACGACGAAGCGGTCGACTTCACCGACGCCACCGACCCGATCGTTGCCTTCCTCGACCAACGTCGCGGCTTCTGTCAGCAGTTCGCCTCGACCTTCGCCCTGATGGCCCGATCCCTGGGGTTCCCCAGCCGCGTCGCCATCGGGTTCACCCAGGGGGACGCCACCGACCCCGACGACGATGCGGCGGGCGACGCCGCTACCCCGTCGTTCGTCGTGCGCGGGCGTCACGCCCACGCGTGGCCCGAGGTGTACCTCGACGGGGCGGGCTGGGTCAGTTTCGAACCGACGCCGCAGCGGGGTGACCCCCAGGCGGAGACGCACACCGGGGTCCCTCCCCAGCAGGCTGCCGCGCCGCCCGAGCAGGCCGCGACCACCACTGCCGCGCCGACGACCGCGCCGGAGGGACCGACCGGACCCGAGGACTCCCCACCGCTCGAGGACCTCGCCGCCGACGCAGCCCCCGAGGCTGCAGGGGGCGATGGCGACCGCACCGTGGCCGGCAGCGGCGGGCCGAACGCAGGGACCCTCGCCGCGGTCGCCTCGGCCGCGTCCCTGGTGGCGGTGCTCGCCGCCCTGGCCCGCCGGTGGTCCACCCGACGGTGGCGGCGCGCAGCGCGCACCAGCGAGCACGCCCGGGTCGTCGCCGGCGCGTGGCGCCACGCCCAACGATCGCTGCACGCCGTCGGCATCGAGCCTCGGCCCGACGAGACCCCCGTGGAACTCGCGGCTCGGGCACGCACGATCCTCGAGGTCGACCTGCTCGACGAGCTCGCTGCGCTCGAGACGCGGCGCCGCTACGCGGCAGGGGACCCCGGAGCCGAGGCCGCGACCCGGGCGATCACCCTCAGCGACGAACTCGATGCCCACGTGGTCACGATCACGACCCGTCGCGAGCGCCTCCGCCACGCGCTCGTCCCCTGACGGCGCATCCGCTCCGCCGCCGGGGTTGGGCGAGGACCTCGTCCTGGCGGCGCCGCCGCCGGCCCGGCTGCGCGAGGACTACTCCTCGTCCTGACGGCGCATCCGCTCGCGCGCCGCCCCACCGGGTTGCGCGAGGACTACTCCTCGTCCTGACGGCGCATCCGCTCGCGCGCCGCCCCACCCGGTTGCCCGAGGACTACTCCTCGTCCTGGCGGCGCATCCGCTCGCGCGCCTTCTCCCCAGCGTTGTTGTAGTAGTCGCGCAGGCCGCCGCCGCGCATGGCGCGGGTGGCCTCGTTGATTCCGGCCCGGCCGAGTCGCCGGGCGTTGGCCTCGATGAACACCGCCGCGCCGACCAGCGCCAGGAACCCGCCGAACGCCGCGACGGGGTTGACGGTCAACAACAGGATCGTGGCGATGAGCGCAACCACGAAGAGCACGATGCCCCACTTCAGCTTCCGCACGGAGTCCGTGTAGACGGTGGTCGAACCGACCTGCTCCGCGAGATCAGGGTCGCTCTGGCGAAGGTTCGCCTCGATCTCCCCGAGGATCCGCTGTTCGTCCTCTGACAGAGGCATCAGCCTCTCCCCCCTCGCTGTGGACGCACCTCGATCGGTGTGCGATGGCGGCCGGTACGGAGCATGATTCCACACCCTACCGGATCGCAAGCCACGGCCGACCCGGTCGCCACCGGATTTTCCGCATCGGACCCCCATCGGGGCCCGGAACCGGCTCCGGGCCAGCGCGGAGCTCGGGCCCCATGGCGACGACCCGGCGCTCGGGTGCGCCCCGGCAAGCCGGGCGGGGCGCACCAGCTGTGCACCGAACCGGTCGCGGATCGCATCGACGGCACGGTTGGCCGCGTCCCAGTCGCCCGGGTCGACGCACCTCGCCGCGGCGCCGCCGCTGAGCTCCGGACCCGACGCCGATGGTCGAGCGACAACTGCCCTGGGCAGCCTCGTGGCCCAGGTTGGACATCCCCACACCCACGAGCCGCACCCGACCGGCACCGGCAGGAGCGCCAGCATCGACCACGCGGTGTCGAGCAGCTCGGTGCCCCGGTCGGTCGGGACACCCAAGGTCGTGGAACGGGTCACGGTGGTGAAGTCCCGGTACCTGACCTTGAGCTGCACCGTCCGACCCCGATAGCCGTGATGGCGCAACCGGGCTGCGACGGCGTCGCACATGCGCACGACCTCGGGGCGCAGCTGGTCCAACGAGGTGAGGTCGGCCGCGAAGGTCTCCTCGTGGCTGATCGACTTCGGCTCCGAATCGGGCGACGACGGCTCGCTCGTCGCGACCGTGGGCCAGCGCATGCAGATGCCCGCCGACCCCCCTACCGAGGACTGGTCACCAGTGCAGCGAACGGCGCCTCGGCCAGGTCACCGACCGTCGCGATCCCGAGTCGCTCCAACTTGGCCAGCGTCGCCGGACCGACGCCCCACAGCTCCCCACGGCGAGGGGGTGCAGGAAGGCGAGCTCGCCCCCGGGGGGATCGCACGTGCACCCCGGGCCCTCGACCGGACCGGAGCTGCGACTGGCCCGCGGCTTGGCCTGGTTCGTGGCGAGCTTGGCCAGGAACTTGTTGGGCGCCACACCCACCGAGCACGTCAGGCGCTCCTCGTCGTGCACCCGGCGGCGCAGCCAGGCGGCCACCTCGTCGGGTGGACCCAGCAGTCGGCGGGTGCCCGAGATGTCCAGGAAGGCCTCGTCCAGGCTCAGCGGTTCCACCAGCGGTGTGATGGTCTCGGAACAGGGCCATCAACCGGGCCGACACCTCGACGTAGTGGGGGTGATCTCCGGGGAGGAACACCGCGTCGGGACACAGCCGTCGCGCCCGTAGCGAGGGCATCGCCGAGTGCACGCCGTAGGAGCGCGCCTCGTAGGACGCAGCAGCGACCACGCCGCGAGCGCCGGCACCGCCCGACGACCACCGGCGGCCCGGCAGCTCGGGGCGACGCAGCAGCTCCACCGACGCGTAGAACGCGTCCATGTCGACGTGCAGGATCGTGCGCTCGGCGCCCACGGCGCTCAGCGTCGGGTGATCGACAGGTCGGCGGTCGGTCTCGCCCTCGACGGCGTAGCGGAACACCGACAGCGCAGCGAAGCGGTCGCCCATCCACTCCAGCAGCGGCTCACGGACCCACGGGTGTGCGTCACCGAGGCGCTCCGCAGGCATGACGCGCACGGCACCCAGGCGGCACCCACGACGATGCCGTCGGGATCCGAACCCACCGAGACCTGCCCCGCACCTCGACCGCACGGTGCACCTCGACCCGCAGCCGCCACCCCAGACCCGGCGCCTCGGCGACGATCTCGTACACCGGCCCGTCCCAGGTCACGACCTCGAGCCCGGTCTCCTCGCGCACCTCGCGGGTCAGTCCGTCGAGCACCACCTCGCCGGGATCGATCACCCGCCCGGTGGCGTCCAGTCGGTCTGACCGTTGTGCCGGCGGTTCTCGACCAGCAACACCGAGTCCTCGGCGACGTCGGCGGACACGGCACCGATGAGCGTCGCCGCCTCGATCACCGCTCCCCCGACCACCCAGTCACGCATCAGCCAGAGTCTGCCAGTGGTCTGCCAGCGTCGGTGCGCCCCGGCGGCGGGCGCTGCGCCTGTGCAGCGATCGGCGACGAATGCCGTGGCGGCATGCGCGGGTGGTGCAGATGATGCAGTGAGCGGGCGGATCCATGACCCGCACACAGGGGGACTATGACACACGACATGCGCGCGGCTGCTGACCGCGCTCATCGCCATGGTCGCGGCACTCGCCCTGATCGCCACGGCCTGCGGCGACTCGGACGAGACCGCCGACGACGACCCCGCAGGTGGCGAGCCCGGCACCCTCTCGGTCCCCGGCGACCACGACACCATCCAGGAGGCCGTCGACGCGGCCATCCCCGGCGACCTGATCCTGATCGCGCCCGGCGAGTACGCCGAGGCCGTCGACGTCACCACCGACGAGCTCACGATCCGCGGCCTCGACCGCAACGAGGTCATCCTCGACGGCGAGTTCGAACTCGAGAACGGCATCCGCGTGACCGAGGCCGACGGCGTGGCGGTCGAGAACATGACCGCCCGCAACTACACCGTCGAACGGGTTCTTCTGGACCGGGGTCGAGGGCTACCGCGGGTCCTACCTGACCGCCTACCGCAACGGCGACTACGGCATCTACGCGTTCGACTCCGTCAACGGACAGCTCGACAACTCCTACGGGGGCGGCAGCCCCGACGCCGGCTTCTACATCGGCGAGTGCTACCCGTGCGACGCCGTGATCGACAACGTCATCTCGGAGTACAACGGCCTGGGCTACTCCGGCACCAACTCGGGTGGCAACCTCAAGATCGTCAACTCGACCTTCCGCAACAACCGGGCCGGCATCGTGCCCAACAGCGGCAGCTACGAGCTGTGCTACCCCGAGCGGGAGTCCACGCTCGTCGGCAACCTCGTCTACGACAACAACAGCACCGACGCCCCGGCGATCGACGTGGCCCTGCTCGCCCAGGGCAACGGCATCCTCCTGCCCGGCGGGGTGCGCAACACCATCGAGCGCAATCGCGTCTGGGACCACGAGCGCACCGGCATCGGCCTCGTCCCCTTCCCCGAGGAGGACGCGAGCGACCTGGCCCCACGCGATTCGCGAGTGGGACACGCCGTGCTCGGAGACCAAGGACGAGGCCGTCGACGAGATCCCCGAGGAGGACTGCAAGGCCGTCGACGGCCTGCTCGCAAGGGCTGTGCCGTGGTCTGGAACCCCTTCGAGAACCGGGTGATCGGCAACGTCGTCGAGGACTCCGGGGTCGCCGACCTGGCCGTCGGCACCGTCGACCTGCTGCAGACCGGCGAGACGACCGACACCCTGGACAACTGCTTCTCGGACAACACCTTCACCACGTCGCCCCGGCGTCCTCGAGCACCTGGCGCCGTGCGACGCCGAGGGCAAGCGGCGACTGGAACGCTGGGAGAACCGCTGGACCTGCTGACCCTGCTCGGCTCACCCGGCCGACGCACCGCCGGAGGACGCCTACAAGACCACCCCGGAGCCGGGCCGCAGCCGAACATGCCCGATGCGGCCACGCCCCGGCAGCCCGGCCACCGACGTGCCGTTCGACGTGGACGTCGACGCCATCGAGGTCCCCGGCGAAGCCCGGGAGGGCAGATGGCGGCCTCGTCGGTCACGCTGGCAGCGACGATCGCCGCTGTGCGTGGTGGTCGCGGCCGCGGCGTGCACCGACGGGCCCGATCCCATGGCGGCGGACCTGGCCGCTCGATCCCCACGCCCAGCACGACGGACATGCGACCACCGCACGGCCCCTGCCGCCGGCCGGAGCCGCGGCGCCGACCCGCCACCTGGGTCCCCAGGGGCGTGTCGGGCAGTTCGTCGATCGAGTGCGGCTACAGCCACACCGCACCCGACGATCCGATCGTCTTCCCCGACCAGCCCGGCATGTCGCACCGCCACGAGTTCTTCGGCAACGAGAGCGCCGATGCCTCCTCCACGCTCGAGTCACTGCTCGAGGCCGGCACCACCTGCCAGAACGCGAAGGACACCGCGTCCTACTGGGCGCCGACGCTGCTGGACGACGGCGAGCCGGTTGAACCCTCGCTCGGCACGGCGTACTACCGGGCGGCGCCCGGCGTCGAACCGACCGGTCCGGGCCTATCCGCCGGGGATGCAGATGATCGCCGGCGACATGACCGCCTGACCGAGCCCGGCCCGCTCGACACCGCAGGGTGGGCGTGCGGGGTGTCGACCAGGCTGCACGCCGAACCCCCCGACTGCCCCACCAGCGCACCGCTGCGCGGCGTGATCACGTTCCAGGACTGCTGGGACGGCGAACGGGTCGACAGCGCGGATCACCGCTCCCACATCGCCAACAGCAGGGGTGGGGTCTGCCCGGCCAGCCACCCGGTGCACATCCCCCAGCTGACCTTCGCGGTGTCGTACCCGATCTCGGGGACGGACCACGACCTGACCCTGGCGTCCGGGTCGGTCTACGGCCTGCACTCCGACTTCTTCAACGCCTGGGATCCAGGACGAGCTGGTCGAACGAGATCGAGACCTGCCTGCACCGCGATGCCGTGTGCGGGCTGTCCTCGAACCGCTCCGAGGAACCGCTCTTCTCCGGGCCTGAGCTCCAGGCAGCCGGGTGCCGGTGTCAGGAGTCCGCGACCTGGATGCGGCCGACCATGCCCTGGGTCGGGGTGCCGTGCAGCGAGCAGTAGTACGGGTAGAGCCCCGGCTCGTCGAAGGTCACCGCGACCTCGTCACCGGGTTCGAGCTCGTCGGTCGTCATCGCGTCGAACTGCACCGTCAGCGACCGGGATGACGTTGTGGACGTTGCGACCCTCTGTTGTCGAAGTTGACCGCGGTCCCCGGCGACATCGTGACGTACTGGGGCGCGAAGCTGTTGTCGCGCGCCTCGATGGTGACGGTGTCCTCGCCCGTCGCGTCGACGAACTCGTCCTCCGGCACCTCGGGCAACTCGACGTCGGGCTCCGGTGGGGCCCCCGACGAGCCCTCGTCCGAGGCGCAGCCTCCAGCGAGCAGGGCGACGCACAGCACTGCCGCAGCGGTG
>CALNXV010000056.1:0-13586 GCA_942490665.1 uncultured Microthrixaceae bacterium
CGCAGCGAAGCCCAACCGCTCGCCGTCGGCTTCGCCGATGTAGGCGTAGCGCAGCACCTGCCGGCCGAACGCGACCGCTACGGTCGCGCTGCGGTGGGCGAGGGGGTGCAGCACCTTCGCCCGGGCGAGCTGGGCCGCACGGTCGATCGGCCGGGGGAGGAGCACGCCGGGACGGTAGCAACTGCGCTGGATGATCCCACGCAGCCCGTCGTCGTCGGTGTCACACCTACGTTCTACGGTGTCGAACACATGTTCGACACAGCGAGCGCACCCGAACTGAGCGACACGGCCACCAAGGCCCGGCAATGGGCGCGACTGGCCGACGTCGGGCTGAGCCACCTCGCTCACGTCGACGTGGAGGAGCTCGACCCGTCCGACCTGCGCGACATCACCCTGCAGCTCGAACACCTGCGCCGGTTCACCGACGCAGCCGAAGCGCACCTCCTGGCCGAGCTCGACGACCGCAGGGTCACCGACCTGCTGTCCGGGCTCAGCACCTCCAAGTGGCTCGCGGAGCGCGCCCGGCTCCCGGCCGGCGTCGCCCGCCAACGGCTCGTGGTCGCCAAGAAGCTCGCCGCCATGCTCCCCACGGTCGACGAGGCGTTGTCCGCCGGGCGCCTCGGGTTCGACCACGCCCGGGTGTTCGCCGATGTCGTCAACGACCGCAACCACGCAGCGATGGAGCCGCTGCTCGACGACCTCATCGCCGCCTCCGCAGGCACCGTCTTCAACCGGTGGCGCGATGACGTCACCGCACTCGCCGCCTACCTCGACCCCGACGGCGACCACGACCCCGCCAACGACCTCGCCCGCAACCGGCTCACCCTGTCACCCTCGGACGACGTCATGCTGCTGCGCGGCGAGCTCGCCGGCGAACGGGCCCTGAGCGTCCACGACACCCTCAACGCCGTCGCGGATGAGCTGTTCCACCAGTACCGCCGCGACCATGAGACGTTCCCCGAGCTCGGCGTCCCGGACCGGGCGACGCTCCTGGCCCTCGCGCTCGAAGAGGTCTGTCGCCGAGCGCTCGCCGTCGACCGAGCCAGCACCCAGGCACCCAAGGTCGAAGCCACCCTCACCATCCACGCCGCTCACGGCTCCTGCAGCTGCGGAGGCGACGACCCGTCCGTCCTGGCCGCAGCGTGGTCGATCCAGAGCCGGTTGGGACTGCCGCTCCCCGCGACCACGCTCCCGACGTTCCTCTGCGACCCGGTGCTGTACGCCGCGCTGGTCGACAGCCTCGGCGTCCCGATCGACATGGGCAGAGCGACACGCACCACCACGCCCGCCCAGCGCCGAGCGCTCACCGTGCGCGACGGAGGATGCGTCTTCCCCGGCTGCGACTGCCCCGCTACGTGGGCCGACGCCCACCACATCCGCCAGTGGCGACGCGACGAAGGTCCGACGGACCTGGACAGCCTGATCCTGGTCTGCCGACGACATCACCGCGTCGCACATCGCAACGGCTGGAACGTCGAGCTCGATGACGACGGCTGGACCCGCTGGACGACGCCCTCCGGCGACGCCCGGTGGGGCCAACGACACCACCACCAGCGCGCCGGCCCCCACCCCTGAACCAACCGCCCAGCCCGTATCGGATCGTGTCGCCGACCAGCCGGCACACCACCGGCCCGCTGTCGCGCCCGGGTTGGGTCGGGCCGGGTCCGTGCACCGATGAGCGACAGCAAGCCGGTGCCCTGGTGGGCCGGGCTGCCGAGCTACAGCCAGCCGGTGCGCTTGAACGTCCGATACAGCCCGAAGCAGATCAGCGCGATGACGCCGAGCACGACGTAGTAGCCGTACTCGGTGTTCAGCTCCGGCATCCGTTCGAAGTTCATGCCGTAGATGCTCGCGATGAGCGTGGGCACCGCGAGGATCGCGACCCAGGCGGACATCTTGCGCATGTCCTCGTTCTGGCGGACCGACACCTGGGTGAGGTTCGCCTCGAGCGCCCCGGTGAGCAGCTCGCGGTCCGTGAGGACCTGGTCCACGACCCGCTGCACGTCGTCGTTCGTGTCGGCGAAGTAGCGGCGGAGCTCGTCGTTCAGCACCGGGTGGCGGAGCTGGGACAGCTTCGTGACCGCAGCCGCGAGCGGCACGACCGCCTTGCCGAACTCCAGCACCTCGGCCTTGAGTTCGTAGATCCGCTGGGTGGGGCTCTCTCGGCTCGGGGAGAACACGACCTCCTCGACCTCGTCGATGTCGTCCGCGATGCCCGTCAGCACCGGCGAGTAGGCCTCGACCACTTCGTCGACGATGGCGTGCAGCACGGCGCCCGGGCCTTGGGTCAGCCAGTCGGGGTCGGCCTCCATGCGGCTGCGCAGGTCGGTCAGCGGGACGGCGTCGCCGTGACGCACGACGAGGATGTGGCGGGGCGACGCCATGAGGGTGATCTGTCCGAACTCGACCTGTTCGAGGTCCTCGAGGTAGCGGGCGGGACGCAACACCACCGTGAGCGTCTCGCCGTACACGTCGACCTTCGGCCGCTCCTGGGTCAGCAGTGCGTCCTCGATCGCGAGCGGGTGGATGTCGAACGCCTCGGCGGCGTGGCGCAGCTCGGCCTCGTCGGGATCGAGCAGGCCGAGCCAGACGAAGTCCTCGTCGTGCTCGCAGGACGCGGCGAGCTCGTCGACCGGCACCGGAGCACCGTCCGGCGGCCAGTCACGGAACCGTGTGCCTCGGCGGTACGCACCGCTGCCGATGATCACGACGTCGGTCGTCCTCGGGCGTTGCGGCGGTTGCTGCGCGTTCCGACTCCAGGCGCCCAGCGGAACACCCCCTGCGTCATCAGCGACCGTTCGGCGCGCTTGCGCGCGCGAGCACCGCGGCGCCGTCTCGATGCACGCCGGGGTCGCCCGGCGCGGCGAGGGCCGCGTACTCGGCCAGGTGCCCGGCCAGGCGGTGGTCGCCCGCGTCGCTCAGCGCCTCGGCTCGCTCCGCCAGCACGCCGGCGCCTCCCGCCAGCCGAGCGAGCTCGGTCGCCAGCTCGGCCTCGGGCGACGGCTTGAGCGTCGCCGGGTTGCCGTCGTACCAGCCGCCCCACAGCCGCCACAGGTTGCGCACGACGAACTCGGGCTCGTCGTAGATCGGCTGCAGCCACGGTCGCTCCAGCAGGTGCGCCGGGGCGCGCACCGTGTGGATCACCTCGTCGAGACGGGCGCCGGCGTTCATCAGCTCCAGGGTCTGCTCGCAGAGCGACTCGAGCAGCTCGGCGGTCTCGGTCAGCACGCGGTGGATGCGTTCACGCCCGCCGATCGGCAACCCGTGGCCGGGCAGCAGCAGCTCGGCACCCATCGCAGCCATCCTGCGCAGCGCAGCTGCCCACTCGGCGGGGTAGCGCTGGACCTTCTGGGGGTTGCCGCAGTTCGGTGCCACCCAGATGAACAGGTCCCCGGTGCACAGCACCCGGTGCTCGGGGATCCACGCCCACGTGCCGTCGTCGGTCTCGCCCTTGTCGTGGTACAGCTCGACACGCAGCTCGCCGACGTCGAGCACCAGTTCGTCGCGGTAGGTCTCGTCCGGGTAGCGGAACTCGTCGGGGAACACCGGCGCCGGCAGCTGGAACTGCCGTTGGTTGATCACGCCGTTGTACCCGTTGGTCAGCCGGTAGCGGTCGAAGCGCGCCGGCAGGTTCTCGTGCGCGACGACCCGCGGCCGGATGTCGCGCTCCTCGGCGGCGAACAGCGGCACCGAGAAGACGTGGTCGACGTGGCCGTGGGTGTACACCGCGACGTCGAGCGGCGCGTCGGTCCAGCGACGGACCTGTTCGTGCACGCCACCTGCGTGGAGGACGCTGCCGGCGTCGATCAGCGCCAGGCGGCCGTTCGACTCGAGCGCGGTGACGTTCGCGAACGACTCGAGGAACGCCACGCCGTCCGCGAGCTCGTGCACCTCGGCCGGCGCGCCGAACGCGATCGGTGGTCGTTCCTCGAGGGTCAGCTCGCCGGTCAGCAGCTTCTCGGAGACGTCCAACAGCTCGGTGCCCATCGGCCGAGCGTAGGGAATCGGCGACCACCTCGGCGTCGAGACGTGGGCGGCGCGATCATGGGGTGATGCCGAGCCCAGCCGGTGCCGACCGCGACGCCACCAGTGAGGGTGGGCCGAGCCGCACGGTCTGGGTGCTCGGCGACCAGCTCCACCGCGACCTCGGGGCGCTGCGCGATGCCCGACCCGGTCGCGACCGGGTGCTGGTCGTCCACAGCGGGGCAAAGCTGGCGCAGAAGCCGTGGCACCGACAGCGAGCGCACCTGATCGTCACGGCGATGCGTCGCTTCGCGGCCGAGCTGCGCGACGACGGCTTCGACGTCGACGAGCGCCACGCCGAGACCCTTGCGGAGGGGGTGCGGGCGCACTGCGAGGCGTTCGCACCGGACGAGGTCGTCGCCACCGAGGCCAACTCCTGGGACGGCTGCGCGCTGCAGGACCGACTCGGGATCCGTACCGTCCGCTCCGAGCAGTTCCTCTGCCATCGCGACGACTTCGCCGAGTGGGTCGCCGCACGCAACGTGAAGATGGAGGACTTCTACCGCTGGCAGCGCACCCGGCTCGACATCCTGATGGACGGCGACGAGCCGGCCGGCGGCCGGTGGAACTTCGACCACGACAACCGCGAGCCCCCGCCGAGCGACGGACGCGAGTGGCCCGAGCCGCTGCGCTCCGAGCTCGACGACCTCGACCGAGACGTGCTCGCCGGCCTGCCGGACTCCTGCTGGGGCGACGATCCCGACGGCACCTGGCCCACCTCGCGTGCCGAGGCCCTGCGGCGCCTCGATCATGCGGTGAACGAGGTGCTGCCGCAGTTCGGCCCCCACGAGGACGCGATGCTCAGCGGGAGCTGGGCGATGGCGCACACCCTGCTCAGCCCGGCGCTCAACCTGGGGTTGCTGCTGCCCGGCGAGGTCTGTGACGCGGCGGAGGTCGCGTACCGCGACGGGCGCGTGCCGATCGCGTCGGCCGAGGGGTTCGTGCGTCAGGTCATCGGGTGGCGCGAGTACGTGTGGGGTCGGTACTGGCAGTGGATGCCCGACTACCGCGACGAGAACGAGCTCGGCGCCCACCGAGCGCTCCCGCCGGTCTTCACCGGCGCGTCGACCGAGATGCGCTGCGTGTCGGAGGTGCTGGGGTCGGTACGGCAGTACGGGTGGGCGCACCACATCCAACGTCTCATGGTGCTCGGCAACCTGGCGCTGACCGCCGGGGTCGACCCGTGGGAGCTCACCGAGTGGATGTGGTCGTCCTTCGTCGACGGCGCCGAGTGGGTCATGCTGCCGAACGTGGTCGGGATGGCGTTGCACGCGGACGGGGGCCGGATGGCGACCAAGCCGTACGCGTCGGGCGGTGCGTACATCGACCGGATGAGCGACTACTGCGGGGACTGCCGCTATGACCGCAAGCGCCGCACCGGGGCGGATGCCTGTCCGTTCACGACGCTGTACTGGGACTTCCTCGACCGCCACCGCGACCGGTTCCTGCGCAACGCCCGGGTCGCGCGGCAGGTCCGCGCCGCCGATCGTCTCGGCGATCTCGACGCCGTGCGCGAGCGGGCGGCCGAGGTCCTCGTCGCGCTGGACCGGGGGACGCTGTGAACGCCGATGGACCCAACGCAGGGCGCGCGGTGGACCGGGCCAGCGTCGTCGTGCTCGGCGCCGGCATCTCCGGGCTGGTCGCAGCGCGCGAGCTGGCGGCCCAGCACGATGTCGTCGTGCTCGACAAGGGGCGCGGGGTGGGTGGTCGGACCGCCACGCGTCGGTTGCGCGACGCAGCCGGACCGCCGGCGGTGGTGGACCACGGCGCACCCTTCATCCAGGACGACCCGGCCCTCGACGAGCTCGTCGCCGAGCTCGCCGCCGCGGACGTCCTCCGGCCCGGACCGCCCGACGCCGCCGGCCGTCGCCAGTGGCGGGCCCGTCCGGGCATGACCGCGATCGCCAAGCACCTCGCCGCCGGCCTCGACGTCCGCCTCGACCAGCGCGTCACGCGGATGAGCCACGACGGGTCGACATGGTCGCTCCACGTGGTCCACGAGCCGGACGGGAGCGCACCCGAGGTCGTCACCGCCGATGCCGTGCTGGCGACGGCGCCCGTTCCCCAGCTGCTCCAGCTGGCGGATTCGTCGCAGCTGGACGCTCGACGCCTGCCGGCGCGCCACCCTCGGAGCAAAGTGCGCTACGACCCGGCACTGATGGTCATCGCCGGCCTCGATGCCTCCCAGCTGGTGGGGGCCGACGGCCTGTTGCGCCCCGCGTCGGGCCCGGTCGGCCTCGTCGTGGACCACTGCGTGACCGGGACGTCCTCGGTCCCGGCGGTCACCGTGCGGGCTCGTCCGGCGACCAGCCAGGCGTGGTTCGACCGCTCCGACGATGCCGTCGTTGCCGAGCTGCTCGGGGCGGTGGGCCTGGTCGGCGACGACGCGACCCAGGTCCAGGTCCGACGGTGGCGCTACGCCCGCAGCACGGTGCGCGCCGCGGCCGACCACGTGGTGGCGGTCGCCGATCCGGTGCTGGTGGTTGCGGGCGACGCGTTCGGCGGTGCCGCTGCCGTGGTGTCGACGGGTGACCGGGCGCCGGTGAGTGACCTGGGGATCGCGTACTGCTCGGGGCAGGCTGGTGCGGCGGCGCTCGCCGCAGCGTTGTCCCCGCGATGATCGGAATCGACATGAGCGACACCCCCGAATCGGTCCCCGGCGATCTGGCCGGACGTGTGGTCGCCGTGGTCGGCGCCGGTGGCGGCCTCGGTCGGCCGATCTGCGCCGCGCTCGCGGCTCGGGGTGCCGAGTTGGTCCTCGTCGGCCCGCACGCCGAGCGTCTGCCCACCGACGATCATCCCGGGGCGCTGTGTGTCGAGCTGGACCTGCGCGACGCCCGGGCCGGCGACCGACTGGTCGCGGCGGTGACCGAGCGCCACGGTCGCCTCGACGGACTCGTCAACGCCGCCGGCGTCGTCGCGTTCGGCCCGCTCGTCGAGACCGACGACACCGTGATCGAGGAGCTGTTCCTCGTCAACGTCATCGGGCCGCTCTGGTTGCTGCGCCGTGTCATCCCGCTGCTCGGGGCGTCGAGCGGGTTCGTGACGCTGCTCAGCGCCGTGGTCGCCGAGCAGCCGATGGCCGGCATGGCCCCCTATGCCGCGACGAAGGCCGCGCTGAGCGCAGCGGACAC
The DNA here is from genome assembly GCA_942490665.1 of uncultured Microthrixaceae bacterium. Lineage (GTDB taxonomy): Bacteria > Actinomycetota > Acidimicrobiia > Acidimicrobiales > Microtrichaceae > SKRR01. The sequence goes on from CALNXV010000056.1 coordinate 7,158, forward strand.
GGCGCTGTTCCGTGAGCTGCGTCGCTCGGGCATCCGCGTCTGCGACGTTCGACCGCCGCACACCGAGACCGGCCTCGCTGAGCGGCCGCTGGCCGGCACCGCGCCGAAGCTGGCCCAGGGGCTCGATCCCGCCGCGGTCGCGAGCCGAATCGTCGACGCGATCGTCGCCGGCGATGCCGAGGTGCCCGCCGACGCCTTCGGCTGAGCCGCACGACGCGCCGACGTCGGACGTGAGATGCTCGACGGACCGAGCGAGGGGGACCGATGGAGATCGACGCAGCACTCGAGTGGGTCGCACAGCGACGAACCGCGGTCCTCATCACGATCCGCTCCGATGGCCGCCCCCAGTCCTCCGACGTCGCCTACCTGGTCGAGGACGGCAACGTCGTGGTGTCGCTCACGGCCGATCGCGCCAAGACCGCCAACCTTCGGCGCGACCCGCGGTGCGTCGTCCACGTCACCGAGCCCTCGTCGTGGTCCTACGTCTCCCTCGACGGCACGGTCGAGCTGACCCCGGTGACCACCGGCGAGTCCGACGACGCCACGAGCGACGCGGTCGTCGCCTACTACGAGAGCGTGTCGCGGGTCGGGCGCACCCCGACGTCTACAGGACGAGGAGTACCGCGCCGCGATGATCTCCGAGGCGTCGCCAGCTCGCGCAGTTCCACGCCTCGGTCCGCCGTCGGGCAGTTCTGACCGGCGGGACCCCGAACGTCAGCTCGGCGAGGGCTGGGCGAGCAGCTCGCCGAGGTGCGAGCGCTCGTCGCCGACGCAGCGTGCGCGGACCTGCGCCCGGGTGACGTAGCGGTGCGCGGTGTGCTCCCAGGTGAACCCGATGCCACCGTGGTTCTGCACGTTGACCTGGGCATTGTCGATCGCGGCATCGCCGGCCACGATCCTCGTGCCGCGTGGGCCTGGAAACCGGCGTCGTCCGTGTGCACCCCGTCGAGCGACTGCGAGCGGCGCGAGGCGTGCCAGGCTGGTGGCTGCATCAGCGCGCACTGCCATGTCGACGCAGCGGTGCTTCACCGCCTGGATCGCGCCGATCGGCGTGCCGAACTGCTCACGGTCCTTCGCGTACTCCGTCGACTGCTCTGCCGTCATGCCTGCGCCACTCCCGACGAGCTCGGAGGAGACGAGCACCGTCGCGCGGCGGCGCAGTGCCGTGGCGTCGTCGAGGTGACAGCGAGATCCGAGCCCACTGACCGTGCCGATCGCGGTCGGGACGAGGAGGTCGATCGAGGCCATCGGCTCGGCCACCAGATCGCTCGCCGAGACGAGCGCAGCGCCGTCGTCGCCGAGGACGAGCAGCCACGTGGCGCCCCCGTGGTCGGTCACCCGGAACGTCCCCGAGACCGTGGCACGACACGCTCACCTCGTCCGCCCCGTGGGGCTCAGCGAGTGCCACCTTCGCCTCGCCGGCCAGGACTGCGGTCGCCACGTCGGTGTCGCCGACGAGTCCAGCGAGGCGGGCGCCGAGGACGGCGGCGAGGAACGGCCCGGGGGTGGCGTGCGCGCCGAGCTCGGCGAAGAGCAGCGCCTCCTCGACGAGGGTGTAGCCGACACCGCCGAGCGCCTCGGGCAGGCCGAGGCCGAACCAGCCGAGCTCCGCGCAGCTGGCTCCAGAGCTCGTCGTCGACGACCGAGGATGCGACCGTCACGGACGGCGAGGTCGTCGATGTCGAAGTCGCGGCGCAGCCATGCGATCGCACGGTCGCGACGATCTCGTCCTGTTCGTCGGTGGGCAGCAGGTCCATCTCGTCCTCGGGGTAGCTCTCGGTCGGTCCGGGCTCAGGCTCGGGGCAGGCCGAGCACCCGCTCGCCCACGATGTTGCGCTGGATGTCGGTCGTGCCCCCGCCGATCGTGTAGGCGAAGGACTGCAGGTACGGGCCGGTCCACACCCCCTCGCCGTCGACCGGCGTGAGCCGGAGGGCGTCGTCGCCGATCACGTCGAGAGCGAGCTGGTACACGCGCTGGTGCAGCTCGCCATGGAACAGCCGGACGATCGATCCCTCGGGTCCGGGCACGCCGGCTCGAGCGGTGCGCGAGATGCCGGCGATCGTCATCGATCGCAGCGCCGCGACCTCCGCCCGGGCGGTCGCGAGGCGGCGTGCGAGCTCGTCGTCGTCGAGCGCCGGGCGGCGACCGTCGGGCCCGGTGCGGGTCCGGGCCTCGTCGATGAGCCGCTCGACGGTCGCGGCCAGCTCGACCTGGTCGGCCATGAACGCGGTGCCCCGCTCGAAGCTCAGGGTGGACATCGCGGTGCGCCAGCCGTTGTTCACCCCGCCGACCACGTTCGACAGCGGGATCCGGACCTCGTCGTAGAAGACCTCGCAGAAGTCGGTGACGTGGCTCATCGTCCGGATCTCGCGGATCTCGATGCCCGGGGAGGCCATGTCGCACACGACCCAGGTGATCCCCTTGTGCTTGGGTGCGGTCGGGTCGGTGCGCACCAGCAGCTCCTGGACGTCGGCCACGTGCGCGTAGCTCGTCCAGGTCTTCTGGCCGGTCACGACCAGCTCGTCGCCGTCGATCTCCGCCCGGGTGCTCAGCCCGGCGAGGTCGGACCCGGCGCCGGGTTCGCTGAAGCCCTGGCACCACACCTGCTCGCCACGCAGGATCGCCGGCAGGTAGGTGGCCTTCTGGTGGTCGTCGCCGTTGACGATGATGGTCGGTCCCCCGTGGAGGTTGCCGACGAAGGTGCAGGAGTTGTTGAGCGTGAAGGGCGGGTTCGCTCGTGCGAACTCCTCGTACCAGATCATCTGCTGGACGTCGGTCAGGCCGCGACCGCCGTACTCGACGGGCCAGTTGATCCCGGCCCAGCCGCCGTCGAAGAGCGTCCGCTGCCAAGCGAGGTCGAAGTCGCGCATCTCGGCGCCCTCGGGTGGGCGTTCCTCGGTCGGCAGGTGCTCACGGAGCCACGTGCGGGCCTCGTCGCGGAACGCCTGCTCCTCGGCGGTCAGGTCGAGGTTCATGGACCGAACCTACCGCGCAGCTGACGACCCGTCAGATGCGGGTGGCGTCGGGCTCAGCCCCCGGCGGTGACGTCGCAGCTGACCCGGTCCACGTCGTCGCCGGCGGCGCCCTCGGCCTGCCAGCGCTCCGCCGATCCGCCGCTGACCTCGACGGTCGAGCTGTCGGTGTCGACCACGTCGCCGGTCGCGACGTCGGAGAACTCGACCTCGAGGGGCACCTCGGCGGCGTCGCCACCGGTGTTGCGCACCGACCCCGAGGCGCTCAGCGAGCCGTCGGCGGCGATCTCGCACGTGTCGATCGTCAGCTCGAGGTCGGTCCCTCCCGAGGCCACCACGATCGCAGCGAGGATCGCCCCGACGACGAGCAGGATCGCGACCACCGCGCCGCCGACGATCCAGCCGGTCCGGCCACCCGACCGGGCCGGCGGCGAGCCGGGTGTGCCCGGTGCGGGAACGTGCCGGGTGGCAGGAACCGCGGTTGGGGCTGGGCGCCCCAGTCACCGGGTGCGCCGCAGCAGCGGCGCCCCCGACCGGTGGGCGGCGTCCCGACGGGCGGCCCGGGCGGTTGCGCCCGACCGGCTGTGGCGCGGTCGGGACGCTCGCGGTGGGCGGCTCCGTCGGCGGAGCCGGCGGGACGGGCGGCACGGGGCCTGGTCGGTGCGTCCGGAGGCGCCCACGGCGGCGGTGTCTGGCTCAGCGGCGTCTGGCTCGGGGCGTCTGGCGGTGGCGGTGGGAGCGGGGGGGTGGCCGGCCGGATGCGTTCGGTGGGGTCGTCGCTCATGGTCACCTCCGGGGCGAGCGCCGATGCTACCGACCGAGACCCCGGACTCCGTTCCGGCCGTTGCGTCCGTTGCGGCCGTTGCGGCCGGACGCTGGACGCTGCCGCGCAGGGTTCATCGAGCGTTCACCGCCCGGCGCCCGCGGGTGCGCCGCCGGCCTCGAAGCGTTGGCTACGGTCGACGGGATCGACACCCGGACCTTCGTCATCGACACCTCGGTGCTGCTCGCGGACCCAGCAGCGCTCGAGAAGTTCGAGGAGCACGACGTGGTGATCCCACTCGTGGTCCTCATGGAGTTGGAGGCGAAGCGCCACCACCCGGATCTGGGCTGGTCCGCCCGCGAGGCGTTGCGCCGACTCGAAGGCCTTCGTCTCGACCACGGGTCCCTCACCGAACCGATCTGCGCGAACGAGGCGGGGGGCACGGTGCGCGTCGAGCTCAACCACGTCGACACCTCCAGCCTCCCGGTCGCGTTCTCGAGCGCCGAGAACGATCACCGGATCCTGGCGGTGGGCCGCAACCTGGCCGACAAGGGACTCCGCGTCACCCTCGTGTCCAAGGATCTTCCCCTCCGGCTGAAGGCGTCGGTCGCCGGGCTCGGGGCCGAGGAGTACCGCAACGACCTCGCACCGGAACCGACCCGACCGGGGACTCGTCGAGCTCGAGGTGGACGCCGAGACGGTGGACGCGCTCTACCGGGATCGGGCGATCCGACTCGACGACGAGCTGATCGCGGACGCCCGAGGGCTCGGAGCCGTGGTGAACTCGGGGCTCGTGCTGCGTGGGCCGGGGTCCTCGGCACTGGCGCGGCTGCGGGCGGACGGTCGCGCGCACCTCGTCGACGGTGACCGCCACCTGTTCGACGCCCGTGGCCGTTCGGCCGAGCAACGCATCGCACTCGACCTGCTCGGTGACGACGACGTGGGGATCGTCTCGCTGGGAGGGCCGGCCGGCACCGGCAAGTCGGTGCTCGCGCTCGCTGCGGGACTCGATGCGGTCCTCGAACGCGGCACCCAGCGTCGGGTGATCGTGTTCCGTCCGCTCTACGCGGTCGGCGGGCAGGACCTCGGCTACCTGCCGGGCGACGCGGACGAGAAGATGGACCCCTGGGCGGCCGCGGTCCACGACGCACTCGGGTCGATCGCCGGGCCAGAGGTCATCGAGGAGGTCGTGGAACGTCGGCTGCTCGAGGTGCTGCCGCTCACCCACATCCGGGGCCGCACCCTGACCGACACGTTCGTCATCGTCGACGAGGCGCAGAACCTCGAGAAGATGGTCCTCCTGACCGCCCTGACCCGCCTCGGGGCGGGGAGTCGCGTGGTCCTCACCCACGACGTCGCCCAGCGCGACAACCTCCATGTCGGCCGCCACGACGGCATCGCCACCGTGGTCGCGGCGCTCACCGGCGAGGCGTTGTTCGGCCACGTGACGCTGAGCCGGTCCGAACGCAGCCCCGTCGCCGCGCTCGTCGGCGACCTGCTCGGCGACACCTGAGTCGCCGACCGATCACGCGATGCCGAGCACGGTGATGGTCACGATGAGCGCGAGGACGCCGACGAAGTCGACCGATGCGGTCACGACGGGCAACCCGTAGGTGTCCGGGTCCAGCCCCACCTGCCACGCCGCCACGGTCCCGTAGTAGGCCAGCGCGACCACGAACGCCACCACCGCCAGGCCGCCGACGAGCGTCGCGAGCACCATCCAGCCGAGCCCGGGACTGGCGTCGCCGAGCAGCGTCGCGACCACGTGGGCGCCGACGCCGTTGAACAGGAAGACCGGGAAGCCGATCAGCATCACGACGGCCGCGTCGCGGCGCACCTCGCGCCCCGGTCGGAGCTCCGGCTGGACCAGCCCGAGGTGCAGGTTCGTCGCGACGCGGCTCGAGAGGATCCCGCCGAGCGCGCCCGCTGAGCTCACGAACGCCGGCTGGAGCACCAGGAGCGCCGGCAACGCGGCGAACACCAGCAGCTGCTTCTCGACAGCGACCCCGGCGAGCGTGGAGAGCACCAGGGCCACGATCAGCACCGGGGTCGACTCACGCAGGATCTGGCGGAACAGTGGGAGTGTGCTGCGGGCGCTGACGGCCACGGTGACGCCCGCCGACGCGAGCATGGCGAGTCCCAGCGTCGTCGTGAGCGCGCCCTCGCCGACCAGCAGGCTTGCGAGGAACAGCGCGGGGATCGTCACCGCGTCGCCGAGCGTCGACACGGTCGGCGCGACCAGGTTGTCGAGGTCCCAGTTGCGCCGGACGGCGCCGACCGACAGCGCGACGGTCGCGGCCAGCACCACGAGGCTGGCGAGCACGCCGCCCAGGATCGAGATGAGCGCCAGGTCGATGATGCTGATCACGTCCTCGACACCGAACGCGATCGAGACGCCCGTCGCGATCACGGCCAGCACGAACGACATCGTGACCGTCAGCGACAGCGACGCGAGCAGGTTCTGGCCGAGGACCGACTCACGGCGGAACGCGACACGGAAGGTGCCGGTGTGGATCGACGTCGACACACGGTTGCCGAGGGCTCCGAAGATGTTGCCCCGCAGGCCGATCGCTGCGGGCACCATCACGAGCAGGCCCGGGAGCTGCTCGAAGGTTCCGACCAGTGATCCGAGCACCGCGCCGGCGGCGAGGCTGGTGGAGGAGTTCAGGCCCAGCGCGACGAGGCTCTGGCGC
>CALNXV010000057.1:0-25297 GCA_942490665.1 uncultured Microthrixaceae bacterium
GGCGCCACCCTGCATCGTCGACGTCGCTGCGCAGCGCCCAGGTGAACAAGCCCCAGAGCTCGTTCGCGACGGGCATGTGGAGCCGACGTGCCGCTCAGCGTCGGCTGCGCGCGCGGTGCGGCGCGGCAGTCGATGGCGCGCTCGGGGTCGCACTCGCAGCCCATGCGGGCGAGGAGCCCCGTCGAGCTTCCCCTCGGCGCTGCAGCCGCGCGCAGTCGGCCCAGTTCGTAGCGGTCGGCTGGCCCGAGGGATGCATCGGTGCCGGATGTCGCCGTGTACTTCTGCGATAGCCGTCCCAGCCCTTGAGGTCGCGGTGTCGTCGGTCGCGCATGACCACCGCAATCCGTCGGCTGACGTCGTCCCAAGTGCGCTTGCGCCCGGCACGGGCGGATGACGAGCCTCGGTCAACTCGCGTTCCCCTCCGGGACCGTGTCCAGCAGCTCGAGTGCCTGGCGCGCATGCACCACCGCCATGACACGCGCGCGCGTCGGAGCCCCGCGCCGCCGGGGCGCGTCCCTCGGCGCGGCTGTAGGTCGCGAGGCTGCTCCAGGTCCGCGTCCGCCGCTCGCTCCGCCGGTCGCCCCGCGGCGAGCACGCGGACCGCTACGCAGGTGTACCGTCTGGGCTCCACCGCCGCTCTGCCAGGGGTACCGCACCGCTGCGCCACGCCTCGCTCTCCGGTCGCCGGTAGCGGTACGAGCGCGGGAGCGCAGGCTGAAGAACGGGCAGAATGTTAGTCCCGTCCCAGAAGATGCGGCAACCCGCAGCCGGGACGCCGACTCGTCGAGCGACGTCGAGTGCAGCGACACTGTCTGCAGCCTGGAACTCGTGCAGGCGCAGTAGCAGCGCCGACGCCAAAAAGGCCGAGGGTGATGAACCTTCGGTCCCACAGGGGGCGCCGCTGAAGAGGTTGCAGGCTTTTCTTTGAAGACGCCGAGCACGGGACAGAGCAGACCGCAGGCTTCGAGACCCGGCTCGGAGATCGCTCGGGTCAGCGAGTTGAAGACGGAGGAAAAAAATTTTTTCAGCTGCGCACGGGCCCAAAGGGGGTGCTTCGCGGCGTCGCGGCTGACGCGGTTCTTCGGCCTCGACGAGCTGGCGGGTCGCGCCCGGTCCGCTCGCCGTCGAGGAACAGGCGGGTCCGCGCGGCCCTCGGCGACGCGGATGTGGGACTGGTTGGTCCCGACGTGAAAAGAGACGGTCCGTCGTTCTCCTCAGGCGGCCCGCTTGGGCGCCGCAGGCGTTCGATGGCGGCGACGCGGGGCGCTCCACAATCGGAGTTCGTGACGGTGCACGGTGCCCCGGTCTCCGCGGCTCGCGGACGCGAGTCACGCATGGGTCCCCGTCACGGAAGCCGGTGCGGGGACGTCTCTACGTCGAGCTGGTGCTGCGCTCGATCATCCGGCCGCCCCGCGATCCCGCAACGGGCGGAGGCCCCGCCGCGACCCAGCTGGCGACTCGAGCCGAGCCGGTCGCGGCCCCGCGACGTAGGTGCCCGGGTGGTCGTCGGACAACCGACTGGGGAGCGCACCACGTGTTGGCTCTCGCCGAGCGCGCTCGCGACGACCTTGGTGTCGTCGTACTCGAAACACTCGAGCACCCGTCCGTCCTGTGTCTCGATCCGTCGACTATGGTGATGTCCATCAGGTGCTGTCGTCGGATCTCGTCTAGATCGCCGACGACGAGATGCGCCCAAGTGCGGCGAGCTCACCGCGGTCCACCCCGACCACCACCGCACCCGGGCGCCGGTATCACACTGATCGGGTCCTCGACGGCAGGTTGTCGAGCGGCACCCGAGGCGTCGGGTTGTTCGAGACGGGCCCGATACAGCTTCGGCGGAGACGATCCTACCGACGCGTCGTTGCAGGCGGCGAGCACGGTGGCGCAGTTCCGGGCTCGCGGAGATCACCGCACCCCGACGCCGAGCGCGCAGGCGACGGATCAGGTCGAGGGCGGGTAGGGTCGCACCCCGTCACGGTCGATTTGCGGCGACGAACCGTTCTTGCGTCCCGACCCCGCACACGGTCGGCGTCGGGAGGGTCGTCGAGCCGCCTTCGAGCTCGATCGAATGCAAGCGACGCCGTCATAGTACGGCCGCGAGGAGCCATGTATCTCGTGGCCGTCCCGTGACCCGGTTTCCACCTGCACCTCGTCGAGGGGCGATGCCACGCCCGTTCGACCTCCGCGGTGCGTGACCGCCGCCGGTGTCGAAGATCGCCCCGGCGAGCGCATGCGCCCGGTCCCACCACGGCAGCCGATGGCAGGCAGAGGCCGACGCGGCGCGCACCGCCACCGAGGGTGTCTCCACCGCGTCCGCCACCGGCGGACTCGATCACCCCACCGCAGGGTGGAGGCCGCCTTGCCGGCGCTCCGAGCCGGCTGCAACGGCGCTCCCCGACTCCGACCGCAACCATCCGAGCGACCGGCGCCGGGACCGGCCGAGCGGATCGCGAGACCGCACCGGGGCGTGTCCTCTGCATGCCGCTCCAGCATGCACGAACCCGTCCCACCGGCATGTCACCGACCGACCCGGACGCAGGAGAATGGACGATCTCGTCCGGCGTTCTGAGCGACCCACAACTGGCGAGGCGACCACGCGTCCATGCCGTCTCACGCCGGCGCTCGCCCACCGTGTGGTCAAAGCTCCACTGTGTCCATGCACCGTCTCCGCCGCGACTACTCACGGTCCGCGTCTCGCCCCGGTCCACAGGGCCGCTCAGAGGAGCCCAGACCGTCGCTAGTCGCCGACTAGGTCGTCGACCTCAGACGATCGACGGGCCCGCCAGCCCCGTGGAACCCGTCCCGGTTCGACCAATCAGCAGAGCGTCGAGCACGGGCGCGCCGCGCCGGCGCAGGTCGGATGCGTTCCGGGCTGGCGCACGAAAGCCACGTGGCGAACGGGTCGAGTCCCACGGTCGCGGGATTCCGGGCTGGACTACAGATCGAATAGCCCGGGTGATCAAGCAGCGCACAAGGCCCCGGGCGCGGCGTCCGTCATCCCGGGAGCACCCGACGCGGGCGAAGCGAGAGATGTCGGCCGCGGCGCGGCTCACGGACACGGACGCGCAGGCTGGAGCAGGCCCGGGAGCCGCCGGCGCGACCAGACGCTCGAGACCCAGCGTGCGAACATCTTGCCGACCCGGGCGCAGTATCCGACTGCCGGCGAGCACGTCCGGAGCGTCGCTGGGCGATGACGCTTGGAACAACTCACGTTGCGGCGGGTCTGTGCAGCAGGTACGAGGGGCGGCCGGCATGAGGACGGCCTCGAAATAACGCCGGGAGTCGAACAATGCAGCGACTTCCCAGCGAGAAGGGCTCGGCGTCGAGCCGGGTCCCGCGGATCGTGAGCAGCTCGTCCGCTGACTGTCGCCCCGCCACGGCCGCCGTCGACGAAGCGCTGCTGGGAGACGCACCCAACCGCTCGACCTGCGCATCGATCGTGCGCGGCGTTGCCTGATCCCCGATCGGACACCGCACCGGAGCTGGGCGGAGGGCCGTCGCGCCACCGTGGGGGCCCGGCAGCGCCGCCGGGCTGGGCTCGCCCGGACAGCTTCCCCGATCCGCACCCAGTGCGCAGATCCCACTCACGGCCGGACCGAGTTGTTCGAGCCGGGCGATCCTCGCCATCGGCGGACCTTCGTCGGCGATGCTCCTTGGCGAGCACGTCGTCCGGAGTGCCAAGGGCACGCTGACGAGGTCCTCGATGGCGAGGAGATCGCCCGGCTCGAACAACCCTGGTCCGGCCGTGGTCGCGCCCCGGATCTGCGCGACCACCGGGTGCGGATCATGCGATCGAGGAGCCGTCCGGGCGAGAGGTCACCCGGCCCGGCGGCGCCCCCGCCGGCTGACGACCTCGTCCGAGGCCCCCCGGCGACCTAGCGTGGCGCCATGACCTCGACCCTCCGCCCAGCGTCCGGTGCGGCCGATCCGATCGGGGACCGAACGACGCCGCGCACGATCGATGCACGGGTCGAGCGGTTGAACCGCGTCTCCCGGCAGCGCTTCGTCGACCCCGACGACGAGCTGCGCGGCAGCGTCGGCGACGGTCAGCTCATCGCGGACGAGCTGCTCACGATCCTCGTGACAGGGATCCGACTCGACGCCGAGCAGCGCCGTCGACTCTCGCGCGAGGAAGTCGCTGCGATGTTCGACTCCGGCATCCGGTTCGAGGCCGTCCTCGAGGCGGGCTTCGCCATGCGCGTCGCGTACGCCTCGGATGTGACGGACCCGCGGATCACGTACCTGCTGCACGAGATGGGCGAGGAGACCCGCCACCAGCGGTTGTTCCAGCGCGTCATCGCCCAGATCGGCCCGACCGCTCCGGACGTGCTCGCCGGCAGTCGGATCCTGCGCCAGGTCGACAAGGTGTTCACACGCTGGATCGTCGAGCATCCGCCGCTGCTGTTCGTCATGGTCCTCGCCGGCGAGGAGATCCCCGACCTGCTCCAGCGCCTCGCGTCGGAACATCCCGCAACGGACCCCTTCCTGGTGGAGGTGAACCGCTACCACCGCCAGGAGGAGGCCCGACATCTCTCGTTCGCCCGGTCGGTGCTCCCGGAGGTGTGGGCGGACGCCGCCCCGCAGGAGCGGGCAGCGGTGCACCGCCTCGCGCCGTTCGCGATCACCCAGCTGTTCGATCTGCTGGTCCAGCCCGGGGTCTACGCGACCGTGGGACTCGACCCGTTCGCCACGTGGCGCGCCGTCCGCGCCAGCCCGGAACGCATCGACCTGCGCCGGCGCGCGACGCGCCCCGTGCTCGACGCTCTGCTGGCAGGGGGTGGTCGAACGGGGACGGGTTCCACGGGGCTGGCGGGCCCTCTGTGGCGTCGATCGTCACGGGGTCGACGCGACCTGAGTCGCTGTTGCTGCGACGGTCGCCGAACCGCCGACGGTGAAGTCGGGACCTTCGGCCCTGTGGACCGGGAACGGACCGCGGATAGGGTCGTGGTAGTCGCAACGATCGGGGACGGTGCATGGACACAGCGGAGCGTGGCCACACAGCGGAGCGCGACGCGCCCGGCGTGAGCGACGCGGAGCGGCGTGGTCGCCTCGCCGAGTGTGGGTCGCTCGGAACGCCGGACGAGGTCGTCGAGTTCTCCACCCACGTCCGGGGTCGGTCGGTGACGTGCCGGTGGGACGGAGTTCGGCTGAGCGGCGACGCTGCGCTGTTGGAGCGGCTCCGTCGCGGCGGGGCGCTGCCCGAGCCCGGCGCGCGCCCCGGTGCGGTCGCTCGCGCGATCCGCTCGGCGGTCCCGGCGCCGGTGTCGCTCGAGGTGGTTGCGGTCGAGGTCCCGAGAGCGCCGTTGCAGCCGGCTCGGAGCGCGCCTGCACCGACGGAACGGCCTCCACCCACTGCGGTGGGGTGATCGGGTCCGCCAGGTAGCGGACGCGTGAACACCCTCCGGTGGCGGTGCGCCACCACGTCGGCCTCGCCTACCATCGGCTGCCGTGGCGGAACCGAGGCGCATCGCGCTCGCCGGGGCGATCTTCGACACCGACGGCGTGGTCACCCGCACCGCGGAGGTCCATGAACGGGCGTGGCAGCTCGCCCTCGACGAGGTGCAGGTGGAGTTCGGGGTCACGGGACGGCCCTTCACCCACGAGGACTACCTCGAGCTCCTCGACGGCCGGCCCCGCTATGACGGCGTCGCTGCCTTCCTGGCCTCGCGCGACATCGAGCTCGAGTGGGGAGCGCCCGACGACCCTCCCGACGCGCCGACCGTGTGCGGGGTCGGGAACCGCAAGAACGAACGGTTCGTCGCCACCATCGACCGTGACGGGGTGCGACCCTACGATTCCACCCTCGACCTGATCCGTCGCCTGCGCGCGCTCGGCGTCGGGGTCGCGGTGATCTCCGCGAGCCGGAACTGCGCCGCCGTGCTCGCCGCCGCCGGTGCCGACGGTCTCTTCGACGCGCGCGTCGACGGGATCGTCTCCGCCGAGCTCGGACTGGCCGGCAAGCCGGATCCGGCGATCTTCCTCGAAGCAGCCCGACGCCTCGGTGTGGCCCCCGACGAGGCTGCCGTCGTCGAGGACGCCCGATCCGGTGTGGCCGCCGGCGCCCGGGGCGGGTTCGCGGTGGTGGTCGGGGTGGACCGCGGTGGGTCACCCGACGAGCTTCGCCGCGCCGGGGCGCATCTCGTCGTCGGCGATCTGGGCGAGATCCACGTCGACGACGACCGGAGTTGGCACACCTGATGGACACGGCCGTGAGGTCGACGGATCGAGACGGGACGGACGAGACATGAGCGAATGGGTCATGACCTTCGAGGGCTACGACTCCGCTGACATGGGTCGTCGCGAAGCGCTGTGCACGCTCGGCAACGGCTACTTCGCGACTCGTGGTGCGCTCCCCGAGTCGGTGTCCGACGACATCCACCACCCGGGCACCTACGTCGCAGGGGTGTACAACCGGCTCGGCTCGGAGATCGCCGAGCGCTGGGTCGTCAACGAGAGCCTCGTGAACGTGCCCAACTGGCTGCCGTTGCGGTTCCGCATCGGGGACGGCGACTGGATCACGGGGGAGTCCGCCGAGGTGGTCGAGCACAGCACCGAGCTCGACATGCACCGAGGCGTGCTCGTGCGTCACACCACCTTCCGTGACGACCAGGACCGGGTCCTGCGCGTCACCCAACGGCGCTTCGTGTCCATGCGTGACTCGCACGTCGCGGCACTGCAGACGACGTTGGTCGCTGAGAACTTCACCGAGGTCGTCACCGTGCACTCGGCGCTCGACGGCACCGTCACGAACTCCGGTGTGGAGCGCTACGCGTCGCTGCCCTCGGAGCACCTCCGGCCGCTGCGGACCCACGAGGAGAACGACGAGGCGGTCTGTCTGCACGTCGAGACCAACCAGTCCCACATCCGCGTCGCCGAGGCCGCACGGACCCGCCTGTTCCTCGACGGCGAGCGGGCCGAGGCGACCCGCCAGCTCGTCGAGGCCGAGGGCTACGTCGGCCACGACATCGCGGTGCACCTCGACCGGGGCCGGGAGCTGGTGATCGAGAAGATCGCCTCCGTCTTCACCTCTCGGGACCCGGCGATCTCCGAGCCGGGTCTCGAAGCCTGCGATCTGCTCTGTCACGTGCTCGGCGGCTTCGAGGAACTGCTCCAGCGTCATGTCGTCGCGTGGCGCCACCTGTGGGACCGCGCCGACATCACCCTCGGCACCGACGGTGACGTCGCGCTGCTACTGCACCTGCACGAGTTCCATGCGCTGCAGACGGTGTCGCTGCACTCGACGTCGCTCGACGTCGGCGTCCCGGCACGCGGGTTGCACGGTGAGGCGTACCGCGGCCACATCTTCTGGGACGAGCTGTTCATCTGCCCGTTCTTCAGCCTGCGCTTCCCCGAGCTCACCCGCGCCACGCTCATGTACCGCTACCGGCGTCTGGACCGGGCGAGGCGTGACGCGATGGCCGAGGGGTACAGCGGTGCGATGTACCCCTGGCAGAGCGGCAGCGACGGCCAGGAAGAGACCCAGACGATGCACCTCAACCCGGTCTCGGGTCGCTGGCTGCCCGACGCGTCGCACCTGCAGCGTCACGTCAACGCTGCGATCGCCTACAACACCTGGCACTACCACCAGGCCACCGGCGACGACGAGTTCATGCGCTTCTACGGCGGCGAGATGCTGCTCGAGATCGCACGGTTCTGGGCCAGCCTCGCGACCTACAGCCACGCCGAGGACCGCTACGAGATCCGCGGGGTCATGGGGCCCGACGAGTACCACGAGGGCTACCCCGGCGCCGAGACGCCGGGGCTCGACAACAACGCCTACACCAACGTCATGGCGGTGTGGTGCATGCGCCGGGCACTCGAGCTGCTGGACACGGTCCCGGAGGGAACCGCACGCGAGTTGACCGAGAAGCTCGTCATCACGCCCGCCGAGCGCGAGCACTGGGACGACGTCAGCCGACGGATGCGACTGGTCATGCACGACGGGATCATCAGCCAGTTCGACGGCTACCACGACCTCAAGGAGCTCGACTGGGACGGCTATCGCGAGAAGTACGGCGACATCAGCCGCACCGACCGCATCCTCGAGGCCGAGGGCGACGACACCGACCGCTACCAGGTCACCAAGCAGGCCGACGTCGTCATGTTGTTCTACCTGTTCAGCGCCGAGGAGCTCGGCGAGCTCCTCGCCCACATGGGCTACGAGTACGACCCCGAGCTCATCCCACGCACCATCGACCACTACGAGCGCCGCACCGCGCACGGCTCGACGCTGAGCGGCGTCGTCCACGCATGGGTCCATGCCCGCCGCGAACGCGAGCAGTCCTGGAACCTGTTCTGCAAGGCGCTGCACAGCGACGTCGACGATGTCCAGGGCGGCACCACTGCCGAGGGGATCCACCTCGGCGCCATGGCCGGCACCATCGACCTCGTCCAGCGCTGCTACACCGGACTGGAGCTCCGCAACGACGTGTTGCGCCTGAACCCGGCGGTCCCCGACGAGCTCGGCTCGCTGGCGTTCTCGGTCCGCTACCGCGGCCGCGAGGTGCAGCTCGAGTTCACCACGACCACGGCGCGGGTCAGCGTCGACCACTTCGGGGACCAGTCGGTCCCGGTCGCCTGCCACGGGACGCTCGTCGAGATCCCCCCCGGGGCCGTGCACGAGTTCATCCGCAAGGAGTGACGCCGCCGCTCAGCTGTGTCAGCCGGTCGGTTCCGAATCGTCTCCCTGGCGGGCGAGGAACCGCAGGTGTGCCGCTCGGGCGTCCCAGGAGTACACCACCGCGGTGCCGGCGATCCGGTCGTGCAGCGCCCGGCGGTGCTGACCCACCAGGATCGGGAGGAACCCGAGCCCCAGGGTCAGGAAGCTGAGCGGAAGCGCCACGGTGCGCAACGCCGCACCGCGGGCTCGAACGGGCGAACCGTCCGAACGGACCACCCGGATGCCGATCAGGGCCATGCCGAACGTCTTCCCGCTCACCGCCCAGGGGTACGCGTAGTACACGAACAGCCAGGCGACGTAGGCGACGGCGCTGACGCCGGCGCCGAGCGTCCAGGACACCCGACCGTCGGTGACGAGACCGACGATCCACGCCAGTGCGCCGGTGGTCGCGGCGAAGACCGCCGTTGCGATTCCCTGGTCGACGACGAACGCGGCGAGGCGCGTGACCGCCCCGGCGTAGTGACCCTGGAGCCCGTTCCCCACGTCGGACGTGGCGATCGCGCTCACGTCGTGACCTTCGCCGGGGCGGCCTCGTCGGGGTGAGCGTCGTCGGCCCCGCCGGGCTCACCGGGTGCGGGCGGGAGTGCACGGCGGCCGTCGATCAGCAGCGGTGGCCCGGGTGGGAGCTCCGCCGGGTCACGTCCGAGCGCCCGGTTCACGAGCCGGTTGATGAAGCCGTCCATCCCGACGCCCTGGCTGCGGACCACGTCGAGCGCCTCCGAGGCCACGCCGCTGGTCGAGCGGGCGATGATGCCCCCGAGCTCGGTCTTGGACATGAGGGCGTCGATGTCCAGCCCGGCGAGCAGCTCGTTGAGGTCGACGCCCTCGAGGAGCGCATCGAGGACGACAGAGCCCAGCAGTGCGATGTGGTCGACCGAGTCGAGCAACGCGTTGAGGGCGATCCGCGCGAGGACGGCGCCGAGGTCGATCGACGCGAGCAGATGGTCCAGATCGATGCGGTCCAGGACCGCGGTGAGGTCCAGGCGCGCCAGCAGTGCGTCGATGTCGACCCGTGCGACGATGGCGTCGATGTCGACCCGCGAGACGATCGCATCGATGTCGACCCGGGAGACGATGGCGTCGACGTCCACCTGTGCGACGAGCTCGCCGACGTCCACCTTGGCGACCACGGCGCCGACGTCGATCCGGTCGACGAGCCGATCGACGTCGAGGCGGTCCACCAGGGCGTTGACGTCGATCGCAGCCAGGACGGCGTTGATGTCCACGGCCTCCACGACGCCGGGCGTGACCTGCTTGAGTGCCTGCTGCGCCGCCGGGCCGGCCTCGGACTCGATGCGGTCACGGACCTCGTCACCTTGGCGGACCAGCGGATCCGACAGGCGCCGTGCGGCGTGGTCGGCGGCCCGTGCCGGAGCCGAGCTCCCCACGACCTCTGCGACCCCGCTGGCTGCGCGGGCGGCCAGCGACGCCGCGCCGATCGCGGCGAGGATGCCCCACCGCTCCCGTTGCTGAGCGTCCTCGGGGCCCTGGCCCTCGGTCTCGTCGTTCCCGTCCGGCCCGAGGCGATCCCCGTCCGGGTCGGCCTCGTCGTCGGTCGTGGGCGCCATCGAACCATGATGGCCCAATCCGGCGGGTGGTGATGGAGGCCAGCGGCGTCCTCGGCGACGACGCCGGTCCCGATCACCCCCCCGGGGCGCGGAGAACGAGCGGCGTCAGCCCTGGTCGTCGGGTCGGAGCAGCTGTGACGGGATCACCCGGACGGTCAGGTCGATGTCCATGTCCGTGGCGGCTTCGACGCTGGCGTCGAGATCGTCCACCGACGGTGGTTCCGCCGCACCGGTGAGCGTGACCCGGACCTCGGTTCCCTCCGCATCGATCTCGACCAGCGCGAGGTCGGTGTCGGTCGGCAGCCAGTCCGTGACCTCTTCCTCCACGAGGGCCTGACGGCTCGACTCGGACCAGATGTCCTGGGTGGTGATCGACAGCGGGACGGTGATGAGCAGGGCGAGCGCGAGGAACGTGCCGAGGATGCGGCCGAGCCGGCTGCGTTGTTCCTCCGACGGTGGGGCAGCGGCGAAGCCGGTGAGCACGAACACGAGCGAGCTGACCAGCACGATCGAGACGAAGTTCGTGAGGAACAACAGGAACGCCCCGGTGCTCTGCGAGTACAGGCCGGACTGCAGCGTGAGCCCGACCACGGCGAGCGGTGGCACGAGCGCCACGGCGATCGCCACACCGGAGAGCGAGCTCGAGACGCGTGGGTTGACCGTCGCGTAGGCGCCGGCCGCACCAGCTGCGAGCGCGATGCAGAGGTCGATCAGGTTCGGTTCGACCCGGGAGGTGACCTGGTCGTTGGTCAACAGGTTGCCGACCGATGGCAGCCACGCCGCGATCAGCCAGGCGAGCGCGATCGCAGCGGCAGCCGCAGCGGCGACGAGGGCGAGCGACGATGCGGTGCGTGCGGTCCAGCCGTTCACAGCTGCTGCGGACACGCCCATGATCGGCGTCATGAGTGGAGCGACGAGCATGGCGCCGATCACGACGGCGGTCGAGTTCTGCAGGATGGCGAACGTCGCGATCGCCGTGGCGAGCGCCATCATCACCCAGAAGGCAGCGAGCTTCGCTGCGCTGCGAGGGGGCTCGAAGTAGAGCGTGTCGGCGAGCTCCTCGCTCACCTCGGGTTCCAGCTTGCGGTCGCGCAACCACAGGTTGGCGAGCTTCGGCGCGCTGGCCACATCGAGATCGAGGTGCTCCTCCCGGGTCACTGGATCGAGAGCGAGCCGAAGGAGGATCGCGCCGACGAGCACAGCGATGGATCCCAGACCGGCGCGCAGCGCCAGGATCGAGGTCTGGGGCACGACGACCAACAGGACGCCCGTTGTGACCAGGAGCACGGCCCGGACGACCTCGCCGCCAGGGTGCGCCGCCGACCGGTGCGCATCAGCGCGGAACGCAGCGATCAAGGCCAGGACGAGGAGGCCTACGCCGACGACCTCACCGATCTGGACATCGTCCAATGCGAGCAGTGCGAGGCCGAGCCCGACCAGGGCGATCACCCGCAGCCGGGCGCTGAGGCCGATGGGGTGCAGCAGCCCGACCCAGGCATCCGCCAGGGCCCAGGCGAGCACGGCCACTCCGAGGGCGAGGCGGATCGGACGCTCGCCCTCGGGCGTGGCGATCACGGCGATGCCGGCCAGCACGAGCAGCGCGCCCTTCATCGAGGCCGGATTCAGCCAGAGCGGTTCGGAGGACGCGCTGAAGGCCCGTGCCCAACGGCCGCCGACGGGACGGGCGGTCGTCCCGACCACCGGGGTCAGCCGTCAGGGGGTCACCGCTCACGGGCGGACACACCGCCTATGCGCGCCGACGGGGTGGAGATGCCGCACACGGTCGTGGACCCCCGGAACCGCGACCGCAACTCGCTGCGTCGTCGCGCCTCGTGGCGGGGTCGACCGAGCACCGCGATGATCCGCCCGGCCCATCAAGTCGGCCGCCGCGGAGTTCGATCACTGGGGGGTCGGCGCACGCGGATCGGTGTGCGTCGTGACCGGGGACGGAGGCGGGCGTGGTGGTGCGACCGAGGACCGTGGCTGCCATCTGCGCGATGGGCGTCGTCGTGGTCGCCTGCGCGCCATCACCGCCGCCGTCGCAGCTGCCGCCGTCGCAGCGAGCGGCCGACCCGGAGTCGTGCGGAACGGGATCGGGTGGGGCTGCCGCGGCGACGGCCTCCGGAGTGACCGACACCGTGGGTGCGCCGCTGGAGGTCCTGGTCGCCGCGCTCGACGCGGCGGCTGCCACCGACACCGGCCTGGTGTCGATCACCTCGGTGCGCCCCGACGGCGCGCCGGAGTTCCGAACCGTTGCGGCTGACGACGCGGTCATGGGGGCGCTGGGACTGGACGCGGCGGTCGATGCCGACGTGGTGGCGGTCTCGCCCACCGAGCCGGTGTCGCTCGTCGCTGCCGACGATCCGTTGCGGCCCACGCAATGGGCGTTCGACGACGCCAGCTACGAGGCTGCCTGGGACTGCGGCACCGGTGCGGGCGTGACCGTGGCGGTCCTCGACACCGGGGTCGACACCACTCACCCCGAGTTCGCCGGGCGGGTCACCGCTGGGCCGCGGTTCGTCGGTTCCGCGATCGCGGATCCCACCGGAGGCCGCGACGACGCTCACGGCCACGGCACCCACGTCGCCGGCACCGTGGCCGCCGCCGCGAACAACGGCCAGGGCGTCGCCGGGGTCGCGCCGGGAGCGTCCCTGCTGTCCGTGCAGGTGCTCGACGAGAGCGGCTCGGGCCTCTCGTCGGGGATCGCTGCGGGCATCACCTGGTCGGTGCAACGCGGTGCGGACGTCATCAACCTGTCGCTCGGCGGGCCGTCGACGATGCCGGACGTCGCAGCCGCGATCGAGCACGCCCGGTCCAACGGCGTGGTGGTCGTCGCTGCGGCGGGCAACGATGGCTCCAGCTCGACGGTCAGCTATCCGGCTCGCCACGGTCAGGTCGTGGCGGTCGGTGCTCACGAGATCGGCCGCACGCACTCGGCCTTCTCGAACCGTGGTCCCGAGCTCGACGTGTCGGCGCCGGGCAGCTCGATCCGCTCCACGCAGCCCGGCGGGACCTACTCGTACAAGAGCGGGACGTCGATGGCGGCGCCGCACGTGGCGGGGGTCGCTGCGTTGATGCTCGACGCCGGGATCGCACCCGAGGACGTGCCGGCACTCATCGTCGGCACCGCCGACGACGCGGGTGCGCCGGGCTTCGACATCGCGTTCGGCTGGGGTGTGCTGGACCCGCGCCAGGCGGTCCGCTGAGCCGGGCTCTGGGCGGACTGCGACATCGTCCGGCCCGCCCGGGCCCGGTGCCGGTTCGAGCTGAGCGCAGCTCGACGATCGGAGACGGGCGTACGGTGGCGGCTCGTGGCCCACCCGCAGATGTTCGACGACGACGATCCGGTCCTGGCGAGGGTCCGGGAGCTGGCGTTCGGGTTCCCGGGCGCGCAGGAGAAGGTGTCGCACGGCCGCCCGGCGTTCTTCACCACCAAGGTGTTCGCCTACTACGGCGGCTCGCTCAAGGTCGACGACGAGTGGGTGCAGCACCCCACCTCGATCGTCGTGCAGCCGGACCCCGACGAGCGCGAAGCGCTGGCAGGCGACGGCCGCGTGTACCGCCCCGCGTACCTCGGGCCGTCGGGGTGGCTCGGCGTCGATCTGGAGGAGGTCGAGGACTGGACCGAGGTCGGCGAGCTGCTCGACGCATCGTTCCGCGTCACCGCGCCCGAGCGGCTGGTCGCGGAGCTCGATGCCCGGACCTGACACCGTCCGGGATCCGTGGATCGATGTCCGCGCCTGCGCGAGCATGTGCACCTCGAGGTGAACGGGACGGGGGAGGCCCATGGGACGAACCGCCGCCGACAAGATCCGGCCGGTCGTGGACGCGCTGTTGGGCGTCGACCCGCCGGTGCAGCTGCGCTGCTGGGACGGGTCGCGCCTCGGCGACCCCGACGCGACCGTCCGGTTGGAGCTGCGCTCCCCGACGGCGCTGCGACGGCTGCTGTGGAATCCCGGCGAGCTGGGTTTCGCCCGCGCGTACGTCGCCGGCGAGCTCGGTGTCGACGGCTCGATCTTCGACCTGCTGGAGCTGCGGGACCGACTCGGCGGCCGCGACGAGGACGTCGCGCTGTCGGTCCGGCCGGCCACCTGGGTCCGCGTGGCCGTGGCGCTCGCTCGGCTCGGGGCGCTCGGGCGGCGGCCGTCGCCGCCGGTCGAGGAGGTCCGCCACCGCGGCCGGCGCCACTCGCGCCGGCGCGACGCTGCTGCGATCGGACACCACTACGACGTGGGCAACGACTTCTACCGGATGCTGCTCGGCCCCACGATGACCTACTCGTGCGCCTACTTCGTCGACCCCGACACCGGGCTCGACGAGGCGCAGCGGTCCAAGTACGAGTTGGTCGGCCGCAAGCTCGGCCTCGGTCCGGGCGACCGTCTCCTCGACGTCGGGTGCGGCTGGGGGTCGATGGCCATGCATGCCGCCGAGCACCACGGTGCGCGCGTCGTGGGCATCACGATCTCCGCCGAGCAGGCTGCACTCGCACGGCAGCGGGTCGCCGCCGCAGGCCTCGACGGACGCGTGGAGATCCGTCTGCAGGACTACCGCGACGTGCGTGACGGGCCGTTCGACGCCATCTCCAGCATCGGCATGTTCGAACACGTCGGGATCGAGCAGCTCGGTGCCTACCTGACCCGGCTGCGGACCCTCCTGCGCCCGGAGGGCCGGCTCCTCAACCACGCGATCTCGCGCCCGCAGGGGGAGGGAGCGATCGACCCGGACTCGTTCATGGGCCGCTACGTCTTCCCCGACGCCCAGCTGCACGAGGTGGGGCGGGTCGTGAGCGCCATCCAGGACGACGGGCTCGAGGTGCGCGATGTCGAGTCGCTGCGCGAGCACTACGGGCGGACGCTGCGCGCCTGGGTCGCGAACCTGGAGGCGCACCGGGACGAGGCCGTCGCGCTCGTGGGTGAGCGGCGGATGCGCATCTGGTTGCTGTACCTGGCCGGATCGGCGATCGGCTTCGACGCCAAACGGCTCAGCGTCCACCAGGTCCTCGCAACCCGCACCACGCCGTCGGGGCGCAGCGGCATGCCGGCGACACGGGCGACGTTGGTGCTCGACGGGCGATCGGTGTCCCCGGTCACCGGGGGACCGGGTCAGCGCGCTCGGCAGGACTCGAACCTGCGACCTTCTGATCCGTAGGGCTGGACGAGGAGGTCCGAGCGATGCCACCCGAGGTCGGAACGTGTTGGAACATCAGGGGTGTCGGACCACCGCCCGGACGCTCCCACGACCGGGTCTCAGGTCCGGTCGAGGAACCCCTTGATGGCGCCGATGTTGAGCGCCCACCCGACCCCCCAGGCCTTGCCGGGGAGGAGGGGACCGTCCGGGTCCCAGTAGGTCCGACGGAACCGATCGAGGGTCGGTTTGCGGAAGTCGTAGGGAACGAAGCCGATGACCTTGCCGTGCCAGGTCCGCAACTCGGCGGGTGTGCGCAGCTCCTGGACCACGGCCACGACGCCGATGACCGCCAGGACCAGACGCCAGATGTCCTTGGGAGTCGGGCGTCGAGTGGCGTTGCCGGCTCGTCGGTCCGAGGTCGCTGCGTCGTCCCCCGGTGCCGACCCGGACCCGGAGCGGTCCGGCTGGGTCTCGTTGCAGGACGTGCTCATCATTCATTCAGTCTCGCACGGCCGCACGACCGGGGACGTGGGACCATCAGGTCGACCACGGGAGGCGGCCCTCAGGGACGCCACGAGTGAGGAAGCCGACAGCGTGTCGTCGACCGATCGACCGGACGGTGTCTGGGAACGCCGATCGGGGCGTGGCTCGACGAGGTCCTGACACGGAGCGTTCTGCACGTGGCGTAGCCACTCCGACCCTCCCGGATCCCGCAAGCGGACGATCCCGAACCGCCCAAACGGCCTCGCCACGCAAACGCACAGTCGTCCTCGGTCTGGCCCCGATCGCTGGCTCAGCGTCGTGGGCCGCGGGTACCCGTGGCCACATCGGTGGCTACCACCGCTCTGGCTCCTTGGGATCGATCAGCCCTGGAGAACGGGAAGATCCCCGCCGTGGCGGGGATCTGAGCAGTGCGCTCGGCGGGACTCGAACCCACAACCTTCTGATCCGTAGTCAGATGCTCTATCCAATTGAGCTACGAGCGCAGTGAGCGTCGGACTCTACCGTCCTGCACGCGGACGCTCCACCCGACCGGAGCCGGGTGGAGCGTTCCAAGGGGGATCGTCGCTGGCCGGCGCACGGCCGGCCAGCAGTGCGTCAGACGCGCCGGCCGCAGTGCGGCCAGGGCTGACGGCCACGCTCGGCCCACAGCGCGCGGGCCATGCGGTCCTGGTCGGCAGGGCTGGCGGCAGCCGGGTCGACGCCACGCAGTTGCGGGTAGTGACGGGCGGCCACGCCGTTCCAGGTGCCGCGGTTGAACTGGTAGGCGCCGCGGTAGGCGCCGGAGGCGGAGACGATGCGGTAGTTGCCGCCGGACTCACAGGCGCGCAGCCGGGCGAGGCCGGCGTCGGAGACCACGTTGCGGAACTTGTCGCCCGCTCGGGCGTTCTGCGCGTTCAGGTGGCCCAGCACCGCCTGCTGCTGGTCGGGTGCGAGGGAGTTGAACACGGCGACCTCGTTCGGCGTGCAGGCACCGAGGACGAGTGTGGTGAACACCGCAGCAGCGCCGAGCAGGAGGCGCGTGGACCGGGTACGGGATTTCATGGTGGAGCTTCCTTCATGGTTCTCGGGGGCCCATGGGCGGGCGCCCGGACATCAGCGGGGGAAGGTGAACGTCGTCGGTGCTGATGTCGGTGGACTCGGAGGGACCTCACTCGCCCCAGCGAGCGGATCCCGACCCGCATTCGTGGCGGGCCAGTGACAGTTCTACGACGATCCGTCATCGAAATGCAACACAACGGGCATATTTCCCCACGTGCCGCTCGTCACGCCGGCCCCGCGCCGCTGGGTCGGGGCCGGACGCGACGATGACCCCGGCCCATCCGACCAGGGCCATCGTCATGTGCTCGTCACACGTGGCGGAGAGGGTGGGATTCGAACCCACGGTGAGGTTGCCCCCACACCTCCTTAGCAGGGAGGCCCGTTCGACCTGGCTCCGGCACCTCTCCGGGCGGCGCCACTGTACCGTCTGGGTCGCCGCCCCCGACACACGGAAGGCCGTCCGCCGGTGAAGTCGCTCGCCCTGGTGCTCAGCCTCGTCAGCCGACCGTTCCGCCGTCGCGACACGCGTGTCTTCATCTGGATGGTCGTCGCGCTGGTGGTGATGATCGCCGGCTACAGCGCGATCTTCCACGAGATCATGGAGTACGAGGG
The DNA here is from genome assembly GCA_942490665.1 of uncultured Microthrixaceae bacterium. Lineage (GTDB taxonomy): Bacteria > Actinomycetota > Acidimicrobiia > Acidimicrobiales > Microtrichaceae > SKRR01. The sequence goes on from CALNXV010000057.1 coordinate 17,530, forward strand.
CCAGCGATACAGCTGGCCCACCGCGATCTACTGGACGATCGTCACGATGTCGACGCTCGGCTTCGGCGACATCACGTTCACGTCCGACCTGGGCCGGTTGTTCTCGGTCGTCGTGCTCGTGACCGGGGCCGTCTTCATCCTGGTGCTCATCCCGTTCGCGTTCATCCAGTTCCTCTTCCTGCCGTGGATGGAGGCCCGGGCCGCTGCACGCGCACCCCGCAAGCTCGGCCCGGACGTCGCGGACCACATCGTGCTCACCGAGCTCGGCCCCATCAGCGGCGCGCTGATCCGCAAGGCCGACCACGCCCACGTCCGGTACGTCCTGTTGGTGGCGGAGCTGTCCGAGGCGCTGGGTCTGGTCGACCAGGGCTACGACGTGATGGTCGGCGACCTCGACGACCCGGAGACCTATCGCAACGCACGCGTCGACGCCGCCGCGCTCGTCGCCACGACCCGCACCGACACGACCAACACCAACATCGCGTTCACCGTGCGCGAGATCAACGCCACCGTGCCGATCGCCGCGACCGCCTCGTCGGCCGCCTCGGTCGACATCCTCGACCTCGCCGGCTGCGACGAGGTGCTCCTGCTGGGTGACCTGCTCGGCAGCGCCCTGTCGCGTCGGGTGCTGGGCAACGACAACCGGGCACACATCATCGGCGAGTTCGACCGCCTGCTCGTCGCCGAGGCCAGCGCCGCGGGGACCGACCTGGTGGGCCGGCCGCTCGCCGACGCAGACCTCCGGCGCCGCTACAACGTCAGCGTCGCGGGCTTCTGGCAGCGCGGCACCTTCGAGCTGCCGGGTCCCGACAGCGTCATCGAGGACACCGACGTGTTGATCCTCGCTGGTTCGACCGAGCAGCTCGCGGCCTACGACGAAGCGTTCGGCTCGACCCAGAGCACCGCCGATGCGTCCGTCGTGGTCATCGGCGGGGGGCGGGTCGGTCGCGCCGCCGCCCGGCTGCTCGGCGAGGCCGGCGTGCGCTGTCGGATCATCGAGCAGCGTCCCGAGCGGGTGCACGATCCTGAGCTGTACGTCGAGGGCGATGCCGCCGAGCTCACGGTGCTCGAGGCAGCGGGGCTCAACGAGGCCTCAGCGGTGCTCATCACCACCCACGACGACGACGTGAACGTGTACCTCACGATCTACTGCCGCCGGCTGCGCCCCGACATGCAGATCATCTCGAGGGCGAACCTGGACCGCAACGTCGCGACCCTGCACCGCGCCGGTGCCGACGCCGTGTTGTCCTACGCCTCGATCGGCGCGACGGCGATCTGGAACACCCTCGGCCTGAACGACTCGCTGGTGCTCGCCGAGGGCCTCGAGATGTTCCGGGTTCCGTGCCCGGAGGCGATGGCGGGACGGTCGCTCGCCGAGACCGAGGTCCGCCGCCGCACCGGATGCAACATCGTGGCGGTCTCCGAGGGCGACGAGATGGTCACCAACCCCGACCCGAACGTCCCGCTCTCCGCCGACGCCGAGCTGGTCGTGATCGGTGACGCCGTCGCGCAGGAGCAGTTCCTCGACGCCTACCCCGTGACGATCCACGCCCGGGTCTGAAGCTCGGGAGCCGCCCGCGGCGCAGCTCCCGAACGCCGACGACACGGCCCGCCGGGAGCACGGCTCGCTATCCTCACCCGACAACGAACCACGGGGGACACGATGACCGAGCAGAGCCGCTTCCTGTTGAGCGACGACCAGGTGCCGACCTCCTGGTACAACATCGTCGCCGACCTGCCGGAGCCGCCGCCCCCGCCGCTGCACCCGGGGACCCACGAGCCGATCGGTCCGGACGACCTGGCGCCGCTGTTCCCGATGGACCTCATCGCCCAGGAGGTCAGCACCGAGCGGTACCTCCCGATTCCCGACGAGGTCCGTGACGTCTACCTGTTGTGGCGTGCGACGCCGTTGCACCGTGCGCACCGTCTCGAGCGGGCCCTCGGCACCCCCGCCCGGCTCTACTACAAGTACGAAGGCACCAGTCCGGCCGGCTCACACAAGCCCAACACCGCCGTGCCCCAGGCGTTCTACAACGCCAAGGCGGGCGTCACGAAGCTGACCACCGAGACGGGTGCCGGACAGTGGGGTACCGCGCTCGCGTTCGCGTGCGCCCAGTTCGACCTCGAGTGCGAGGTCTGGCAGGTGCGCGCCTCCTACGACCAGAAGCCGTACCGGCGGGCGATGATGGAGGCGTTCGGGGCCACGGTGCACCCGTCGCCCTCGGAGTTCACCGAGTACGGCCGCTCGGTGCTCGCCGCGACCCCCGACAACCCGGGCTCGCTCGGCATCGCCATCTCCGAGGCCGTCGAGATCGCGGCCCAGGACCCGAACGCGCGCTACGCGCTCGGGTCGGTGCTCAACCACGTCCTGATGCACCAGACCGTGATCGGCGAGGAGGCGATGCTGCAGATGGCGATGGCGGGCGACACGCCCGACCTGATCGTCGGCTGCACCGGCGGCGGCTCGAACTTCGCCGGGCTGGCGTTCCCGTTCCTGCGCGAGAAGCTCGCCGGCAACATCGATCCGATCATCCGTGCGGTCGAGCCGGCGTCCTGTCCGACGCTCACCAAGGGCACCTACACCTACGACTTCGGTGACACCGCCGGCATGACGCCGTTGGTCAAGATGCACACGCTGGGCCACGACTTCATCCCCGACCCGATCCACGCTGGCGGGTTGCGCTACCACGGCATGGGGCCGCTCATCTCCCACGTCTACGAGCTCGGGCTGATCGAGGCCGAGTCGCGTCACCAGCTCGATTGCTTCGCGGCGGGGGTGCAGTTCGCCCGCACCGAGGGCATCGTCCCCGCCCCCGAGCCGACCCATGCGCTCGCGGCAGCGATCGAGGAGGCGTTGCGCTGCAAGGAGACCGGCGAGGAGAAGGTGATCCTCACGGCACTGTGCGGTCACGGGATGCTGGACATGGCGGCGTACGACGCGTACTTCGCCGGACAGCTCGTGGACCACGAGTTCTCCGACGAGCAGATGCGCGAGGCGATCGCCCACATCCCCGAGGTGTGAGCGGCAGATCCCGTGCACTTCGCTGATCGGACCGACGCCGGACGCCGGCTGGGGGCTGTGATCGCTGCGCGCGCGGAGGTGACCGACGAGTTCGACGACGCCGTGGTGCTCGGCCTGCCCCGTGGCGGTGTGCCCGTGGCCGCGGAGGTGGCCGACGCCCTGGGCGCACCGCTCGACGTCGTCGTGGTCCGCAAGCTCGGCGTGCCGCACCACCGGGAGTACGCGATGGGAGCGATCGGCGAGGGCGGGGTGCGGGTGCTCGACGACCAGGTCGTCGCGGCGCTCCGTCTGAGCGACCATGAGGTCGCGGTGGTGGAGTCCGAGGAACGCGCCGAGCTCGCACGGCGCGTCGAGCGCTACCGGGGTGCGCGTGTTGCGGTGGCAGTGGACGGTCGCTGCGCGCTGCTGGTCGACGACGGGCTCGCGACCGGGGCGACGGCGCTCGCTGCGTGCTCGGTCGTTCGAGCGCTCGGTGCCCGGCGGGTCGTCGTGGCCGTGCCGGTCGCGTCGCCCCAGGCGGTCGACGCGGTCCGGGCAGTCGCCGACCAGGTGATCAGCTTGCACACGCCGCCCGACTTCCGGGCGGTCGGTGCCTGGTACGACGACTTCGCACCCACCAGCAACGACACCGTCGTCGAGTTGCTGTCCGCCGAGGCCGCCGGCTGAGTGACTCGCGAACTGGCGGAAGGAGGGGGATTCGAACCCCCGGAACCGGTGAAGGTTCAACGGTTTTCAAGACCGTCGCAATCGTCCGCTCTGCCATCCTTCCGCCGCCCAGCGTAGAGCCGCCAGCAGCCGGCCAGTTCCCTGGGCGGCCGTCCGGGTGTGGATCACCCGATCTGGCGGCGTAGGGCCTCGACCCACTCCTGGGCGTCCGCGAACGCCGCGTCGACCTGCGCTCGCGCCGCCGGGCCGTGTTCGCCCGCGGCCGGGTAGGACCCGAGGAACTTCACGCCACCCTGGGTGGCGCGGAGGGTCCGCAGGCAGTCGGCCACGACGGGATCCGCGACGTGGCCCTCGAGATCGATCACGAAGCAGTAGTCCCCGAGCGAGGTCTTCGTGGGGCGCGACAACAGCAGCGTCAGGTTGATCGAACGGGCGGCGAACTCCTGGAGGATCGCGAGCAGCGACCCCGGACGGTCGCGTTGCTGGAACACCACGATGGACGTCTTGTCGTGCCCGGTCGGCGCAGGGATCCCTGACGCGCCGACGACCACGAACCGGGTCCGGTTCTCGGGGTGGTCCTCGATGTCGCCCGCCAAGGAGCGCAATCCGTAGACCTCCCCGGCGCGGGCGTTCGCGATGGCGGCGACACTCGGGTCGCCGGACCCGGCGACCATCGCGGCGGCCTCGGCGGTCGACCCAGCTGCGGTGAAGGTCACCTCCGGCAGCTCGCCGCGCAGCCATGATCGGCACTGGGCGGACGCCACCGGGATCGACACGACGCGTTCGATCCCCTCGATCGTCGCGCCCGGCACGGCCAACAACTCGAAGCTGACCTGCTGCACGAGCTCGCGTTGGATCGAGACGTCCACGTCGAACGCCATCGTGTCGACCGTCGCGTTGACGGTCCCCTCGATCGCGTTCTCGACCGGGACGACGCCCAGCTCGACGCGTCCGTCGGCCACGGCGAAGAGGACCTCGGTCATCAGTGGGAACGGCACGTGCTCCGCCGTCGCCAGGTCGGCCTCGCGCAGCACGGCCTGCTCGGTGAAGGTGCCCTCGGGGCCGAGGAACCCGATCCGCGGTGGCGTGAGCGGATCGTGCAGACCGGCGGTGAAGCTCATGGGGGGTCACGCTACCGGTCGTTGCTGCGCTCCTAGCATGGCGATTCGTGCGGCCGATCGACCGCACGCACCGCTGGGAGGCTCGTGTGTCGATGCATCTCGCGCCGCGATCGGTGCGCCGCTGGACGGTCGCGTGCGCCCTGTTCGCCGTGCTCGTCGTCACGGCGGCCTGCTCGGGTGGTGACGACGCCGAGCCCGCAACGACGTCGTCGAGCCCGTCGGTGTCGTCGTCCACGACGGTGCTGTCGCCCGCCGAGCTCGCCGGTACGTCGTGGCGGCTCACCTCCATCGAACGCGACGGCGAGACGGTCGACGCCAGGAGCGACGTCCCCGCCGTGGTGTCGTTCGAGCAGGAGGAGCTCGAGGCGTACGACGGGGTGAACACCGCGAGCGGCAGCTACGGCGTCGATGGCGACGAGCTCGCTGTCGATGCGCTGTTCACCACCGAGATCGCGACGACCGGACCGGCGCTGCCCCAGTACGAGCTCTTCGAGTTCCTCGAGCAGGGGGGCAGGGTCCAGATCGACTCGGCGGACGACACCCTGCGCCTCGAGCTCGCTGACGCGACGACGCTCGTCTTCGAACGAGGTGCGGGAGGCGTCCCCGACTGATCAGTCGCCGACGGTCGAGCGCGACGCTGCGTGGCGCCACAGCGCCCGGTAGCTCGGCCACTCGAGTCCGTCGACGACGTACCCGGCTCGTTCCAGCTCCGCCTGCAGGCGGGGCAGCTTCGAGAACGGCACCCCGATGTCGACGTGGTGCGCCAGGTGCCACCCGGTGTTGAACGGCACGATCCAGAACCTGGCGGTGGGGGACTGACGGACGTGGTGGGTCGTCACCCGGCGGTCCGGCGAGGCCATGAGACCTGCGTGCTCCGCGACCGCACGCAGTCGATTCATCACCCGCCACATCGTCATCCACGGCAGCAGCCAGAACACCGGGTAGATCCACCAGTGACCGAGGCCGACCCACAGCCCGACGAACAGCACGACCTGCCAGGCGAGGATCGCCGACGCCACCGGCCGCGCCCCCGACGAGCGGAGCGCGAGCAGCAGGCCCTTCAGGTTCTTCCAGCCCGAGTTGCCGAACGCATCGCGGCGCAGCTTGCGCCGCCACGACTCGACGGCGATCGGGTAGCCCGAGTAGAGCCCCAGGTCCGGCTCGTTCGGCCCGAACTCCTCGCGATGGTGCGCCATGTGGCTGCGCCGGTAGACGTCGAGCGGGACGAACGCCGGGTAGGCGACGAGCCACCGGCCGACCCAATCGTTGACCGTGCGGTTCGAGAACAGCAGTCGGTGCGCGGCCTCATGTCCCAGGATGGCGAAGCGCCCCAGGGCCCGACCCATCAGCAGGAACGCGACGACCCAGCCCACCGGGTGTCCCCACCACGCTGCGACGGCGAGCACGCCGACCGACTGGACCCAGAGCCCGGCCACGTGGAACGCGTTCGCCAGGTCCGGGATCCCGTACAGCTCCTCGCGCAGCTCACCGATCGGCCGACCCGTCGGCCCGAGCCGCTCGGTCGGGAGCACGTCGGTGAGCAGCGCCGGATCGGGGAGCATCGTGGCCGCGGCCCTCGTCGAGTTCGACATGCCAAGACGTTACATACGCATCACATCTGTCCGCAACCTGTAAGGTCCGCTCGGCGACCGCTACGCTCGTCCGGATGCTGTCAACTCTCGACGACCTCGGTCTCCCGTCGGCGCTGGTGCGCCCGCTGACGGCGCGATCGGTGGTCGCCTCCACGCTGCTCGGGACCGAGCCGCCCCGGTTGCCGGTGGCGTTCCTGGTTCGGACCGGAGAGCTGTTCGGACTGGCGGAGGGGACCGTCCGAACAGCGCTGTCGCGGATGGTGAGCGCCGGAGAAGTGATCGCGGAGGGGGATGGCTGGTACACGTTGGGAGGCGAGTTGAGTGGTCGCCAACGACGTCAGCGCGCCGGCCGTGACGCAACCACGGTGCCGTGGTCAGGTCGTTGGCAGATGGTGGTCGTGACAGCGACCGGACGCCCTGCGCCGGAGCGCGCCGAGCTGCGTACGGCGCTGGTGCGCCGCCGTCTCGCGGAGCTGCGCGAAGGCGTCTGGATCCGACCGGACAACCTGGATCGAACGGCCCCGGTCGAACACGGCTGCGAGGAGTTCCTCGTCGAGCACCGACGAGCGCTCGGGTCCGTGGCCGGGTGCGGCGACGCCGGAGCCCCCGATGCGCGGGCACTCGCCGCGATGCTCTGGGATCTCGAGGAGTGGAGCGCCACTGCGCAGCGGCTCCGTCGAGCGATGTCGGTCCTGCTCGACCGGCTCGACGAAGGTGACACCTCCTCACTGGCCCCCGGCTTCGTCGTCGCCGCAGCGGTGTTGCGCCACCTCGTCGCCGATCCGCTGCTGCCGCCCGAGCTCCGACCCGCCGACTGGCCCGGGGACGCGCTGCGCGCCGACTACGACCGCTACGACCTCGCCTACCGCGGGCTGCTCGCGCAGTGGTCGGGGCGCGCCGAACCTGCGACCTGAGCCCCGGTACCGTTGTCGGCGTGAACGCCCAGGCTCCCGACCGCTTCTACTTCCGACAGCTGCTCGCCGGGCGGGACTTCGCCACGGGCGACCCGATCGCCCGTCAGATGGTGAACTTCGCCTACCTCATCGGCGACCGGACGACCGGCGAGTGCGTCGTGGTCGATCCGGCGTACGGGGTCGCCGAGCTCGTCGACATCGCCGCTGCGGACGACATGACGATCAGCGGTGCGCTGGTCACCCACTACCACCCCGACCACTGCGGCGGCTCGATGATGGGCATGCAGATCGAGGGGGTGTCCGAGCTGCTCGGCATCTCACACGTACCGGTGCACGTGCAGGCGGACGAGGCCGAGTGGGTGCTCAAGGTGACCGATCTCAACGCCAGGGACCTCGTCACCCACCGTGCCGGAGACACCGTGCACGTCGGGGAGATCCCCATCGAGCTGCTCC
>CALNXV010000058.1:0-5989 GCA_942490665.1 uncultured Microthrixaceae bacterium
GCCAGCCCAGCCCGATCGCGCCGACGCCCAGGCGGGTCTGGGCGATGGCGGGGAGCAGGGCGACCGCGCCGCCGAACAGGACGGCGAAGAGGTCCAGGGAGATGGCGCCCAGGAGGATGGGACGGCGCCGGATCACGACCAGCCCTTCGGCGGCCTGGCGCAGCCGCCCCGGGGTGTCGCGGGTGTGCCTTCCCGGAGCACCGCCGGCTCGGGGTGCACGGCTGCGGCTGCGGCCTCGCCCGCGCCGTCGAGCACCTCCGCGGGGCGGCTCTCGTCGGCCAGGTCGACCAGGGCCGCCGCCGCCGGATCGTTGACGGACGGCCCGGTGCCGTGATCGATCGCCCGGTCGTGCTCGGTCGGCCGGGTGAAGCACACGACGATCGCCCCGAGACCCGCGAACCCCATGCAGGCCACGAACGGCCAGGCCGGGCCGACCACGTAGAGCACACCGGCCAGGACCGGGCCTGCGATCAGGGCGGTCTGCCAGATCGCGGCGTTGAAGGCCACCAGTCGCGGGAGGCCCCCCGGTGGGGCGTTGTCGGCGCTGAGCGATCGGGTGGCCGGGGCCAGGAAGGCGCGGGCCACGCCGAAGGCCACGACGAGCGCGAAGATCGGTGCGGTCGAGGTGTTGGAGTTGAAGGCCAGTGCGGCGAGACCGGCCGAGCAGGCCATCTCGCCGATGAGGCCCAGGGTGATGATCCGACGCCGGTCGAAGCGATCGGCCAGGGAACCGGTCAGCAACACCAACGCGATCGCCGGCAGGAACTCGGCCAGGCCCAGGAAGCCGAGGTCGAGGTCGCTGCGGGTGAGGTCGTAGACGAGGATCCCGAGTGCCGTCACCTGCGTCACGGCCGCCGCGGTGGCGGCCAGGGTCGTGGCGAGAGCAGCGACGACGGCCCGGTCGCGGAAGAGCTCCCCGGCCGTGACGGTCACGTCAGGACGTGGTACTCGGTGACGTCGCCGACCTCGCGCCGCTCGGCGCGGCCCGCGAGGCGGAGGTGCTCGAGGTGGGCGTGGGTCTCGCTGTCGGCCATCGGCCCGCGACTGCGCGGGGAGAACAGCGTCTCGGACCACTTGGTGACCGGTGCCCATCCGACCTCGGGGGATGCGTCGGCCAGCTGGGTGAGGCGCTGGGCGTGGTGGTCCTTGATGGCCTCGCAGCGTCCGGCCAGATCGGGGAACGGGTGGCCGTGGGCGGGGAGCACCTGGGTGATGCCCTCGAGCGCCGCCACCTTGTCGAGGTTGGTCAGGTAGGCCGAGAGCGGATCGCCGCCCATGAACCCGCCGATGTGTGGGGTGATCGTGGGGAGCACGTGATCCCCGGAGAGCAGTACCCCGTCCTCGGGTGACCACATGCAGAGATGGTCGTGCGTGTGACCGGGCGTGGTGACGGCGATCCAGTCGCGGTCACCGAGGCGTACGACTTCCTGGTCGTCGACGGCGATGGTCGGCCGGGGCACGCGCATCCAGTCGAGCTCGTCGAGGCGGCCCTCCTCGATGGCGCTGCGGAGGCGCTGGCGGAAGTTGCGAAATGCCGGGAAGGAGATCTCCAGCTCCGCTGCCGCTGCAGGGTCGAGGTCCCGTTCGGCGGCGAGGAGGGTGACGGCCTCGCCGTCGTCGGCGGGGTTGCTCGGCTCGAGGGGGGTCTCTTCCATGTCCAGGACGTCGGACCAGCGGCGGAACATCGTGGACGTCAACACGTCGGTGCCGGCGGCCTCGACCAGCCGGTGCGCGCCGCCGAAGTGGTCGGGGTGGCTGTGGGTGACGTACGCGGTGTGGACCCTGGCCAGCGGGATGCCGGCGTCGCGCAGGCGATCGAGCAGTGCGTTCCACGACTCCTGCGACGGGAGACCCGGGTCGACCAGCGTGACGCCCCGGCTGTCCTCGATGGCGTAGGTGTTCACATGGCCGAGGCCGGTGAAGTTCGTGGGGAGCTGCAGCCGCAGGATGCCCCTGGCCACTTCGGTGATCTCCGTCGATGCCTCCTCCTGCTCCTGCTTCGGGATGCGTGCGGGAGGGTGCTCGTGCGGCTGCGGGTCGGTCACGTCGATCGACGCTACCCACAATTGCCGGACCGGTTCGGTGCCCTCGATCGCTCAGGTCGGGTCTGGCAGGCGGAAGAAGGTGTCGCGGTAGAAGCGGAGCTCCTTGACGCTCTCCTGGATGTCGTCGAGGGCACGGTGGCCCTCCGCCTTGCGGGGCGCGCCGTCGAGCAGCGCCGGGTTCCAGCGCTTCAGGAGCTCTTTCACGCTCGACACGTCGACCGACCGGTAGTGGAGGAACTCCTCGATGTCCGGTAGGTAGGCGGCGAGGAAGCGGCGGTCGGTGCCGATGGAGTTGCCGCACAGCGGCACGGACCGGGGGGCGTCGATGTGCTCGCGCAGGAAGGCGAGGGTGGCGGCGCCGGCATCGGCCAGCGACACCGTGGACGCCTGGATGGCGGGAAGGAGGCCGCTCTTGGTGTGCATCGTCGACCACGACCTCGTCCATCGCCTCCAATGCCGCACTCGGCTGGTGGACCACGAGGTCCGGACCCTCGGCGACGAGGTTCAGCTCGTCGTCGGTGATGAGGGTCGCGATCTCGACGATCACGTGGCGGGTCGGGTCGAGCCCGGTCATCTCGAGGTCCATCCAGGCGAGCATCGGACGAATCTACCGACCGGCCCTGCCTACCATCGCCGGGTGCTCGAACTCCCCGTGGTCCGCCTCGATCGTTCCCTCCCCCTTCCGACCTATGCGAAGCCCGGCGATGCCGGCCTCGACCTGTGCGCCCGCGAGGATGTGGTGCTCCCCGCAGGAGGGGGTCGCGCTCTCGTGGCCACCGGCGTGGCGGTGGCCATCCCCGAGGGTCATGCGGGCTTCGTCCAGCCCCGCAGCGGTCTCGCCCTGCGCCACGGTGTCACCTGCCTCAACACCCCCGGGCTCATCGACAGTGGCTACCGGGGGGAGCTGAAGGTCCTGTTGGTCAACACCGACCCGGTCGAGGAGTTCGTGGTCACGCGCGGCGAGCGCATCGCCCAACTGGTGATCCAGGCGGTCGAGCAGGCCGTGCTCGTCGAGGTCGCCGATCTCGACGACCTCGGTGCGTCGAGCCGTGGCGACGGCGGGTTCGGTCACACCGGACGCTGACCATCGTGGGGCGCTCTCCGTCCCGCCGGCTCAGGTCGGGGTGAGCAGCAGGGTCACGTGACCGTCGACGGGGTCGACCTCCTCGACCACCACGCGAGGTGGGATCAGCTCGCCGAACCGGGACAGCGCATCGCTGGCGTCGGCGTCGGCCGGATCGACGGGTGGTGGGGGCACCATGCGCAGGTCGACGCGCATCTCGTCGGAGCCTCCGCTCAGCGTCAGGACCATGAGGTGGCTGTCGGGACCGGTCGCCGGCGCTCCCACTGCAGGCACGGGTTGCACCGCCCGCAGCAGAAGGATGAGGGACTCGTCGACGGCGATGCGGAGATCCTCGACCACCGACACGTCGAACCCTCGACGTACCGCCAGCGCCGACACTGCGATCCGCACCACCCGGGCGTACGTCGACTCGGCGGGCACCTCCAGACGTACCTCGTCGTCCGAGGCCCCGTCAGTCGGGTGAGCTCGCCCGGAGCGGGGAGCTCGCCTCCTGGGGCGCCTGCGGCCATGGGTCACTCTCGCACGGTCCGGCGGATGCCGGTGGCCCGGGTCGTTCGGCCCTGCCGACCGCGTGCGCCGCTCGTCACGATGGCCCCATGGAACTGGACGGCAACGGTCTCGAGGTGCTCGGTCGGTCGGTCTGTCTCGACCTCCTCGGCACCGCGTCGATCGCTCGGGTGGCGTTGTGCATCGATGCCCTTCCGGTGGTGGTGCCCGTGACCTTCGCCATCTGCGAGGACGACCTCGTGATCTGCGCCATGGGAGGTCGACGGATCGCTGCGGCGCTCGACGAGTCGGTGGTCGCCTTCCAGGCGGACGGTCAGGGGGTGGGCGCCGGCATCGGCTGGAGTGTGCTCGTGCAGGGGGCGGTACGGGTCCTCCCCGAACCTCCTCCGGCGCCGGTCGGCCGCCAACCAGAGCGTCGGATCTGGGGCGACGGCTCGCCGGGATCAACTCGCGGCGATCCGCACGGATCTCGTCTCCGGTCGGCGCGTGCCGTGACACCCGGTCAACGTGGGCAGCGGCACCCGCCAGGAGAACGAGGCACCGCCGTCCTGCCCGTTTCGATGTGGGCTGCACCGCCACGACGGTGCGCCTCGTGCGCAGGTTCTCGAGGCCCTGACCGCCGCTGCCGCCCGCGGTCGGTCCGCAGCCGTCGTCGTCGACGTCGATCGCGAGGTCCGTATCGGTCACGGCCACCCGGATCGTCACCCGGCTGGCACCGGCGTGGCGCACCACGTTGCTGACGGCTTCTCGCACCACGGCGGCGACGTCGTCGGTCAGGCTCCTCGGCACGGTCAGGTCGATCGGGCCGTCGAAGCTCACCTGTCGTCGGAGGTGGGCGGGCTCGGCGACCTCGTCGATGACGTCGAGGAGATCCTGGCGCAGGCTCCGACCGGGGAGTTGGCGGCGCTGCAGCTCGAAGATGGTCGTTCGGATGTGGCGCACCGTGTCGTCGAGATCCGTGACGGCTTGTTCGAGGCGAGGCGCCAGCTCGACGTCGCTCGTCCGGGCGGCGGCGCCTTGCAGGCTGAGACCCGTTGCGAAGATCCGTTGGATCACCGTGTCGTGGAGGCCGCGGGCGATGCGTTCACGGTCTTCGACGACCCGTAGCTCCCCCACCCGGTCGTGCAGGCGGGAGTTCTCGATGGCGACGCCCGCAGTGGTCGCCAACCCGACGGCCAGCTCCTCGTCGATCTCGGTGAACGGCAGGCCGTCGGCCTTGTCGGTGAGGTAGAGGTTGCCGAAGACCTCGCCGCGCACGCGGATCGGCACCCCGAGGAACGTGGTCATCGGAGGATGGTTGGGTGGGAACCCGGCCCGGTCGGGATGCGCCGAGAGATCGGCCAACCTGATGGGGCGTGGGTCGGCCACCAGCATCCCGAGGACACCGAGGCCCTGCGGCGACGCGCCGATGCCGGCGATCGTCGCGTCGTCCATGCCGGTGGTCAGGAACTCGGTCAGGCCCGAGCCGGACGCGTCGAGCACGCCGAGGGCGCCGTAGCGGGCGTCGACGAGGCTCGTCGCGCTCTCGAGGATGCGTCGCAGCACCCCCGGCAGGGTGGATTCGGAGTTGACCGTCGCGATGGCGTCGAGGAGTTGGCGCAGCTCCTTGACGTCGACGCTGTGGCTGGTCACGGCGGTGATGGTAACGGTGTGCGACACCCCGGTCGGCCGGCGGCATCGGCTCCGATGGTCCTTCGCCTCGTCCGGAAGGGGCAGACTGGCCCTGTGGCGACCCGGATCTTCCTCCTCGACGATCACGAGATCGTCCGTCGTGGGCTGCGCGAACTGCTCGAAGCCGAGGGTGATCTCGAGGTCGTCGGCGAAGCCGGTACCGCGGAGGAGGCGCTGCGCCGGGTGCCGTCGCTCGCCCCCGACGTCGCCGTGCTCGACGTGCGGCTCCCCGACGGTGACGGTGTCGAGGTCTGTCGGGAGATCCGCAGCCGCCAGCCAGAGGTGCGCTGCCTGATGCTCACCTCCTACGCCGACGACGAGGCCCTGTTCGACGCCATCATGGCCGGCGCCTCCGGGTACGTCCTCAAGCAGATTCACGGCAACGAGTTGATCGACGCCGTTCGCACTGTGGCGTCGGGGCAGTCGCTGCTCGACCCCGGCGTGACGGCTCAGGTGCTCGAACGCCTGCGGGGCGGCACGATGGGCGACTCCCGACTCGAGTCACTCACCGACCAGGAGCGCCGGATCCTCGACCTCCTGGCCGAGGGGCTCACCAACCGTGAGATCGCGGAGCGGATGTACCTGGCCGAGAAGACGGTCAAGAACTACGTCTCCAACCTGCTGGCCAAGATGGGGATGCAGCGCCGCACCGAGGCTGCGGTCTACGCCGCCCGTCTCAGCG
>CALNXV010000059.1:0-7494 GCA_942490665.1 uncultured Microthrixaceae bacterium
CCGCAAGATCGTCAGCGTCCTTCCCGCCGAGGGCTGAACTCAGCCGACCCCAGGGGGAGGCGTTCGACGGGCCAGTCGAGCAGCTCGACCGCGCGGTCGAACGCATAGCGGTCCGTCATGCCCCCGACGTGGGTGACGGCTTCGCGGTAGGCCTCGGGACCGCCCGCCTCGAGCGCTCCGTCGCGAGCTGCGGGTCGGGGAATGCTGCTGGGATGCTCGCCGTGGTACTCCACCAAGGCCCGTAGCACGGCGATGACGGACTCCGACTGCGCCAGTGACTCCGAGCGCATGTAGATGCGCTCGTAGTTGCAGCGGCGGAACTCCGCGAGTGCCTCGGCCATCGGTTCGGTCATGCACACCGTCGCGCTCGACGCGATGCCGTCGAGGACACCGGAGATGAACGACCCGAGCTGCTGGCTGTGGCGACCCCCGCAGCGCTCGGCCACGACTGCGGGGAGTTCGTCGGCGGCGACGATGCCGGCGCGGCAGGCGTCCTCCCAGTCGTGACAGACGTACGCGATGCGGTCCGCCCAGGAGACCACCTCGCCCTCGGGTGTTGCCGGTGCGGGGCGTGACCACGAGTGGTTCCGGATGCCGTCGAGGGTCTGCTCGCAGAGGTTGAGTGGGGCCAGCACCGTGTCGGCGCCCCAGACCGCATGGTCGTAGCCGCCGTCGACGAACGGTGAGAACGCGTCCTCGCTGGCGTGCCCGCCGGGACCATGGCCGCAGTCGTGGCCGAGCGCGATCGCCTCGGTCAGTGCGACGTTGAGCCCTGCCGCCCGAGCGATCGCTGTGGCGACCTGGGCGACCTCGAGCGCGTGGGTCAGCCGGGTCCGCTCATGGTCCGCCGGGAAGACCACGACCTGGGTCTTCCCGGCCAGCCGTCGGAAGGACGTGTCGTGCAGGATCCGGTCGCGGTCGCGCTCGAAGCAGGTGCGCAGGGAGTCCGGCGCCTCGTCGAGCGCCCGATCTCCCGCTCCTCGGGCACGGGTGGCCCCGGGGACGAGCAGCCGGTCCTCGAGCTCCTCGCGCCGTTCGCGGCCGAGGAGTGCGACGTCGCCCAGCAGCGCGTGGGTGTCTGCGTGGGCCCGGCGGACCCCGTGACCCGGGTCCTCGCCCGCAGCCAGGGGGTGCCCGCCCATGGTCGAGGCCCACCGGCGGGCGCGCTCGGTGCGGCTCGTGGGGCTCACGGTGTTCGCCATCCCATGTCGGCGATGCTACGGGGTGGGTCCGACAGCGCCCGCGCAGCCGTATCCTTGCCCGGTGACGAACTTCGTGGACGAGTGCGGGCTGAACGTCCGCGGCGGCGACGGCGGTGCCGGCTGCGTCTCGTTCCGGCGCGAGGCGCACGTCGCGCGGGGTGGCCCCGACGGCGGCGACGGTGGCAACGGGGGCGATGTCTGGCTCGTCGCGGACCACAACGTCGCGTCGCTGCTGGCATTCCGCGACCACCCGCACCGTCGGGCACCGAGCGGCACCCACGGATCCGGCCAGAAGCGCCACGGGTCGAGCGGCGAACACCTCGAGGTGCACGTGCCGGTCGGCACGACCGTGCGCGACCGCGACGGCGGGGTCCTCGCTGATCTCGTCCACGACGGTGATCGCTGGCTCGGTGCCGCCGGCGGTCGGGGCGGCAAGGGCAACGCCCGGTTCCTGTCGAACTCGCGGCGCGCCCCCGGCTTCGCCGAACAGGGCGAGTACGGCGAGGAGCGCTGGGTGCGCCTCGAGCTGCGACTCATGGCCGACGTCGCGCTCGTCGGCTACCCCAACGTCGGCAAGTCGACGCTGATCGCTCGCATCTCCGCTGCGCGCCCGCGGATCGCGGACTACCCGTTCACGACGCTCGAGCCGAATCTCGGCGTCGTCCGCCTCGATGACGGCAGCGGTGCTGACGCGGCCCGCTTCGAGATGGTGGTCGCTGACATCCCGGGGCTGATCGAGGGCGCTGCAGAGGGGCGAGGCCTGGGCCACCAGTTCCTGCGCCACATCGAACGCGCCCGTGTCCTCGTGGTGCTCATCGACCTGGCGCCGACCGCGCTCGCGGACCCAGCGACCCAGATCGAGGTCCTGCTGCGCGAGCTGAGCGACTACCGGCCCGAGCTGCTGGATCGTCCCCGCATCGTGGTCGGGTCCCGTGCCGACCTCGCGACCGAGTCCGATCGCGCGGCCTTCGCCGCTCCGGTGGTCTCGGCCGTCACCGGCGAGGGGGTGCCCGAGTTGCTGCGCAGCTGCCGCATCGAGGTCGAGGCCGCGCGGGGCGCCGAGCCCGAGCCGGAGAGCTACGTCACGCTCCGACCCGTTCCCGAGGGCATCCGCATCGGCCGCCGTGACGATGCCAGCTTCGAGGTGCAGGGCCGCGAAGCTGCCCGTGCTGTGGCGTTGTCCGACCTGACGAACCCCGAAGCGCTCGACGTCGCGCGCCAACGCCTCGCCCAGCTGGGCGTCGACCGTGCGCTGGCCCGCGCCGGTGCGCGCAACGGCGACGTCGTGCACATCGGTGAGATGAGCTTCGACTACGAGTCCGACGACGACCGTCTCGACGTGCAGCCGTTCGACGCCGCGCCCGTCGTGGACCGCGGAGCCGACTGACCGTGCGGGTCGTGGTGAAGATCGGCACGTCGAGTCTGACCGACGACAACGGCGTGATCGCCGTCGAGGCGGTCGAGAAGCTCGCCCACGAGGTGGCCGCGCTGCGCGAGGCCGGCACCGAGGTCGTGGTGGTGTCGTCGGGTGCCGTCGCCTCGGGTCTGCCGGCGCTCGGGATCGAGGCGGCCCGGCGGCCCCGCGACGCCCGCACGCTCCAGGCGGTCTCCGCGGTCGGCCAGGCGCACCTCATGGCGACCTGGAGCGGCGCGCTCGGTGCCCACGGACTCGTCGTCGGCCAGGTGCTGCTCGCCCCCCTCGACTTCATGGTGCGCTCCCAGTACCTCCAGGCGCGCGGGACCCTGGACCGCCTGCTCGAGCTGGGTGTGGTTCCCGTCGTCAACGAGAACGACGCCGTTGCCGACGACGAGATCCGCTTCGGCGACAACGACCGGATCGCTGCCCTCGTTGCGGGCCTCGTCGGAGCCGAGGTGCTGGTGCTGCTCACCGACACCCCGGGGCTGATGGACGCCGACCCGCGTCTGAGCGACTCTGCGACGCTCATCGAGGAGATCGTCGAGGTGGACCAGGAGTTGGAGTCCGTCGCAGGTTCGGCGGGCACCGCCCGCGGCAGCGGCGGGATGGCCTCGAAGCTGGCCGCCGCCAAGATGGCCTCCTGGTCCGGCGTGCGTGCGGTCATCGCGGCCGCGGAGCGACCGGGTGTCCTCGTCGAGGCCGTCCGCGACGACCCGGGCGTCGGCACCGTCGTTCGGCCCCGGGAGCACCGCCTGTCGGCGCGCAAGCTGTGGATCGCGTTCGCGTTGCCGTCGTCGGGCCGTGTTGCGATCGATGGCGGCGCCGTCGAGGCGCTGCGCGGCGGTGGTCGTTCCCTGCTCGCCGCAGGTGTGTCGAGGTGCACGGCGCCTTCGGTGTCGACGAGGCCGTCGAGATCACCGATCTCGCCGGCGCGGTCGTGGCGAAGGGCTTGTGCCGGGTCTCGGCCTCACGGCTGGCCGCCATGGCCGGACGTCGCTCCTCGGAGCTGATCGAGGGCGAGGGCGCCGTGGTGCACCGCGACGACCTCGTCGTCCTGGGCTGAGTCGTCGCGTCGGGTTCGAGGTCCCGAGCTGCGCGCCGCGGTGACGGTCAGCCGCTGCTGGAGGCGGACTCGCCGCCCGAGGACTCCTCGGTCGTCGCATCGGTGTCGCCGGACGTGCTCTCGTCGGCCGAGGCCCCAGCAGCGTCGCCGATCCCGAGCCGCGACCGGATCTCCGACAGTCGTGCCTGGGCCTCGATCGAGGCCGAGGCCTGTTCGACCTCGAGCATCTTCGTCTCGACCGAGAGTCCCTGCACCTCGGACATGCCCTGGGCCTTGGCGTAGCGACCTTCGATCTTCTCGCGGACCTCGTCGAGGGTCGGCACGTCGCCACCGACGTTCTCGGTCAGGCTCGCCATGGCGACGTTCATCTGCTCGGCCATCTTCGCCTGGTCGAGCTGGGAGAGCAGCTTCTGCTTCTCGGCCAGCTTCTCCTGGAGCATCCGCGAGTTCTGCGACACCGCGGACTTGGCCTTGTCGGCGGCCTGGGTGGCCTGCAGCGACATGGCCTTGAGGTTCTCGACCTCTGCTTCCTTGGCGATCAGCTGGTTCGCGAACGCCTCGGCCGCAGTCGTGTACTCGGTGGCCTTCGCCTCGTCGCCCGTGCGCACCGCCTCGTCGGCCATCAGCACCGCCTGCTGCGCGTTGCGGTTCAACTTCTCGAGCTCATCGAGCGCGGCGTTGAGCCGCATGTCGTTCTGCTTCTGGTTCGCGATCACGTTCGCGGCCTGCTCCTTGAGCCGGCGGTGCTGCTCCTGGGCCTCGGTGATGGCCTGTTCGAGCTGGATCTTCGGATCCGCCTTCTCGTTGAAGGTGCTGGACACCTTCGCTCCGAGGTACTTCCAGAACCGCTTCAGCGACTTCCACATGCGCCGGAGCCTAGGACACCGGGCTCTCGGCCCCTGCCCAGCGATCTGCGCAGGGGCTCAGTCGCGTCCGGTCCGACGTCGCACCCCGGCGGCGAGTCGGTCCAGCAGCGGTTCGAAGCCATGGGGACGCACCAGCGCCGTCGCAGCCAGGAACACCGGGACGGCCACGGCCAGTGCGGTCAGCACCTCGGCGACGGCGCCGGTCGAGTCGAGGTACATCAGCGCGACCGCCACCCACACGAGGACCGCTGCGCCGACGAGCGCGCTGCGACCCACCTGGGCGAGCAGCGACCAGCCCAGCAGGCCCGGCACCCGCCGGTGCAGCACCACCAGCGCAGCGCCCGCCGCGACCCAGTAGGCGGCGGAGTAGGCGGCGGACAGGCCCCGGGGCCCGAGCAGGGCGATGAACGGCAGCACGAGCGCCACGTTCAGGGCGTTCTCTCCGAGGTTGAGGTAGAAGGGCGTGCGTGTGTTGCGCCGGGCGTGGAAGGCCCGGACGCAGTAGAGGAACACCGCGAACGCAGGAAGGCCGATGCTGAACCCGACGAGCATCTCGGAGGTCTGCGCCGTCGCTGCGGCGTCGAACTCGCCCCGTTGGAGGAGCATCGAGATCAACGGGCGTCCGACGAACAGGTAGGCGCCCGCCGCGGGGAGCATGAAGGTCAGCATGAGCACCAGCCCCTCGCGGAAGCGGGCGACGAACGCAGCGTCGTCGTCGTTGCGTGCTGCGGTGGCGAGCTCGGGGAGCACGGCGGTCATCAGCGACACGGCGATGAGTCCGTAGGGCAGCTGGAAGAAGATGAACGCGTACTGGTAGGCGGAGACCGCACCCACGCCGGCGCCCCGCGCGAAGGTGAGCACGATGAGGAGCGCCACCTGGTTCGCGACCGCGAAGCCGACGGTCCATCCCGACAGGCGGAGCACCTGGCGCACCGCGGGGTGGCGCGGCCGGAAGTCCCAGCTGAGCACGACGCCGGCGCGGCGGATCGCCGGCAGGAGCGCCACCGCCATCGCGGCGACCCCGGCCGTCGTGCCGAGGCCGAGCACGTAGACGGTGCGCATGGTGTCGGGCCCGTCGATCGACGGGTCGAGGAAGAAGAACACCGACAGCGCTGCGAGCGAGATGACGACGTTGGTGAGCACGGGGGCGAACGCCGGTGCGGCGAAGCGGCGGCGGGCGTGCAGCAGCGCCGTGCCGAGGGTCATCATCCCGTAGAAGAACACCTGGGGGAGCAGCAGCAGGAGGAAGTCGTCGCCGATCGCGGACTGGCGACGCCGCTCAGCACCGTCGAGGGACAGCGAGAAGAACTGGTTGATGAGCGGCGAGGCGAGCACGGCGACCACCGTCAGCGTCGTGATCGCGACGAACGTCACCGTCACGATCACCGAGGTCGAGTCCTCGCCGTCCTCGCGTCCGCGATGGATGAACATCGGTACCAGCGTCGAGGACAGCACGCCGCCGATCACCAGTTCGTAGAGGATGTTCGGTGCGGTGTTCGCCAGGTTGTAGACGTCGGCGAGCGACGTGAGCCCGAGGGCCGTGGTGAGCGCAGCGACGCGCATGAGCCCGGTGATACGTGACAGCGCGGTGCCCACCGCTGGGGCGGCACTGGCACGCAGCAGACTCCGTCCCGACCCGGTCGGTTCCTCCGCCGCGGCCTCGTCACGCATCGCCTCCTCGAAGCCGACCTCCTCGACGGCCCCATCGTCGAGGCCGGCGCTGTCGAACCCCGCGCCGCCCGGGCCCGCACCGTCGCTGGTCGCGTCGTCGAGCCCCGCCTCGTGGACCGTGGCCCGGCCGAACACCCCGGGCCCGTCGTCCGGCCCGATCGAGGAGGTCCGACGGCTCACGCCGTGCCGGTGCCGGGCTCGGGTAGCGGTGGCGTCGTCGGAGCCGTGCGGGTCTCCTCGACCGCCAGGCGCAGCGCCTCCATGTCGCCGACGATCGACTCGACCTCCGCGCCGAGCCCGCCGAGCTCGGCGGGGTCCTGCTGGGTCACCGACAGCTCCACGGCTCGTGTCACGGTCTCGTCGATACGGGCGTCGAGGAGCCGCAGGCGGTCGTAGGTGTCGTTGATGGTCCGGTCGAGGCGGGTCGCCGAGTCGAGCTGCGCCTGGATCGCTGCGGCGCGCTGCTCCGACCGCCCGGTGCGCGCCGAGCTGGCCTCGGCCTGCAGCTCGGCGAGCAGTTGCGACGTGTCGATCTGGCGCCGACCTTGGCTGAGCTGGTGCCCGGCGGAACCAGCACGAAATCCCTCGTCGAGGGCCCGGTCGAGTCGGGTGCCGAGGTGCTCGAGGCGCTCACGCAGTGGACCGGGCGCCACCCCGGCCAGTGTGCGGTCGAACCGCCGGCGAGCGTCGAGGATGTCCTGGACGAGCTCGCGCCACGGTTCGCTGAGCCCGCGTGGGTCGATGTTCGAGCGCGTCGGTGCTCGCGGAACCGCTGCGAGGACCCGCGCGGTGAAGGCCCCGATGGCGAGCACGACGGCACCGATCGGGGATCCGAACGCCAGGATGCCGACGGCGGCGCCCGCGCCGGTCGCGACGATGGCCGAGGGCGAGGTGATCGCGCGGGCCACCTTCGGGGTCAGGAAGCGGTCACGGAACGAGGCCATCGTGGTCCCATGCTGGTCCGCTCAGCCGCACCCGGACCAGCTCGGGGTCGGCCTCGATCGCTGCGTCGTCGAAGAGCAGAGGTCGCAGCTGCTGTGCGGCGTACGCCTCGGTGCCGTCGACGTGGTGCGGGGAGCGGTCGTCGCCGCTCTGGCCGTACGCCAGCAGTCCCGTGGCGCTGGGTCCCGCGGGGGTGAACTCGGCGATCATCACGAAGCTGGTTCCGTAGGTGACCTGGTAGCCGCCGACGCCGAGGCCGGTGCGGTCGCGCCCGGCTACCCGCGGCGGGTCGGGCGCGGTCGGCTCGAGTGACGCGGTGGCCAGCGGCGCCTG
>CALNXV010000060.1:0-11269 GCA_942490665.1 uncultured Microthrixaceae bacterium
GTCTCGGTCTCGATCTCGTCTCGGACAAAAATTCAAACGTCTCGGTCTCGTCTCGGTCTCGATGATCGGATGTAGCGAGCAGCTCCGCGGCGAGATCATGGTGATCCAGACGGGTTGCGCAGATGCCTGCGAGCAGACCGACGACCGAGATGCCCCAGCCGGAGCGCAGCTCGATGCAGGCTTGCAGCGCGTCTTCGACCTCGCCCAGCTGCGAATCGCCGTCGGTCAGAACGTTGTGGGCTGCCTGCCCCGCGAGTGCCCAGGCGACGCCTTCCCCGTCGACACCGGTCACGAGCGTGAGCGCCCGGGTGAGCACTTCCTCGGCGGCATCGAAGCGCTCGTTCCGCAGATGGTCGGCGCCGATGAGAATGTGTGCCCACCCGTCCAGGGCCCGCTCGCCGTGATGCCGGGCGACGGCCACCGCCTCATGGAGGATCCGAACGGCGGACTCCGAGTCGTCGGCGAACTCGGCGCAGAGCCCGAGGTGGACGAGTGCGTGCGCGAGCTCGTGGCCGATCCCGAAGGCCTGGCTCAGCTCGGCCGCACGCTCGAACGCAGACACCGCCATCTCACCGTCGCCTGCGAACAGCGCCAACGTGCCCACGGCGTTCGCCGAACGAGCATCGATGTCGGCCGAGGAGACACCGTCGGCCGCTTCGGCGAGCCGGCAGAGAGCGAACCCTTCTTCGAGATGACCTCGGATGTCCCAGTAGCGGAACAGTGCACCCGTGATGCGGCGAGCGGTCGCCGCGTCACCCCGGGCGCACGACGATTCGACGGCGGCGGAGAAGTCGGCATGGCGCCTCGACAGGTCGGACAGCGTTGCCGCCAGCGAGTCGCCCCACATCTTCGGCTCGGCGAGCTCAGCCTGCTGTGCGAAGTACTCCGCGTGGCGACGAGCGAGACGATCCGCTTCGGACCGGGACTGCATCCTCGCGACGGTGGCGCGAATCGTCTCCGGGACGTGGAAGGTGGACGCCTCATCGCTCGACCGGGAGATGAGTGATGACCCCACGAGCCGGGCGAAGGTCTGCTCGAACTCGTGGAGCGGTACATCGTTCCCGCTCACTGCGTGTGCTGCGCCGATCCCGAACGAGCCTCTGAAGACCGCCACCGCCCGGATGCAGCGTCGCTCGTCCGGGTCGAGCAGCTCGTAGGACCACATAACCATCTCGTCGAGATTCGTGTAGCGGGGTTCGTCGAGGGCGGCCCGCAGTTCGAGGAATCGGTGGTCACGGATGAGCCGTTCAGCCAAGACCGCAGGCGGATAGAGATCCGCCCGACCTGCAGCGAGCTCGATCGCGAGCGGGAGGCCGTCGAGCCGTTCGCAGATCGACGTGATCGCAGCCAACGCAGCCGAGTCGAGCGATCGCGCGAAGCTGCCGGTCGGCAGATCGGTGGCTGACGCCCGTTCCACGAAGAGTGCGACCGCGTCGCTGGGATCGGAATCGTGGCCGGGATCGGTCGCGGCGCTGGTGCTGAGCCCTCGAAGCGGCCACCTCGCCTCACCGGGGAGGTACGTGACAACGCGCGACGTCACGAGGATGCGCACGAACAGGCACTCGTCGAGGATGGCTGAGCACCAGTCGGCGACCTCCGTGGTGTGGCCCTCGCAGTTGTCGAGCACGATGAGCCAGTTGTCGGTTCCGAGGCGGGCGATCACCCGCTGGCGCAGCGTCGCCGACGAAGACTGACCGACCTGCAGCGACCGGGCGACGTGACCGTCGATGGAGGCGTCGTCGTGTAGGTGCTTGAACTCGACCCACAGCGTCGGCCCCGAGTCGTCCCGCCGGGCGATCTCGGCTGCCAGCCGGCTCTTGCCGACACCCCCGGGACCGTGCAGCGTGACGAGTCGGCTCCGCCGCAGGAGCGCGGGGACCTCGGCGAGCTCGCGGGAGCGGCCGACGAGCCTGTCCCAACAGTGCACCGTCATCGTCTCGGCGCCGAGGATCGTCGTCAACGGGCCGACCGCGCCGTCATCGGTGGGGTCGGCGTCGGCGTCGCCGGTACCGGCTCGAACGAACGCGGTTCGTTCCTCCGCTGTCAGCCCCAGCGCACCTGCCAGTGACGCCGCCATCTGCGGAGAAGGACGTCGCAAACCCTGCTCGAGCTTCTTGATGGTGTGCTCCGAGCAGTTGGCGGTTCGGGCGAGTGCCTGCTGGGTCAGGTCTTCCGACCGGCGCCGGCGGCGAAGCTGCGTGCCGAACTCAACGAACGTCCAACGGGTGGCGTCGTCTGCTGCTCGCATGCCGGTCGCTTCCTGCTCGTGGCTCCTGCCATCTCGGATCGTGCCGGTCGACGTCGTCCCCGTGTCCCCGCTGTGTCCCGCAGGGACACCACCGGCCACCCCCTCGACCTCACACTAGGACACGCTGCACATCGAGTCGACTGCCGTTGGTCGCTGCAGCTCATCAGTACACACGGTGGCGCCGGTCCAGCGGTCGGATGGCCGGCGCCGACCGCACGACTGCACAGAAGGAGCGAGCACCATGAAGTCATCAACGCACATCGACGATCGGGCACCCAGCGGAGAGGCGGTCGCCGGCAGGGCCAATGCCGCCGGACGAACACGCCGCCGACTTCCGTGGCTACTCGCCGCCGGGTTGGCGATCGCCGCACTCGGCGGCTCGACTTCCCCCGCTGAAGCTCGAGGGGGAGGGTGGTCCGACCTGATCGGCGCCTGGCTGTCGAGCGCCAAGTATCACAAGGTCGAACGAGCAGAACAGGCCGGATACCAGCTGGGCTGGAAGAACCCGGACATCCCGATCACGGGCTGCATCGAGCATCCCACCGACGGGGCAATGGGCTACCACTGGTTCGACCATGACGCCATCGAGGACACCGTGCTCGACCCGCTGCGGCCCGAGGGACTCGTCTACGAGCCGCTGCCGAACGGAAAGCTGAGGCTGGTCGCGCTCGAGTGGGTGGTGCCGGCCGATCTGTGGCACGCGGAACATGAGGAGCCGCCCACGGTGCTGGGCCAGGAGATGGGAATCCTCAATCCAGCGCTTGGCTGGTACATCCTCCCACGCGTGGGTGTGGAAGTGGAACCCCTCCGGGACCTTCAACAACTGGAATCCGAGGGTCGACTGTCCATGACGAACTGACTCCACTCGGGAGTGAGGGATCGGGCGTCCCGGGCGGCAGCGTCCCGGGGCGCCCGGCATCCAGCTCGATGCTCGGCGCCAGCATGCAGATCGCCCCGGGTGACGTTCACCGGCTCCTCGGCGCTGCGGTCAGGCCCAGCCGAGTTCCTGCATCGCCATGCCGGAGTGCCAGATCTTGCTCATCCGGGCGATCTTGTCGCCGTCGAACTGGAGGGTGTAGGCGTAGTCGCTGGCCGTGCTCTTGCCGGTCGCCGGGAGGGGGCCGCCGTCGCCGCTGTGGGTGCCGCGGAACACGGCGGCGATCACGACGGAGTTGCGCTCGGCGTCGACGCCGAATCCCTCGATGTCGTACGACACGTCGCTCATGAAGGTGTGCAGGCCCTGCATCCAGTTGCTGTAGTCCTCGATCGTGGTCACCTCGGCGAGCGCCTCCGACTGCGCAGCGAACGCAGCGTCGGGGGTGCAGTACCGGGCGCACTCGGCCCAGCCCTGGCCCGACTCGCACGCCTCGAAGAACGCGGCGGCGGTGTCGGCGATGGTCGTGGTGGCGATGGTGTCGGTCATGGTCGTGCTCCTTGTCTCGGGGCCGCCGGTGTGCGACCCGCTGCGCCGATCATGAGCTGCGGGCCGGCGGGGAACATCTCCCAGGTGGCATATATGCCAGGTGGCAGATGTCCATGATTCGTCCGTCGACGACCATCGGGTCATGGACACAGCGCTCGACCCCGGGTCAGAATCGGTGATGGCCGACATCCTCGACGACACGTTCGACGATCGGCTCGTCGACGATCCCGTCACCGAGCGGACCAACCTGGCGTTGCCGCTGTCGAGCTTCGTCGGGCGGGCGGCCGAGGTCGCAGCGCTCGGGGCGGAACTCCGTTCGCAGCGCCTGCTGACGATCACCGGATCGGGCGGGTGCGGCAAGACCCGGCTCGCCTACGAGGTGGCGTGGGCAGAGCTCGACGGTTGCCCCGACGGCGTGTGGTGCGTCGAGCTGGCGCCCGTCAGCGACACCGAGCGCGTCGCCGCCGAACTGGCCCAGGTGCTCGGCGTCCGCGAGGAGTTCGGACGACCGATCATCGACACGCTCGCCGACCGGCTGCGCCAGTTCGACGGTCTCGTCGTGCTCGACAACTGCGAGCACGTGCTCGGCGGCGTGCGTCCACTGGTCGACCAGCTGCTGCGGCGGTGCCCGACGCTCCACGTCCTCACCACCAGTCGCGAACCGTTGGGCGTCACGGGCGAGACCACCTGGCGCGTGCCGTCGCTCGATCGGGATGCGGGCGTCGAACTGTTGGTGCAACGCGCGCACAGCGCCCGTCCGGACTTCGACCCGAGCGACGACGAACTCGCGGCGATCGCCCGGATCGTCGACCGTCTCGACGGCATCCCGCTGGCCGTCGAACTCGCGGCGGCCCGGGTGAGGATGATGAGCCCGACCGGCATCGAGTCGGCGCTCGAGGACCGCTTCCGCCTGCTGACCGGCGGCAGCCGCACGTCGCTGGCGCGCCAGCAGACGCTCGAAGCCTCGGTCGCCTGGAGCTACGACCTCCTCGACCCCGACGAGCAAGCGGTCGCCCGGCGCCTCGCCGTGATGTCCGACTTCACGCTCGACGCCGCCGAGGCCGTCGCCGCCGACGACCGTGACGACACGGTGCTCGACCTGCTCACCCACCTGGTCGACAAGTCGATCGTGCGCGCCGATCACACCATGGCGGTGACGCGATACCGATTCCTCGAGTCGATCCGCCAGTACCTCCACGGCCGGCTCGTCGAGACCGGCGAGGTCGAGCGGGTGCGTGCTCGTCACCTCGCGTACTTCTTGTCGCTGGTCGAGTCGGTCGAGCCCGAGATCGCGTTCGCCGACAGCGCGCGGCTGTTGGCGATGTTGGAACTGGAGCACGACAACCTCGAAGCTGCGCTCGACTTCGCCGATGCCACCGGGCGGCGCGAGGACGCGTTGCGTCTTGCCGCATCGATGACGTTGTTCTGGGAGTTGCGCGGGCATCTCGGCCGGGGGAGCCGCTGGTTGGCACGGCTGCTCGACGAGACCGACGACGAGCCGAGCGTCTGGCGCGGCCGGGCGTGCTGGGGAGCGGCGCACATCGGCCTGTACGGCGGCGACGTCGAGACGATGAGCGTTCGGGCACCGCAGGCGCTCGAACTTGCGGAACGCTTCGACGACGACTGGACCCGCGCCCGCGCCCTCAACACCATCGGGTTCGCGACGGCGATCATGGACCCTGCGCAGGCACGTCCTGGCCTCGAACGCAGCGTCGAGCTCGGCCTGCGGATCGGCGACGACTGGGCGGTGCTCAACAGCTCGAAGATGATGACCGCAGCAGGCTGGGCCGCGCAGGACGAGGCGCTCGTGATGGCCGACCTCGAGGTGTTGCGCGATCGTGCCGCACCGCTCGGCGCGACCTACTTCCTCGCCTGGTACCACGGCCTGCTCGGGTACTTCCTGACTCGGCGCGGCGAGCTGGCGTCGGCTCGCCGCGAACTCGACATCGCGATCGAGATGTGCGACGAGATCGGTGAGCCGGTCACCGGCAGCATGAGCAAGGCGTGGCGGTGGGCGATCGACGTCATGGAAGGTGACGTCGAACTGGCGGGCCGGGAGAGCGCGGCGTTGTTGGAGCGGGCGTCGGCGTCGGGTGGGGGACTGGCGATAGCGGACCTGCTGGCCAACCTCGGGCGGATCGCGATCGCGCGGGGCGACGCCGCGGCGGCGGTCGGACTGCTGGCGCCGTCGTACGACGAGCAGCGCGAGCACGGGATCCCCTTCCTCCTCACCACGGTGGGCGTGCCGTTGGCTGCCGCGCTTCGCCTCGCCGGTGACCTCGCTCGAGCCGGTGCACTGCTCGACGACCTCGCCGGACTGGCTGCCGGGCTCGGCAACGACTGGGTCGGCGCCCTCGTCGACCTCGAACGGTCGTGCGTGGCGCTCGCCCGCGACGACGTCGAGGAGGCCGACGGCCGCGCCCACTCCGCGCTGGCAACGTTCGTTCGGCTCGGCCGCGGCCCCGACATCGTCACTGCGATCGAGCAACTCGGTTGCGTCGCCGCGTCACTCGACAGCGGCGCCGAGGCCCTCCGGTGCTTCGGGGCGGCGGAGGCGGCACGGACCGAGATCGGCCTGGCCACGCCGGCTCCCGTCGCGGGCACGATCGCACGGTGGCGGGCGGCGCTCGTGGAGTCGCTCGGTGCCGACGCCGTCGAGGAGTACTGGGCAGAAGGTTCTGCGCTCGGGCTCGACCGGGCGGTCGAGTACGTGTCGCGTGCCCGCGGTGAACGCAAGCGTCCGAACGCGGGGTGGGCGAGCCTTCACGCCCACCGAGCGTCGGGTCGTCGAGTTGGTCGCCGAGGGGCTGACCAACCCGCAGATCGCCGAGCAGATGTTCATCGCCCGCGGCACCGTGAAGGTGCACGTCAGCCACATCTTCGCCAAGCTCGGACTGTCGAACCGCGCTGAGCTCGCCGCCCTCGCCGCCCGTCGCTCGACCGGCGCCGACCAGTAACCGCCGGCAGGAAGCGACCTCCGTCTGGTGTTACGCCGGGGGTCTGACCCCTGGCGTAACACTGGCCGACCACCCGCTGCCGGGGTCGCGCGAGGCGAACGGGTTGACGAGCACGACGCCGGTTCGTTCGACGTCGGCGGTGTTGCGGGTGACCAGCACGAGGTCGCGCTCGAGTGCGGTGGCCGCCAACAGTCCGTCGATGACCGGGACGGGGTCGGGCACGTTGAGCATGGCCCAGCGTTCGCACACCTCGGTCGTGATCGGGATGATGCGGTCGCCGTACTCGGTGGAGACGGCGTCCAGCCACTCACCCAATCGCTTGCCGGCCCGCTTGTCGCGTCCGCGGAGCAGCTCGACGCCTCGCCGCAGCTCGCCGACCACGAGCACCGACAGCCACAGCTGATCGGTCGAGTGGTGTTCGAACCAGGCCAGCACGCCGGCGTCGGCCCGTGCGCCCTTGCGGAGTTCCGACACCACGTTGGTGTCGAGCAGGAAGCCGGCGCTCATCGCAGGTCGAGCTCGCCCGGCAGGTCGCCCCGGCGCTCGAAGTCGGCATCGTCGCCGACGTTCGGCATCGCCAACAGCGCCTCGGCGAAGCCCTCGGGTTGCAGTACCTGGCGAAGGAGCTGGCGATGCTCCTCCTCCGCCGAGCGTCCGTTGGCTGCCGCGCGGCGCTTCAGCCGCTGGACGAGGTCGTCGTCGAGGTTGCGCACGATCAACTGAGCCACTGCTATCAACGCTATCAACTTGTCTCCCGGTGTCGTCCTCTTCGGACCGCTCGGTTGGCGAGGGGCCTGGCCGAGCTCGCTCGACCTCAGCGCAGTCAGGGGCTCTCACACGGTTCCGAGGTCGAGTGTGAGGCCGGTCGTCGACGTGAACCTCTCCGCCTCCGTTCGACCGGGTGGCGTAGAATGCGGCGATGGGATTCGAGCGAATCAGCGTCGACCATCGTGTGATGGGTGGCGTCCCGTGCATCGCCGGCACGCGCATCCCGGTTGCGACGATCGTGTCGCTCGTCGCCGAAGGGGCCACGCCGACCGACATCGTCGCCAGCTACCCGCAACTCGTCGTCGATGACGTTCGTGCTGCGCTCGAGTATGCGGCGGCGACGGTTCGCGAGCGCGAACTCCCATTGCGCTCCGGCGTATGAAGTTCCTCATCGACGAGTGCCTGCGACCCCTGGTCGCTGCCGGGCTCCGAGACGTCGGACACGATGCCATCCACGTCGGCGATGTCGGACTGCTGCCCGCTCGCGAGTGGCGCGTCAGCGGACGCGTGGATCGGCCGGGACCGACGCGATGATCGCTGACGCCTCGATCAGCATCCTCGAAGCACTCGACGTCCCCGAGG
Organism: uncultured Microthrixaceae bacterium; assembly: GCA_942490665.1. GTDB lineage: Bacteria > Actinomycetota > Acidimicrobiia > Acidimicrobiales > Microtrichaceae > SKRR01. Next base: position 7,979 of record CALNXV010000060.1, read on the forward strand.
CCGGATAGCCCGGCCGCCGGCAGGACCGCGTCGCTGTACGGCCGTCGTGCCAACGGGTGGTATTCAATCGGACCTGACCGCCCCACGATTCGGAGCGGTCGCGTGACGGTCGGACTCTCGCTCCCCGACAAGATCGTCGCCATCCACCGTGCGCTCGACGACGCCGCCCTTGCGCACGCATTCGGTGGTGCGCTCGCGCTCGCCTGGTGCACGCAACGCGCCCGCGTCACCATCGACATCGACGTCAACGTCTTCGTCCCCGCCGAGTGGAGCGCCGACCTCCTCGCGGCGCTCCCAGCCGACGTCACGGTGACCGACGATGCCGTCGCACAGCTCGGGACCGACGGCCAGACCCGCCTCTGGTGGGCCCACACGCCCGTCGACGTGTTCCTCGACACCACGCCGTTCCACTCCGACGTCGGCGAGCGAATCCGGCGCGAACCCTTCGCCGGCCACGACGTCCCGTTCCTCGCCTGCCGCGACCTCGCCGTGTTCAAGGCGTTCTTCGACCGGACGAAGGACTGGGCCGATCTGGAGGAGATGTCCGACGCCGGCACCCTCGACGTGGAGGCCGCCGCCGGCGTGCTCGTCCACTACCTGGGCCCCGACGACCCACGCATCGTTCGCCTGCTCGCGCTCGGTTAGACGGACACGGTCCGCGAGGCGAGCAGCTCGCGGACGCGTGGGGCGGCCTCGGTGCCGTACAGCTCGATGCTGCGCATCATCGTCTCGTGCGGCAGGGTGCCCGCCGAGTACTTCATGTCGAAGCGGCTGGCGCCGAGCGCGTCGACCGTGTTCGCGATCTTGCGGGCGACGGTCTCGGGCGAGCCGGTGTGCAGCGCACCGTCGGGGCCAGCGGCCTGCTCGAACTCGGCCCGGCTTGCCGGCGGCCACCCGCGCTCGGCGCCGATGCGGTCGCGCATCGGCTTCCAGTGGGGCCACAGCTCGTCGAGTGCCTGCTCGTCGGTCGGTGCGACGTGGCCGGGGGAGTGGACGCCGACCGGGAGGGATGTGTGGCCGAACTGGTCGAGTGCACGGTGGTACAGGTCGACGAACGGTGTGAACCGTTCGGGTGACCCACCGATGATGGCGAGCATCAGCGGCAGGCCGTGGCGGGCGGCACGCACGATCGACTCGGGGCTGCCACCGACACCGACCCACGCCCGCAGGCCGCCCTCGGTGCGCGGGTACACCTGCAGGCCGGGGACCGGTGCGCGGGTGGTGCCGCTCCACGTGACGGGCTCCTCGCGGAGCAGGTGGGTGAACAGGTCGAGCTTCTCCTCGAACAGCTCCTCGTACTGGTCGAGCGGGTAGCCGAACAGCGGGAACGACTCGGTGAACGAGCCGCGCCCGAGGATCACCTCGGCGCGCCCGTTGGACACCGCGTCGACGGTGGCGAAGCGCTGGAACACCCGCACCGGGTCGTCGGAGCTGAGGACCGTGACGGCGGACCCGAGGTGGATCCGCTCGGTGCGTGCGGCGATGGCGGCCAGCACCGTCTCGGGGGAGGAGATCGCGAAGTCGTCGCGGTGGTGTTCACCGACGCCGAAGAAGTCGAGACCGAGGCGGTCGGCGAGGACCGCCTCGTCGATCACGTTGCGGATGACCTGCGCCTCGCTCAGGCGGTGGCCGTCGGCGTCGACGGTGACGTCGCCGAAGGTGTCGAGGCCGAGCTCGACGGGCCGTTCGGCGGAGGGTCGCTCGGGGAGTGAAGTCGTTGCGGTCACAAACATCTCAACCGTCGACGCGTCCCCGGCATTCCGCGACGTTCCCTGCGAACCCGGGGCCGGTCATCGTGTGGAAGGAGCTGGTCTAGGGTGGGCGTCGACGTCCCGGGGGCAAGGAGGGTACGACGATGATGAAGCAGGTCTTGGTGGTGTGCGGCGATGCTGCTGCCACTCGCAGCGTGCGGAGGGTCCGACGACTCCTCCGGCGGTTCGGACGACGGATCGGGGGGCGCAGCGACGGCAACCGAAGCTCGCTCACCCGACGGCGACACCGACGGCACGGTGGCCGAGCCCGCGGCCGAGGCGACCACGCCGGCATCCGAGGACGACGGCGGGGAGTCCGGCGGCACCGGCGAGTCGACCGCGACGGCGACGATCGATGGCGTGACGTACGAGTTCTCCACCGAAGGCGCCGTGGTCGCCCAGTGCCAGACCGACATGTTCGGCATCTTCTCCGTGCAGTTGCCGGGGGTCGACGGCGACAGCGGCATCAGCATCATCGCCCTGCGCGAGGGCACCGACCCGGCGGTCGTCGAACAGGTCAACGCCGTCCAGGTCAGCGTCGGCGACGAGGACTGGGTCGCCGACGAGTCGAGCGACCTCTTCGACATGTCGGATGCGCTGCAGCCCGGAATGAGCCAGGTCGACTCGATCGAGATCGACGGCAGCACGGTCAGCGGGACGGCGACGTTCGTTCGCCAGCTCAGTCTCTTCGTCGACGGTGAGCCCGAGGTCGTGACCGGCACCTTCGAGGCCACCTGCGGCGAGGAGCGCATCTCCTAGCGAGCCCGACCCTCCCGGACGGCGCCCGGAGTGGACGTCGGGCGGCGCAGGAGATGCCGGGCAGAGAGGATCACGACAAGGCACCACGATCGATCGGACTCGGCGACGCGTTGTCCGCCTACGTCGGCGCCCACACCACGCCGCCCGACGACGTGCGACGCCGGCTGATCGAGCGCACCGAGGCGCTCGGCGACGCTGCCGGCATGCAGATCGCTCCGGAGCAGGGCGAGTTCCTCACGATGCTGACCTCGCTCGTCGGCGCCCGCTTCGTGGTCGAGGTCGGCACGTTCACCGGCTTCTCGGCGCTGTCGATCGCCAGCGGCCTCGTCGACGGCGGGTACCTGCTGTGCTGCGACGTCAGCGACGGAGTACACCGACATCGCCCGCGAGCACTGGGCGCTAGCCGGTGTCGCCGATCGCATCGACCTGCGGCTCGGCCCCGCCATCGAGACGCTGCGGTCCCTGCCCGACGACGCCGTGGTCGACCTGGCCTTCATCGACGCCGACAAGGGCGGCTACCTCGACTACTACGAAGAACTGGTCGCCCGCCTGCGCGCCCGGTGGCCTGGATCTGTCGACAACACGCTGTGGTGCGGCAAGGTCGTCGATCCCGACGTCCACGACGCCGACACCGAGGCGATCCGTCGCTTCAACGACCACGTCGCCGCCGACACCCGCACCCGCCAGGTGATCGTGCCGATCGGCGACGGCCTCACCCTGATCCGCCGAGCCTGACCGGTCCTCCGTCCAGAATCGAGCACGGTGCGCTTGCGGGCCAGGG
>CALNXV010000061.1:0-9308 GCA_942490665.1 uncultured Microthrixaceae bacterium
GGCGGCTACGTCGTCTCGATCGCGCTCGCTGCAGCGGTCGGCCAGTCCGCACGATCCGCGACCGGCGTGCGCCAGCGGACCCTCGAACGAACGCTGCAGGCGGCGGTGGTCGCTGCCTCGGTGGTGGTCGCGCTTGCCGAGTTGGGCGTCGACGGCCCGGTGCTGGTGGTGCTGGTCGCCGTCGCCGTGGGTGCCCCGGCGTTCACCCTGGCGATGCTGAGCGTGCTGGGCGGTCGCCACATCGCTCAGCAGATCGCCGCCGGCCGGGCGCTGCGCCACCGGGTGCTCCCGGGCTCTGAGCTCCGTCTCGGCGACGTCGCGGGCATCGTGGTCGCGCTGCACCCGACATCGGTCGAGCTCGAGGACGGGGACGGGCGGCGGATCCTCGTGCCGAACTCCTCGCTGATCGACGGCCCGGTCACGCTGCACCCGCCACGCTGAGCGGAACTCCGCTGACGGGACCACGCCGAGGTGGGCCGAACGACCCATTCCCGGAGGATCTGCTCGAGTCCCGCGACTTCCGACGTTCTCAGCCGTCACTCCTCTCGAGAGCGCACAGCGGAGTCCGCCCGCTGGTTCTCACCGCCAGATCCCCAACCGACAGGTCCCCCGGCGCACGGAACGGACCACGGTGCGTCACCCGGGCCTCGCTGGAGCGGGGCCCGGGTCGCGCTCGGCCCTAGCCTGTGGCGATGCTGCGCCATGTGGTCCTGCTCCGTATCGTCCCCGGCACCGAGGACGCCCACGTCGACCGGATCATCGACGAGCTGCGCGGTCTGCCCGAGCGGATCGACGTGCTCGACGGCTACCAGGTCGGACGGGACCTCGGTCTGGCAGCAGGCAACGCGCACCTGGTCGTGATCGCGGACCTCGCCGACGCGGCGGCCTACGCCACCTACCGGGACCATCCCGAGCACCGCCGTGTGATCCAGGAGCTGGTCGCACCCGTGCTGGAGCACCGCGAAGCCGTCCAGTTCGCCTCCGGTCCGGCCCCCGGCGCTGCGCCGGGGTGACCTGCTGCGCCGCCGCCGCGTGACAGCGGTCACGCCCGTGTCGTATCGTTGGCTCGACCAACTCCGGTTGGTCCGGTCGAGGGACACCTCGCCAGTCGCCCCTCGGGGTGGATGGCAGCGTCGGTTCCTCCCGGTTTCCGGGTAGGCCGTGTGGACGGATTCGGGGGGTTTCGTCCACACGGCCTCCGGATCACTGCGGCGTGGCCGCCGCCACCGTGCCCCAGGACTCCTGGGACCCGAGCGTTCCCAGGAGGCAGCGTTCCCAGGAGGCAGCGTTCCGGGCAGGCAGCGTTTCGGGCAGACTTGGCCCCCGTGGCACTCCAGAAGATCACCGCAGCGGACCCGATCGAGATGACGGGGTTCGTGGTCACCGACCTCGACACGGCTGAACGCGCCGACGGCGTCGTCCGCTGCGCGAAGAAGATCCTGATCGACGGCGCCCGGACGATGGCCCGCTCCCGCACCTACGCCTGGGCGCTGTTGGGCGAACGCCGCAGCGGCGCGTCGGCGGGCATCAACGCGCTCGGCGAGCACCGCGGGCCGGGCATCGCTGCGTTCGTGGACGCCGTGGCCGACGCCGTGCGCGCCGGCACGCTGTCGCTCGACGCGGCGAAGGGGCTCGGCGAGGCCGACCTGGCGCCGCTCGCCGAGATCGACCACCGGGACCCGCTGCTGCGGGTGCAGGTCGACCTCGGACGCGTCGACCACGTGCTGCTCGGGACCGGCGTCGCAGCCGCCGCCGAGTCGATGCTCGGAGGACTCGACGGGCGCACCGTTGCCATCGAGGGGGCCGGGGCCGCCGGGCCGGGGGTGGCGTCGGTGCTCGCCGCCCACGGCGCCCGGGTCGTCGCCGTATCGACCGCCTCGGGCACACTGCACCTCCCCGACGGCCTCGACCCGGACGGGGTCGCGGCATGGACCGAGCACGCGGAGTCGTTCCCGATCGAGCGTGGGTCCGAGGAGCCGGCTGGCGCCGTGCTCGGCGTCGACGCCGACGTGCTGCTCTGTGGCTCCAAGCTGGGCCTCATCGACCACCAGGCAGCCGCGTCGCTCGGCGCGGGACTGATCCTGCCGATCGGACCAGCGCCGGTGACCGCCAAGGGCCTCGCCGTCGCCGGTCGCCGCGAGGTCGTCGTGCTCGCGGACTTCCTCACCACCGCCGGGCCGCTGCTCGCGTTCGACCCCGTCGAGGGCAGCGACGCCGATGCCGTGGTGGAGCTGACGCGGACACGGGTCGGTGAGCTCGCTGCCGAGGCAGCGCAGCACCCCGACGGCCCGTACCTCGGCGCCTGTTCGATGGCCGAGCGCTTCCTGTCGACCTGGCTCGACGAGCTGCCCTTCGGACGACCGCTGGCCTGATCGAGCCGGTAGCGTCGGGTCCGGACGTCCCCGACCGAGGAGCACCCGTGCGGCCCGAGCAGTTCCGTTTCCCCGAGTTCGCCGACCCCGCAGCGGAGCGGCTGCACCTCAAGCAGCGGCTCGCCGCCGGGTTCCGCCTCTTCGGGCGGTTCGGGTTCGACGAGGGCGTCGCGGGGCACATCACCGCTCGCGACCCCGAGCACGCCGACCGCTTCTGGGTGAACCCGTTCGGCATGAGCTTCCGCCAGATCCGCGCCTCGGACCTGATCTGCGTGGACCACTCCGGGCTCGTCGTCGAGGGCGACTGGCCGGTCAACGGCGCAGCGTTCGCCATCCACTCCGAGGTGCACGCGGCGCGCCCCGACGTGGTCGCAGCGGCGCACTCGCACTCGGTGCACGGCAAGACGTTCTCGTCCCTGGGTGTCGAGCTCGACCCGCTCACCCAGGACTCGTGTGCGTTCTTCGAGGACCACGCGCTCTTCGACGACTTCACCGGCGTGGTGCTCGACCCGGGCGAGGGCGCCCGCATCGCCGGAGCTCTCGGCGACAACAAGATGGCGATCCTGCGCAACCACGGGCTGCTCACCGTCGGCAGCTCGGTCGACTCCGCGGTCTGGTGGTTCATCACCGCCGAGCGGACCTGTCAGGCGCAGCTCGGCGCCATGGCCGCGGGCAAGCCGGTCCCGATCGACGACCACCACGCTCGCCTGACCCACTCCCAGGTGGGCAGCGAGATCGCCGGGCAGTTCAGCTTCCACCCGCTCTACAGCTGGATCGTCGCCGAGGAACCCGACCTGCTGGACTGACGGTGCAGCGGGCGACGAGCGGGGTCCCGGGGTAGGGTTCCGGCACAACCGATCGCCACATCCCGACCGGGAGAGACCCGCTGCACGCAGCGGGCGCCGAAGGAGCAACCGCCCCGGAATCTCTCAGGCACCCGGTACCGGTCGGGCCGGGCACCTCTGGAAAGCAGTCTCGAGCACCATCGGTGCGAGGGGCTCACCGACGGGGAAAGCGTCGCAGCGCAGCGGCGTGAAGCTCTCAGGTCCGACGACAGAGGGGGCACCATGACCCCCACGCGTCCAGGAGCACCATGAGCGACCCCCGACCCATCGACGGCCTCGACCCAGCGATGCAGTCCGAGACCTTCGAGCGCCGTCACGTCGGCCCCGACGACGGTCAGATAGCGCAGATGCTCGACGCACTCGGGCACGACTCGCTCGACGCGCTGATGGCGGCGGCAGTGCCGGTCGCCATCCGCACCGAGGACCCCCTCGGGCTGGGTCCGGGCCACAGCGAGGTCGAGGCGCTCGCTGAGCTCCGCTCGCTCGCCGAGCAGAACCAGGTGCTCACCTCCCTCATCGGGGCCGGCTACCACGACACCCACACCCCGTCGGTGATCCTTCGCAACGTGTTGGAGAACCCCGCGTGGTACACGGCCTACACGCCGTACCAGCCCGAGATCTCCCAGGGGCGCCTCGAGGCGCTGCTGAACTTCCAGACCGTCGTCGCCGAGCTGACCGGGATGGACATCGCCAACGCGTCGCTGCTCGACGAGGCGACCGCCGCCGCCGAGGCGATGACCTTGGCCCGTCGTCGCTCCAAGGTCCCCGGTGAGACGTTCTTCGTCGACGGGGACTGCCACCCGCAGGTCATCGAGGTGTTGCACACCCGCGCCGAGCCGCTCGGGGTGAAGCTCGTCGTGGGTGACCCGGACACCGACCTCGGCGCCCATGAGTGCTTCGGCGTCCTGCTGGCGTACCCGGGGTCATCCGGCGCGGTCCGTGACCACGCCGCGCTCGCCGAGCGTCTCCGTGGCGCCGGAACCACCGTGTGCGTGACCGCCGACCTGCTGGCGCTGACGCTGCTCGCGCCGCCCGGGGAGTGGGGTGCCGACGTCGTCGTCGGCTCGGCGCAGCGCTTCGGGGTGCCGCTCGGCTTCGGCGGACCCCACGCCGGGTTCATGGCGGTGCGGGACGAGAGCCGCCGTTCGCTGCCGGGCCGGCTCGTCGGAGTCTCGGTCGACAGCGAGGGCCGCCGGGCCCTGCGCCTCGCGCTGCAGACCCGCGAGCAGCACATCCGCCGCGAGAAGGCCACGTCGAACATCTGCACCGCGCAGGTGCTGCTGGCGGTCATCGCCGGCTGCTACGCCGTGTACCACGGGCCCGAGGGCCTCGTGGGCATCGCCCGACGGGTCCACGGCCTGACGACTGCAGCCCGCGACGCGTTGGTCACTGCAGGGTTCGAGCCGACCTCGACGAGCTGGTTCGACACGGTGACGCTGCGGGTCCCGGGCGGCGCCGATGCGATCGTGGCCGCCGCGTTGCAGCGTGGCCTGAACCTGCGTCGCCACTCGGCCGACCTCGTCGGATTCAGCCTGGACGAGACGACGACCGCAGCGGTCGTCGTCGACCTCCTCGACGCGTTCGGCGTCGCCGCATCGTCGGAACGGATCAGCGAGGCCGCCGACGCGGGCGCTGGCGCGACGCCGGGGCTTCCCGACGGGCGACGGCGCAGCTCGACGTTCCTGGAGCATCCGACGTTCCGACTCCACCGCTCCGAGACCGAGATGATGCGCTACCTGCGGCGCCTCGCAGACCTCGACCTGGCTCTCGATCGGACCATGATCCCGCTCGGTTCCTGCACCATGAAGCTGAACGCAGCGAGCGAGATGCTGCCGGTCACGTGGCCCGAGTTCGGACGGATCCACCCCTTCGCACCGCCCGGGCAGACCCAGGGCTACCTCCGGATGATCCGAGAGCTCGAGGCCGCGCTCGTGACGATCACCGGGTACGACGCCGTGTCCCTGCAACCCAACGCCGGCAGCCAGGGCGAGTTCGCCGGGCTGCTCGCGATCCGCGGGTACCACCGCTCGCGGGGCGACGTCGACCGCGACGTGTGCCTGATCCCGGCGTCCGCGCACGGCACGAATGCCGCGAGCGCTGTCATGGCCGGGATGCGCGTCGTCGTGGTGGGGACCGACGACAACGGTGACGTCGACCTCGACGACCTGCGCGCCAAGGTCGGCGAACACGCGCAGCGCCTCGCGGCGATCATGGTGACCTACCCGTCGACCCATGGGGTGTTCGAGGAGGGCATCGGCGAGCTCTGCGGTGTCGTGCACGAGGCGGGCGGGCAGGTCTACGTCGACGGGGCGAACCTGAACGCGCTGGTCGGCGTCGCGAAACCGGGTGAGTTCGGCGCCGACGTCAGCCACCTGAACCTCCACAAGACCTTCTGCATCCCCCACGGCGGGGGCGGACCCGGGGTCGGGCCGGTCGCGGTGCGCGAGCACCTGGCTGCGTTCCTGCCCAACCACGCCCAGCACCCCGGCGCCGGACCGGCCACCGGCCCGGGCGCGGTCTCCGCCGCGCCGTTCGGCTCGGCCAGCATCCTGCCGATCTCGTGGATGTACATCACGATGATGGGCGACCGACTGCGCCACGCCACCGAGGTGGCGGTGCTGTCGGCGAACTACGTCGCCGCCCGGCTGCGTGAGCACTACCCCGTGCTCTACAGCGGCCGTGACGGGCTCGTCGCCCACGAGTGCGTGATCGACCTGCGACCGATCGAACGTGCGACCGGCATCACCAACGAGGACGTTGCGAAACGTCTGATCGACTACGGGTTCCACGCACCGACCATGTCGTTCCCCGTCGCCGGGACGCTGATGATCGAACCGACCGAGTCCGAGGACCTCACCGAGCTCGACCGGTTCTGCGACGCGATGGTGTCGATCCGTGCCGAGATCGACCGGGTCGCGGCCGGCGAGTGGCCCGCCGAGGACAACCCGCTGGTGCGCGCGCCACACACCGCCGACGAGGTGGGAGCCGATGACTGGGGGCGGGCCTATCCGCGCTCGCTCGCCGGCTGGCCGACCGGTGACCAGCGGCGCTGGAAGTACTGGGTGCCCGTCAGCCGCATCGACGGCGGATTCGGCGACCGCAACCTCGTGTGCTCGTGCCCGCCGATCGAGGAGCTCGCCGACTGAGCGGCGGGCGTGCAGGACCGGCCGTCAGTGCCGCTGCACGAACGGCAGCTCGACGCATCGTGCTGCCAGCTGCTCACCCCGGGCGTCGATGACGACCTCGTCTCCGACGACCACGTCGGGCGACACGAAGGCCAGCGCGATCCCACCGCCGAGGGTCGGCGAGGCGTTGCCCGACGACACCCGTCCGACCGCGACCCCGTCGCGCAGCACCGACTGACCGTGACGTGGCGGGCGCCGGGCGTCGGTGCGCAGCCCGCGCAGCACCGGGTCCACACCCGCCTCGCGTTGCGCCTCGAGCGCCACCCGCCCACGGAAGTCACCCTTGTCGCCACCGACGACCCACCCGAGACCGGCGTTGAGCGGTGTGATCCCTGCGCCCAGCTCCTGGCCGTGCAGCGGCAGGCCGGCCTCGAGTCGCAGCGTGTCGCGCGCCCCCAGACCGGCCGGTGTGATGCCCGCTGCGGTGACGGCGTCCCAGAACGCCACGGCGACCTCGACCGGAACGGCGCACTCGACACCGTCCTCGCCCGTGTAGCCGGTCCCTGCGACCCGGCACTCGACACCGGCGAACTCGAACTCCCCGACCCGGAAGCGGCCCACGGCGGCCGCAGCGGGAGCGACGGCAGCCAGCCGCTCGCGTGCAGCTGGTCCCTGGACTGCGAGCACGACCCGCTCGTCGGTGGTGTCGCGCACCTCGAGATCGGCGCCGACAGCGTCGGCGAGGAGGGCGTCACGCACGCCGGTCGTGTTCGACGCGTTCGGCATGACGTCGAACACGTCGGGAGCGACCCACCAGATGATGATGTCGTCGAGCACCGACCCATCGTCCACGTCGAGCAGGTGGGTGTACTGCGCCCGGCCGGGCTCGATGCGCCGGAGGTCGTTGGTCAGCGACGCCTGGAGCGCATCGAAGGCTGCCGGACCTGCGACGCGGACCGTGCCGAGGTGCGAGACGTCGAACACCACGGCATCGGATCGACACGCCCGGTGCTCGGCAAGGGTGCCCGACGGGTAGGAGACGGGCATCTCCCACCCCCCGAAGGGAACGAGCTTGGCACCGAGCTCGCGGTGTCGTGCGTCCAGTGGCGAGTGCCGCACGTCCTCAGCGCTCGGTGCCGGTGGCGCTCGCCGCAGGGGCGGCGGCGTCACCCCCGGCCGCAGGCGCGGCCGGGCTCGGGCGCAGATCGAGGATGCGGGCGTCGATCTCGTCCTTGACCCCGGACAGCGCCAGGACGTTCAGGACTCCCTGTCCGGCCTGGAGGACGTCGATCAGCTCCTCGCCGGAGCGGACCAGCACCGAGCTGCGGCCGCTGATCACGAGGTTCGCCGAGGAGATGTCCTCGCCGAGCTGGTCGCGCAGGTAGCTGAACACCTGACGGACCGACTCCAGCTTGAGTCCGGCGTCGAGCAGCGTCTTGATCACCTTCAGCTCGAGCAGGTCCCGGTAGGAGTAGAGCCGACGGGAGCCGCTGCCGCGCGCCTCGGCGAGCGAGGGGCGGACCAGATCGGTACGGGCCCAGTAGTCGAGCTGACGGTACGAGATCCCCACGATCTCGGCGGTGCGTCGACCGCTGAAGCCGACCTGATCGGCCAGTTCTGCGGGCACGCTGTCGACGTGGGAGATGCTGGCGGTGCTGTCGTGGTCCATGAGGCTCCGGTCGCTGCGGGGTCACACCCGTCGAAAGATCAGCGGGGAAATTACCCCGTTGTCACCAGTATGGGGTGGATCGCCGACGACCGCACTCCCAGCGCGTCGAGACGCTCAGGAGGCGAAGTCCTCCGGGGAGACCTGGTCGATGAACTGGCGGAACTCCTCGACCACTTCCTCGGGTGATTCGCTGTCGTCGGTGGATTCCTCCTCGACGAACCCGGCCTCGTCGAGCACCTCCTCGGTGGCGAAGATCGGACACCCGACCCGCACCGCGAGCGCCACCGCGTCGGACGGGCGCGCCGACACCGTCCGGTCACCCGATGCACTGCTGATCTGGAGGTCTGCGTAGTAGGTCGTGTCACGCAGCTCGGTGATCACGACCTGTTCGAGTTGGGCGTCGAGCCCGTCGAGGACGTCGCAGAACAGGTCGTGGGTGAGCGGCCGCGGTGTCTCGACTCCCTCGAGCGCGAACGCGATCGCGGTCGCCTCCGGTCCACCGATGAGCCGCGCGCGGCGGTCCGCGAACGACCTCGAGCGGCGCAGGGATCTCGGCAGCGCCCCGCAGGGCGTCCTCCCCCAGGATCTCGGTCGTCTCCTCGACCGTAGGCTCGCGCAGGATCCGCTCACCCTCCAGCCGCTCACGGACCTGCTCGACGGCCCGATCGGCGTCGGCGCTGACGTACAGGTGCTGGCCCCGATAGCGCTGACGACCTATGCGCCCCTCGTGGACCAGCTCGAACAAGGGGTTGTGCACCCGTACCCGAAGCAGGTGCGAGCGCTCCGCGTGCGTACGGCCGTCGGGCGCCTGTTGCACTTGCACGGCGGTGGTCTCCTTGAGCGTGCCGCTTCGGCTGAAGCCGATGTCCCCATGGAACCACAGACCCCACTCGTCGAACTCCGGGAGCTCGGCCAGCGTGTAGTACTGGCCTCGGTGTGTGAAGCTCGTCCGGTAACCCACCTCCCGCAGGCGGCGGAAGACCGTCATCCGAGACCGGGTTCCGAGCGCCTCGAAAAGATCGCGTAGCTCAACGACACGGCGCCGTCGGAGCAGCTTCACTAGCCGATCACGTGCTTGCTCGCCCATCAGCATCGCCCCGTTTGGTGCAAGTAGGACTTATGCTCACAACTAAAGCCTATTTGTACCACATTCGGGCGCACTACAGCATCCTTAGAGACGTAAAATCAGAGGCTTACGCTCCGCCGCGCGAGCCAGCGGCGATACAGATGGGACTATATGTGGGAGGGAAAGTCTTGAGAACTCAGCGGGTTACGTTCATCCAACCGAATCTTGACG
>CALNXV010000062.1:0-43361 GCA_942490665.1 uncultured Microthrixaceae bacterium
TTACCGCCACCCCCACCGGACGCCCGTCGAGGGCGGCGCTGCCCCCGCCCGCCGCCCATTATTCCCCACCACGACTACCTTTTTTTCCACCACGACGACCACCACCGACACGACCACCACGACCGATCCGCCGTCACGGGTCCCCGTCGCCGCGTCGACCGGCGTGGGCCATCCCGTCTCCCGGGCGACCGTCGCTGCTGGATCGGTCGGGGTGAGTGACGTCGGCCGAACGGTCGGGGGTGGGCTGGCCGCGCTCGTGCTGGCCCTGGTGCTCGCCGGGGTCGGGCTGGGCGCGTGGTCGCTCGTCGCCCCGGCGGGGAGACGCCCTCCCGGCGCGGAGTCCGGCGAGCAGGAGACGGCGGACTGACCGGAGTCATACAGACACAGAAAAGTTGAGTGCGTACGTTGCAGGTTCTGTCCGGCGGCGCTAGCATGACGGGGTTCCACCGGCTCCGCCGGACGGCCCAAGGAGACCGCCGGCGGACATGTCGCTCGACCCGAACACCTGGACGCTCAAGACCACCGACGCGGTCAACCTCGCGCTCGCCGCGGCGAAGGACCGCAACAACCCCGAGGTCACCCCGTCCCACCTGCTCGCGGCGCTGCTGCGCCAGGAGGAGGGCGTGGTGCTGCCGGTCGTGCGGAAGCTCGGCCTCAACCCGGTGTCGATCCGCGATGCCGCCGATGCCGCGGTGGCCGAGCTGCCCACCGCCTACGGCACCGAGACCGCGCGGGGCAAGGAGTTCGTCAAGCTGATCGAGGCGGCCGACGCGGAGCGGGCCGAGCTTCGACCGACGAGTACCTGTCGACCGAGCTGCTGCTGCTGGCGATCGCGACCCTGGACCAGTCGAAGCCGCTCGGCGAGCGCCGCCTGGGTGAGGTCGGCCGCGAGCAGGTGCTCGCGGCGCTCGCCGAGGTGCGCGGCACCCGCCGCGTGACGAGCGAGAACCCCGAGGACACCTTCGAGGCACTCGAGAAGTACGGACGGGACCTCACCGAGGCGGCACGTTCGGGCAAGCTCGATCCGGTCATCGGCCGCGACGACGAGATCCGTCGGGTCATCCAGGTGCTGTCCCGCCGCACCAAGAACAACCCGGTGCTCATCGGCGAGCCCGGCGTCGGCAAGACCGCCGTGGTCGAGGGCCTCGCACAGCGCATCGTCGCCGGCGACGTGCCCGAGTCGCTGCGCGACAAGCGGGTGATCTCCCTCGACATGTCCTCGATGGTCGCCGGCGCGAAGTACCGCGGCGACTTCGAGGAGCGGCTCCAGGCGGTGCTCGCCGAGATCAAGGACTCCGACGGCGAGGTCATCACCTTCATCGACGAGATGCACACGGTCGTCGGCGCCGGGGCGACCGGCGAGGGCGCGATGGACGCCGGCAACATGCTGAAGCCCATGCTGGCCCGCGGGGAGCTCCGCATGGTCGGTGCGACCACGCTCGACGAGTTCCGCAAGCACATCGAGAAGGACGCCGCGCTCGAGCGCCGCTTCCAGCAGGTGCTCGTCAGCGAGCCCTCCGTCGAGGCCTCCGTCGCCATCCTGCGCGGGCTGAAGGAGCGCTACGAGGTGCACCACGGTGTGCGCATCCAGGACGCCGCGCTGGTCGCGGCCGCGGTGCTGTCGGACCGCTACCTCACGGGACGGTTCCTGCCCGACAAGGCCATCGACCTCATCGACGAGGCCGCCTCCAGCCTGCGCATCGAGATCGACTCGGTCCCGACCGAGATCGACGTCGTCAAGCGGCGCATGGACGGCTCGAGATCGAGCGCGTCGCGCTCGAGAAGGAGACCGATCGGGCGTCGGTCGAGCGGCTGGCCGCCCTCGACCAGCCGAGCTCGCCGACCTCAGCGAGACCCACGACGCGCTCAAGGCGCAGTGGCAGTCCGAGAAGGACCAGATCCTCGCGATCCAGGAGATGGCCGAACGCCTCGACCTGCTGCGTGTCGAGGCCGACCGGGCCGAGCGCCAGGGTGACTTCACCCGTGCGTCGGAGATCACCTACGGCCACATCCCGGTCCTCGAAGCGCGAAGCTCGACGCGGCCAACGACCGCTCGCCGAGTCTGCAGACCGACCACCCGATGCTGAAGCAGGAGGTCGACGCCGAGGACATCGCCGCGGTCGTGTCGAAGTGGACCGGTGTGCCCGTCTCGCGGCTGATGGAGGGCGAGATGAGCAAGCTCGTCCGCCTCGAGGACGTGCTGCACCACCGCGTCGTCGGCCAGGACGAGGCGGTCTCGGCGGTCGCGAACGCGATCCGTCGGAGTCGAGCGGGGCTGTCGGACCCCAACCGCCCCATCGGCAGCTTCCTGTTCCTGGGTCCGACCGGTGTCGGCAAGACCGAGCTGGCCCGCTCGCTCGCCGACTTCCTGTTCGACGACGAGCGGGCCATGGTCCGCATCGACATGAGCGAGTACATGGAGAAGCACTCCGTGAGCCGGCTCATCGGCGCACCCCCCGGCTACGTCGGCTACGACGAGGGCGGTCAGCTCACCGAGGCGGTGCGTCGCCGCCCCTACGCGGTCATCCTGCTCGACGAGGTCGAGAAGGCCCACCCCGACGTGTTCAACATCCTCCTGCAGCTGCTCGACGACGGCCGCCTCACCGACGGCCAGGGCCGCACGGTCAGCTTCACCAACACCGTGTTGATCATGACCTCGAACCTTCCGGGTGACCCGGCGGACTTCTTCCGTCCCGAGTTCATCAACCGGGTCGACGAGATCGTGGACTTCCGTGCGCTCGAGCCCGGTGACCTGGGGCGGATCGTCGACATCCAGCTGGACCTGTTGCGCGCGCCTCGCGGAGCGTCGCATCAACCTGGTCGTCACCGAGGCTGCGCTGCGAAAGCTGGCCCACGACGGCTACGACGCGGCGTTCTACGGCGCCCGCCCGCTCAAGCGGCTGATCCAGAAGCAGGTCGGCGACCGCCTGGCGATGGCACTCCTCGAGGGCGACGTCGCCGACGGTGACACGGTCACCCTCGACGTCGCGGACGGCGAGTTCGCGCTCAGCTGAGCCCAGCCCGCCAGTGCCGCGTCACACGGCCCGGCGGTCGGGAACGGGGTCAGCCGGGTCGCCCCCAGCGGCGGTACTGCTGTGCGACGAGGTCGCGGAACACCGACCGGTCGAAGCGCTCCGCGGCGCGCTCGACGGTTCGCCGCGCTGATCCGCCGGCGCCGCTCGGGATCCTCGAGCAGGTCCCGGATGGCGGTGGCGAACCCCTCGGTGTCGGTGCGCTGCACCAGCCGACCGTGTTCGCCGTCGTCGATCATCCCCTCGATCGACGGGATGGCGGTCGCCACGATCGGGACCCCGGCGGCGAGGGCCTCGATGATGATGAACGGCTGACCCTCGTAGTCGGTCGGCAGCACGAGCACGTCCGCCTCGGAGAGGTGCCGGTACTAGACCTCCTCGGGGACACCACGTCCGGTCAGCGCCGCACGCCGCGACCCCGGCGGCGACCTCGGGGATCATCTCGTCCTTGTCGGGGTCCAGACCGAGCTGGTCGTTGCCGACGATGCGCAGCTCGTAGGGGGGCGGTCGCGCTCGCGCGTCGAGCAGGTCGAGCGCATCGAGCAGGGTGCAGGACTCCCTTGCGGGCGAGCGAGCTCGACCGATGAAGAGCACCACGGGCGGATCGTGCTCGAGGCCGGAGACGCCGGGACGTCCTCGACGACCGCCACGGAGTTGGCGATGACCGGCAGCTCAGTGTCGGACGGCAACCAGCGGCCGAAGCTGTCGGCACGCCCGTTGTGACGCGACAGACAGCATGTTGGCCCCGACCAGACGGTCGAGCACGGCGAACGCCCAATGGTGTGAGCCGGCCCGAGGGTCGTACTCGCCGGGGGCCGATGCATGTAGGGCGCCTGGGCGGGCGTGGTTGTGCAGCACCCCTCGACCGGTCGCGGCGGCGCAGCCGGAGCGGGCGGCGATCGCGACCTGGCGCCACACGACCGGCCACGGCTCCTGCACCGAGTGGGTGTGCACCACCGCGCCTCGACGGGCCAGGCGGAACGTGCCCCGCGCAGCGTCGGCGAGACCGGCTGCACGTTCGCTGGCCAGAGAACTCGACCTGCCGCGTGGTCCTCGTTCTGGTGCGGTGTTGAGGAACACCATCTCGAACTCGGCGTTCAGCCCTCGGGTCCTCCACCAGGTCCATCGCCACGCGTGGTGATCCCGCCCTTGAGCGGCGGGCCGTGCGCGGACGACCACGACACGGATCCCCGAGTACGACGGGACAGGATCGATGACCGGGGTGGTGGTCCGGCGCGGCACCGCAGCGACGGTAGTCCTCGGCGTTCGGTGCCGGGTCAGGCGGTGGGACGGCTCGGGTACGCTTTCCGTCCCCGAGAGCCGGGTGGACGGAGCGGGAGAGCGAAGTGCCAGCGACGGTCGTGGTGGGCACCCAGTGGGGTGACGAGGGCAAGGGCAAGCTCACCGACCTCGTCGCCAAGGAGATGCAGCTGGTCGTGCGCTACCAGGGCGGCCACAACGCCGGCCACACCCTGGTCGTCGACGGCGAGTCCTTCGCCCTGCAGCTGGTGCCGTCCGGAGTGCTCTACGACCACATCGTGCCGGTGATCGGCAACGGCGTCGTCGTCGACCCGGTGGTGCTGCTGAGCGAGATCGACATGCTCGAACAGCGCGGGGTCGACTGCTCACGCATGCAGGTCTCCGGCAACGCCCACCTGATCCTGCCGTACCACCAGGAGCTCGACCGGCTCATCGAACGGCACCTCGGCAAGAACAAGCTCGGCACCACCAAACGTGGCATCGGCCCGGCCTACGCCGACAAGGCGAGTCGCGTCGGGATCCGTGTGCAGGACCTGCTGGATCCCGAGATCTTCCGCGAGAAGCTGACCGCGGTGCTCTCGGAGAAGAACCTGGTGCTCGCCAAGGTCTACAACCGCCTCGGGTTCGATCCCGACGAGCTCGCCGACCGGTACCTCGACGAGGTCGCCCCCCGCATCGCCCCGTACGTCAGTGACACCGTGTCGCTCGTGCACGACGCGCTCGAGCGGGGCGAGCACGTGCTCTTCGAGGGGGCGCAGGCAACGTTCCTCGACCTCGACCACGGCACCTATCCGTTCGTGACCTCGTCGAACCCGATCGCGGGCGGAGCCTGCGTGGGTGCCGGGGTCGGTCCGCGCCACATCGACCGGGTCGTCGGCATCGCCAAGGCGTACGTCACCCGAGTCGGCTCGGGCCCCATGCCCACCGAGCTGTTCGACGAGACCGGCGACCGCATCGTCGACCTGGGCCACGAGTACGGGGTGAACACCAAGCGTCGGCGCCGCCCCGGCTGGTTCGACGCCGTGATGCTGCGCCACGCGGTGCGACTCAACTCGCTGAGCGAGGTCGCCATCACGAAGCTCGACATCCTCGACACCTTCGAGACCCTGAAGGTCTGTGTCGCCTACGACGTCGACGGCGTGCGACACGAGCACCTGCCGTACCACCAGTCGGACCTGCACCGGGCCGTGCCGATCTACGAGGAGCTGCCCGGCTGGGGGACCGACCTGACACGGGTCACCGAACGTCACCAGCTGCCGGCGAACGCCGTGGCCTACCTGGACTTCCTCGAGGAGCAGGTGGGCGTCCCCATCGGTGTGGTCGGCACCGGCCCGGGCCGCGACCAGTACGTCCATTTCTCGACCACCTGACCCCGATCACCAGGAGTCCCCATGTCCGTCGTGAAGATCAACGCCATCGAGGTGCCCGAGGGCGCCGGGCCCGAACTCGAGCAGCGATTCGCGGCGCGAGCCGGTGCGGTGGAGAACTCCCCGGGGTTCGAGGGCTTCCAGCTGCTGCGCCCCACCGAGGGCGAGGACCGCTACTTCGTGCTGACCTGGTGGGAGTCCGAGGACGCCTTCCAGGGCTGGATGAACAGTCAGGACTTCTCCAAGGGCCACGCCCACGGCGGTGGTGGCGACCCCGCGAAGAAGCCGGTCGCGACCGGAGCGACGCTGCTGTCCTTCGACGTCGTCGAACGCGTCGACCCGCCCTGCGGGCTGAGGGAGCGCTGATGCGGGTCTGTGTCGTCGGCAGCGGTGGGCGTGAGCACGCGCTCGCCGAGGTCCTCGGCCGCAGCGCCGAGGTCGTCGTCACCCCGGGCAACCCCGGCATCCCCGGCTCGGTGCCGACGCCGCCCGAGGAGCTCGACGCCGACCTGTTCGTCATCGGCCCGGAGGTCCCCCTCGTCGACGGCCTCGCCGACCGGCTGCGCGCCGCGGGGCGAGCCGTGTTCGGACCCGGTGCCGACGGCGCCCGCCTCGAGGGCTCCAAGGCGTGGATGAAGGAGCTGCTCGCGGACGCCGGGGTGCCCACCGCGCCACGGCAGCTTCGTCGAGGTCGATGCCGCGCTCGCCTTCCTCGACACGATGGCCCCGCCGTTCGTCGTGAAGACCGACGGGCTCGCCGCCGGCAAGGGTGTCGTGGTCACCGAGTCGCTCACCGAGGCCCGCAACGCGGTCGGCGACTACCTCTCCGGGCAGGCCTTCGGCGACGCCGGACGCACGGTGGTCATCGAGGAGGGCCTCGTCGGGCCGGAGCTGTCCGTGCTCGCCGTGTGCGACGGACAGCGGGCGGTGCTGTTGCCCCCGGCCCAGGACTTCAAGCGCATCGGCGAGGGCGACGAGGGCCCGAACACCGGCGGGATGGGTGCGTACTCCCCGGTCCCGATGGTGGACGCCACGATGCTCGGCGAGGTCATGGACCGCTTCGTCGAGCCGACCCTCGCGCGGCTGCGCACGCTCGGCATCGACTACCGCGGGGTGCTCTACGCCGGGCTGATGATGACCCCCGAGGGGCCGAAGATGCTCGAGTACAACGTCCGATTCGGTGACCCGGAGTGCCAGGTCGTGGTCCCGCGTGTCAGCTCGGACCTGACCGAACTGCTCGCGCAGGCGGCCGCGGGTCGGATCGTCGACGAGCCGACGGTCCACGAGGAACACGCGGTCACCGTCGTCTGCGCGGCGGAGGGGTATCCCGCCGCTCCACGCACCGGCGACCCGATCGTCGGGATCGACGCTGCGCGGGCGCTCGACGGAGTGACGGTGTTCTGCGCGGGGGTCGGACGTGACGACGCCGGTCGGCTGATCACCGCTGGTGGCCGCGTCCTCAACGTGTGTGGCACCGGCCCGACGCTCACGATCGCGCGGGAGCGTGCGTACGCCGGGGTGGGACAGATCTCGTGGCCCGGGATGCAGTTCCGACGTGACATCGCGGCGACGGTCGATCGGTGAGGGGGGCGACGAACGCGGGCCCGGTGGTCGGGGTCGTCGGCGGTGGTCAGCTCGCCCGGATGCTCGCCGAGGCGGCGAGCCCGCTCGGCGTCCGTCTCCGTGTGCTCGCCGCACCCGCCGACGAGGGCGCCGCCGACGTCGTGCCCGACGTCGTCATCGGGCGGCCCGACGACCCCGAGGCCCTGTCGGAGTTCGCCCGGTCCGTGGACGTGGTGACCTTCGACCACGAGAACGTGGACCACGCGATCCTCGCCTCGCTCGAGGCCGAGGGTGTGGCGATCCGCCCCGGCGTCTCGACGCTGGCGTTCTCCGACAAGGCCCACCAGCGCCGCAGGTTCGCTGACGCCGGCCTCCCCGTGCCGGACTTCGTGGTCGTCGACCCCATCGCGGACGTCGACGCCCGCGAGCGAACCGCGGAGTTCGTCGCCCGACACGGCGGCCGGGCCGTCGCGAAGGCGAGCCGCGGCGGCTACGACGGTCGCGGCGTGTGGATGCTCGACGAGGGGGACGTGGCCGACTTCATCTCCGCCTACCGCGGGGCGCCGCTGGTGCTGGAGCCGCGACTCGAGCTCGACGCGGAGGTCGCGGTGCTCGTCGCCCGGCGACCCTCCGGCGAGCAGGTCAGCTGGCCCGTCGTCGAGACGGTCCAGGTCGACGGCATGTGCGACGAGGTCGTCCTGCCCGCACCGATCGATGCGGCCCTGGCTGCGGACGCGGCCCGGATCGCCGAGCACGTGGCCGAGCTCACCGACGCCGTCGGCGTGCTGGCGATCGAGTTGTTCGTCGTGGGCGGGGAGCTGCTCGTGAACGAGATCGCGCCGAGGGTGCACAACTCCGGACACGTCACGATCGACGCCTGTCGTACCTCGCAGTTCGAGCAGCACCTGCGCGCCGTGCTCGACTGGCCACTCGGCCCGACCGACGCCCTCGTGGCGGCGGCGTCGATGACCAACATCGTGGGTGACGGGGCCAGCGACCCCCGCGAACGGCGTGCCCCCGCACTCGCAGCGGTTCCCGAGGCGCACCTGCACCTGTACGCGAAGACATCGCGCCCCGCGCGCAAGGTCGGCCACGTCACCGTCGTCGGTGACGATGTGGCCGGCGTGCGTGAACGGGCCCGACTCGCAGCGGACGTCCTCAACGCAGTGCAGGTCGGTACCGCACCGGGCGGGCCCGGGTGAGAGGATCGTGGGCATGAGCGAGCAGCGCAGTGACCCGGCAGAGGCGGCCCCACGGGTCGGGATCATCATGGGGAGCTCGTCGGACGCGCCGGTCATGGCCGAGGCTGCCGGGGTGCTCAGCGAGTTCGGCGTGCGCCATGAGCTGCGCGTCGTCTCCGCGCACCGCAGCCCGCACCGCATGGTCGACTACGCGACGACCGCTCGCGACCGTGGCCTCGCGATCGTCATCGCCGGCGCCGGCGGCGCCGCTCACCTGCCCGGCATGGTTGCGTCGCTGACGACGCTGCCGGTCATCGGGGTGCCGATCCCGACCCGTCACCTCGCCGGGGTGGACTCGCTGCACTCGATCGTGCAGATGCCCGGCGGTGTGCCGGTCGCGACGATGGCGATCGGCGGCGCACGCAACGCCGGGCTGATGGCGGTGCGCATGCTCGCGATCTCCGACGAGGTCCTCGCCGCCCGCCTCGCCGAGGACCAGCTCGCGCTCGAGCAGTACGCCATCGCCCAGGACGCCGGACTCGACCGCGACCTGCCGCGCGAGCGCTGATCGGGTGGGACCCGCCCCGGAGCGGCCCGCTGTCGACCCGAACGCGGGGATGCCGCGCACGGCGCTGGTGCTCGGTGGATCCAGCGACATCGCCGCTGCGATCCTCTCCCGGCTCGCCGGAGACGGACTGGAGCGGGTGGTGCTCGCCGTGCGCGACGTCGACCGGGTCCCGGCGCTCCCGCCGGGCATCGAGTCATCAGCGGTGGTCTGGGACGCCCTCGACACCACCGGCCACGCCGGCCTCGTGCAGCACGCCGCCGACCTGCTGGGCCGGATCGACCTGGTGATCTGCGCGGTCGGCATGCTCGGTCATCACGCGGGGGTCTCCATGGGACCCGAGCAGGTCGACGAGATGCTGCGCACCAACACGGTCGGTCCCGCCGCCGCCCTCGCCGCGGTCGGCGCCCAGCTCGTCCGACAGCGCCACGGGACCGTGGTGGTGCTGTCGTCGGTCGCCGGGGTGCGTCCGCGCCGCTCGAACTACGTCTACGGGTCCTCCAAGTCAGGGCTCGACGCGTTCGCGCGTGGGCTCGCGGACGCCGTGGCCGCTGACGGCGTGGACGTCATCGTCGTGCGCCCCGGCTTCGTCCGATCGTCCATGACCGAGGGGCTCGACCCCGCGCCCTTCGCGACCGATCCCGATGTCGTGGCCGCAGCGGTGCAGCACCGGCTCCGCCGTGGCGGGCGCGGGGTGCTGTGGGTGCCGGGCCGGCTCGGCTGGCTGTTCGCCGTGCTGGCGGCGCTTCCCAGGTCGTGGTGGCGTCGCGTCGCGGGCGACCGGTGATGGGGTCCCGGACGCGTCCGGGTCACTCGTAGCGCTTGCTCCACCCGCCCGGGAGCTCCTCGGCCACGACGTCACCCTCCAGCCAGGCGTCCTGGCCCGCGATCGGCGCAGCCGGTTCCGGAACCGGTTCGGGGGACTGCTGGACGGTGTGGTCACGCTGAGCGGCCAGCCGCTCGCGGATCGAGCGTCGGGTCAGCTTGGGTCGACCGGTCCGCTGCCGGCGCACCCCGCCGAGCTCCAGTGCACAGGCGATGCACAGCGGCGCCTTCGACGGTCCGTAGGGGTGCACCACGCACTCCGGGCAGAACTGGTGACCGCAGTCGCCGCAGATCTGAGTTCCCAACGTCATCGGATGTCTCACGCACGAGGACGACATCGTCCACCTCCCAGCCAGCGTCGACCGTCCCGTCGGTCGTCTCCAGCGGTGTCGGCGCGTCGCGGCTGCCACTTGAGGTCGTCGCTCAGAGGGCACCCGTGCGTCCGGCGGCGCGTCCGGGCGTCGCGCTGGGCGAGAATGCGGTGGTGAGCGACGTCCCGAACATCCTCGCCGCGCGCTACGCCAGTCCGGAGCTCGTCCGGCTCTGGTCCGCGGAACACAAGGTCGTGCTCGAACGCCGGCTGTGGATCGCTGTCATGCGTGCCCAGCGCGAGGTCGGTGTCGACATCCCCGACGGGGCGATCGAGGCCTACGAGTCGGTGGTGGAGCGCGTCGACCTGGCGTCGATCGACCGCCGGGAGCGGATCACCCGCCACGACGTCAAGGCGCGCCTCGAGGAGTTCAGCGACCTGGCAGGTGAGCAGCACGCCCATGCCGGCATGACCTCGCGTGACCTCACCGAGAACGTCGAACAGCTCCAGGTCCGGTCCTCGTTGGAGCTGCTGCGCCTGCGTGCGGTGGCGGCGCTGGCGCAGATGGCACAGCTCGCGGCCGAGCACGCCGGCACGGTCATGGTCGGCCGGAGTCACAACGTCGCGGCGCAGGCGACCACCCTCGGCAAACGGATCGCCAACTCCGGCCAGGAGCTCCTGTTGGCCGTCCAGCGCCTCGACGAGCTGATCGCCCGGTACCCGCTGCGGGGTCTCAAGGGTCCGGTCGGCACCCAGGCCGACCAGCTCGAGCTCGTCGACGGGGACCCCGAGGTCGTCGATCGACTGGAACGTGCGGTCGCCGAGCACCTCGGGTTCACCGAGGTGCTCGACAACGTCGGGCAGGTCTACCCCCGGTCGCTCGACCTCGACGTGGTCGCAGCGCTCGTCCAGCTCGTGTCGGGGCCCGCATCGTTCGCCACCACCCTGCGGCTCATGGCGGGCAACGAGCTCGTCACCGAGGGGTTCCGCGAAGGACAGGTCGGCTCGTCCGCGATGCCGCACAAGATGAACGCCCGCAGCGCCGAGCGCATCGGCGGGTTCCGGGTGATCCTCAACGGTCACCTCACGATGGCTGCGGGGCTCGCCGGGGAGCAGTGGAACGAGGGCGATGTGTCCTGTTCGGTCGTGCGACGCGTGCTGCTCCCCGATGCCTGCTTCGCCACTGACGGGGCGATGCAGACGCTCCTCGACGTGCTCGCCGGCTTCGGCGCCTACCCGGCGGTCATCGAGCGTGAGCTCGACCGCTACCTCCCGTTCCTGGCCACGACGAAGGTCCTGATGGCGGCAGTTCGTGCCGGCGTCGGTCGCGAGACCGCGCACGAGGTCATCAAGTCCCACGCGGTGGACGTCGCGCTCGGGATGCGTGAGCAGGGTCTGGAGCGCAACGATCTCGTCGACCGCCTCGCCGCCGACGAGCGACTCGGCCTGGATCGCGCGGCGATCGACGGTGCCATCGACGATCCGATCTCGTTCGTCGGCACCGCCCCCGCCCAGGTCGCAGCGTTCGTCGACGCGGTCGCACGCGTCGTCGCCGAGCGCCCCGAGGCGGTCGACTACCGGGGTGAGGACGTGCTGTGAGCGCCCTGTCCCACGTCCCCGATCTCGGCCTGGTGCACCTGCACCGTGGCAAGGTGCGCGACCTCTTCGACGCCGGCGACGGCCGGATCCTCATGGTGGCCTCCGACCGACTCTCGGCCTTCGACGTCGTGATGGCCGAGCCGGTCCCGGACAAGGGGCGGGTGCTGACCGCGATGTCGGTCCACTGGTTCGACGAGCTGGCCGACCTGGTGGGGAACCACCTGCTGTCGACCCGGCTCGACGATCTGCCCCCCAGCGCACGTCGCCCGGAGCTCGACGGGCGGGTCATGCTGGCCCGACGTGCCGACATGTTGCCGATCGAGTGCATCGTGCGTGGCTTCGTCGCCGGCTCGGCGTGGAAGGAGTATCGCCAGGGCGGGACCATCCACGGGATGTCCGTGCCGGCCGGGTTGAGCGAGGCCGACCGTCTGGCGGAGCCGCTCTTCACGCCGTCGACGAAGGCGGCGGTCGGTGACCACGACGAGAACATCGGGTTCGACCGGGCGGTCGAGCTGGTCGGCGGAGACCTCGCCGAGCGGGCGCGGGCGGTGAGCCTGGAGATGTTCCGGCGGGCCACCGCGCGGGCCGAGGCGGCCGGGTTCCTGCTC
The DNA here is from genome assembly GCA_942490665.1 of uncultured Microthrixaceae bacterium. Classification (GTDB taxonomy): domain Bacteria; phylum Actinomycetota; class Acidimicrobiia; order Acidimicrobiales; family Microtrichaceae; genus SKRR01. The sequence continues at coordinate 12,311 of CALNXV010000062.1, forward strand.
GCCGACACCAAGTTCGAGCTCGGCGTCGTCGACGTCGACGGGAACGCGGAGCTGGTCGTGGCCGACGAGGTGCTGACCCCCGACTCCTCGAGGTTCTGGCTGGCCGAGGAGTGGGCTCCCGGTGTCACGCCGCAGGGCTTCGACAAGCAGCCCGTTCGTGACTACCTGGAGTCGCTCGGGTGGGACAAGCGCCCGCCGCCACCGCCGCTCCCGGTGGACGTCGTCGCTGCGACCGCAGCTCGGTACCGCGAGGCCTACGAGCGCATCTGCGGGCGCGACCTCGATGACTGGCCCGGTGCCTGAGCGCGTGCCGACGGGGCCCGACGCATGTGACAGAGTTGGCCCATGACCCGGTTCCGGAGCGCCTCATGACCTTCGACGCCGTCGTGGAGGTCCGCCTCCGCCCCGGCATCGCCGACCCCCAGGGAGCGACGATCGAGCGGGCGCTCCCGGCGCTCGGATTCGAGGGCGTGGGGGGCGTGGCGGTCGGGAAGAGCATCCGCTGCACCGTCGACGCGGACGACGAGTCCGCAGCGCGCCGCCTGGTCGAGGACATGTGCGCACGGTTCCTGACCAACCCGGTGATCGAGGAGTCGACGGTGACGGTGGAACCGGTCGCCGCGGACCCCGCGTGAGCGTCGAGATCGCGGTCGTCCGCTTCCCGGGCACCAACTGCGAGTTCGACGTCGTCGAGGCGGTCGAGGGACTCGGCGCCACCGGCCGCATCGTCTTCCACGACGAGCGCAGCCTCGGCGCTGCGGACGCGGTCGTCGTGGCGGGCGGCTTCGCCCACGGCGACTACCTGCGCCCCGGCGCGATCGCCCGGTTCTCGCCGGTCATGGAGGCCGTCGGGGAGTTCGCTCGGGCGGGGGCCCCGGTGGTGGGGATCTGCAACGGGTTCCAGGTGCTGACCGAGGCCCACCTGCTCCCGGGAGCGCTGCAGAAGAACGCGGGGCTCAAGTTCCGTTGCGGCACGGCGCGTCTGCGGGTCGAGACGACCGACTCCGTGCTCACCACGGCGGCGGCGCCCGGGGACGAACTCGACATCCCGATCAACCACTTCGAGGGCAACTACACGTGTTCGCCCGAGACGCTCGCCGAGCTCCGTGGCGACGATCGCGTCGTGCTGCGCTACCTCGACAACCCCAACGGGTCGGTCGACGACATCGCCGGGATCTGCAGCGAGGGGCGCAACGTGGTCGGACTCATGCCGCACCCTGAGCGGGCCAGTGATCCTGCTGCTCGGCAGCGACGACGGCGTGGTCCTGCTGCGCTCCCTGCTCGACGCAGCCGGCGCCTGGGTCCCTGCGCACTGAACCCAGCGCCCTTGCACGCCGGCGCTGGTCGGGTTCAGGTGCCCCGGGGTGATCCCGGTGGCGCTTGAGCACGGCCGGCGGGACGCCGACCTCACGCCACGCCGCGTAGGAGATGCCCTTGCGGTCGCTGTAGCCCTTGGCGGCCGCGACGAACTCACCCTCCAGCGACGCGAGGTCCACGGGGTCCTCCATGGAGGCGAGCTCGGCGTTGAGGTCGATGCGCTCCTGCACGAGGTTCAGCCGCTGCACCGGGTCGGCGTCGACGAACTCACGGTCGATCTTCTCGAGTCGGGCAGCGATGGACGCCGGGGTCCGACGACGGCCACGTCGGGGTCGGGAGCTCTCGAGTCCCTCGAGGTAGCGCTTGACGGCTCGACCTTCGGCACGGCCAGCGGCGAGCGCAGCCTTGTGATCATCAGTCATCGGAGTTCGCGTGGACTTGGCCATGAACACACCCAACTCCATATCGACGTTCGCCGCAAGCCGAACGGGGTCCATTGACATCTGAACGACCGGCGCCATTGAGCACAATCGAGATGGTTCCATTGGGCGGGTGGCACGATCCGGCAACGGACCTGCTGGAGTAGCGTCCCGGCCATGGCTCGTGCAGACGACACCGCACCACTTCCCCACGAGGCACCACCCGCCGCGGACGCGACCCATCGGGCGCTGGGGTTGACCGACGAGGAGTTCGACTCGATCCGCGAGCGCCTGGGTCGCGAGCCGAACCACCTCGAGCTGGCCATGTACTCGGTGATGTGGTCCGAGCACTGCTCCTACAAGAGCTCACGGATCCACCTCCGTCGGTTCCCCACCGAGGCGCCGTGGGTGCTGGTGGGCCCGGGGGAGGGCGCTGGCGTCGTCGACGTCGGCGACGGCATCGCCGCGGCGATCCGCATCGAGAGCCACAACCACCCCTCGGCGATCGAGCCGGCACAGGGGGCGGCCACCGGGGTCGGCGGCATCCTGCGCGACATCTTCTCGATGGGTGCCCGACCGATCGCGGTCATGGACCCGTTGCGCTTCGGTCCGCTCGACGACCCGCGATCGCGCTGGATCGCCGAGGGCGTCGTGTCGGGCATCTCGGGCTACGGCAACTCGGTCGGCGTGCCCACGGTGGGTGGCGAGACGGTGTTCGACGACTGCTACGCCGACAACCCGCTCGTGAACGTCCTGTGCCTCGGCATGATGCCGCCGAGCGCCTGGTGCTCGGCCGCGCCGAGGGCCCCGGCAACCTCGCCGTGCTGCTCGGCTCCACCACCGGACGCGACGGCATCGGCGGCGTGTCGGTGCTCGCCTCCGCCGGGTTCTCCGACGACGAGGCCGACGCGGCGAAGCGACCGTCGGTGCAGGTGGGGGACCCCTTCGAGGAGAAGCGCCTGATCGAGGCGTGCCTCGAGCTGCTGGACGCCGGATCTCGCGGTCGGCGTGCAGGACCTCGGCGGCGCCGGCATCACGTGTGCCACCTCGGAGACCGGCGGCCAAGGGCGGCGCCGGCATGGACGTCGACGTGGCGCCCGATCCCTCACCGGGAGCCGGGGATGGAGCCCTTCGAGGTGATGACCTCCGAGTCCCAGGAGCGGATGCTCGCCATCGTCGAGCCCGGCCAACGCTCGACGAGGTGCTCGCGATCGCCCGCCGCTGGGAGATCCGCGCCACCGTGATCGGGCACGTCACCGACTCGGGGGCCCTCCGGGTGCTCGATGCCGAGGGCGGCGAGGTCATCGCCGAGGTGCCGGCGAAGTCGCTCGAGGACGAGGCGCCGCTGTACGACCGCCCCTCGCCGCGAGCCGGTCGACCTCGCGGAGCGCCGTCGCCGATTCCGGTGCGACGGCCCCTGGCCTGCGAGGACGCCGGCGCCGACCTGCTGGCCGATGCTGGCCGACACGTCGTGGGTGTGGTCCCAGTACGACCACATGCTGTTCCTCAACACCGTCGAGGGGCCCGGCGGCGACGCAGCGGTGCTCCGCCTCAAGCACCCGGTCACCGGCGTCGACACCGGGCGGGGGCTGGCGCTCACCACCGACGGCAACCACCTGTGGGGTGCGGTCGACCCGCGGAGCGGCGCTGCCATGACCGTCGTCGAGTCGATGATGAACCTCGCGGTGGTCGGCGCCCGGCCGCTCGCTCTGGTGAACTGCCTGAACTTCGGCAACCCCGAGCACCCCGAGGTGATGTGGCAGCTCTCGGAGTCGGTCGACGGCATCTCCGAGGCGCTGGTGGCCTTCGGCGTGCCGTGTGTCGGGGGCAACGTCAGCCTCTACAACGAGAGCCGGGGCCGGGACATCGACCCGACCGCGATCGTCGGCGTGCTCGGGACCGTGGACCGCCTCGACCGCCGCCCGCCGGGGGTCCGCCTGGTCGACGGCGGTCGGCTCGTCCTGGTGGGCGAGACCGACCCGGAGCTCTCCGGGTCGCGCTGGGCCGCGGCCCAGGGGCACCGAGGTCGTGGTTCGCTGCCGGCGCTCGACCTGGATGCCGCGAAGGCGGTGGCCGACGTGGTGCGCTCGCTCGTCGCGGACGGGTTGGTGCTCGGCGCGCACGACGTGTCGGGCGGTGGGCTCGGACTCGCCGTGGCCGAGATGGCGGTCGCGTCCGGGGTCGGGGCCACCGTCGCCCGCGTCGCGGATCATCGGGAGCTGTTCTCGGAGTCGCCGGCCCGCGCCGTGCTGTGCGTGGATCCCGAGGTCCTGCGCGACGTGCTCGACCGCCTCGAGTCGGCCGGGGTGCCCCACGCCCGTATCGGGATCGCGGGTGGCGACCGCCTCAGCGTCAAGGGGCTCGTCGACGTGTCCCTGGACGACCTCGCCGTCGCATGGCGCGACCGGTTGCCGGGCGCGCTCGGGTCCGGCACCGCCCAGAGCTGAGCCCGCCATGACGGTCGGTCGGTTCGCGCCCAGCCCGACCGGCTCGCTGCACCTGGGCAACCTGCGCACCGCGCTCCTCGCCTGGTGCTTCGCCCGCCACGACGACGGAGCGTTCGTCATGCGCGTCGAGGACCTCACGACCGGCGCGGCGCCGGTCTGCGAGGCCGAACAGCTCGAGGATCTCGCTGCGATCGGGATCGACCACGACGGGCCGTTGGTGCGCCAGTCCGCGCGGACCGACCGCTACCGATCGGTGATCTCCCGCCTGGTCGCGGACGGCCGCACGTACCCGTGCACCTGCTCGCGCCGCGACATCCGCGAGGCCGCAGCGGCGCCGCACGGTCCGCCGATCGAGGGCGGGTACCCCGGGACCTGCTCGTCGCGCTCGACACACGACCAGCGCCGCCTCGTCGAGTCCGGCGAGCCCGTCGCGCTCCGCCTGCGCGTCGACGGGGCCGAGATCGAGTTCGACGACCGGTTCCACGGCCGGGTCCGGTCTGCGGTCGACGACTTCGTGATCCGTCGGGCGGACGGCACCGCGGCGTACAACCTGGCGGTGGTGGTCGACGATGCGGACCAGGGGGTGGACCAGGTGGTGCGCGGCGACGACCTGGTGCACACCACACCCCGGCAGGTGTTCGTCCAGCGGCTGCTGGGATTCCCGACGCCCGAGTACGTCCACGTCGCACTGGTGTACGGGCCCGACGGTGAACGGCTCGCGAAGCGCCACGGCGCGATCTCCCTCGGCCAGTGCCGCGAGCTCGGCGAGCCCGTCGCCTCGGTCGTCGCGCGGCTCGCTGCGTCGATCGGGCTCGCCGAGCCGGGCGAGCGGCTCGACGCCACGGAGGTGCTGAGGCGGTTCGACCCCGGTCGCCTCGCCGTGGCCGAGCAGCTGCCCGAACCGGTGCAGAGCGGATGACCGCGTGGGGCCGTTGCGGCGCCGTTCAGCAGATGTGCGACGATGGAGCCGTGCACCCGACGCCCCGGCCGGCCGACGAGTTCCCGCACGTCGCTGAGGACGGTGGGATCGTCGATCCCGATGCGGGCAAGCCCCGCGAGGCGTGCGGGGTGTTCGGCGTGTACGCGCCGGGTCAGCCGGTGGCACACCTGGCCTATCTCGGCATCTACGCATTGCAGCACCGGGGCCAGGAGTCGGCGGGCATCGCCACGTCCGACGGCGACCACCTCACGGTGGTGAACGACATGGGCCTCGTGTCCAACGTGTTCGACGACCGCACGCTCGCTGCGCTCGACGGCGACCTGGCGATCGGCCACACCCGCTACTCGACGACCGGGTCGAGCATGTGGAAGAACTCCCAGCCGATCTTCCGCGACGTCGTGCACACCCAGTTCGCCCTGGCGCACAACGGCAACCTCGTGAACACCGAGGAGTTGGCCGACTCGGCGGGGATGCTGCCTGGCACCGTGTCGAGCGACACCGATGCGATGGCCGAGCAGCTCGCCCTGGCCTGTGAGCGCATCGGCCCCGGCGACGACACCCTCGAGGCGGCGCTCGTCGAGGTGCTGCCGAGCTTCCGCGGTGCGTTCTCGCTGACGCTGATGGACCGCAACCGGGTGATCGGCGTCCGTGACCCCAACGGGTTCCGGCCGCTGTGCCTCGGCCGTCTCGACGGCGTCGGCTGGGTCCTCGCGTCGGAGAGCCCGGCGCTCGACATCGTCGGCGCCACCTTCGATCGTGAGATCGACCCGGGGGAGATGGTGATCATCGACGACGGCGGGGTCCGCTCGGTGCGCCCGTTCGAGCTCGACGAGATCGATCCGAAGCTGTGCCTGTTCGAGTTCGTCTACTTCGCCCGCCCGGACTCCCAGCTCTACGGACGCAACGTCCACCAGGCCCGGGTCCGCATGGGGGAACGCCTCGCCGCGCAGGCCCCGGTCGAGGCCGACATGGTCATGGGCGTCCCCGAGTCGGGTCTGCCGGCGGCCGAGGGCTACTCGAAGGCGTCGGGAATCCCGTTCGGCCACGGGCTGGTCAAGAACCGCTACATCGGCCGCACGTTCATCGCCCCGAGCCCGGAGCTGCGCTCGATCGGGGTCCGGATGAAGCTCAACCCGCTGCGCGAGAACATCGCGGGGCAGCGACTCGTCGTGATCGACGACTCGATCGTCCGTGGCACGACGACCCGCGGGATGATCCAGATGCTGCGCGATGCCGGTGCGGAGCAGGTGCACATGCGCATCTCGTCGCCGCCGTACCGCTGGCCGTGCTTCTACGGGATGGACACCGGGTCGCGCGGTCAGCTGCTGGCCGCCAAGATGGAGCGTCGAGGAGATCCGCGAGCACCTCGGCGTGGACACGCTCGCCTACCTCACGATCGACCGGCTCGTCGACGCGGTCGGCGCGCCGGGCGCCGGGTTCTGCGATGCGTGTCTGACCGGGGAGTACCCCGTCGCGATCACCCCGTCGGCCGCGCGAGGGGTGCTCCACGACGACCCCACCGAGACGCCCGAGGCCGAGATGGCTGGTCCAGGGCCGCATGTTCGGCGAACGCCGCCGTGCCGGCGGCCGCCGAAGCTGTTCGACGGTCCCGGGGGGAACGGATCGCACGGATGGGTGAGACCTACGAGAGCGCCGGCGTGTCCATCACCGCCGGCGAGGAGGCGGTCGAGGCCATCAAGGCCGACGTCCGATCGACCTTCCGGCCCGAGGTCGTGGGCGACATCGGTGGGTTCGGCGGCCTCTTCCGCTTCGACCCCACCCGCTACCGCGACCCGCTGCTGGTCTCCTCCACCGACGGGGTCGGCACCAAGGCCCAGGTGGCCACCGCGGTCGGTCGGTTCGACACGATCGGCATCGACCTGGTCGCCATGTGCGTCGACGACCTGGTCTGTCAGGGCGCCGAGCCGCTGTTCTTCCTCGACTACATCTCGGTCGGCTCGCTCGACCCCGCCCATGTCAGCCAGCTCGTCGCCGGTGTCGCAGAGGGGTGTCGCCAGGCGGGGTGTGCGCTCGTGGGCGGCGAGATGGCCGAGCATCCCGGCGCGATGGGTCCCGACGAGTTCGATCTCGTCGGGTTCGCCGTGGGGGTCGTGGAGCGCGACTCGCTCATCACCGGGGAGTCGGTGTCGCCCGGTGACGTGCTGATCGGGTTGCCCTCACCGGGCCTGCGGTCCAACGGCTACTCGCTCGCCCGGCGCCTGATGTTCTCCACGGCGGGGCGCAGCGTCGACGATCGTGCGTGGGAGGACTCGCACGCGCCCAGCGTCGGCGACGAGCTGCTCGTCCCGTCGGTGATCTACGCCCCGGCGATCCGGTCGCTGCTGGCGTCGGTCGAGGTCCATGCGATCGCGCACATCACCGGAGGTGGTCTGCCCGGCAACGTGTCGCGTGTCCTCCCGGGCGGCGTCGACGCCGTGATCGACCCCTCCACCTGGGAGGCGCCGCGGATCTTCGAGGAGCTCGCCCGCATCGGCTCGGTGGAGCGCGACGAGATGCGCCGGGTGTTCAACCTCGGCATCGGCATGGTCGTCGTGGTGCCCCCCGACGCGGCGCACCGGGCGGTCGACACGCTGCGCCTCGCCGGCCAGCGAGCCCGCGTCATCGGCGAGGTGGCTGCCGGCGCCGGCGACGTCCGCTTCACCGACTGACCGGGCGCGCAGCTACCCTGACGGGTCGTCAGATCCGGGGGACGCCCGATCGGCGACGGAGTCGGCACCGGCCGGCGATATGGGTCGATGACCGATCAGGACGCACTACGACCGTTCCGCGCCGAGGGTGCACGGTTCGCTGTCGTCGTGCGACGACTACCCCGTGCACCAGGTCGCCGAGACGATCCGCCACCCCGCCACCAGCGACCGGAACTTCTACGACCGGTACTACTTCAACTGCCACCAGAACGACGGCGACGCGTTCGCGATCTTCGGCTACGGCCAGTACCCGAACCTGGCGGTCGCAGGACTCGTTCCCTGGTGGTCACCGGCAACTCGCACCGGGTCGTCCGGGCCTCGCGGGAGCTCGGCGACCGGATGGACACGTCGGTCGGCCCGATCTCGCGTGGAGGTCGTCCGCCCCTGCGAGGAGCTCCGGATCGTCGTGCGAGCCCACGAACGAGCACGGCGTACGGACTCGGCTTCGACCTGCACTGGACGGGGTCCCCCCGCCTTCGAGGAACCGCGCCAGTACATCCGCGGATGCACGGCCGGGTCCGTGTTCGACACCATGCGCCTCGCCCAGACCGGGCAGTGGTCGGGTGCATCGACCACTCGGCGACACCGACCTTCGATGTGACGCCCGACAAGCTGGTGGGGCACCCGTGACCGCAGCTGGGGCGTGCGTCCCGTCGGCGAGGAGGAGCCGGCAGGGATCCGGACCGAGGGGCAGATGACGGGGATGTGGAACTACGCGCCCATGCAGTTCGAGGACCACTCGATCCTCTACATGGTCAACGAGCACGACGACGGCACCCGGGTGATCGAGGAGTCCGTGCGGATCTGGAACGACCCGGAGCGCGACCCCGAGCACCTCGGCCGCCCGGAGCACGATGCCGTCGTCACCCCCGGCACGCGGCACATCGAGCAGCTCCACGTCTGTTCCCGGATGCTCCCGGAGGCCGTTCGAGATCGAGCGTCAAGCCGCTGCTGGATGCCTGGCTGATGGTCGGCACCGGCTACGGCATCGAGCCCGACTGGCGCTTCGGCATGTACCAGGGGCCCCTCGTGGTGCAGGGCGTGGAGGTCGACTACGCACGCGACACCGACCGGCTGTTCGGTCTCGTGGACCAGGTCGGGCGCTTCGAGCAGTCCAACGGAGCGGTCGGCTACGGACTGCACGAGTTCTTCTTCATCGGCGACTACGAGCGCTACGGGCTGGTCGGCTGGGACCCGGCTCCCTGACAGGGTCCGGCGGCGTCGTCGGCCCGGTGGGCCAAGCGTTAGCCTGCCGGTCGTTATGGCAGACACCCCTCGCCCCACACACCCCCGCCTACTCGGTGCGCATCCGGGTCCGGATGGCCAACCGCCCCGGCATGCTCGGCCAGCTCGCGATCGCCATCGGCGAGGTCGGCGGCAACATCTCCGGACTGCGCGGCTTCGAGGTCAAGACAGCGGTCCTCGACGAGGACATCGTCGTCAACTGCACCTCGGTCGCACACCAGGAGCAGGTGCGCACCGCGGTGGAGGGCATCGAGGGCATCGAGGTCGTCGAGTTCGAGGACCGCACCTTCCAACTGCACGAGGGCGGCAAGATCGAGGTGCTGCCCCTCGCCCCGGTGCGTGACGTCGAGGACCTGTCGATGGCGTACACGCCGGGCGTCGCACGGGTCTGCATGGACATCGCGAAGAACCCCGAGGCAGCACACCGCTACACGATCAAGCGCAACACGGTCGCGATCGTCTCGGACGGCACGGCGGTGCTGGGCCTCGGCGACATCGGCCCCGAGGCGGCCATGCCGGTCATGGAGGGCAAGGCGCTGCTGTTCAAGCACTTCGCCGGGGTCGACGCGTTCCCGATCTGTCTGAACACCAAGGACCCCGAGGAGATCATCGAGACCGTGCTGCGTCTCGAGCCGACCTTCGGGGGGATCAACCTCGAGGACATCGCAGCGCCCGGCGCGTTCGAGGTCGAGGAACGTCTCGACGCGGTGATGCAGATCCCCGTCTTCCACGACGACCAGCACGGCACTGCGATCGTCACGCTCGCAGCGCTCGAGAACGCACTGAAGATCGTCGACAAGACGATGGCGGATCTGCGCATCGTGGTCGCCGGTGTGGGTGCAGCCGGCGTCGCGGTGTCGAAGATCCTGATGAACGCCGGTGCGGCGAACATCGTCGGCTGTGACCGTCAGGGCGCCGTCCACACGGGGCGAGAGGGGCTCAACTCGTCGAAGCAGTGGTTCGCCGAGAACACGAATCCCGAGGGCCTGTCCGGGTCGATCTCGCAGGTCATGCCGGGAGCGGACGTCTTCATCGGATTGTCGGGGCCGGACCTCATCACCCGTGACGATGTCGTGGCCATGGCGTCGGACCCGATCGTGTTCGCGATGGCCAACCCGGATCCGGAGATCCGCCCCGAGCTCATCGGCGACGTCGCGGCGGTCATCGCGACGGGTCGGTCCGACTTCCCGAACCAGATCAACAACGTGCTCGCGTTCCCCGGGGTCTTCCGCGGGGCGCTCGACGCCGGAGCGACGACGATCACCGCGAACATGAAGGTCGCGGCAGCGCTCGCGATCGCCGAGACCGTGCCTGCCGACGAGCTGCGGGCGGACCACATCATCCCGTCGGTGTTCGACACGAGCGTGGTGACCGCGGTTGCCGCGGCGTGCGCCGAGGCAGCCCGCGCCGACGGCGTCTGCCGGTAGCCGCCAGCGTCACCCGGGCGCGACGGCGCGACGGTGGGCTGGTTGGTCGGGGTTGTTCGAGGTGGTCACGCGTCGCGGACCGGAAGCTCAGGGGAGGGGTCCGGCGCGTTGGTGGTGGTGGCGTTGGCCCGGTCGGGTGGTGCCGGTGGGGGTGGTCCAGTGGGTCCAGCCGTCGTGGCCGAGTTCGAGGTTCCAGCCGGTGCGGTGTGCGACGCGGTGATGGCGGCGGCACACCAGGATCAGGTTGTCGAGGTTGGTGGGGCCGTGGTCTCGTGTCCATTGGTCGATGTGGTGTGCGTCGCACCAGTTGGCAGGGGTGTCGCAGCCGGGGAAGACGCATCCGCCGTCTCGGACGCTGAGCGCCCGGCGTTGGGTCCGGGTGGGGGTGCGTCTCGCGCGGCCCATGTCGATGGGGACGCCGAGGCGGTCGATGAGCGCAGCGTGGAACGTCGCGTCGCACAGGAAGGTGGGGAGTGTCGCGGCGGGGATCGGTGAGCCCAACCGGTCGTGGAACAGCCAGGCGTCACCGCTGAACGCCGCGCCGCCACGGACACAACCGCTGTCGGCGTCGTCGGTGTCCCAGCCGCCGCAGCTGCAGGTGGGGTGGGTGTGGATGGTGATGGTCGCTTCGACACCCGGTTTCGTGGTGGCGGAGCGGTCGACGGCGAGCGCCCGGCGACAGACCTCCTCGAGGGCGAGGGCCATGAGCGTCGCCCGGTTCGCCATGTCGAGCTCGGGGAACCGTTCGCGGTCGCGGGCGTGCTGGTGGAACAGCTCGTCCGCGATGGCGTTGAGGGTGTCGTGCACGCTCAACGCTCGCTCGCCGGTGAGCTCGCCGCGGATCGCCATGAACTCGGTCGAGGGGGACAGCGTCAGCCGGTTCGCCGCCAGGTCACCGGCGGGGTCATGGGAGCCGTCGGGATCCAACAACGCGGCGAGCGCGACGACGTCGTCGCGCCACCGGCGGAACACCGTGCCCGATGCCGCCTCGATCAGATCATCGAACAGCGGTTCCATCGCCGCGTGGTTGCGTTCGTTGACCGCCTCGGCGAACACCGCGGCGTGGTCGAACCCGATCCGCCCCGCCGAGAGCGCCGCGTCGACCTCCGGGAGCATCGCGGCGAGTTGGTTCGCGACGGCGAGGCGGCGCCGGGCGACCCCGGCGGGCAACTCCGCGCGCGAGGCGAGCCACGTCGACGTCGCGAGCCCCGAGCACAGATCGGTCACCCGCCGGTCGTGCAGCTCCGCGAGCAGATGCGCCTCGGCGGCGTCGACGAACCGGCGGAGCCGCTCCAACTGCAGGGTCAGATCGAGGAGCGCAGTCGAATCGAGATCGTCGACGTCAACGGTCGCGAGGTGTGACACCGCCGTGCCCGCCAACCGCGCCCAGGTGCGCGCCCGGGCATCGACCTCGCTCAACTCCCCCGAACCAGCTGCATCGAACATATGTACGACACGATAGATCGGGGCTGTGACAACGAACCGGACGCCAGCCGGACAACGAACCGGACAGCGACAGCCGCGACGAACGTGGACAGGGCGTCGCCGCTTCCGGACCGTCGAGCACCGCGCGGAAGCGCCCGCTCGGAGCGCGGTCCTGCTGGGAGCGCCATCGGCCGGTCCGCTGCCTGCGCAGTCCGCTGCTGCCCGCTGGCACTCCTGCGCAGGCCGGCCGCTACGCTGCCCCGGTGACCACGGGGGTGGCGGACCAGCCGGCGGCACCGGATCCGCAGACGACGAACGGGCGGGCGCGCACCGAGCGGCGCATGAGCGACCTGCTCGAGGCGCGCCTCGAGGGCCGCTGGCGCCAGGCCGAGGTCCTGCTCTACGTGCTCGCAGCCGTCGCGGGGTGGGTGGTCCGCTTCGTCCAGGACGACGCGTTCATCACGTACCGCTACGCCCGCAACCTCGCCCGCGGCGAGGGCCTGGTGTTCAACCCGGGCGAACGGGTCGAGGGCTACACCAACTTCCTGTGGACCGTGCTGCACTACGTGCCCGAGCGCTTCGGCTGGTCGTCACCGGTGTTCAGCCAGCTCGTCGGCATCGCGTTGCTGGTCGCCACGGTGGCCGTCACCCTGCGCCTGGCCCGTCGCGTGTTCGGCCGGGAGTCGTTCGCGTTCCTGGTCGCGCTGACGCTGCTCGCCAACATGACCTTCCTGACCTACGCGACCGGCGGGCTCGAGACGATGCTGCAGGCGCTGCTGGTCACCTCGGTGGCGGCGCTGCTGTTCCCCGTTCCCGACGTGGGGCGCGCGAACCTGACGGCCCGCCGCGTCGGCGCCGGGCTGTGCGCCGGGCTCGCGCTCCTGACGCGGCTCGACTCGGCCGTGCTCGTCACCACGTGGATCCTGGTGGCGCTGATCGCCGCCTGGCGTGCGGACCCCGACCGAGCGGGCCGCTCACTCACCCTGGTGCGCTCCGCGGCGACCATCGGACTCCCCGCCGCAGCGGTCGTGGTGCCGTGGTTCGTGTGGAAGCTCGGCTACTACGGCGAGCTCCTGCCGAACACGTTCTACGCCAAGTCGGCAGCGAACCCGCTCATCCCGTGGCTCTACGGGCTGTTCTACCTCGCGGTGTTCTTCGTCTCCTATGCGGCGTTCCTGCTGATCGGTCGCTGGCGGCGGTACCGCGGCGAGCTGTTCGCGGTCCCCGGGGTCGCGCAGCTGCTGGCGGTCGTGCCGATCTGGTTCCTCTACGTCTGCGCCGTCGGCGGGGACTTCATGGAGTTCCGCTTCATGGTGCCGATCATGCCGGTGCTGGCGATGGTCGCAGCGTTCCTGTTGGACCGGTTCACCAACGTCCGCGCGCAGGTCGCGCTCGTCGCGGTGCTGCTGGTGTTCTCGGGGTCGCACCGGATCATGCCGACGATCATTCCGTACCCGGTGCTCACCTTCCGCGAGCTCAGCCACTGGCCCAACGAGTCGACCACGAGCTGGAAGGGCAAGGGCGAGTTCCTCGCGGAGCAGTTCCCCGGCGGCCCCGACGTCGAGGGGCAACCGACCCTCGCGGTCGCGCCGCTCGGCGTGCTGCCCTACTTCGCCGACCTGCCGACGATCGACATGCTCGGACTGACCGACCCGGTGACCGCCCGGACCGGCTTCCCCATCGAGCCCTACTACCCCGGTCACGTCCGCATGGCCCGCGTCGAGCACCTCGTCGACCGGGGAGCCAACCTGGTGCTCGCCCAGCCGGGCTCGACCGAGCCCGAACCCGGACGTGAGGCCTACCGCCTCTCCGAGCTCACCTTCCTCTACCCGAGCGTCGACCTGAACGAGTTGCCCGACACCGCACGCGTCATCGAGATCCCCCAGATCAACGGCGACGTCTGGCTGATCATCTACCTGGAGCAGAACGACGCGGTCGACGCCGCCATCGAACGCAACGGATGGGCGACGTACCCGATCGAGCGGACCTGCGTCCTCACCGACATGGACGTCGCGCCGGAGGGCGAGCTGCTGGCCGGGTTCGCGAACGGCCTGTCGCGGATGGTCGGCCAGCGCACCTGCCCGAGCTGAGGTCCGCGACTCAGCCGGCGCGGCCCGAGTCGCCGGACGCGCCGGGTTGGGCCATGCGGGTCTTGAGGCGCATCGCGGGCTTCTCGACCCAGCGGTGCGCGAGCTCGCTGAGGATCGCCAGCGCAGGGAGGTAGAGCAGCAACGCCAGTGCCTCGGAGCGCCGGCCGATCGTCTCGACCATCAGCACGCCGAGTGGGACGTGGATCAGGTAGATGCCGTAGCTGCGCACCCCGACGGTGGTGAACACCTTGTTCGACAGGAAGCGAGCCACACCGTGGTCGGGGCACCGCACGAAGGTGATCACCATGATCGCGATGGACGCCGAGGCGACCGAGAAGCCGAACTCGCCCCAGTAGAACCCGTCGTGCAGCGATCCGCCCTCCGGGACGAGGAACGGGACGTGCAGCCCGAAGGGCTTCGCCAGGAACGAGCCGACGAACATCGTGAACAGGATCGCCACGGTCGCGCCGCTCGCCGCCCAGCGCATCCGTCGTTCCACCGTCGGTGTCCAGTCGCGGGGCAGCCGCGCGTTGAGGAACGCCAGCACCACGCCGAGCAGGAGGGCGTCGGGTCGCTGGTACCACGCGAAGTTCGGGCCGACGTGACCGAGGAGCCGCGCCATGCCGATGGCGACCCAGGCGACCGTGAACACCACCATGATCGGCGTGATCCAGCGGCGCCGCAGGACGAGGATGATGACCGCGACGCCGAAGACGTAGAAGTGCTCCTCGACCGTGAGCGACCAGAGCTGGATCAGTGGTCGGACGGGGGCGGGTCCGCCGCCGACGAGCTCGACGTGGACCGGATGGATCACGTGGTACATGTACGTGCCACCGGAGAGCACGTCGCTGATCGCCCGGTCCAGCAGCTCCCGTTCGTCGAAGAGCAGGTGCAGCACGAGGAACCCGAGCAGCGTCGCGGCGAGCACCAGGTACATCAGGGGCAGGAGCCGCAGGGCGCGTCGCGTGTAGAAGCGACGCAGGTCGACCCGGCCCGCCCGCCGGTCCTCCTCGAGCAGCAGCGTCGTGATGAGGAAGCCGCTCACCACGAAGAACATGTCGACGACCAGCGCGAACGATGCGAACGGCTCGAACGCCGCATGGACGAGGATCACCAGCATGACGCCCAAGCCGCGCATGCCGTCGAGTGGCGGGGAGTACCCGAGCTTGTTCGCGTTCGAGATGAAGCGTGGGCGTGCCGGTTCCCCGGAGGGCGGAGGCGCCCCCGTGTCGAGGCCGTCGCCGCTCACCGGGGACCCCGAACCGCGACGGTCCGTCCGTCGCTGCGCTGCCCCGTCACTGCGCCTGCCCCCGTCACACGTCCCCCGGTCACCGCTTGCCCCCGCAGAGGTCCGTCGCCCGACCCACGATGATGACGGGTGCGCGCAGGGGGCGCAACAGGACCGCTGGACCGGGCCGACGGTGCGGCCGGCCCAGCGGTCCCCGTGGTGGTCGGGACCGGCGTCGATCCGGTGACCTTCCGCTTTTCAGGCGGACGCTCTGCCAACTGAGCTACCCGACCGGGACGACATCCGATACCGACGGAGCAGTACCGGACCTCGAATCCGGGCCCCGGGGCGGACCCGGGGTGTGTGGCGGTCCCGACGGGATTTGAACCCGCGACCTCCGGCTTGACAGGCCGGCGTGAACTCCTGACTTCACCACGGGACCAGAACGGTGTGGACCGACGATCGTAGCGTGGGTCGACGGCGTCGGGACAACTCGTTCCCGTTGTGTACGACGTCGGTCGTGGTACCCCCAACGGGATTCGAACCCGTGTTACCTGCGTGAAAGGCAGGCGTCCTAGGCCGCTGGACGATGGGGGCGCATCCGCTCCGGAGACCCGGGCGCGGAGGCCGAGAGCGTACCAGCGCGCCCGGGTCGTGCTGGTACGCACGTCGGCGGGCTGCCGGGCGGTGTCAGGCCGAGCGGGCCAGCACGATCTGGTCGAGCAGGAACCCGAAGAACTCGTAGGTCGCGTACATCGCGGCGTGGGGGTCCTCGGGTGCCGGCGTCGGGTCGTCCTCGCCGACCTCGAGCAGGGTGCCGAGCACCAGGCGGACCGCGTTGATCGTGCGCATCCAGGCGTCGAGCTGCTCCTCGGTGAGCACCTCGGCGTCGAGGGTGTCCTCGACCGCACCGAGGGCCCCGAGGCGACCCTCGCGCAGCTCGGACCCGGCGAGCACCGCGTAGCCCTCGTTGCGCTCCTCGTCGTCGCCGTACGCGGGTGGGAACAGCCGGGCCATCGCATCGCTGTCGGTGCCGAGCAGCTCGCGGAGCTGCCCGAGCATCTGGGCGAGCAGGCGACGTTCGGCCGCGCCGAGCTCGACGTCGTAGCCGCCCTCGCGTCGCGGGCGGAACACCGAGCTGGTGTGGCGATCGAAGATGCCCATGGCTGCCTGCGTCCCGTCAGTCCTGTTGCATGGTGGCCCAGAGGCCGTGTTCGTGGAGCCGGAACACGTCGCGCTCGGCCTCGATGCGGGTCCCGCTGGACACCACGGCCTTGCCCTCGTGGTGCACCTGGAGCATCAACTGGTTCGCCTTGGCCTTCGAGTAGCCGAACAGCTTCTGGAGCACCAGGGTCACGTAGCTCATCAGGTTGATCGGATCGTTCCAGACGAGCACCACCCAGGGCCGCTCGGTGTCGACCGACGCCGCCGTGTCGGGCTCGAGGACCTCGAGCGGTGCCGCCGCGGGGCCAGGTGTCACGGCGATGCGGGGAGCGCCGCGCCCGCCGGCTGGGGGTCGCCGCCCTGGTCCGGGGAGGCTTGCGCTGCGGGCTCGGTGACCGGGGCGGACAGTCCCAGGTGGAACCAGACGGTGAGGGCGACCACGGCGGTGGCGCCGACGATGTGCAGGATCACGAGCCACTCGGGGATGCCGAGCTCGTACTGGGTGTAGCCGATCGCCCCCTGGGCGACGATGACGGCCAGGAGTCGCCGGCCACGGCGCTGCGCGGCGGCGGGCGCGCCGGCGCGCGCGAGCCGGAACAGCACGACCACCACGACGGCCAGGTACAGCCACATGTTGATGCTGTGGACGCGCACGACGTCGGGGATGAAGAACCCGAAGCGCTGCGCGTCCTCGTCGCCGCCGTGTGGCCCGGACCCGGTGACGATCGGGCCCGTGATCATCATCGCCGCCACGAGGACCACGGCCGCGCGGGACCACCACAGCGTCGCTCGGGGGACCACGGGCGCTCGCGGGCCCGGCTCCTGGGAGGAGCGCCACAGCAGGATCACGGCGTTCGCGATCAGGACCTGGGACAGCACGAAGTGCCCGGCGACGGACAGCGGATGGACGTGGGTCAGCACGGTGATGCCGCCGAGCACCACCTGTCCCACCACGCCGGCGACGAGCCCGGCGGACCACCAGACGAGGTCGCGGCGGTACGGACGGCGACGGAGCGAACCCAGCACCGCTCCGATGACCGACGCTGCGACCACGCCGGTGAACAGTCGGTTGAGCTGTTCGATCGCCATGTTCGCGTCCGAGACCTCGACGAACTGCTCGTCGGTGCAGTTCGGCCAGTCCGAGCACCCCATGCCGGACCCGGTCAGACGCACGGCGGACCCGGTCACCACGATGATCGCGAGCAGCACCAGCGCTGCAGCGACGACCACGCGGTAGCGACGCGCCGAGATGGTCCAGCGTTCCGTCCGGGTCGGGTCGGGCGGGTCGCTCGCGGCGGGGTCGGCGTCGGTCGCGACGGTGCTGGCCGGGTCGGAGGAGGGGCGGAGGACCTCGGTCATGATGGACACAGCGTAGATCCGACCGACCCCCTGGTCCGCAGTCACCCGCGTTGGCAGTCGGGGTCGCGCGGCCCCTAGCGTTGGCCCGGTCATGGTCGCCCCGGCGCTCAGCCACACCCCCTCGATCGGCTCGCGGGCGCGCGCCATCAGCGCCCGGGTGGGCGCCTACGTGGCGCTCACCAAGCCGCGCATCATCGAGCTGCTCCTGGTCACCACGGTGCCGGCGATGGTCGTGGCCGAGGGCGGCGTGCCGTCGATCTGGCTGATGGTCGCGACCGTCGTCGGCGGCGCGCTCGCGGCCGGGGGCGCCAACGCGGTCAACATGTACGTCGACCGCGACATCGACGCGCTGATGGACCGCACCAAGGGTCGCCCGCTCGTCACCGGCGCCGTGACCCCGCGCGCCGCGCTGGTCTTCGCGGTCGGCATCGAGACCGCTGCGTTCGCATGGCTGTGGTTCCTGGTCAACCCGCTCTCGGCGGTGCTGGGACTGTCGGCGTGCCTGTTCTACGTGTTCGTGTACACCCTGTGGCTGAAGCGGACGTCACGTCAGAACATCGTCATCGGCGGCGCCGCCGGTGCGATCCCGGTGCTCATCGGGTGGTCCTCGGTCACCGACTCGGTCAGCGCCACGTTCGGGTGGGCGCCGATGCTGCTGTTCGCCTTCATGTTCTTCTGGACGCCGCCGCACTTCTGGGCACTCGCCATCAAGTACAAGGATGACTACGCCGCAGCCGACGTCCCGATGCTGCCGGTGGTCGCCACCTACCGCGAGACCACCCGCCAGATGGTCCTCTACACCGTGGTCGTGTGGGCGTTGTCGCTCGCCTTCGGCTGGGCGGCCGGGCTGGGCGCCCTCTATTGGGTCGCCGCGGTGGTCCTCGGCGGTGCGTACCTCTGGATGAACATCGGGGTCATGCGGACCGAGTCGCCGGCAAAGGCGATCCGGTCGTTCAGCTTCTCGATCACCTACGTCACGGTCCTGTTCGCCGCCATGGCCGCTGACGTGATCGTCCGCCAGGGCTGGTGACCACGCTCACGACGGAGCTGAGGATTTTCTTCGTTACGCGGGCTTCGGAGTAGTGTCCGGATTCCAGCGGCGGCGCACACGAGGGCACCACACATGGCACTGACCGAGACGAGACCCGAGGCGGACCGGGCGGCGGGCGAACTCGCCGGCGGATCCCAGCCACCGACCGCCATCGAGCGGCTCATCGGGTCCGGTGACCACCTGACGGTGGGTCGCCTGTACATCGGCTTCGGCCTGTTCTTCACCGCGCTCGCCGCGCTCGGACTGGCGCTGTCCGGCGTCGATGGGCTCAGCGACGACGGGCTCCTCGGGCTGACCCCGGCCCTGGCGAGCAGTTCGCTGGTCGCTCTCGTCGTCATGGGCGTGCTGCCGACCCTGATCGGGCTGGGGATCTACCTCGTTCCCCGGCAGGTGGCGTCGCCGGCGATCGCCTTCCCCCGCGCCGCCGCCCTGTCGCTGTGGAGCTGGCTCATCGCCGGGGCGATCTTCCTGACCGGCGTCGCACTCGACGGCGGCATCGGCGGCCCCGACCTCGAGGGTGCTCGCCTGTCCAGCCTCTCGATGGGGGCGATGATGATCTCGCTCTCGCTGGGGTCGGTCTGCGTCGCGACGACCGTGCTGTCGCACCGGCCGCTCGGCATGGGCCTCGCCAAGGTCCCGTTCTTCTCGTGGTCGATGCTGGTCGCCGCTCCCGTGTGGATCCTCACCTTCGGCTCCGCGGTCGCTCACGTGTCGCTCGCACAGATCGCCCAGTTCGACGCCGAGGGCATCGCTGCGGGGTTCGACACCGGGATCGCCTGGTTCCTGCGGGTCCCCTCGATCTACATGATCGCCATTCCGGTGCTCGGCATCGCCGCCGACGTGGTCGCGGCGTCGTCCCGTCGCCGCATCCGGGCCTACGGGCCGGTGCAGGGCCTCATCGCCGCCTACGCCATCGCCTCGTTCGGCGCCTGGACCCAGACCTCCCGGGCGCTGCAGACCGTCGTGTTCGCGCTTGCCGCGGTCCTTGCTGCAGTGCCGGTGCTCGCCCTGCTCGGCGCCCTCGGCGACACCCTGCGACGAGGCCGCGTCGCGTTGTCGACCGCGCTGCTCGGTTCCCTGCTCGCCCCGCTGCTGATCCTCGGTGCGGCGCTCGCCGGCGCCCTCCAGGCGATCGACTACGCCGGTTCGGGGACGATCTGGGACCTCCAGCCCGCCATGATCACCGGTGCCCAGACCGTGTTCCTCGTCGGTGCCGCTGCGTGCGGCGCGATCGCCGGACTCGCCCACTGGAGCCGGCGCCTCTGGAGCGCACCGGCGCCCGAAGGCCCCGGTCGTGGCGGCGTGACCGCCGTGTTCCTCGGCGCCGGCCTGGTCGCCACCATCCACCTCCTGCAGGCGTTCCTCGCCCGTGGCGGCGAGTCGGGGCTCGACCCGGCGGCGTTCAACGCCATCGTCGCCGTCGGTGCGCTGGTGTTGGCGGTCGGCGTCCTGTCCGGGCTGGCGATGACGGTCGGTGCGGCCCGGATCGGCAGCGAGCACCCCGATCCCGACGACGACGACGCCATGACCCTCGAGTGGTACCCGCCGGGCCCCGTCGTGGCGGGGGCCGAGTTCGTCGACCTCGAGGTCGTGCGCAGCCCCTACCCGCTCGCCGACCTTCGTGGCGACACCGATGAGGAGGACGCCCGATGAGCGACACCTCGACGCTGACCGCCCCCACCCCGAGCGCCGCACCGGCGCCGGCCTCGTCCGCCCCACCCCCGGCGCACCTGCCCCGACGGCGGGAGTTGCTGTTCGGCACCGCCTTCGCCACCGCCGGTGTCGTCATGGCGCTCGTCACGCTCATCGGGACCTACGTCGCGACCCGCGATGCCGCGGGAGCGGCCTGGCTGGCGGACAACACCATCCCCCTCACCCAGCCGAACATGCAGCTGGTGACGCTGGGCATGTCGGTGGTGACCATGCAGTGGGCCGTGTTCTCGATCAACCGCGACGACCGCAACCACACCTACCTGGCGCTCGGGGTGACGATCCTGCTCGGGGCGGCGTTCATCAACCAGACGACGTTCCTCTACCGCGAGGTCGGCCTGATGATGTCCCAGCCGGAGGGGCCGCTGTTCTACGCGGTGACCGCTGGGCATCTCGCGATGGTCGCAACCGGGGTCGCGTTCATCCTCCTGATGGCCTTCCGTGCCCTCGGCGGGCAGTACTCCAGCCGTCAACCCGACGGCATCAGCGCCGCAGCGGTGTTCTGGTACGCGGCCTGTGCCCTCTACGGCGTCATCTGGTTCGCCGTCTACATCCAGAAGTGAGTGCGCGATGATCACTCGGGGTTCCAAGTACTTCTACGCAGCAGCGGCCGTCGGTCTGCTCACCGCGCTCGTCTACGGCTTCCTCACCGGGGCGTCCGCCAACGGTGGCGTGCTGGCGGTGTTCGACGAGGGCAACCTGGTCAACTCGATCGTCGGTCCGCTCAGCTTCGGCTGGAAGGGCTGGGTCGGGGACCAGATCGGCTACTCCATCCTGATGGCCTTCGCCGGCACGATGGCCGTGCTCGGCGGCTTCACCTCGGCGTTCCGTGACGGCTCCCCCGAGGCGCTCGCCGAGCTCGAGGGTGCTCGGGTCGAGAACGGGAAGGTCTCCGGCGGGGTCGACCTCCGGGTCCCCACCCCCCAGGGACTGACGTTCTGGCCGATCATCGCGGCCTTCTCCGTCGGCGCGGTCATCGTCGGTCTGGCGGTCTCCTCCACGCTGTTCGTCATCGGCTGCGTCGGGCTGGTCGTCGCGGCCGTCGAGTGGACCGTCCGTGCCTGGTCGGAGCGGGCCACCGGCGACCCGGTCGAGAACAAGGCCATCCGCGACAAGTTCATGTATCCCCTCGAGATCCCGATCGGGGCGACCATCGGGGTCGCGCTCGTCGTGTTCGCGATGTCCCGGATCCTGCTGGCGGTGTCGAAGCTGGGCGCCGTGTTCGTGATCATCGTGCTCGCCTCGGCGATCTTCGCCGCAGCGGTGGTCATCGCCAACCGACCTCAGCTCAAGCGGTCCCTGCTCGTCGGGGCCCTGCTGGTCGGTGGGCTGGTGATCATCGGAGGTGGTATAGCTGGAGGCATCGTCGGACAGCGTGAGATCGAAGAGAAGCACGGTGGCGAGGAATCGCTCGGAGCCGTCGAGCTCCCGGCCGAGATCCGTATCGACGCGGCGCGACCGGGCGACTCCGCCGCCGGCGACTGGAGAGGTAGGACGTGGACAAGCGCAAGGCTCTCATCTGGACCACCATCGGCGGCCTGCTGGTGCTGTTCTTCGGCTGGCTGCTGATCCGCAACATCGGGCTGCCCGAGGGGCGTCCCCTCACGACGCTGAGCCCGCAGGGCGACAAGTCCCAGAGCATCCAGAACCTGATCATCCCGGTGTTCGCGATCGCCGGCCTGGTCTTCATCATCGTCGAGGTCGGCCTGATCTACCTCGTGACGCGCTTCCGTCGCAGCAAGGACGACCGGGACGGGGTCGAGGAGCCCGAGCAGGTCCACGGCAACACGCGCCTCGAGATCGGCTGGACGATCGTCCCGGCGGTCCTGCTCGCGGTGCTGGCGGTGTTCAACGTCCAGACGATCCTGGCGATGGACGACGCGACCGACCCGCTCGAGATCACGGTGATCGGCCAGCAGTGGTGGTGGGAGTACCGCTACGACATCGACAACGACGGTGCCGTCGACATCATCACGGCCACCGAGGCCGCGATCCCGGTGGGTCGCGACATCGAGTTCAAGATCCAGTCGAACGACGTGATCCACTCCTTCTGGATCCCGGCGCTCGCCGGCAAGAAGGACGCGGTCCCGGGTCGCACGCACGAGCTCGTCATGAACGCCGACGAGGTCGGGATCTTCGAGGGCCAGTGCACCGAGTACTGCGGGCTGTCCCACGGTGTCATGCGGATGCAGGTCAAGGCGCTCGAGCAGGCCGACTACGACGTCTGGGTCGAGCGGATGACGACCCCGCCCGAGCAGCCGGACGAGGACGACACGCTCGCCATCGCGGGGCAGCAGCTCTTCGTGACCCAGTGCTCGTTCTGTCACGAGGTGAACGGGCTCGATCCGAACTCGACGGCGCCCTACACCTACTCCGAGCTCCCGAACCCGGACTACGGAGCGAGCGTCGACATCACCATGGCGTCGGGCAACGCCCCGAACCTCACCAACCTGATGATGCGCCAGCACTTCGTCGGCGGCCTCCTGCCGCTCTACCAGGGCGAGCAGACCGCCGAGGCGGTGCCCTCCGGGGAGCCCGACGTGAACAACATCAAGCGCTGGTTGCGGGATCCGGAAGAGGTCAAGCCGATGGACCCGAACAACAACCAGGGCATGCCGAACTACAACCTGTCCGAGGAACAGATCGACCAGCTGACCGCCTACCTGCTCACCCTCAAGTGAGCCGGGCGACCGAGCGAGGGACCACCATCTGATGGCGATCATCGAGGAACAACCACCACTGGAGCTCACGACCGGCGAGGAGCCGCGTCATCCGCACGTCGACCCGATGGGCGTGTTCGCCCGCCCGAAGGCGACGACCGGCTGGCGGTCGTGGATCAGCACCGTCGATCACAAGAAGATCGGCATCATGTACGGCGTCGCGTCGTTCTTCTTCTTCCTCGTGGCCGGGGTCGAGGCGCTGATGATCCGGCTGCAGCTCGCGGTCCCGGGCAACCAGCTGCTGTCGGCGGACCTCTACAACCAGGTCTTCACGATGCACGGCGTCACCATGGTGTTCATGGTGATCATGCCGCTCGCGGCAGCGTTCGCGAACTACCTGCTGCCGCTGCAGATCGGCGCCCGGGACGTGTCCTTCCCGCGCATGAACGCGCTGTCGCTGTGGCTGTGGCTGACCGGTGCGATCTTCTTCAACACCTCGTGGTTCCTCGGTGGCGGCGCCAACGGCGGCTGGTTCAACTACGCGCCGAACGCGGGCGTCGTCTTCTCGCCCGGTCACGGCATCGACTTCTACGCGATCGGCCTGATCATCATGGGCATCGGTTCCACCGTCTCGGCGGTGAACCTGACCGTGACGGTGCTGAACATGCGGGCGCCCGGCATGACGCTCATGAAGATGCCCGTCTTCACCTGGATGGCCTTCATCACCCAGGTGCTGTTGGTCTTCGCGCTGCCGGTGATCACGGTGGCGCTGCTGCTGCTCACCTTCGACCGCATGTTCGACGCCAACTTCTTCAACGCGGCGGCGGGAGGCGACCCGTTCCTGTGGCAGCACCTGTTCTGGATCTTCGGTCACCCCGAGGTCTACATCATGATCCTGCCGGCCTTCGGCATCGTCTCCGAGGTGATCCCGGTCTTCTCCCGCAAGCCGATCTTCGGCTACCCGTTCATGGTCGGCTCCGGCATCGCCATCGGCTTCATGGGCTGGGGCGTGTGGGCGCACCACATGTTCGCCTCGGGCATGGGTCAGATGTCGATCCTGGCCTTCTCGCTGGCGACGATGTTCATCGCCGTGCCCACCGGCGTGAAGATCCTCAACTGGTTGGCCACCCTGTACGGAGGACGGCTGCGGTTCAACACCGCGATGCTGTTCTCGGTGGGCCTCGTGGCGATGTTCACCATCGGTGGGCTCTCCGGGGTGAGCCACGCGTTGGCCCCGGCCGACACCCAGCAGACCGACACCTACTACATCGTCGCCCACTTCCACTACGTGCTCTTCGGCGGCATCCTGCTCGGCCTCTTCGGCGGCATGTACTTCTGGTGGCCGAAGGTGTTCGGGCACAAACTGAACGAGAAGCTCGGCAAGTGCCAACTTCTGGACCATGCTGCTCGGCTTCAACCTGACCTTCGGGCCCGATGCACATCCTGGGCCTGCAGGGCATGATGCGACGCACGTTCACCTACACCGAGGGCCAGGGGCTTCAACCTCTGGAACATCGTGGCCACCGTCGGCGCGTTCATCATCGCGGTGTCGTTCCTGATCTTCATCTGGAACATCTATCGCCAGCTACCGGAAGCACAGGCGATCGCCGGTGAACCCGGGCCCCGACCCATGGGATGCCCGCTCCCTCGAGTGGATGATCCCCTCGCCCCACGCCCGAGCACAACTTCGACGACACGCCCGTGGTCGAGGAGCTCGACGAGTTCTGGCACCGCAAGTACGGCCACGACTCCCAGGGTCGCACGGTCCGGATCGCCAAGACAGAGGACGTCACCCAGGAGCGCAGACGCCACCGATGTCCACCTGCCGTCGCCGTCGTACTGGCCGCTCGTCCTCGCCGCCGGGTTGCCGCTCATCGGCTACGGCCTCATCTTCAGCCTGTGGTGGGCGATCCCCGGTGTCGTGCTGGTGATCGCCGGCATGTACGGATGGGTGATGGAGCCCTCCACCGACCCAGACGCCGGCCACGGCCACGACGACCACGACGGTCACGACCGACCCCGACGCGGCCTCGCAGCGACCGGCGAACGCCGAGGGCGACGATTCGGCGACGGACAACCGAGAACGGCCGAGGCCGAGCGACGACCGAGGAGGCCCCCGTTGGCTGACCTGATGTACGAGGACGTCGAGGACCTGGAGTTCCCCGACGACATCCACGTCACCTCCACCGGCATCTCGAACGAGAAGCTGGCCATGTGGGTCTACCTGGCGTCGGACTGCCTGCTGTTCGGCGGGCTGATCTCGACCTACCTGATCTACAAGAACCGTCCCGGGGAGATCGCGGACTCGCCGGCTCGCCGTATCCCGTCAGCTGTTCGACATCCTCTTCACCTCGATGACCTCGTTCATCCTGCTGATGAGCTCGCTGACGATGGTGCTCGCGGTGAACTCGATCATGCGAGGAGACCACACCCGCATGCGGCTGTGGCTCACGTCGACCGCGGTGCTCGGTGGGCTGTTCCTCGGCGGTCAGATCTACGAGTTCACGGTCTTCGTCGAGGAGGGCCTCGGCTTCACCACGAACGTGGCGTCGTCCGCCTTCTATGCGCTCACCGGACTGCACGGCGTGCACGTCCTGGTCGGGATCATCATGTTGTTGTCCGTGATCGGCATCTCGTTCCGACGCAAGATGCACGCCGAGGCGGTCGAGGTCGTGGGCCTGTACTGGCACTTCGTCGACATCGTCTGGGTGCTGATCTTCACCATCGTCTACCTGATCCCCTGAGGAGCCAGCGGTGAGCACCACGAGCGAACCCACGGTCGACGACCACTCCCCGGTCCACCCCGGAGAGCACCACGACCACGGCGGCACCGACCGTCAGTACTTCATGATCTTCTGGGTGCTGGTCGTGCTGACCGCGCTCGAGGTGTCCACCGAATGGTGGACGGACTGGTTCGGAGAGGGCTCGCGCAGCTTCGCGGTGCCGCTCCTCATCATCCTGATGGTCATCAAGTTCTTCCTGGTGGCGCTCTACTTCATGCATCTCAAGTGGGACAGCCCCCTCCTGAAGCGCACGTTCTACTTCGGGGTGGTCCTGGCGATCATCATCTACATGGTGATGCTGTCGGTCATGAACTTCTGGACGGACTCCGGGACCACCGACTTCAACGACCCACCGCCCGACCCACCTCCGCCGTTCGTCGCCGGCGGCTGACACCGAGACCGCATGACCCTGGCCGCAGCGTTCCCCGACTGGCAGGCGCACCTCGAGGTGTGGCTGCTGACCCTGGGGCTGATCGGTCTCGGAATCTACGCAGCGAAGGTCATCCAGCCCAAGGCGATCGCCGCGGGCGAGGCGCCCATCACCCGCTCCCAGGTGGGGTGGTTCTGGTTCTCGGTGCTGATCTTCTGGGTGGCCGCAGACTTCCCCATCCACGACATCGCCGAGCAGCGGCTCTACTCGGTGCACATGGTCCAGCACGCCTTCCTGACCATCGTGTTCCCGCCGGCGGTCCTCCTCGCCACGCCGACGTGGTTGGCGCGGCTCATCATCGGCGAGGGTGGGTTCAAGCGGTTCGTCTACTTCTGGGCACGTCCCGGTCCGGCGCTGCTGGTGAACATCGTGCTGACGATCATCACCCACTGGGCCTGGGTCGTGAACAACTCGGTGGCGAACGCATGGCTCCACTACGGGGTGCACACCCTCATGGTGTTC
Source organism: uncultured Microthrixaceae bacterium (assembly GCA_942490665.1). GTDB lineage: Bacteria > Actinomycetota > Acidimicrobiia > Acidimicrobiales > Microtrichaceae > SKRR01. The sequence continues at coordinate 39,176 of CALNXV010000062.1, forward strand.
TCCTCGCTGCTCGTGTGGATGATCATCTGTGGACCGATCCCCGAGCTGCGCGGGACGCCACCGGTGAAGATCCTCGTGCTCGTGCTCCTGTCGGTCATCCCAGTGATCCCTGCCGCCTTCCTGACCGCGGCCGAGGAGATCCTCTACCAGGGCTACAACCAGCCGATCCGGCTCTGGGGGCTCTCGGTGATGGAGGACCAACAGCTCGCCGGGGTGGTGATGAAGGTGATCAGCGGCACCTACATCTGGGTGATCATCGCGGTCATCTTCTTCCGATGGGCGCTCTCCCAGCGCAGCGAGACCTCGAAGTACCGCGGGAAGCTCGTGCCCTCCGCGCCGCCGAGCGGGGCCGACGAGGAGCCCCGGGTGTGGGCGAGGCGGAGGAGCAGCCCGAACACGTCTGAGCGCGGTCACTCCCAGCGGAACAGGGCCGCGGCTGCCACCGGTGCGCCATCACGGCCCAGCACGCCAGCGACACCCACGCCCACGCGGCGACCGTCCGCCCTCGACCAGCGATCCGATCAGCATCTCGGACAGCGGCGCAGCGGGCAACACCTTGGCGACGCTCGCGACGCCGGCCGGCAGCTCGTCGAGCGGCACGACCATGCCGCCGGTCAGCAACAGGACCAGGTAGAGCGCGTTGGCGCCGGCGAGCGTCGCCAGACCGGGCAGCGTGCCGGCCATCAGCAGTCCCAGGCCGCCGAACGCCGGGGTCCCCAGCAGCGCCGCCTGCACCGCTGGCTGCGGCCACCCGGAGCCGGGTGGCGACCAGCCCAGCAGCAGCGGCGACCGCCGATCATCACCACCCATTGAGCGACCTCGATGGTACGAGCACCGTCATGATCTTCGGCGCGACCCAGCGGGGTCGACCCAGCGGCGAGGCGCCGAGGCGCTTGAGCACGCCGTAGGAGCGTTCGAACCCGGTGCCGATCCCGAGGGAGACGAGCGCGCTCGACATGACCGCGAGCGCCAGGACGCCGGGCGCCAGGAAGTCGATCGGTTCGTCACCAGGCAGCTCGAGCACGTCGACCGACGAGAAGAAGACGAGGATCAGCACGGGGATGCCGAGCGACACGAGCAGCTGCTCCCCCTGGCGTATCGACAGCGTCAGCTCGGTCGCAGCTGCGAGAGGAGCGGGTTCATTCAGCGGTCCTCTGCGCCGTCGGCCTCGACGTCGGCTGACGGGCGTGACCTCGGGGTCCGGTTCTCCCCGTGCTCGGGTCCCGACGGTCGCCCCGTCGCTGGTTCCAGGGCGGTCAGCTGCCGGAACACGTCGTCCAGCCGATGTCGCTCGGCGCGGAGGTCAGCGAGGGGCAGGTCGCGCTCGGCGAACCACGACGTCAGCGCTGCGACCGTCGCCGGGATCGGTGCGGTGTCGACGCGGTACTCGCCACGGGCGATCTCGTGCACCCGCGGCGCCCAGCGCAGCGGACAGGGAGGCGACGTCGAGGCCCGGTGGGGCGCCGAAGAGCAGGTGGTCCGTCGGTGCCGCCGGTCATGAGCGACGCAGGTGTGCCCTCGGCGACCACGCGCCCACGATCGATGATCACGACCCGATCGGCGAGCCGCTGCGCCTCGTCGAGGTCGTGGGTGGTGAGCACGACGCACACGCCCTCGTCGCGCAGGCCGTCGAGAACCCGGCGGATCAGATCGCGGCCCTCCAGGTCGACGCCCGCGGTGGGCTCGTCGAGGAACACGAGCCACGGACGCCCCACCAGGGCGAGCGCGAGCGACAGCCGCTGCTGCTCCCCGCCGGAGAGGCGTCGGTACGGGGTGCGTCGTCGGTCCGACAGGCCGACCGAGCGCAGCAGCTCGTCGGGGTCGCGTGGGTCGTCGAAGAACCCGGCGTACTGCGTCAGCACCTCGGTCGGCCGGATCGCCGGTGGGGATGCCACCCTGCCTGCAGCATGATCCCGACCAGCGGGTCAGGGCGAGCGCCCGGTCCCGTCGCCGGATCCAGGTCCAACACGCGGCTGTGGCCGCTGTCGGCCTCGGCGGTACCCCTCGAGGTGCTCGATCGTCGAGGTCTTGCCGGCGCCGTTGGGACCGAGCACGACGGTGACCTCGCCCGCCGCGGCGGTGAACGAGACGCCGTCCACCGCGCGGAGGTCGCCGTAGCTGATCACGAGGTCCTCGACGACGACCGCCGGCGCACGTCCGGCGACGCGAGCGACGATCGGTGGGCGGAGCACGATGTGAATCTACAACACCAGCGATCGTAGAAAGGGCGAAAAATGAAGGAATTCCCGTTCGAATTATTGAAGGATTGAGTTTCATTGAACCAATCTTTTCGGCGCTTGAAAAAGACCTGTTTTCAGGACCGTACTTACGGATGCGCTCGAAATCTCGGAACTCAGATCACCTGATTATGCTCCCAATTACGATGTGCTGATTGCACAGATCCATTCAAAGAGAGTTGCCACTTCAATAAAACTGATGCTTGGTTCTGTTTACCCCGATGAGCATGATGTGATCTTTGTACATAATGCGGGGACAAAAAATCAGATCATTGAAAATTGCAAAGCTTTTCAGATTGATCATAGTGAAAATATCCAGTATTATGACTTCACTATATATTCCGGCTTTGGATAAACATTACGCCTTTGAAATGCTCAGGGAAATTGTCGCTCATTTGCGCAGCCCTGAAGGTTGTCCGTGGGATCTTGAACAAACACATGAATCCTTGAAGCCTTTTTACTAGAGGAGACATTCGAAGTGCTCGATGCTATTGATGAAGGCGATAAGATGGAGCTGCGGAAGAATTGGGCGATTTGCTGCTCCAGGTTGCTCACTGCACGCTCAAATTGCGTATGAATCGGGCGATTTTCGAATGAATGATGTAGTTCAATCAATAAACACAAAATTGATCTTGCGACACCCCCATGTTTTTGCAGATGTGAAAATATCGGATACTGATAATGTATTAAAAAAATTGGGAACGATTGAAATCTGAGGAAAGGAAAAAAAATGGAAAAGCTCGCTTGAGTATTCTCGATGGAATCGGGAAAACTTTGCCAGCCTTACTTCAATCTGGCCGATTCAGGATCGTGTGGTGCGTGTCGGTTTTGATTGGTCGGACCTTTCTGGTGTGACCGATAAGGTGCTAGAAGAATTTAATGAAGTACAGCAGGCTTCGTCCCAGGATGATAAAAATAGAGAGATCAGGAGTTTGCTTTTCTCTGTCATCTGAATTTAACGCTGGTTGAAGTGGAGCCGGAAAGTGCTCTGAGAGAAACTAACAAACGTTTCAGACGTCGATTCGAGGCGATCGAGCAATATGCGAGATCAAAGACTTAAAAGATCGAAGAAATGGGAATCGAAAAGATGGAAGAGATTTGGCAGTTATCGAAGGAAGATGAAAAGGAATGATCCTGTAATTAGTTGGATTCTATTGGCTTTTTGTAATTTTTATTGCTCAATACGTGTATAGTACCAGAGATGCCAGGGGGACCAGAACAAGCAAAAAACCTGCCAGATTTTGCCATACACTAAAAGTCTGGGTTAGGGGGGTGATCAGGAGTATAAGATTGCCGAGGATCAGGGAAAAGAAGTATGCTACGGATACCGGTTTCAGATACTTCGCTGAGGATGGATCTCACAGCCCAGAGCAAGATGCCGGCACTGAATAAGGCAGCACCAAACATCCTCGAAAATAAGCGATATTCCAATAGTCAACTCCATTCAACCCTGCAAGGTCTGGAATGCCCAGAGAGAAGCCAGGGTACCGGCGAATAGAGAGTGAACAATATCCCGATACCGATATAAACAAGAGCATTTACTGTTGTGATCTGTTTCAGATTCAAGGTTTATCCTGTTTCCGAAAATTTCTCTGAATTCTTCAATTGACCGATTTCCCCATCCGGTTCATAAATGAATGAAATATTGTCTACCTCAATTTCCCAATTCGAAAATCTCTAAAAGCAAGCATTGAAGTAATTTTTCCGATATTGTCGGGGCAAACATCCAGGTAAGAGATGCTTATATGCGGCATCCAACTATCCGGTGAGTAGTAATCACTTCGATTTTGCGAACATGTTCTCGTAGATTCCCATAATTGGTGGTGCATTTCCATAAGTATCTTGTTTTTTACTACTGGGATAAAAACCCTGGGGATTCGCTGGTAAATATTCCCAGGCCGCAAGTTCGAGCAGAAAAATCGAGTGATTGGCTGCGAAATCCTTCATGA
>CALNXV010000063.1:0-67268 GCA_942490665.1 uncultured Microthrixaceae bacterium
ATTGACCACCGGGCGAAATGCCGCCCTGCCCGCGACGCACCGGCCGCGCAGCTTCATGAAGCGGTACTGCGAGTTCGGCGGGGCACAGGTGCTTGCCCGAAGGCGGGTCTGACGGTTGTTCACGCCCAAAGAAATCAAAGTGCACTGAAACTGCAGGGTGACACCACGCGGAGGCTGGTCTCGCTTTGAAGAGGAAGCTGATTCGTCCGGGCCAGAAGAGGATGCAGAATGGTCTAGATCCGTGCCTCGCGGCCGACCCCACCTCCCGTCCGGGTCGCGGCTGGCGGGCGGCGTCGTCATCCCGTGCCTGGTCGAGCGGCTCTACACGTCGCAGCGAAGGGCTTATTGCGCGGTTCACAATGGGACAGAGGCGGAGCGGGACGCCGTTGTACCGTGGGCGAGCGCGACGGCCCGAAGGCAGCCGCAGGTCTCGCTCCAGGTCTCACGGGCGTGCGAGAGCCATTTTTTTTTTTTTTTTTTTTTTTTTTTTTTTTTTTGTAGCGCCCCGTCGGTGCCCCAGTGGAGGCTCCCTAGCGAGTTCTGAGTTTGTGATGCAAGGTCACTGCGACGAGCACCCAGTGTCGCGAGGCTTGCTTCGGGTCCGAGGTCGCCGAAATGAGGACGGCGGCTGGATTCTCGGTCGGCAGTGTGCGTCTCGGGACAGCGATTTGAAGCGGCCAACGCTTCAAAGACCAGGTACCTTTCCGAATCCGGGCGTGGCCGCTGATGCGGAGACCGATGGCAGGCCGAAGAAGTCGGCTTAGTTAGAGGCCGACGCGGTTCTCTCGCGTTGCCTCTTCATGACGTCGTGCGTACTGGCCGAGTCTCGCTAGCACGTGGACCCCGCGGCCGGCGCGGAAGGAGTCGCATTTCGTCTCGCACCGAGTAGGTGGCGACAAACATCATTTCCCATTTCTCAGACGGGAAGCGCATGCGTCGTCCTATATCTGGCAGCCCATGGTGTCGCGGCCGCGCGGAGTCGCGGTTGCTGGAGCGAGGCTCGCCATCGGAGCTCGGACCTTACGAGACCAGGCTCTTGGAAATGTAGCTAGCGGTGGCTCGGCGCAAGGCCGCAGCCCTGGAAAATCGTTTATCCCGCGGCTCAGGGTCGGGAACCCGGAGCAGTCTCGAACGCAGCACGCTAGCCAACTGCGCTACACCCCGCCATCTCGTTATGAAGGCGGACAGTATGCCTCCCCGGTGGGCTCATGGAAAAAGGGGAGGCATTCTCAGGAGGGCAAGACGCGCCGGCCGAAACTCGCAGGCTGCAGGCGGGACACGCTGCGCCCGCAGGCCGGCGCCCCGGCACGCGGCGGCCGGGTCCCGCCTGAGTCGGGAGACGAGCCGGGAGCGAGGAGTCACCTGAGCGCGGACGAGAGTCAGTCAGACGGCCGCTAGGGCGAAAGACTACGCTCGAACGCGGCTGCGCGCTGCGCCGGGACGCTTGCACCCCGACTTAGCACAGACACATTTCGATCATCCCCGGCAAGTTGCCGGATGAACGGTGACACGCCAGCGGGAGGGGCGGATTTGCGACAATTTCAGACAACCCAAAGCTACCCGCCGCGGAGGAGATGTGGACGGGTTTGTGCTCTGCGTGACGTCCTTGGGGGCCGAATTCGGGGCGGGCGACGCGCCGCGACGTCTCACGGCCGCACCAAGGTGTCCGCCGGATGAGACGGCCACGGCCGATTCGAAAGGCAAGCTGGAGCGCAACACATGAACGCGACCGGGGCCACCGTCACGTCTTGAAACCCGAGCGGTGTGCGGGCATTCCGCAGGAGAAGGGTGTGGCCGAGTCGTAGCGGAGCGCGTCGATACGAAGGCGAAGAAGCTGTAGCGGGCAGAGCGAACCGATCGAGTAGATCGAGGTTCGTAAGTTTGACTCGGGCGAGAGAAAGAATGCGTCCGAGTTGGCGGGCCCCGCCGTTCCCCGACCGCGGCGTGCGGGCATCCGTGCGGCAACCGAAGAAGTGACTGCGCCGGATACCTACCGAACAGGGGGCGACGGTGTCCTCGAACTACGAACAACGTGCCGGATAACGAGCAGCGTCGGTCGCTGACGCGCGCAGCGAACGCCCGCGCCCGGTTGATCATGCGCGGGCGGCGGAGACAGCGGATGCAGGCGTCGTGACAGACATCAACGGCTATCCATCGCCGCTCACGAGGCGTCGATTGCCGCTGACGCAGAGCGCGGGTCCCGGTGGCCCGGGGCGTGTGGAAGACGAGGTTTCAAATCAGACTCACTCGCCGATGCAGGGCGCGGAGCGCGCAGGCCACCTGCTTGACGGGTCCCGCTATATCGTGCGGGAAGCCGGAAATCGTCACCCTATCGCGTCCGGCAAGAAGAAAAAATGCTGGAGTTAATGACCGATCCGACCGGGGAGCTCCCCGAATCCGGTCTTGACTGAAATGACATCGGCTCAGCTGCCGGCGTTGTCGCGGAGATGGCATCATGATCTCACCGGGCCGAGTCGAGGGGGTGAAAGGAAATGAGTCGCGGCCAGCGCGGACGGGCGATGGCGCGGGCACGCGCAGCACGATATTCCGACCCGACGGACCGAGCAGCTTGCGCGTAGCGCGCGGGGAGCGGGCGGACGTGGTGACGCCCTCCCGAAGCGTGAAGGGCAGGATTACGCCGCCTTGCGTTGCCGGATCCTGAACGTGCGGTGCCTCACCACATGCTGCGCGGATTCCGGTGAAGGATACGAGCGGCTCCGCTTTTGCCAAGATGTGGTGCGGCGCCAGTTTCATGCCTACCGGCCGGAGGGATATCTCGCCAGGTGAAGGGCGCGCGCCGCCATCGCCCGCGTGTCGTGGGAGCGCGCGGCTGTCTCACTCATTGCCTACCCGAGCGGCGGCTGCGGCGGGGTCACGGGGTCCCCCGCCGACACTGCTCTATCCCGCCGTCGGAGCCTCACGAGTAGCCGGGTCAGGATCCAAAGCCCCGGCGTTAGTCGAATTCTTGCCCGCCTCGCGGGGTCGGATCTACGCAGTCTGCGACATCAAGACCGGGTCGTAACAAGGTCGTCCGCCGGCGGCCGCCGAGGTCGCTGAAAGATCAGTCGCAAGGACCCGACAAAAGGGGATCCAGTTCTCGGTCGAGGACAACGGCGGAGACTCGAAGTGAACGGCCGATACCTACAGCGGCGCACCAGCTCCAGATCGGTGGTGCACGATGACCGGGCTGGCAGTGAATCGCGTCATCGTCCGATCCCCGGCACATTCTCGGTGAGCATCCGCGCGTGGCCAAGGATGACGGCCAGTTGACTACGCTGGCCGGTGACGGGTTTTCTCCGGAGCAGCCATGCGCTTAATCGCCCTATCGCTTTTAGGCTCGAGATTTTTTATTACGTACTGGTGCTCAACCAGCTGCTCGGCGGGCACTGTTCGCCGGTGGTGTACAGTAGCGCCGGAGGTGGTGTTGCCGTGGAGCGTGATTCTACTGGCTGGGCTGCCGTTTCTTCGTCGTAGCGATCGCGACGGCTTCATCGCGCGCGGTCCAAGACGTCACCGACCCGACGCGGTCGGTGATGGAGCTGGCCGAAATTCGATCGCTAAGCACAAGGTGCGCGATCAGCCAAAGGACGGCGGCGGACTGCGCGCGGAGCCGAAACACGGACGAGCGAAAAATGCGGCTCGGACGCGATTCGCCGGGCGCTCTCCGATCCCCGGGCCGGAATGCGGCACATCAAGGTGGATGCGACGTCGAGACGCAGGCGGAGCCGGCCTACGGCCGCGAAGACGCAGGCTTCGGGCGTGCGTGAACCCCGTGACGTGGAATACGAGCCCGATGATGCCCCGGCTGCGCGGGGGCGACGACATTCTCGCGCGCGACGAACACGCCGACGGCCCGCGTGCGATACCGGGAGTCTCAGGCCGACGGTGCGACGATCGTGAGCCGCGAGGAGCGCCCGCATCGGCGGCCGGGTCCGGAAGAGGACACGACGGAGCATGCCGAAGAGCGCAAGTCCTTTGGATTCTCGCCGGTTGCCATTTCACAGAAAAATCGTCGAACCGCGCGCTTGCGCCGCGGGAAGCGGGCAGCCGACGTCTTACGAATGGCTGCTCCTCATCGGCACCCGCGATACCCGTAGGCCGCGCCGGAGCCGGCGGCGCTTGCGGCCGCGGATCAACGGTGACGATTCGCCGCGGTACCAGCACGCACTTGCCCGGCAAGCGGCCGAGCCGCTGGCGGGCTCGCGTGTGCGGACGTGTCGCGGACGACGACACCCGCACCGCCGCCGCGCGCCGGGCCCGAGGCGCCGGCCAAGGGCGCGAATCCAAGCTCTCGGTGGACGGTGCGGGTGGGCGCGGGGCGAGGCGGCTACGGCGGCCGCCGAACGGCTCCCGACAGACACGTGGCCGCGCGCCGGGATCCGGCCAGGATGGATCTGGCGCCAGCGTCTCGATTTGAATTCTTCCCGATCATCAAAGAAATCAAGACTCGGTCACCTTGCGCGGTGACCTACACCTTTCCTCCAGCTCTCTCTTTCGGCTCGGCCGATGCGTGCGCGGGCTCGTACTTGACCATCGGACCGCTCCACGGGCAGTTTCCCGACAAGACGCAGACGTCCTCGCTCGATGATGAGACGGCTGGAGCGAACGCGAGCCGCAGACGGCCGCAGACTCGCAGCCGGTATTGGCGGGACACGGCATCATCTTGGGCCGTTCTCGGACGCGCTCGCTCCCCTGCTTCCCCAGTGTGGCCGGCGCGGGACCGAAGCTCCACGCTTGACCCCACCACCTTGCCCGACTTCAAACATCGTCGGGGGCGCGGGCCCGGCGGCCCCGACGGCCGGTCGCGCCTCGTCATTTGGCACGATGTTGGTGACATCCGTGTCGACAGGCGCGCTGCTGGAGGAGGGATGATGACGCGCTTGCCGTCGTTCTCCGCCCGCTTGGCGACTCGACGGCCGCGGCCGATGGCCGCTGCTGATGCCTGCGGGGATGCCCTTCCCCGCAGGACTCCGCGTCCTCGGAGATGGCTACCCCGTCGATGATGCCGGTTTCGGGGACGAAGCTCCGTGCCGATGTTCTGAAGACGATGCTTGCCGGCCGGGCCCGCCGCAGGGACGCCCCATGTTCCCCGCGCGCGGTCGGCGGACGCGCCGCCGGCGCGCCGCAGACGACGAAGCCGACGGCCAGCCGGCGGTCCCGGGGCGTCTGCGCACGGCCGGGTTGGAGGGGTTCATGACCCGCTGCATGAGCGCGTCGGGCGTAGAGTCGACGATTCGGGCGCGCCACAGCCTTGGCGCCCCGGTGAGACCTACCCGCCGAGGATTTAAGCGTTTCGAGGGGCATGGTGAGGATGACGGCTTGCCGCCGCTGGTGGGTTCGGACGAGGGTTGGTCTCTGCGCCTTCGGGTCATCGATCATGGGCGAAGCCGATGCGGCCCCGAAGACGCGCTCAGATGGTCCTCGGCGAGGCATCCGGCGTCCTTCGCCGTCTTGTTCAGCCCGACGAGTGTGTGCCCGATGGTTTCCGCGATATGTCGCTGCAGGAAAGCTCCGCCCATGATTGGTGAATAATCGTCGCCCGTCTTTGATGAATACTTTAGAACATTGAGGATCAACCGATTCCCCTCCCGGAGCCGGAAATCGGCCCCCGGGCGGGGAATTGCATGCCGGATTACGGGGCGGTGATGTCCTGCTCTCGCTGCCGCCCAAGGATCCGCTCCTGCGTCCGATTAACGACCTGCGAAAAATCCAGAGCCGGCTGCGCTCGGGCATCACCGCCCCGTAATCCGGCGCATAAATTCCCGCCCGGGGGCCGATTTCCGGCTCCGGGAGGGGAATCGGTTTGCATCCGATCCTCAATGTTCTAAAGTATTCGCCATCAAAGACAGGCGACGATTATTCACCCGGAGGGACCAATCATGGGCAGGCTCTGTAACGATATCGCGGAAACCATCGGACACACCCCACTCGTCAGGTTGAACAAGACGGCGAAGGACGCCGGATGCCTCGCCGAGGTTTATCTGAAGCTCGAATTTTTCAATCCGCTGTCTTCCGTCAAGGACCGCATCGGCCTTGGCCATGATCGATGATGCCCAAGACGCGCACGGCAAGATCAATGCCGGGCAACACGACCCTCGTCGAACCGACCAGCGGCAACACGGGCATCGCGGCGGCGTTCGTCGTGTGCCGCGGCGAGGGGCTACAAGATGCACCCTCGACCATGCCCGAATCGATGTGGCTCGAACGTCTCCCATGCTCCTTGGGATCGTCGGGGGCCGACCACGTCCTCACCGAGGGCAGCGAAGGGCATGAAGGGCGCGATCGACAGGGCCGGTGAACTGTCGTCGACTCTCCGCCACGACTGCCTTGATGCCCCAGCAGTTCAAGAACCCCGCCAACCCAGCCGTCCACGAACGAACCACCGGCCGTCGGAGATCTGGAACGACACGGACGGCAAGGTGGACTTGCTCGTCTGCCGGCGTCGGCACGGGCGGCACCATCACCGGCGCCGGCCGGCTACCTGAAGGGCAAGAACGCCTCCATCAAGATGATCGCCGTCGAACTCCGAGATTCCCAAAGTCCTCGGTCGGCTGTGCCCCCGGCAGAGCATCGTCTTCAGGGCATCGGCGCGGGCTTCGTCCCCGAAGTCCTCGAAACCGGCATCATCGACGAAATTGTGGCCATCTCCGAGGACGCGTCCCTCGAGTGGAATCACAAGGTCTGCCAGGAAGAGGGCATCCCCCTGGCACGCGCAGCGGCGCCATCGTGGCCGCGGCCGTCCAGGTCGCCAAGCGGGCGGAGAACGACGGCAAGCGCGTCGTCGCCGTCATCCCCTCCTCCAGCGAGCGCTACCTGTCGACCTCGATGTACGCCAACATCGATGCCCAGAGTGACGAGGTTCCGGTCGGCGGCCTGATCCGCGCCGACGTCCGATCGTCGGGGCCGCCGGAAGTCCGCACACGCCCCCGACAGTGTTTGAGTCGGACCGCCGGAATGTTAGTGGGGTCAGCGTGGAGCTTCCCGGGAGTCCCGCGCCGGCCTCTCAGCATGGGAAACAGAGAGAGCAACGCATGTTTCGTGAAGAACCGAATCCCCGCAAGAAGCAGCCCGAAATGGTCGCCGTGATCGACACCAACGGCTGCACCGGCGAAGCCCGCATCGACTTCTGCCCCGTCGACTGCATCGACATCCTTCCCGGACCCATGCACCGTTCGCTCAACAAGGTCTGCATCATCAACGAGGACGTCTGCATCGGTTGCCAGCTCTGCCCGAGCTATCGCCCGTGGGAAACGATCCTGATGGTCGCTACGAGCCGCGCATCGAAGCCCAGGCCGAAAAGAAAGAAGAGCTGGAGAAGGTGCTCGTCTGACGCTCCCCCCTTCGGCACAAAAATCGAAACCCCGGCCGGAAATTCCGCGCCGGGTTTTTCTTTGATGATCGGAAGAAATTCAACCGGGGACATGGCGCCGTCGCCGTCCATCCTCAGCGCGTGGCGGATCCCAGCACGCGGCCCACAATGTCCGTCGTCGACCGGTTCTCCGTCAGGGCCACGGTCAGCACCTCGCCGCCGTATTCCTCAACCACCTCGCGCCCCACCACACCGTCCACCGAATAGTTCGCGCCCTTGACCAGCACCCCGGGCCGGATGGCGCGCAGCAGCCGGTGCGGGGTGTCGTCGTCAAACGCGAGCACGAAATCCACGCACCCGAAGCCCGCCAGCACCTTCAACCGCCGATTGACGGGCAGGATCGGCCGCGTGGCCCCTGGAGCCGCCGCAGCGAATCGTCACCGTTGATCGCAACCACCAGCGCGCCGCCGAGCTTCCGCGCGGCCTGCAGGTATCGCAGGTGCCCGACGTGAATCAGGTCGAAGCAGCCATTCGTAAAGACGATCGGCTTGCCCGCTTCCCGCAGCGGCGCAAGCCGCTCCAGCAGCGTGTCCAGTTCGACGATTTTCTGTGAAGTGGCAACCGGCGGGATCAAGAGGACTTGCGCTTCCTCCCCGCTCTTCGACTTGCCGAGGATCTCAAGCAGGTCGTCCGTGTTGATCTCTTCCGGACCCGGCCGTGGTGCGCCCGCGGGGCGTCGCTCGCCCCCAGGTCAATCTCGCGCGGCTCACGATCGTCGCTGTCGAGCACCGGCTCGACCTGAATCGTCCCGGGATCGTACACGCGGGCCGTCATTTCGGCGTGTTCCTCGCGCGTCGTGGCGTCCGCGCCCTTGAGCGAAGAAAATCATCGTCTTGCCTGGGCCGGGGCATCATCGAGCTCGTGGCTCCATCCTCCGGGTTCGGCACGCACGCCCGAAGCCTGCGTCTTCGCGGCCGTTGCGGCCGGCGGGGCATTGCGCGGCCCCTCGAGCCGGCGCACCACCGGGATCGGTCCATCCGAACGCCGCTGCGGGGTTCTTCGATCGACGTCACATCCACCTTGATGCGCCGCACATTCTCCAGCCCCAGGATATCGGAGAGCGCCTCGGCGACCCGTCCGAGCCGCGCCTGCATTTCAGGAATATTTCTCGATCGGCTTGACCTTCAGCTCCACGTCCACCGCTCGCCGTCCGGCCCGCTGATCAGCACCTTGTGCTTGACGATCGAAGGCTCTTCGGCCAGCTCCGTCCGCACGCACTGGATCACCGCCGACCGCGTCAGGCTCAGGCTGTCCGTCGGTGACGTCTTGAAAACGATGGGATCGCTCCCTTGCGATAAAGCATGATCGCGATCAGCAGGTGAAGAAACGGCAGCGCGAGCAGCCCCAGCCAGTAGAATCGCACGCTCCACGGCCCCGCCGGACGCACCACCTCCGGCAGCAGCGACACCACCGGCGAATCGGACAGCCCGAAGTGCCCGCCGAGCAGCTGGTTGAGCGCCAGCGCGACAATAAAAATCTCGAGCGCAAAAACGATAAGGCGATTAAGAAAGCGCATGAGGAGGTCCTGCTCCGGAAAACCCGTCACCCGGCTCAACGGTCACCGCGCAAACACGAGCGGCCGATCAACTGGCCGTCATCGACTCTGATTTCGGGCGAAGGGTTGGCCGCGCTGGCCCGGCGCGGATGCTCACCGAGAATAATGCCGGGGATCGAAACATTGACGCGATTCACCACCAGCCCGGTCATCGTCTCCACCGCATTCTTGACGGTCTTCTGGAGCTGGTGCGCCGCTTTGTAAATGTCGATGCCGTACTCGATGTTCACTTCAATGCTGATCTCCGCCGTGTTGTCCTCGACCGTGACCTCGATCCCCTTGTCCGTGTCCTGCGGCCCCAGATCTCCGCCGGCGATCCCTTGCCCGCGAGGCTCACGATGCCTTCGACCTCAACGGCTGCCAGCGAGGCAATCGTGCCGATCACCTTGTTGTTGATCTTGATGTCACCCAGATCTTTCCTGCATGGGTCCGACCCCGTCCCTCAGGCCCACCCACAGGCGGGCAAATTTCACTGATGATTATTCTCGACGATACCCGCCGGGGCGCAAGTTCTGAATCCCAAGCCTGAAACCCGGCGCTTGCCCCTCGTGAGGCTCCCGGCGGCAGGCTGCCGGGATAAGCTCCCGACAGGGGACTCATCGGCCCGGGGGACGGTGTTCATGACCCTGCCGCAGCCGCCACATGGCGTGCAGGGTCTTCAGGTAGGCAATGGCGAAGTGGAACAGCCGCGCGTGCGACTTCCCCTCAACACGCGGGCGATAATGAAACGGCACCTCGGTGACACTCCCGCCCTTCACCACAATGAGGATCAGCATCTCCTCCAGCACGTCGAAATCCGAGGCGCAAAACTCCAGCGCCCGCACCACATCGCCCCGGTAAAGCCGGAAGCCGCTCGAAATATCCTTCACCGGAATCCGGCAGCACCGTGGTGAACACCACGTTCAGGATCCGGCTCAGCACCGCGCGATAGAGCGGTATGTCCGCCGCCCCGCCCTTCACATACCGGGAGGCGATCACCACGTCCGCCCGCTCACGCGCCGCATAAAGCTGCTCGATGACTTCCGGCTCATGCGAAAGGTCGGAATCCATCGTCTGCACATAGCGCCCCCGCGCCATCGCAAACCCTGTCCGCAACGCCCCGCCGTAGCCGCGGCCTTCCTGTTTCCGCGCGATCGCCCCCTCGGCCTCGGCCTCGGCCACGGTGCCGTCCACGGATCCCCCGTCGATCACCAGGATCTCGGCATTGGCGATGCCCATCTCCGCCAGCGTCGCATGACAGCGCCGCAGCAGCGGGCCGATGTTGCCTTCTTCGTTCCAGGCCGGAATCAGGATTGAAAGTTCGGGGGCTTCCCCGGTCGGATCGGTCGTGCTCAAGAGGGCGGCCCTACTTCTTTGCCGGACGCGGCAGGTTGACGATTTCCGGCTTCCACACGGTCATCTCTTCGGACCCGTCCAGCAGGTGGCTCGCGCACTCCACGCCCTGCATCAGCGAGTGGTCCCCGGGTTCGAAACCCGGTACTTCCACGCCCCGAACCGCCCGCGCGGAATAGACCCCGCGCTCCTGCATCAGCGGCAACAGGACATCGAGCGCCTCATCGTGGTGAAGCTGTGACGGTGTGGGATAGCCGTAATCGAATCGCGTATAGAACGTGTGAATGATGTCCGAGCGCTCGGCCAGCTTCGATGCGACCACACCCTCCACAGTCTCCTCCACCACCCGCGCATGGTCGACCGGACGCGCGGGCGATTCGCTCACCTCGCACATCAGCGACCAGCCTTTCTCGATATCCGGCACGTTGTTCGGCGAATAGTTCCCGAGAACACCGTCGCCCGGTAGAACGGACTGTTCGACTCCGGGAAATACATCCAGCACATGGTCTCGAGGTCCTTCTTCGGTTTGCCCTGGATGCTCACGCCGATGATGTTGGTCGAGGAATGCCGCAGCAGGCCCGCCTTCGAGACGCATTCTTTACTCTCGCCCAGGTCCGAAAACCCCACGAACACGTCGATCGGCACCGTGGAGATCAGCGTCTCATACTCGATCGGTTCGCTCTCGCCCTTCACCCACAGCTTCTTCGCCTTCGTATCGACGCGCTCCGCCACGGTGTTCAGCCGCACCTTTCTCCTGCGGAATGCCCGCGCCGCAGCGCCGCCATATCTCGCCCGTGCCCCCGCTCAGCGGGAACCTGGAACGTATTGTTCGGCCCCCACGACACGTCCTCGCGTTCGTAAAAGATGTTCTCCAGCACGCGCTCGAGATCGGTCACCGCCACGCGCTCGCCGATCCACCCGTAGGCCAACTCCCCCAGCGGATACGCCCACACCTTGAAGTTATACGGCTGCATGAAGACGTCGCACAACCCCTCGCCGAACGTCTGATGCGCCCACTCCCGAAGTTCCTCGGCTTTTTCCCTGGGAGGATCACGCAGCAAACGCACCAGCCCGTGCGCACGCACGTCCACATCTCCTCACGCGGCAGGTAACGCAGGTTGTTCTGAAACGGATAGGGAACAAACCGGTCGCAAATCCACACCCACGACTCCCGCTGGCGTGTCAGCCATTCATCCGGCGCCAGCAACTTGCCCATGAGTTCGTCGAAATAGTCGTAGTGCGAGAACTCCGACGAATGACCGCCGAAATCCCAGGTGTAGCTCCCCTTGTCGTCCAGCACGGAACCCGCCAGCCCGCCAGCCTTGTCGCCGCGTTCGAGCAGCAGCCAGTCGCCCTCGCCCTGCTCATTGAATCTGCCCATGCCGCGCCCAGCCCCGTCGGTCCGCCACCCAGAATCAGGTATTTGACTCTCATGAAAGTCCGCACATTCCGCCGCTCGGGCCGACTCCTCGCTCCCGGCGTTCATCTCCCCGACTCAGGCGTTCACGGGACCCGGCGCCTTCGCCGATGCCGTCTTGGGTGGGAGGCGCCCATCCTTGCGGGCACAGGGCGCGCCACCTCCGCATGTTCCGCCCGATCCTCAACCCCTACGGGGGATTCCGGGAGCGCCGGGCGCCAACCCGGCATCTCCCTCACCCCTTCGGCCGGCACGTCTTACCCTCCTGAGAATGCCTCCCACTTTTCCATATGAACCCGCCAGGGAACTTGGCATACTGTCCCGCCTTCGCGCCAACAGGTGGCGAGGTTCGGGGTGTAGCGCAGTTGGCTAGCGTGCTGCGTTCGGGACGCAGAGGTCCCGGGTTCGAGTCCCGGCACCCCGACCAGTTTTGAAAGGCCGCAGGTTCTTGATTTTCAAGGGCTTGCGGCCTTCCGACTTTCAGGCCACCGCCCCAACGCTCCCCGCCTTTCCAAAGAGTACCGACTCGAACCGGCCGACCTCGGCGCTCGTGGACGCCGCGCACTGCAGATCGCCGGCTGGCTGGGGTTCACGCTGCTGGTGCTGTGCCTCGGGCTCGGATCCTGGACGCCGTTCGCCCCGTTCGTCAGCCCGTTCTACAACGTGACGGTGCTGTTGGTGGGCTTCTGGATCCTGGACCTCGTTCGCCGTCCGCACACACCGATCGCGACGAGCGCTCACCCACCCGGTGCTGCTGTGGGTCGGCAAGCGCTCCTACGGCATCTACATCTGGCACCTGCTCGTGTACTTCCCGATCCGGGCGTTCTTCAATGATGCTACCGGTGGGCGCGACCGCCTGGCCACGCTGCTCGCGTTCCCGGTGGCCTTCGCAACGACGCTGGGGGTCGCAGCGCTCTCATGGCGATTCGTGGAGGCACCTGCGCTCAGGCGCAAGCAGCGTTTCGCCCGCGACGCCACCTGACGCCAGCCGACGCCAGCCGATCGGATCCGCCGCGCCGTATCCTCGTCGGGATGCAGGTGACTCCGGCAGATGCCGACGTGGTGGTGGTGGGTGCCGGGATCGTCGGTCTCGCCACTGCGCTCGCCGTGCACGGACGCCGCCCCCACGCTTCGATCGTGGTGCTCGACAAGGAGCCCGGGGTGGCGCGCCACCAGACGGGGCGCAACTCGGGTGTCGTGCACTCCGGGCTGTACTACCGCCCCGGGTCGGCGAAGGCCCGGCTCGTGGCGCAGGGGCGTCGGGCCCTCACCGAGTTCGCGGCCGAGCACGGCGTCCCGGTCGACGTGTGCGGCAAGGTGGTCGTCGCGACCGAGCAGGCGGAGCTCCGCGCGCTCGACGAGCTGGCGCGCCGCGGCGCCGACAACGGCGTCGACGTGCGCCGGATCGGTCCGTCCGAGCTGCACGAGCTCGAGCCGCACGTCCGCGGGATCGCTGCCCTGCACGTGCCGGCAGCGGCGATCACCGACTACGGCGCGGTGGCCAGGCCATCGCCACCGGTCCTCAAGGACTGGCTACGTGCAGCTGCGGCACATCTGCGCAGGTCGACCAGATCGAGGCACCACCCGGCGGCGACGTCGTGACGGTCCGCGCCGGAGAGGAACACGTCCGTGCCCGCGCGCTCGTCAACTGCGCCGGGCTGCACAGCGACCGCATCGCGCGTCTCGCCGGCGCCGAGACCGAGGTGTCGATCGTGCCGTTCCGCGGCGAGTACGCCCAGCTGGCTCCGAGCGCACGCGGGCTCGTTCGCGATCTGGTGTATCCGGTCGCGGATCCCCGCTGGCCGTTCCTCGGCGTGCACTTCACGCGGATGCTCGACGGCGAGGTCCACGTCGGTCCGAACGCCGTGCTGGCGTTGGGCCGCGAGGCCTACGCCGGTGGGGTGGACCTCAACGATGCCCGCGCGCTCGCCGGCGATCCGGGGTTGCGCCGCCTCGCCACGCGGTACTGGCGCACCGGCGCGGCCGAGCTGGTGCGCTCGCGCTCCCGCCGCCTCCTGCTGCGCGACGTGCGGCGGCTCGTGCCCGACGTCGGCGACGACGATCTGCTCCCGGCCGAGGCGGGCATCCGCGCCCAGGCCGTCGCGCCCGACGGCACGCTGCTCGACGACTTCGCGTTCGGGTCCTCGCACCGCGCGGTGCACGTGCTGAACGCTCCATCGCCAGCCGCGACAGCGGCGTTCGCGATCGGCGACGTCGTCGCAGAGCGCACGCTCACCGTGCTCGACGTGCTGCTCGGGCTGCAAGACGTCTGTTCGCCGGCCGACCGACCGGCCGACGCAGCGATCGCCACAGGTGGCCGGACGCGGGAACGGAGGACCCCGGGGGGACCGGGATCCTCCGTTCATCTGCACTGCGCCCGAGGGGGGATCGGGGCGTGCGATCCGTGAGCCGCCGACGGGCGGCTCGGACGGGCTCAGGCCGCTGCGGCGGCGGACCGGCTGGTCGTCGAGCGCCCCGTGGAGCGGTCGAGCAGCTGGTCGGTGAGGGGCTTGGCCGCACCGGCGACGCTGAGTGCGACGCTCTTGTTCGTCGAGACGAGCTTCGAGGCGAACTTGGCCTGGTTGTCGATCACTTCCTTGGGGGTCGGGATCTGCTCGGCGAACGGCAGGGCCGGCACATCGTTGACCCGGTCGAGCACGAAGTCGACGACCGTCGAGACGGCGTCGGTGACGGGCTCCTTGACGCTCGTGAGCGCCTCGATGACCTGGTTCTGGACGGTGCTGACTCGATCGATCACGGGGGTGGTCATGTCTGTGCCTCCTGGGCTGGGCGGTGTCGTGCTTGCTGGTTGCTAACTATAGCAAGCACGTGCGAGCCGCGTCAACCACTTTGCTCGCCCGCGAGCACGACCCCATCGGCGACCGGTCGACGCGCCACGGACTTGTCCGGGGGTGCGGGCCGGTCGACACTGGTGGTCGTGGCGGGTGGACCCGACGGGTCGCGTCAGGGGGCACATCGGTGGTGAGCGGAACGACGGCGGCTGGCGACGATACGACCCGCAGCACCCGATTCCGGCCTGCGGTCCCGCCGGTCACACCGTCGCTCGTGTGGTTCGCCGCCGCGCTCTCCGCCGTCGTCGTGCTCATCGCGAACAGCCGTGGGATCGCCACCGGCGACGACGGCGTCGGCTACCGGGCGATCGCCGACTCCCTGCTCGCCGGCGAGGGCTACGGGTACTTCCTCGAGGATCCGGTCACCGTGTGGCCGCCCATCTGGCCAGGGCTCATGGCCCTCGTCGCGTGGGTCACACCGCTCGACACGCTCGGCGCGGCGATCGTGCTCAACGCCGCGACCGCGGCCGGGGTCGTCGTGGTCGGCACGAGGCTGCTGCGGTCGATCATCGACGACGGCCGCCTCGTGCTCGCCGGCACCGCAGTCCTCGCCCTCGGCCCGGCGACCGTCGGCCTCGGCCACGTGCTGATGACCGACCTGGCGTTCGCGCTGGTGACCATGACGTGGATGCTCACCCTCATCCGATTCCGTCGAACCGGGTCGATCCCGGCCCTCGTCGGAGCGGCAGCGCTCGTGTGGGTGGGGTTCGGGCTGCGCTACGTCGGCCTCGTGCTGATCCCCTTCGGGGGGCTCTGGTTGCTCGTGGACCTACGTCGCCCCGTGACACGCCGGCTGCGCGACGGGGTCCTCTACGGGCTGATCGCGTCGCTCGCGCCGATCGCGTGGATGCTGCGCAACCGCGCGATCGACGGGACCTTCACCGGCGAGCGCAACCCGTCCGCTCGCGGACTGATCGACAACGGCTTCGATGTCGCAGCGACCCTCGGCCGCTTCCTGCTCCCCGGCGTCGGCAACGACATGACCTACATCTGGGCGGCGGTCGGCGTCGTGGTCGCCGGCGCGGCCGGCGTGCTCGCCTGGACGGTGCTGCGCGTCCCTCCCGACGATCCCGACGGCACGCCCCTCGGTCCGGGGGCCGTGCTGTCCCGCCTCGGCCACCGGATCGGGTCGCCACTCGGTCTCGTCGTCGGTTTCGCCGTCGGCTACCTCGTCTACATGCTCTACGTCCGGACGACCACGGCGCTCAACCAGCTCGACCTCCGACTCCTCTTCCCCGCCTACTTCCCGCTCCTCGTCGGGGCGCTCGCGCTCATCGAGCGTCTCGATCGACCACCGGCCCGCTTCTCGCGGCTCGGCCAGCTCACCGTGCGCACCTGGGTGGCCGCGAACGTCGTCGCGGGGGGCCGGCGAAGCGGCGCTCGCCGCCGGCAACCCGTACTTCGAGGGCAACTACGAGTCCGAGGTGTTCGTGGATGCCCGGGCCAACCCGGCGCTCGACGCGCTCGAGGACGACTGCCGCACGTTCTCCAACCTCCCCAACGGCCTCTATCCCGAGGTCGAGTCGCTCTGGAGCCCTCAACGCCGCGCTCTCGAGTCGAGTCGGGAGCTCGACGAGCTCGAGGAGCTCGCGCCGACGTTCGACGACGACCCGGCCTGCCTGGTCTGGATCGACGCACCACCGGTGTACGGACACCTCTGGCCCCTGGAGGAGCTCGAACGTCGCCTGGAGCTCGAGCTCATCGCCGAGGACGGCCAGGTGGCGGTGTACCGGATGTCCGAGCGAACCTGAGCCCGGGGGCCGTCGCCCCGCTCCATCCGCGCCAGCGGGGCGCCCATCGCCAAGACTTGTGACATGCGTCCCCGCTTCAGCGTGGTGATCGCGGTCCACGACCGTGCCGACGTGGTCGGACGCGCCACCGCCAGCGTCCTGGCACAGACCTTCGCCGATGTCGAGGTCGTCGTCGTCGACGCTGGATCGAGCGACGACAGCGTCGCTGCGGTCCGGGCGGTCGCGGATCGCCGGGTGCGGGTCCTGCGGTCCGAGCGACCCGACCTCGACGCAGCGCGACAGGTCGGGATCCGCCATTCGCGTGGTCGTCACGTCGCGCTGCTCGATCCCGAGGACGAGGTGGCGCCGGGGTGGCTCGCGAGGATCGGTCGCCTGATCGACTCGACCGGCGCCGCGTTGGTCTGTTGCGGTGGCGAGCAACGCCACGCGGACGGCTCGAGCACCGTGGTGCGCCCGTCTCCGGTGTCCGGGGAGGCGGGGCCCGACGCGACGCTGGTGTGCTTCCGCGGGGGCGCGTTCGTGGTGCGACGCGATCTGCTCGATGACCTCTCGCCCACCCCCTCCGCCCTGGCATCGGTCCTCCCCGGTCGGCTGGAGCAGGCCGGGCTGGCGTGGGTGTCGACGCCGGAACGACTGGTCCGCTGGAACGACGGCACCGACCGGGTGCACCCTGCCGGAGCGACGTCCGACCCGGCGACGTCCGACCCGGCGACGTCCGACCCGGCGACGTCCGACCCGGCGACGTCCGACCCGGCGAGCGACCTCGACGCCGTGGGGGACGGACCCGTGGTCACACGGCGGCGCTCGACCGTGCGGCTGCGCTCCGAGGTCGAGCTCCGCAGCTCGCTGCAGTCGATCGACGCGCTCGCACGGTCCCCCATCCCCGATGCCGACCTGTTGGCCCACGCCGCCACCCTGGGCGGCATCGCCGCCACTCGGCTCGGCGAGGGCGGCGAGGCGCGCCGGTTGTTCCGACTGGCGCGGCGGGTCCGACCGGACGTGGCGAAGCACTGGGTTCGGTGGGCCCTCAGCGTGGTCCCTCCGGTCGCCGTGCGGGTCTGGGACGTCCCGGAACCCGAAGCGGCGGACCGGGCCGGCGAACCGGAGCACGACGCGACGGTCGACGGGGCCGACGGCCACATGCCACACGACTCGACGTCGGTCCTGGCGGCGACCACCCAGTAGGGTCAGGCGGGGCCGCGGAACGACCCCCGCGCCCGGGACGGAACGACATGACAGACGTCGCAGCGACGGCCACCGCGGCTGCGGGGGCGATCGACGCAGTCAAGCTCTACGGCGAGGGCGACACCGAGATCCGCGCACTCGACGGCGTGACCGTGTCCTTCGAGCGCAGCCGCTTCACTGCGATCATGGGACCCTCGGGCTCGGGCAAGTCCACCTTGATGCACTGCCTCGCCGGGCTGGACGTGCTCAGCAGCGGCAAGGTGTACGTCGGCGACACCTACCTGGACTCGCTGAGCGAGGCACAGCTCACCGAGTTGCGCCGCGACCGCCTGGGCTTCATCTTCCAGGCGTTCAACCTCATCCCGACGCTCTCGGCGGAGGAGAACATCACGCTGCCGATGGACCTCGCTGGGCGGAAGTACGACCAACCGTGGCTCGACGAGGTGATCGACACCGTCGGGCTGCGACCCCGGCTCGGTCACCGGCCCAGCGAGCTCTCCGGCGGCCAGCAGCAGCGCGTGGCGGTCGCTCGGGCGCTCGCCAGCCAGCCCGAGATCGTCTTCGCCGACGAACCGACGGGCAACCTGGACTCGCGGTCGGGAAGCGACCTGCTGGAGTTCATGCGGCACGCGGTCGATGACCTCGAGCAGACGATCGTGATGGTCACCCACGACCCGGTCGCCGCCGCGCACGCCGACCGCGTGGTGTTCCTCGCCGACGGCCAGATCCGCGACGAGATGATCGAGCCGACCGCGCCGAGGGTGCTCGACCTGATGAAGCAACTCGGGGACTGACCCGCTCGTGCTGCGCGTCGCGCTGAAGGACCTGTTCGCGCGGAAGCGACGCCTCGTCACCACGAGCATCGCGATCGTGCTCGGCATCGCGTTCCTCACGGGGACCCAACTGCTGTCGACCACGCTGAGCGACTCCGTCGAGTCGCTCATCGGCGACGTGTACGAGGGGATCGACGCAGTCGTTCGCTCCCCGGACACCCAGGAGACCCCGTTCGGCCAGCCGCTGCGCGCGCCCGTCCCCGCCGAGCTCGTCGACGCCGCCGCTGCGGTCGAGGGCGTCCGGACCGCCGAGGGGTTCGTGGAGTCCACGGGACCACAGCTCGTCGACGACGACGGCAAGGTGGTCGGCGGCGGGTTCGGTCCGCCCACATTGGTCTACAACTGGGTCGAGGACGACCAACTCCGCACCGGGCGCCTGGTCGAGGGTCGCGGGCCCATCCGCGACGACGTGTTCGCGTTCGACTTCCGCACCCCGGACGAGCTCGGCGCCGAGCTCGGCGATTCGGTGACGCTCGCGACCACCCAGGCGGGTACCGAGGAGTACGAGCTGGTCGGGGTCCTCGGGCTCGGCGAGGAGGGCGACCAGCAGTCGGGCGCGACGCCGCTGTTCTTCACCACCGCGACGGCGATGCGACTCGTCGAACAGCCCGGCGAGTTCAACTTCGTCGCGGTCGCGGCGGCGGAGGGGACCAGCCAGCAGCAGCTGGCGGACTCGCTCGCGGCGGCGATCCCGGACCAACAGGTCCTGACCGGCGAGGTGTTCACCGAGGAGAACCAGGAGAGCATCGGTCAGTTCGTCGACATCCTGGGGACCTTCGTCAGCGTGTTCGGCTACATCGCGTTGTTCGTCGCCATCTTCATCATCTACAACACGTTCTCGATCATCATCACCCAGCGCACGCGCGAGACCGCTCTGCTGCGAGCGGTCGGTGCCCGCCGACGTCAGGTGCTCGGCGCGACCATGCTCGAGGCGGTCATCGTCGGGTTCATCGCTGCGGTGCTCGGTCTCGCTGCGGGCGTGGCGCTCTCGGCGCTGCTCATCTCGGTGATCCGCAACTTCTTCACCGTCTCGAGCGGGATCCCCTCGCTGACGGTCGGCACGGTCCTCACCGCGCTCGTCATCGGCGTCGGCGTCACGACCCTGTCCGCCTTCATCCCGGCGCTGCGATCGTCCAAGATCCCGCCCATCGCAGCGCTGTCGGAGTCCTCACAGGACCGCTCGGGCCTCTCGGTCGCGCGCAAGGTGTGGGGCACGCTGCTCCTGGTCGCCGGCATCGCGCTCATGGGCCTCGGCCTCGGCGACGTCGGATCGAACCCGCTCCTGCTCGTCGGCGCGGGCGCCGCTGCGGTGCTCGCGTCGGTCGCGGTCATCCTCGGGCCGCTGATCGCTGCGCCGGTCAGTCGGCTGCTCGCGCGGCTCGTGTCCTGGCGCGGCAACCTGACCAGCCGGCTCGCCGGCGAGAACGCTGCACGAAACCCGAAGCGCACTGCGTCGACCGCCGCTGCGCTGACCGTCGGCGTCACCCTCGTGGTCGTGATCGCCATCGTGGCGTCGTCGATCCGCGCCACGTTCGACGCAACCATCGCGGACTCCGTCCGCGCCGACTACATCGTCGCGACCGCCTCGGTCACGTCGTTCGGTCAGATCCCCGCAGACCTGCAGGAACGCGTCGCCGAGCTGGACGACGTGCGCTACGCGAGCCCGGTGCGGTTCTCCTTCATCCGTCTGCTCGACGATGCGTCCCAGGAGGACGTCGGCGACGACGGGGGCGACGAGGTCCCTGCTGGGCTCCTCGGCGTTCCCGACACGGCCCCGGAGGGCGACGACGAGTTCATCCTCGGCATCGATCCGCAGAGCTTCTTCGAGGTGGTCGACCACGGCGAGCTGCAGGGGTCCGTGGACGACCTCGGCGACGGCACCATGGCGGTGAACGCGGACTACGCGGAGGATCGCGACTGGCGACTCGGGGACCGCATCCCCGTCTACTTCGGTGCCACCGGGGAGCAGGAGCTCGAGGTGGCCCTGCTGTACGACCGCAATGTCGGCCAGGGCGAGATCTACCTCCCGCTCGGCACCTTCAGCGAGAACACGCTGCCGACCTTCGACGTCGACGCCCAGATCTACGTCCAAGCGGTCGACGGCGCCGACGTCGAGGCGCTCGGGGCGCAACTCGACGAGCTGGTGGCGGACCTCCCCACCGTCGCGATCCAGGACCTCGGCGAGTTCATCGAGGCCCAGACCGGGCCCATCAACACCTTCCTGGGCATCGTCTACGCACTGCTCGCCCTGGCGATCCTGATCGCGTTGATCGGCATCACGAACACCCTGTCGCTGTCGGTGCTGGAGCGCACCCGCGAGCTCGGCATGCTCCGCGCCGTCGGCATGACCCGCGGCCAGCTCAAGCGCATGGTCCGCACCGAAGCCGCCATCATCGCGGTCTTCGGCACCCTGATCGGCCTCGTCATCGGGATCATCTTCTCGATCGCGCTCACCGTCGCGATCTCGGCGGACACCCCCGACCTGTTCACCTACAGCCTGCCGGTCGTGCAGCTCGTCGTGATCACCGTCTGTGCGGGGCTCGCCGGCCTGCTCGCCGCCTGGCTGCCCGCCCGGCGAGCGGCGAACCTGAACGTGCTCGACGCGATCTCGTCCGTCTGACCCCCCGACACATGTCCCTGGATCCCACCGACCTCCCGGCCAGCACACTCGAGTTCCTCGCCGAGTACCACCTGGCGACGCTGACGACCTTGCGGGTCGACGGGTCACCCCACGTCGTGCCCGTCGGGTTCTCCTACGACGTCGACGAGCAACTGGTCCGCATCATCACCTTCGACGGCTCCCAGAAGGTGGCGAACGCCCGCCGCGGCGGTCGAGGTGCCGTGTGCCAGGTCGACGGTGGACGCTGGGTGACGCTCGAGGGAACGATCAGCGCGACCACCGACCCGGACCGTGTGGCAGCGGCGGTCGCCGGCTACGCGGCCCGCTACCGTCAGCCGGGCGAGCGCGCCACCCGGGTCGCGATCGAGATCAGCGTCGACCGCATCCTCGGGCGCGGCTGACCGCCGCACGCCGGCGGCTCAGCGCCGGAGCCTGGCGCGCAGCACCTCGACCAGGTGCTCGTCACCGAAGTACTCGACCTCACCCAGCGCGGGTCGGCCGTAGAGCAGCAACTCCAGGTCGCTCGCGGTCCCGCGGATCGCAAGATCACCCTTCGCGGCTCGTGGGTGACCTCGAGCCCGGTGGAACCGAGGCGGACGAGCCATTCGCCGTCCACGTCGATGCTGTGCAGGTGGACCGTCGATCCCGCACCCGCAGCATCCTGGAGCGGGGCGAGTCCCGCCAGGAGGAACAGCTCGTCGATCCCGTCGACGGCGAGGTCCGCATCGACGGGATCCGCCGCACCGATTGCGAGCTGCGCATCGACCCGATGGATGCTGAACTCGTGACTGACACGGCGGGCCACGAATCCGGCGGTCTGATCGGTCGGATCGAACGTCCAGCAGGGCGACTCCGCCGACGTCGCACGTAGCTCCGCGACCAGGTCCCGAGCTCGGGCGGCGAGCCACTCGGCCTGCTGGGCCGGCTCGTCGCACACGACGGGCTCCGGCCTCGGGCGTCCATCGGCATCCGCGAGCAGATCGACCCAGAATCCGCACACCTGACCGATGTGGCGGGCCAGGCCGAACAGGTCGTAGTCCGGGCACGTCGGCACCCGGGCGTCGTGGGGGGCGCTGGCGACGACGGCGACGACCGTGTCGAGCTCCGCCTCGGCTGCATCGACGTACGCGCGGTGTGCGAGCCGTGCCGCGAGTCCGGTCTGCGCAGTGTTCCCACGCAGTGCCCTGCGATCCATCACCGCACGGTAGTGCCGCGACCGGCAACGCTCGGCGTGCCCCAGATCGGCACATGCGGGTCACCCATCGGGCGCCGAGCGACGAACGATGTGGGGCACCTGGCTGTGTGCATGGTGCCGGGTATCGAGTGGGTTCGGTCCGGATGTGGGTGACTCATTTCCGGACGCTCTCGTCGACGATGGCCTTCCTTCCGAACGCTGGGCGGGCGTGTTGATGATCCGAGACTGGAAGAGACCGTTGGGCTGGCCTCTGGGTCAGACGCGGGTGACAGGTGGGGGTTCCCAGGTGCCGTCGAGCGCTTCGGGTTCGGGCCAGTAGATGCGCATTGCCAGGTAGAACGGGCCGTCGGGTGCTGGCAGCCAATTCGCCTTGCCTTCTTCGGTGTCGGGTTCGTCGTGCTGGATGTGCATTGTCAGCGACCCGTCATCGCCGGTCACCAGGCCGGTCGTCGTCGAGTTGATGAGGTATCGGCCGATCGGATTGTCGACCAGGTAGCCGGCGACGCCGTCGTAGGACGTGTCGTACATCGTGACCGACCAGAACGCCTTCGCAGGCGGGAGCGTGTCGAACCGCAGTCGGTAGGCGTTGTCACCTGACAGCGGTTTGCCGTCGTTGTCGACGCTGGTCATCGGGTAGAAGGCTTCGATCTTGTCGTTGCCGCCCCATCCGGCCATTGCGCCGGCTGCTCGAAGCAGGTAGTCGCCGTCGAAGAACTCGCGGTCTCCGAATGCGTCGATGGCCATCCATCCGTTGACCCTGTCGCCGAGATGGCCGGCCTTGTCAGTCATCTTGGTTCGTGCCCGGTCGACTCCGGAGCGAAGGGCGGCGCGGGTGTCGTCGTCGAGGTCGTCGAGGTCGAACGGCAACCCAACGCCGATGCCGGCACGAGCGAAGCGCTCGAACATCGCCTCCTCGTCCGGATGTGTGGGCTGGCACCATTCGAGCAGTCGGTTGACGTAGCCGATGAACCGTTCGTCGCGCGATGCCTCGTCGTTCCACACCGGCCATTCGACCGCCGGTGCGGCGGGCGATTCGTTGCCGAGATGGGCTGACAGCGTCTCGATCCTGTAGGCGTCCATGATCGGTCGCAGGGTCTCGACATCGTCGGGGCCGAGCAGTTGGGTCCGCCCGATCATGATCACCAGATCGGTTTCGAATCGCAGGACATCGGTGAATCCATCCGGTACGTCTCCAGTGAACCCTGGACCGACCAGCAGGTAGGAACCGGCGTCTGAACCGGTCGCTCGCGAGCCGACGAAATGCGGATTCGTTCCGAACAGGTCCACCATCTGCATGACGTAGTAGCGGTCGGTCACTGCCGGCACGGTCAGCACCAGGGGTTCGGCTCGGAGGTCCAGCGCCGCGTTCGAGTACGGCGTGTCCGCGTTGGGTGAGATGACGTCGTTGTAGTTGTGGTCGAGCGTCACCGGGTCGCCGTGGATCTCGTTCATCGGACCGCTGTACGACGGCAGCGACGGAGCGAGGAACGCTCCAAAGCACGCGCGGTATCCCATCAACATCGGAAACGAATAGAGGTATGCCTCCTCCGCGATTGCAGCGATCTCCTCCGACGACAAACGACTCTCAACCATCACGGCCTCCCGGCTGCTCACGAACCGACCATCAGTATTGCGAGGTCAACACAATCGGCCCAAGGGCCCAACGTCACCGGAGCCATGCATTGGCCGGCAGGTTCCTCGATGACGTCGGCGACGGAGAGGGGCACGAGCTGATCGAGCGAGTCACCGGCATCGAAGATCCGCTGCAACGAGCGCGACCGGACAACGAGCGCGCTGCGACCAGAGCCGCGTTGGATGGCGCCGCTGCCGTCAGGCCGCCATCGACATCGCAAGGTGCTCGATTTCCACAGCAACGTGCGAGAACAGGACCAGCGCGAGCACGGCACGTACGCGAGCGGCCAAGCGCCCCATGTCGATCGGTGACCGATCTCGACCACCGTCACCCATCGCCGGCACGCTGTCGTTCGCGAGCGTGGCCGAGCCGCACATCAGCAGCGCGCGATTCCGCGGAAGCGCCGGCGCAACACTCTGGGTGGCACCACGACCAGATGACGTCGCGGCGCCACCCAGGCTGGATGCACTCCGCTCTGACCCGTCCCCCACCGCCGGCGGTTCCGTGTCGCGTCCTGGACCGGCCGAGCAGCGCTGCTCGCTGCACCCCTCTCAGGCGGCCCGTCCGGCCCGCACCGCGGCTGCGGTCGCCACACCGTTCGCGGTCACTCCCACCGCCAGCGAGACCAGGGCGAGCACCTGACCGATCAGGTCGAACCCGGTGAACAGCACTCCGACGCCGGACACCAGGAGCACGCCGCCGCCCACGCCCAGTGGCCCGGCGGCCGCCCGGTGCGCTGCGTACCAGGCGGCGTCGGAGCGCCGTGCGGACGGGACCCGCAGGCCGACGACGCCGTTCGGGCGAAGCGACCCCTGGGACCCGGCCCACGACACCCACACCAGCACTGCGCCGCCCACCACCAGGGCGAGGCCGACGAGCAGCGCGTCCACCCGACCCTCAGCTGACCTGGATGTCGTCGGCGGTCCAGTACGCCTGCATGAGGCTGAACAGCCCGTCGTCGTCGAAGGTGAACACGTCGATGATCTCGACCGTGAAGGTGGAGTCCCCGATCCGGGTCACCGCCCGCAACGGCACCGCGGCCCAGGACCCCACCGCACGGACGGGTCCGGTGATGGACAGCTCGAAGCCCTGGGTGCCCTCGTGCGTGCCGGCGAAGAAGTCGCGGATGGCGGCGCGTCCGACCTTGGTCGGCTGATCGACCGGATCGGCGAGCTCGGCGTCCTGCGCGAACAGCGCCGCGATGGCGTCGATGTCCCCCGCCGTGTGCGCTGCGGTGTACGCCTGCACGGCAGCCTTCATCTGGTCGGGCGATGGCATCAGTGGTCCCCCGTCTGGTCGTCCGGCCTGCGCACCCTAGATCCGTGGACCACAGGCCGGCACCAGGGCGCCCCGGCCTCGCCGCCGCAGCGCTGCGCGAGACTTCGCTGTGCCTGCGTTGCGGACCGAGATCACCGAGATCGTCACGGGCCTGGGCATGCTCGGCGCCCCCGACGTCGACGAAGCACTTGCGGCGTGCCCGCCCGAGCTCCTCGAGGTCGACGCCGGGACCTGGCAGCGGCTGGTGGAGGCCCGTCACGACCGCTCCCACGACCGCGACTTCCTCGCGGCCTGGAACAACGGGCGTGCGTTCCTGACCGCGCGGGAGGGACTGCGTGGCCGCCGTCCAGCCACCGTGGAGTGGAAGGGCGGGCACCGCGACCCCGGCGACGTGGCCGTGCCGTCCGACCTGCGGATCGACCACGTCTACCTGGTGAGCTGCAAGTACCTGTCCAACGTGCTGCACAACGCGTCGCCCTGGGCGCTGTTCGAGCGACACCTCGCAGGCGGGTTCGCCCGGCGCAGCGACGGCGACTGGTTCGACACGGTCGCACCGCGGGAGCACCAGGAGCTGTACCGACTCGTCCGCCAGCGCTACGCGTCGGACCTGGCGCTACCCGAAGCCGTGGCAGCGCTGAGCACGCCGCAACGTCGCGAGCTGCGGGCCCGGATCCCACGCGACTGGGACCCGTCCTGTGCGGGTGCCTACGCGGACCTCGTCGTGCACGCCTCCCAGGACTCCGCCCGACGCTGGAGCGCCGGGCTCGACACACCACGCGCGCGTGACGCGATGCTCTGGCGGCTGCTGCGGCTGACTCCGGCTCCCTACTTCGTGCTCGGAACCTCGGCGCGCGGCTCGATCCGGCTGCGGGTGGGCACGCCGTGGGACTTCAGCCGTCACCATCGCATCCGTCGATTCGAGGTGCACCCCGGTGATGGCGGCCAGGCCCGGGTCGACTGGTCCGCAACGGTGTCGAGCCGGGACGGGGGCGACGACCTGGCGGTGTGCGGTCACGTGGAGGTCCGCTGGAGCCACGGCCGCTTCGGTGGCCCGCCGGAGGCGAAGGTCTATCTCGACACCCCTCACGCCAGGGTTCCCGGGTACGTCGTGCTGCGGTGAGCCGCGAGCTCAGCCGGCCGGAGTGACGGGGCGGTGCTGGCAGGCGGGGCACCAGTAGGTCACCCGTGCCAACCCACCCCAGGTCCGGCTCGCGATCCTCCCCCCACACCGCCGACAGCTCCGACCTCGACGGCCGTAGACGGCGAGCCCCTCGGCGACGGTCCGGCGTCGACCGGGGCCGAGGTTCGCTCTGAGCAGCCGCCCCGAGGTGACGATGAGTCGCCGGCGCAGCTCGTGGGGAACCTCGACGACCGGCGTGAACGGGTCCAGGCGCTCGTGCCAGCAGACCTCGGACTTGTAGACGTTCCCGACGCCGTTCGCGATTCGCTGGTCCAGCAGCACCTCGCCGATGGGCGTGTCCGGCTCGAGTCCCGCCATGCGATCCACACACGATGCGACGATCTCCTCCGCGGCACTCGATTCGAGGCACAGGTCCGGCCCGAGGTGGGCGACCGGGTCACCCACCGTGCCCGCCGCGCCCGTCGGGAACGTGCGGACCACCGGCGCCGAGAAGCACACCGCTTCGTTCCCCGGGACGACGATCCGACAGCGGAGCAGGTGCGCCGGCTTCCTCCACCGCTCACCGGTGCGGTACAGGTGCCACGAGCCCGTCATGCGGAGGTGGGTCTCGAGGCTCAGCCCGCCGGAGAAGTCGACGAGCAGGTGCTTCCCCACGGCGCGGACCGCCTCGATCGTCTCGCCGCGACGGGGGCGGTCGCCCACCAGGCGCGGTGCATCGAAGCGTTCGAGCACCGCGCCCTGCAGCGCCGGGCGCAGCATCGCGGCCGCCCGGTGGATCGTGTCGCCCTCGGGCACGACGCTCAGGTCACTTGAGCAGGGCGCCGGCGTCGACGGGCAGCGTGACACCGGTGACGTAGCGCGCCTCCTCCGAGCACAGCCACAGCACCGCGTCGGAGATGTCCCCGGCTTCGACCCACGGCGTCACGAGCGCCTGCTGGGGCCGGAGGAAGTCCGCGGCGTCGTCGGTGGTCGGGTCGTCGAGGTCCATGCGGACCAGCTTCGGGAAGACGTCGTTGACGATCATCGGGGTGTTGGTCGAGGTGGGGTGCACGGTGTTGACGCGGACGTTGTTGGGCGCCAGCTCGAGCGCGAGGGAGCGCATCAGGCCGACCACGCCGTGCTTCGCGGCGTTGTAGGCGGGCGAGCCGTAGAAGCCGCGCAGCCCGGCGGTGGACGACGTGATCACGATCGCACCTCCCTCGCCCTGTTCCAGGATCCGGTTCACCCCGGCGCGGACCGTGTTGAACACGCCGGTGAGGTTGATCCCGATCGTCTCGTCCCAGGCCTCGGAGGTGAGCCACTGGACCGGGCCGGGCGAGTAGGTCCCGGCGTTGGCGACGATGATGTCGAGCCGGCCGAAGCGGTCCATCCCCCCGCGCACCGCACCGCGGAGCGCGTCCAGGTCCCGGACGTCGGCCCGCTCGGCGTGCATGGCGCCGCCGGCGGACTCGACCCGTCGCACCGTCTCGGCGAGGTCCTCCTCGGTGGCGAGCGGGTAGGGCACCGACGGCACGTCGTCGCACACGTCGACGCCGATGATGCGGGCGCCCTCCGACGCGAACCGCACCGCGTGCTCGCGTCCCTGGCCTCGGGCAGCGCCGCTGATGAACACCACCTTGTCCTCGAAGCGTCGGGTCCGATCTGCCATCGCTGCCTCCTCCGTGGCGCACCCCGGTGCACCGCCACGGATCTGACGGGCCGTCAGATCCGTGGCGAATGCTCGCACACCGGCGCCACCGGAGGCGTCAGGTGCCGAGCGTGAGCCCCTTGTAGCCGTCGGCGAACCCGGCGCGGCGCAACGGGTCCGCCCAGGGCGACGCGGCGGCCGAGGCGCCGTCGACCCGCTCGATGCGCAGCCGGCGGACGCGGCCGCCCTGGACCAGCCCGGCCAGCGCATCGAACCACGCCGGGGGACGCTCGGCGTCGGCGTCCGCCTCCCCTGCGGCCGGGAAGGTGAGCAGCCGCCGGCCACCGCGCTCGAGGTAGGCGCACGCCTCGCCGTCGACCAGGACGACGTAGGCGCCGACGGCCCGCGCGGGCTGACCGACCGACTCGGGCCAGCGCAGCGATGCGCCGAAGGGCTGGGCGGGATCGGTGGCGGCGAGGACCCACCGATCGGTCCGCCGCTCGGGCGCAGGTGGCTCCCACGGCATGCGGACGGCGTCGGGGGAGCCCGCCGCGTCGTCGCGTGGCGTGTCGTCGTCCGCCGCGGCACGCAGCAGGTCCACGGCGCCGGCCTTGGCGAACTGCGCTGCGCCGAGACCGTCGACGAAGTAGCCACGGCGGACCTGACCTCGCTCCTCGAGCAGCTTGAGCACCGGGTACACCCCGGCGAAACCGCCCTCGGCACCCTCCGCGAGCGCCATCTCGCGGGTGAGCACCCCGTACCGCTCGAGGAGCTGCACCGCCCGCAGCGTGGCGGATTCCGTGGTGCTGGGCGCCGGGGTGAACAGCGGAGCCGTCGAGGACCAACGGCCAGCGGCCGCCGGCGGCCCCACGGCCGCACCCCGGGCATGGCGCCGAAGCGTGGGCGGCGGCCGTCGCGATCGAGCACCCGAGGCCTTCCGGCTCGCGCCGCCCGCGACACGCGCCCGCAGCGGCGCGAGCGAGTCGTTGGTGATCTCGCCGGCCCAGACCAGGTCCCACAGCGCGGCGAGCACCGTCGCCTCGTCGGCGGGCAGCGACGCGGCCTTGACCGCTGCGACGAGGTCCGCCCAGAACGACGCTCCGCGTGTCCCCAGGTGCTCACGGAGCACCATGTGGTGGGCGTCGTCGAGTCCGCTGTCGGTGGGGTCGACCGGCGGCGTCACGAGCGCAGCGATCTGGTCCCGGAACACCAGGCGGACCCTGCCGTCGTGGGCCCCGACGCTGCCGGCACCCAACCAGACCACCTCGCCCGAGGTGCAGAGCTGGTCCAACTCGGCGCCCCGGTAGTCGCCGACCCGCAGCGCCAACACGTCGGTCTCGAGCACCGAACCGGCGATCGCCGCTCCCTGCAGGACGCCGAGGGTCTCGGCGAGCGCGTCGATGCCGCGGCGCGAGGACCCGATCCCCTGCCAGCGCGGGAGGAACCGGGCGAGCGCCGTCGTCTCGACCGGCGCGACCTCGTTGCGCAACGCTGCCAGGGAACGGCGACGGAGCTGACGCAGCACTTCGGCGTCGCACCACTCGGACTCGCGTCCGCCGGGGCGGAACTCGCCTTCGACGACGGTGCCCGATGCGGCGAGCTCGCCGAGCGCGAGGCGGGCGACCTCGTGCGCGACGCCGAGCCGGGCCGCCAGCTGGGCCACCGTGAACGGCCCGTGGGTGCGGCCGAAGCGCGCCACCAGGTCGCGCAGCGGGGTGTCGACCGGCTCGGTGAACACCGCCGGCAGCCCGACGGGGAGCGGCACCCCGAGCGCGTCGCGCAACCGACCTGCGTCCTCGGCCGCTGCGAGCCGGAGCTCTCCGGCGATGCCGACCTCGATGACCCGGCGACGTTCGAGGAGCTCCGACAGCCACCCGTCCAGAGCACCGCCCTGTCCCTCGGCCACCCGTGCAGCCAGCTCGTCGCGCGACTGGGGACCGAGCACGCGGACGAGGTCGTGCAGCTCATCTGCATCGCGGGCGGCGCGCTCCGGGGTGAGGCGCTGCAGCTCGAGCTCCACCTGGTCGACGACCTCCGGGTCGAGCAGCGATCGCAGCTCCTCGGCGCCGAGCAGGTCACGCAGCAGCTCACGGTCGAGTGCGAGCGCGGCCGCGCGACGCTCGGCGAGGGGCGCGTCGCCCTCGTACATGAACACCGCCACCCACCCGAACAACAGGGACCGGGCGAACGGCGACGCAGCGGGCGTCTCGACCTCGACGACGCGGATCCGCCGACTGCGGACCTCGCTGAGCACCTGACGCAACGCCGGCAGGTCGAACACGTCGTTGCAGCACTCGCGGGTCGCCTCCAACAGGATCGGGAAGCTCGGGTAGCGCGCCGCGACCGCCAGGAGGTCGGCCGCGCGCTGGCGCTGCTGCCACAGTGGGGTGCGGCGGTCGGGACGGCGTTTCGGCAGCAGCAGCGCCCGGGCGGCCGCCTCGCGGAACCGCGCTGCGAAGGCGGCGGTGCCCGGCAGGGCGGCGACGACCTCGGCCTCGACCTCGTCGGGGTCGACGAGCAACAGATCCAGCGGCAGCTCGTCGGCCGCCTCGGGCAGTCGGATCACGATGCCGTCGTCGGAGAACAGGACCTCGGCACCGAACCCGCCGGGGCCGTCGTCCTCGCCGAAGTGGTCGGCCAGACGGGTCCGCAGGATCGTCGCCCACGGCGCGTGCACCCGCGCCCCGAACGGCGAGTGCACGCAGATCCGCCAGTCGCCGATCTCGTCACGGAACCGTTCGACGACCAAGGTGCGGTCGTCCGGCACCACACCGGTGGACTCGGCCTGCTCGTCGAGATAGGCGAGCACGTTCGTCGCGGCGCGCTCGTCGAGCGCGTGCGCGTCGGCCAGCCGCGCCATCGCGTCGTCGCGGGGTTCGGAGCGGACGGTGCGGACGAACTCGCCGAGCGCTCGGCCGAGCTCGGCCTCGCGTCCCGGGCCGTCGCCGTGCCAGAAGGGCATCTTGCCGGGCTGACCGGGCGCGGGGGTGACCACGACGCGTTCGAAGGTGATGTCCTCGATCCGCCAGGTCGAGGCGCCGAGCAGGAAGGTCTCGCCGACCCGGGACTCGTAGACCATCTCCTCGTCGAGCTCCCCGACGCGCGTGCCGTCGGGGAGGAACACCCCGTAGAGCCCGCGGTCCGGGATGGTGCCGCCCGACGTGACCGCGAGCCGTTGCGCCCCGGCGCGACCGCGCACCGTTCCCTCGAGTCGGTCCCACACCACCCGCGGACGCAACTCGGCGAACTCCTCCGCCGGGTAGCGCCCCGCGAGCAGGTCGAGCGTGGCGTCGAAGAGCTCGCGGGTGAGCGTCGAGTAGTTCGCCGCGCCGCGGCACAGCTCGAACAGGTCGTCGACGGACCAGTCGTCGAGGGCACACGACGCAACGATCTGTTGCGCGAGCACGTCGAGCGGGTTCGCGGGGACCGTGGTGTGCTCGATCAGCCCGGCGTGCATGCGCTGCACCACGACCGCGGCCTCGAGCAGGTCGGCGCGGTGCTTGGGGAAGATGCGCCCGCGGCTGGGGGCTCCGACCTGGTGCCCGGCGCGGCCGATGCGCTGCAGCCCACTCGCGACCGACCCGGGGGACTCGACCTGGACCACCAGATCGACCGCACCCATGTCGATGCCCAGCTCGAGCGAGCTCGTCGCCACCAGGCCGCGCAGCTCGCCGCGCTTGAGCTCGTCCTCGACCAGCAACCGGCGCTCGCGCGACAGCGAGCCGTGGTGCGCCTTGACCAACTCGTGGCCCTCGACGGAACCGACCCCGAGCCCCTCGGCGCCGGCGTAGGCGACGCCCACCGGTTCACCGTCACCGTCACCAGCGGCGTCGGCGGCAGCCTCCGCCTCGTGCTCGGCAGCGAGCTCGTTGAGCCGGCTGGAGAGCCGCTCGGCGAGCCGACGGGCGTTGACGAAGACGAGCGTCGAGCGGTGCTGCTCGACCAGCTGGAGCAGCTCGGGGTGCATCGACGGCCAGATCGACCGGCGCTGCGGGGTCGCGAGCGGGGCATCGGTGCCGGCTGGTGGCGCGACGACCTCGCCGAGCGCACCCATGTCGTCGACGGGCACGACGACGGCGATGTCGAGCTCCTTGCGCATGCCGGCGTCGACGATCGTGACCGGACGCGCCGAGACCCCGCCGTCGCCGGTCGCGGACCCGCCGAGGAAGCGGGCGACGGCCTCGAGGGGTCGTTGGGTGGCGGAGAGCCCGATGCGCTGCACCACGCCGGGGCCGTCGCGGCGGGTGTCGATCAGGTGCTGGAGCCGCTCCAGGGTCAGCGCCAGGTGCGCGCCGCGCTTGGTCGGCGCCAGCGCGTGGATCTCGTCGACGATCACGCTGCGGACCCCGACGAGCAGCGTCTCGCGCGCCGCCGAGGTGAGCATCAGGTACAGCGACTCCGGGGTGGTGATGAGGATGTCGGGAGGGTGACGCACGAGCGAGCGTCGTTCGGTCGCGGAGGTGTCGCCGGTGCGCACCCCGACCGTCGGCTCGGCGAACGTGGCTCCCAGGCGCTCGGCTGCCAGGCCGATGCCCCGCAGCGGGCTGCGGAGGTTCTTCTCGATGTCGACCGCGAGGGCGCGGAGCGGAGAGACGTACAGCACCCGGACGCCCGGGGGAGCGTCGGCGGGCGGCGGAGAGGTGCCGAGCCGGTCGATCGCCCACAGGAACGCCGCGAGGGTCTTGCCCGACCCGGTCGGTGCGCACAGCAGTGTGTGCTCGCCGCGGGAGATCGGCGCCCAGGCTCCGGACTGCGCGTCGGTGGGCTCCTCGAAGGAGGTCTCGAACCAGCTCCGCACCGGCGCGGAGAACGGTTCGAGGGCGGCATCGTGCACCGGCCGACTGTAC
Organism: uncultured Microthrixaceae bacterium; assembly: GCA_942490665.1. Classification (GTDB taxonomy): domain Bacteria; phylum Actinomycetota; class Acidimicrobiia; order Acidimicrobiales; family Microtrichaceae; genus SKRR01. Next base: position 32,636 of record CALNXV010000063.1, read on the forward strand.
CGATCACCCCTGACAGCCCGTCAGCAGTGCCCAGGACCCCGCCCGGCCACCCGGTCCGGGCGGCGCCTAGACTCGGCCGGTGCCCGTCGACCGCTCGAAAGAGTTCCATCCCGCCTTCGAGGAGTACTGCGAGGCGATCTGGGAGCTGCGCGAGGACCGCATCGACGTGATCCAGGCGCGGATCGCCGAGCGCCTCGAGGTCTCGCGCCCCGCGGTGTCGGAGATGATCCGTCGGCTCGACCAGGAGGGCCTGATCGAGCTGACCGGCTCCAGCATCGACCTGACCGACAACGGTCGATCCCTCGCTGAGCGCGTCGTGCGTCGCCACCGGCTCGCGGAGCGGTTCCTCACCGACGTCCTCGGGCTGTCGTGGTCCGACGCCCACGACGAGGCCGGCAAGTGGGAGCACGTCATCTCCGAACCCGTCGAGGAAGCGCTCAGCCGGGTGCTGGGCGAACCGACCACCTGCCCGCACGGGAACCCGATCCCCGGCGCCGGCTACGACGCGCCGGACGCCACGCCGCTGCGCGACGTGACGGTGGGAACGCGCTTCACGATCAGCCGGATCCCCGAGGAGCTCGAGTTCGAACCGGGCATGCTCGACTTCCTCGAGCGGCACTCGCTGCAGCCGGGGCACTCGGGCGTGCTGACCGTGCTCTCCCCCGACGGCACCGCGACGGTGGACATCGACGGCGCGCACGTCGGTGTGCCGGCACACGCCACCGAGCGGATCCTCGTCACCCGCTGACCCGGCGGGCCGTGATCGGCCCGATGCTCAGCGGAGAGCGTCGGGCAGGTCGCCGGTGTGGACGAGCGCGAGCCGCTTCGTCGAGCGCGTGAGCGCGACGTAGAGCGACTGCGCGCCGCGTCGCCCCTCCTCCAGGATCCTGCCCGGCTCGACCACCACGACCGCGTCCAGCTCGAGGCCCTTCGCGAGCGAGACCGGCACCACGGTGACCTGGTGGTCGAGGCCGGTGCGCGTCGCCCGGCCGTGGTCGATCCCCGCGAGGTCGAGCGCCCCGTGGGCCCGCTCGGCGAGTGAGTCGGGTGTGATCACCGCGACGTTGCCCGATCCGACCACCTTCAGCTCGCGCCGGACCATCTCGGCCAGCTCCGCGTCCAGGGTCTCGTCCTGCGCCCGCACGACGATCGGACCCTCGCCGACGTGTCGGATCGAGCGCGGCGCCGCCAGTCCGGGCGCGGCGATGGGAAGCACGCGGGCGGCGAACTCCATGATGGGACCGGGCACGCGATACCCGACGCTCAGCTCGGCCCGCCGCGGAGGACGCCGCTCCGGCAGGTGCTCGAGCACCGAGTCCCACTCATCGTGCGGCCACGAGCCCGTCGCCTGGGCGATGTCGCCGACGATCGTCATCGATCCGTTCAGTGACCGTCGGTCGAGCACCCGCAGCTGCATCGGGGTCAGGTCCTGGGCCTCGTCGACCACGATGTGGCCGTAGGTGCGGACCGCATCGGCGTCCTTGTGGCGTGGGCGTGGCCCGAGCAGCTCCAGGGCCTCGTCGAGCAGGGCGACGTCGTCGTGGGTGAACACCACCTCGGTCGCGTCGGCGAGGCGGGGTCGGCGCAGCAGTCGCCACTCGTCCTCGGCGAACTGGCGGGCCGCTGCGGAGCGCAACAACCCGTTGGAGCCGAACAGGTCGTTGAGCAGCTGGGCCGGGGTGAGCACCGGCCACATCCGCTCGAGCGCTTCGCGGACCTCGGGCTCGCGCCGGGTGCGTTCACGCACGACCTCCGGGCTGACCTCCTCGCGGCTCGATGCCGCGAGCTGCTCGAACACCAGCGACTCGAGGTGACGGCGTCCGGCGTTGTGCGTCCGGACCCGGCGCCGCACCTGGGCGACGATGTCGGCGGACTGGGCCGCGGTCAGCGTGAGGCGCTGCACACCGAAGGGCACCCGCAGCGTCTCGCGCAGCGGGCGTTGACGGTCGCGCACCGCGTTGCGGATGACCGGCACCATGCGCCGGTCGCCCTTGACCCGCGCGAGAGGAGCGTCGTCGCTGCCCACGACGCGCACATGGGGGATGAGATCCCCGAGCACGGCGATGTGCACCCCGGCCTCGCCCAGCGACGGCAGCACCTGCTCGATGTAGGACAGGAACAGCCGGTTCGGCCCGACGACCAGCACGCCCTGACCCTCGAGCGGGAAGCGGTGCGAGTACAGCAGGTACGCGGCGCGGTGCAGTGCGACGACGGTCTTGCCGGTGCCCGGTCCACCCTGGACGACGAGGACGCCGGGCAGCTCGGAGCGGATGATCCGGTCCTGTTCGGCCTGGATCGTCCCGACGATGTCGGCGAGACGCCCCGAACGGGACTCCTCGAGCGCGGCGATCAGCGCGCCCTCACCGCGAACGGTGCCGGCGTCCAGCTCGGCCGTGGCCGAACCGAACAGCTCGTCGTCGATGCCCAACAACGTCCGGCCGCGGCTCGCGAAGTGCCGGCGCCGCCGCAGTCCCATGGGGTCGACCCCGGTCGCACGGTAGAACGACGCCGCGATCGGCGCGCGCCAGTCGACGACCACCGGGTCGCTGTGCTCGTCCGAGACGGCGATCCGGCCGATGTAGTAGGCCTCGCTCGAGCGGCCGGTCTCCTCGGGGTCGGTGTCGATGCGACCGAAGACCAGGGAGCGCTCGCCGATGTCGAGCTGACCGAGGCGGACCCCGACGCGATCCCACACCACGTCGCGCTCGAGGCGGTTCTGGAAGGTGCCGCCCCGACCGTCCACGACGCCCTCGCGCATCGCAGCGACGACCTGACGGGTGCGCTCGAGGCACGCATACGCATGGTCGATCGACGCCTGCTCCGCATCGAGCTCGGGGTGGTTGGCCACACGCACTCCAGGTCGGTCGCCCGCTCACCGGCTCCCGAGGACGGGTCGACCGAAAAGGGGGATCGATCAGTGTATCGCTGCGTCCGATCGCACCGACAGCGCCCGATCCGTGCTGCGATGGGCCGGTGCGCACCACCACCGACGACGGCGGACCATCACCCAGCCAGCGGCCCGGTCCGGCCGTGGCGGACCTTCCCGGGGAGACGCCGCGTTGGATGCTCGACGCCGCGGTCTCGGCCGGGGCGACCCTGGTCCCACCGAGCGAGGCCGACACCGTGGTGTGGGGTGGCGTCGCCGATCCGGCCGGTCTCGCTGCGCTGCTCGCGGAGCACGGCGACCGGGTGGGGTGGGTACAGCTCCCCTGGGCCGGGGTGGAGCCGTACCTGGACCTGTTGGACGAGCGTCGCGTCTGGACCTGCGCGAAGGGCGCGTACGGCGACGACGTCGCGGAGATGGCACTGGCGTTGGCCCTGGCCGGGCTCCGCGGGATCGTCGAGTACGCCCGGGCGCGGACCTGGCGCGGGCCCGGCGAGCTGGGGCGGAACCTGGACGGCGCACGGGTGTGCATCGTCGGGGCCGGCGGCATCACCGAGCACCTGCTGCGGCTGCTCGCGCCGTTCGACTGTGACGTGACGGTCGTCCGACGTGCGCGTGCCCGCGGGGTCGCCGCCGTTCCCGGCGCGTCGAGCACCGTGGGCGACGACGAGCTGGACGGCGCCCTCGCCGGCAGCGACGTCGTCGTGCTGGCCCTGGCGCTGACGGAGGCGACCCGTGGACTCGTGGACGCCCGACGACTCGAGCTCATGGGGCCCCGCGCCTGGCTGGTCAACGTCGCCCGCGGCGGCCACGTGGTGACCGACGACCTCGTCGCGGCGCTGCGCGCCGGGACCATCGCCGGGGCGGCGCTCGACGTGACCGACCCCGAGCCGCTCCCCGACGGCCACCCGCTGTGGGAGCTCGACAACTGCATCATCACCCCACACGTCGCGAACACCTCGGCGATGCTGCAGCCCCGGCTGGCGGAACGGATCGCGGAGAACGTGCGACGCCGACGGGCCGGACAGGCCCTGCTCGGCGTCGTCGACGTCCGACGCCGGCTACTGACGCCCCGCCGTGCCGACTGCCGACACATCTGGCGACAGAACGGTCGATACCCGACCAGAGCCTCGCCAGATCGCCCAGCCGCCGCCCGCTTCGGCCGCGTCGCCGTGCTGGACTGTCCCGATGGGCACGCACCACACCGACACCGTCGAGGTCCGCGCCGGTCTGACCGGCACCGTCGCGGCGCTGGTCGTCGGCTCGGGTGACCTCGTCGAGCCCGCCACCGTCCTCGCCGTGGTGGAGTCGATGAAGATGGAGTACCCCGTCATCGCCGGAGATGCCGGGACGGTCGCCGAGGTACGGGTGTCGGTGGGCGACCAGGTCGAACCCGCGACGGTGCTCGCGACGATCACGGCTCCTGCGGGCCCGAGCACCACGAGCGACGGGTCAGCCGCTGCTCGGAGCGCCGCGGCCGGGAGCGCCGTGCCGGCCGGCGCCGCTGGTGGACCCGACGACCCGGCGGAGCGAGCGGACCTGGCCGAGGTCCGCGAACGCCATCGACTCGTGACCGACGCCGCCCGGCCCGAGGCCGTCGAACGTCGCCGTGAACGCGGTCAGCGAACCGCTCGGGAGAACATCGACGACCTGCTCGACCCCGGCAGCTTCGTCGAGTACGCGCCACTGGCGCTCGCGGCGCAACGCGGCCGCCGCGGTCTCGACGAGCTCCTTCGACGCACACCGGCCGACGGACTCGTGTGCGGCGTCGGGACCGTCGACGGGCACCCCACCGCCGTGCTCTCCTATGACGCCACCGTGCTCGCCGGCACCCAGGGTCACGTCAACCACCGCAAGAAGGACCGGCTCTTCGAGCTCGTCGAGCGCGAACGCCTGCCGGTCGTGTTCTTCACCGAGGGTGGGGGCGGCCGGCCCGGCGACACCGACGTTCCGGTCGTCTCCGGCCTCGACGTCATGGCGTTCCACCTCTTCGCCCGGCTCAGCGGCGCCGTGCCCCTCGTCGGCATCGCCGCGGGGCGCTGCTTCGCCGGCAACGCCGCGCTGCTCGGCTGCTGCGACCTGATCGTCGCGACACGGGACGCGACCATCGGCATGGGCGGCCCGGCGATGGTCGAGGGCGGCGGGTTGGGAACGTTCACCCCCGAGCAGATCGGTCCGCTCGACGTCCAGGTGGCGAACGGCGTCGTCGACGTCGCCGTGGACGACGAGGCTGCGGCGGTCGATGTCGCGAAGCGGTACCTGGGCCACGTGCGCGACCGAGCCGGGTCCGGTGAGCCGCCGTGGACCGCAGCGGACCAGGCGGGGCTGCGCGGGGTCGTCCCCGAGCAGCGGCGATCGGTGTACCGGGTGCGCGACGCGCTCGCCCTGCTCGCGGATCACGACTCGGTGCTGGAGCTGCGCGCCGACTGGTCGCCGGGCATGGTCACCGCCCTCGCCCGGGTGGGGGGCCGCTCGCTCGGCGTCGTCGCGAACGACCCGATGCACCTCGCCGGCGCGATCGACGCCGACGGCGGCGACAAGGCGGCCCGATTCCTGCAGCTCTGCGAGGCACACCGACTCCCGGTGCTGTTCCTCTGCGACACACCCGGGTTCATGGTCGGACCCGACGCGGAGCGGACCGGCGTCGTGCGCCACGTGAGCCGCATGTTCGTCACGGGGGCGAACCTGACCGTGCCGTTCGGGACGATCATCCTGCGCAGGGCCTACGGCCTCGGTGCGATGGCCATGGCGGGCGGCAGCTTCCGCGTCCCGCGGTTCTGTGTGTCGTGGCCCACCGGGGAGCTCGGCGGCATGGGCCTCGAGGGTGCGGTCCGCCTCGGCTTCCGGGACGAGCTCGCCGCCGTCGAGGACCCGGACGAGCGCGAGGCGCTGTTCGGGTCCATGGTCGCCGCCGCCCACGAGAACGGGAAGGCGCTCAACACGGCGACGATCCTCGAGATCGACGACGTGATCGACCCGGCCGACTCACGCCGCTGGATCGACCGTCTGTTCCAGGGACCCCCCGCCGACAGCGCGGGGGCGCGTCCGTTCATCGACACGTGGTGAGTGCTCCGACGGACCGCCGGAGCGGCTGGCGCTGATCGCGTGCCACCGGATGGCGGGCGGTAGCATCGCCGCTCGTGCGCGAGATCCCCATGAACCTGATCCGTGGTTTCTTCATGGGGGCGGCCGACATCGTGCCGGGCGTGTCGGGCGGCACCGTGGCGCTGGTGTTCGGCATCTACCGACGCCTGGTCGAATCGATCCGTCTGGGGTCCTCCGCCATCGGCCACCTGCTGACGGGTGATGTGGCCGGCGCCCGGGAGCGACTGGGGCAGGTCGAGTGGGTGTTCCTGGCGTCGCTCGGCGCCGGCATCGTCGGCGCCGTCCTCGCCCTGTCGCACCTCATCGAGACCCTCCTCGCCGACCGACCCGTCGAGATGGCGGGCCTCTTCACCGGACTGGTCGCCGGATCGGTCGTGGTCGCCTGGGGGCTGCTGCAGCGCCGGGACGCCACCCGCTTCGCCGTCATGGTGGGCACCGCCCTGATCTTCTTCCTGGCCATGGGGCTGCGTGGCGGCACGACCGAGGACACCGTGACCCAGCTGGACAGTCCGGCGGCCTGGGTCTTCTTCGGCGCCGGAGCGATCGCCATCTGCGCCATGATCCTGCCGGGCATCTCCGGGTCGTTCCTGCTCGTCACCATGGGCATGTACGGCGCGGTCCTCAGCGCCGTGACCGACCGTGACCTGGTCTCGCTGGGCGCCTTCCTCGTGGGGTGCGTGGTCGGCCTCGGCCTCTTCTCCCAGGTGCTGCACTGGGCGCTCGAGAACCACTACGACACCGTGATGGCGGTGCTCATCGGCCTGATGCTCGGATCGATGCGCGTGTTGTGGCCATGGCCCCTCGGGGTCGACAGCACCGAGCTCGCGGCCCCGACGGACCCCGTGGTGGTCCCCGTCCTGCTGGCGGTCGGCGGTCTGCTGGTGGTGCTCGCGGTCGACCTCGTCAGCCGCCGGCTCGAGGGCCGGACGGTCGAGGCCGAGATCAGCGACCTGCACGCCTGATCGGGACGGGGCCCGGACGCTGGTCGCCCCGCCGGTCCAACGCGTGGTCACGCCGTCCCGTACCCGCAACCCTGGGTCGTTCATCACACCTGGGTCGTTCGCCCCGTTTTCCTCCAGCGCGGCCGCGAGGGTTCCGATGCCCGCTCCGATGCGTCGTCGCGGCCCTGTCGCCGCCGACCCGGCCGGCCGAGAGGACCCGCGGTGCCCCGACACCCAGGACGAGCGACGCGGACCGCCGTCCGAGCCGCGCATGGAAGCCGTGCGCTCGCCATCGCCGTCACGCTCGGTGCGCTGCTCGGCGGGTGCTCGGCACTGCCGGTCCCCGACCTCCGCGCCGGCTCGCGTCGCCGCCCGCCGGAGAGCTGCCGACGGCACCCGACGTCGTCGGGGTGGCCTACGGCACCGATCCCGCACATGTGCTCGACGTCGTGCGCCGGACCACCACCGCCTCGCGCGGCACCATCGTGTGGATCCACGGTGGTGGGTTCACCCGGGGCGGTCGGGCGGAACTGCTCGGCGGCTCCGCCGACGCCGTGGTCGAGCAGCGGAGACGCGGGTTCGACATCGTCAGCATCGACTACCGCCTCGCCCCGACCCACCCGTTCCCGGCGGCGCGCGACGACGTCGCCGCGGCGGTGCGCTGGATCCGTGAGGACGGCGCCGCGCTCGGGCTCTCGGCGGAGCGGATCGTGCTCGTCGGGCACTCCGCAGGGGGGACGCTCGCCGCGATGATCGGCACGACTCCCGGCACGGCCACCGACGCAGGCCCGGTCCCGCGTGTCGACGCGTGGGTGTCGGTGGCGGGCATGGGCTCGTTCGACCCCGTCGAGATGGCGCGTGACTTCCCGGGCGAGTGGGGAATCGACTCCCCTGCTCAGCGACGGTCAGCGGAGCCGAACACGACCATCGACGCCGACGACCCCCCTGGACTGCTGATCCACGGGGACCTCGACGTGATCGTGACGGACTGGCACTCGACGACGTTGTTCGCTCTCGGGCAGCTGCGCGGGGCGAGCATCGAGATCGACCGCGTGAGCACGGGTCCGAGCGACTGCCGTGGCCACGCACCGATGTGCGGCGCGGACCTCGACCTGCTCGAGCGCGTGCTCGGCTGAGTTCGCAGCCTCGGACCGGCCAGCAGCGTGGGTCAGGCCGCAGCGCGCGTGCGGCGCAGCACCGGATCGGCGACCGCGAGCGCCCGATCGGCGCTGCGCATCGCGAGCCCACCGGCGCCCGGCGTGTCCGAGTCGACCAGGTTGCCCATCACCTGCAGGGTCAGCGCCGCGATGCCCTGGGTGCCGACGGCGACCCGCAGCCCGCTGCGCAGGATCCACGGATGGCCGATCAGGAACGAGAAGCGACGGCCGGTGCGGAGGAACGCGTCGAACCGCTCACCGATCTCGCGGTCGTAGCGCTGGGGGGCGGTGGCGGGGTCCGCGACGAACAGCTCGGCGGCGAGCATGCCGGACTCGAGCCCGTAGTCGATCCCCTCGCCGTTCATCGGGTTGACGAGCCCGGCGGCGTCACCGATGGCGACCCACCCGGGGCCGTGGCGGCGGGTGGTGGTCATGGGGAGTCGCCAGGCGCGGGGACGTTCGAGGTCCGGCCCGAGCTCCCAGTCGTCGCCGACGAGCGCCCGGTAGCTCTCCTGGAGCCGGTTGAGGTTCAGGTGCTTGAAGCCCTTCATGGTCGACAGCGCACCGACGCCGATGTTCACCGTTCCGTCGCCGCAGGGGAAGATCCAGCCGTAGCCGGGGACCGCCACGCCCTGTTCGTCGCGCAACGTGAGGCATGCCTCGAGGTAGTGCTCGGCGTGCCGGGGACTCGCCGCATAGGTGCGGATCGCGAGCCCGAACGGCTCACCCTCGACGCGGCGAGCACCGAGCAGCCGTGACGCAGCGCCGGGTGCGCCGGTCGCCAGCACCACCAGGTCGCCGTGCCAACGGCGGCCCTCGGACTCCACCCCGATCACCCGGTCCCCGTCGAGCAGGGGCAGGGCCTCGTGCTCGAAGAGCAGCTCCGCGCCGGCCTTCTCGGCGAGCTCCATCAGCCGTGAGTCGAGGCGGCGCCGCGGCCAGACCGCGCCGTGCGGCGGGAACGGGTCGATGCCCGGCCAGTCGAGCTGGCGGGTCGTTCGGTTCGCCTGCATCCGCAGCCCGTCGATGCGGTGCGCATCCGCGAGATCCACACCCAGCTCGTCGAGCGCACGCACCGCTCGGGGGGTCAGCCCGTCCCCGCAGATCTTGTCGCGGCCGAACGCGGAGCGCTCGAACACCGTGACCGACGCTCCGGCACCGGCGGCGCGGATGGCAACCGCTGCACCGGCCGGGCCGCCACCGATCACCAGGATGTCGCGCCGTTCGATCGAGCTCACCCCGACAGTCTGATGCGTCGGCGGTCCCCACCGTTAGGCAGCGAGTCGACCGTCACCCTTGACAGAGTTACATATAGCGTTAGATTGTCACTCATGCACGAGGACGACCTCCCGACGATCGAGCAGCGACTGCTGGACGCTGCGCTCGAGGCCGCCACCATCCACGGCATCACGAAGCGCTCGATGGGCGACGTCGCACGGCGTGCGGAGCTGTCCCGCCAGACCCTCTACCGGTACTTCCCGTCCAAGGACGCGCTGCTCGCCGCCGTCGTGGCCGGGGAGACCTCGATGCTGATCGAGCAGGTGATCGGGGCCGCCATCGGTCTCGACGACCCTCGCGACTCGCTCGAGGCCGGCCTGCTCGCAGCGCTGCGCGTCGTTCGCGACCACCCGCTGCTGGACCGGCTGGTGCGCACCGAGCCCGAAGCGCTGCTCCCGTTGCTGACCGCCGAGGGCAGTCCGGCCATGGCCCAGGTCCGCTCGGTGGTCGAGCTGCTCGTCGCCGAGCGGCGCCCACCGACCGTGACCGACGAGGTGTCGCTGCGCCGCTTCGCCGACGTGGTCACCCGGCTGTTGATCTCCTACGCCATCGCGGCTCCCGACGATCCACCCGAGGTCGTCGCCGACGCACTCGCCACGTTCCTCGTCCCCGATCCGGAGGCCGTCCCATGCGCACCCTGAGCACGACCATCGACGGCGAGCAGATCACCTGGAGGGACCGCAAGCGCTACCTCTGGCTGTTCGGGCTGGTCGTCCCCCTGCTGCCCTTCGGCGCGGGGCGCTGGCTGGGCTACGACGGGTGGGCGGAGCTGTTGTGGTTCTCGGGCCCGATCTGGATCCTGGTGATGATCCCGCTGCTCGACTGGGTGTTCGGCACCGATCGATCCAACGCCCCCGACTGGGCGGTCGAGCAGCTCGCAGCCGACCGGTACTACCGGTGGTGCACCTTCCTGTTCCTCCCGCTGCAGTACGCCGGGCTGGCGTACGCCTGCTGGATCGTCTCCACCAACGATCTGCTCTGGTGGCAGCAGCTCGGGTACGCGCTCACCGTCGGGACGGTGGCGGGCGTCGCGATCAACACCGCCCACGAGCTCGGCCACAAGAAGGAGCGCTCCGAGCGGCTGCTCGCCAAGTTGGCGCTCGCCCAATCCGGCTACGGCCACTTCTACGTCGAGCACAACCGGGGTCACCACAACCGGGTCGCCACCCCGGAGGATCCCGCCAGCTCACGCCTCGGCGAGTCGTTCTGGGCGTTCCTGCCGCGCACCGTCGTGGGCAGCGTCCGCTCGGCCTGGGCACTCGAGGCGAAGCGTCTCACCGCGCAGGGGAAGCGGTTCTGGAGCACGGACAACGACGTGTTGACGGCCTGGGCGATGTCGGTCGTGTTGTTCACCGGGCTCACGTCGGTGTTCGGCGTCAAGATCCTGCCCTTCCTGGTCGTCCAGGCGGTCTTCGGGTTCTCGCTCCTCGAGGTCGTCAACTACCTCGAGCACTACGGGCTGGCCCGCCAGCGCACCGAGTCGGGACGCTACGAGCGCTGCACGCCCCAGCACTCCTGGAACTCCAACCACGTCGCGTCGAACGTGATCCTCTACAACCTCGAGCGCCATTCCGACCACCACGCCCACCCCACCCGGCGGTACCAGGCGTTGCGGCACTTCGAGGAGTCGCCCCAGCTCCCGTCCGGCTACGGCCTCATGCTCGGCCTGGCGTACCTGCCTCCGGTGTGGCGCGCGGTCATGGACCGCCGGGTGCTCGCCCACTACGACGGCGACGTGACCCGCGCCAACATCCACCCGCCGGCACGAGAGCGGATCCTGGCGCGCTACGGGGCGGACCAGGACGCGAGCGCACCGCCCCGGTAGCGTCGCGGACGATGGGCATCTACGAGACGCACGTGCTGCCGCGTGGTCGAGCTGACCTGTGGTGGTTCCGACATGTTGCGGTGGCGTCGACGGACGACCGAGGGACTCCGCGGACGGGTCGTCGAGATCGGGTTCGGGTCCGGGTTGAACCTGCCCGCCTACTCCGACGAGGTCACCGAGGTCCTCGCGGTCGAGCCCTCCGAGGTGGCCCGCGACCGCTCGGCGGGGCGTCGTGCCGAGTCGGGGATCCCGGTGGAGTTCGTCGGTCTCGACGGAGCATCGATCCCGCTCGCGGACGACAGCTGCGACGGGGCGCTGGCCACCTTCGTCCTGTGCACGATCCCCGACGTCGGCGCAGCGCTGTCCGAGTTGCGGCGCGTGCTGGTCCCCGGCGGCGCGTTCCACCTGCTGGAGCACGGACGCTCCCCCGACGACGACGTCCGGGCCTGGCAGCGCCGCGTCGAACCGGTGCAGCAGCGTCTGGGCGGCGGCTGCCACCTGACCCGTGACCCGCTGGTCCTGGTCGAGGACGCCGGTTTCGAGGTGGTGGACGTCACCCAGCGCTACATGCGTGGCCCGAAGCCGTGGACCTGGTTCACCCTCGCGAAGCTGCGCAATCCCGACTGACCGTTCGGACACAGCTCACAGCGTGATGTCGAGCTCGATCCATCCCGGCTCGGCGGGGAGGTCGACGGTGAGCTCGAAGCGGACCCCGCCGAGCACCTCGTCGGTCGCGGAGGGGCGGAGTGGGGCGGGCGACGCGGCCGCGCCTCCCGAGCGCAGCTCGACGGACGGGACACCGGCGGCGCTCCAGCCGACGAGGCGAACCACCTCCTGCGCGCCGACGACCCGACAGCGCACCCGATCGCCACGCTCCTCCACCGACGAGATCCGCTGGCGACCCGCGCTCGCGCAGCGGTCGCCGTCACCCCACAGCGCGAGGCGCCCCCCGGCCAGCAGCGGTGCGAGCACGTGCAGCGCCCAGTCGGTCGCCGTCCAGCGTCACCTCGAGTCCCTCGGCGGGGATCCGGACGACCCGGCCGGAGCGCCAGTCGAGCGCCAGGGCGGCCCCCGAGCCACGCCCGGACGGACCCTCCGGGGCGTCGGCGCCGAGCTCGGCGAGTCCGATCGTCGTGCGGACCGCGTCGACCGAGGTGTCGGTCCCATCGTGGCAGTTCATGGTGAGGACGTAGGACCACCGCCCGGCGGCATGGGTGCTGTGGGTGGCCCCGACGACGGGCTCCGACGTCAGGACGCCGTGGCGTGCGAAGCACCGAGCGATCGCCGCGACCGGCACATCGGGCGCCACCGTCCTGCCATCGGCACGAGCGGTCGTGAGGACCAGGTCCCGGTCGGTCGCGCCGAGTGGGTCGCCGATGCCGACGGGTCCACCCGAGAGCGCGGCGAGGGCCGCCTCGGCCCCGGCGTCGGTGCGGTCGCCGCCGCTGCCGCCGTGGCCGTCGGTCCGGAAGACGTCCTTGTAGGGCCAGAGCCCGAGCGGCCGGACGAGCGCGTTGGTGTAGAGGAACCAGGCCCACAGCAGCTGAGCGGACACCAGGTAGCCGTGGTCGCCCGACGTACGGATCGACGTGACCTGGGCGAGCGACGCCGCCGCCATCATGTCGGCCGGTGTCGCCATGCACCACTGCGCGGTCATGCCACGCTCGGCGAGGGCCGCGTCGAGCCCGCGCTGCCACTCGGTCGCCCGACCGGGCCGTTCGCGCAGACCGCGCACCCCGAGGAAGCACTCGACGAGCCAGTCGTGCTCGAAGGTCTCCACCCCCCACACGGCCGCCTGGTCCAGGTACGTCTCGTAGAGCTCCACGCCCTTCGGGTGGGCGTACTCGCCGTCGATCCAGCACTCGTGACGCTCGACGTAGGGCGAGTCCGACGAGAGGTGCCGACAGTGCGCCACCAGCGGCGGATCGCCGAGCGCGGCGCGCAACGCAGCGATCCCGTCACCGAGGATGTCGTCGCGCGCCTCCCAACGTTCGAGGCCGGTCGGGGGGACGTCCCACTCGTCGGTGTCGAAGGGCCGGACGGTGCGGTGCGGGTACCACCACGAGTCGAGCTGGACCGCACGGTGCGGGACGTCGCGGTCACGCAGGTCGCCGAGCGTGTCGACGAGGGTCGCGGTGACGTCGCGTTCGCCCTCGGTGCGGTACCAGTAGGCGGCGCCGTTGTCGGTCCAGTACGAGACGTGGCTGCCGAGCGCGTCGATGCCGCGCGGCAGGCGCGGCGTCGCTGCGCGCTCCACGAGGATCGCCGCCCACGCATCGAGGCACTCGCGGGCATCCGCGCCCGCCACGACGCCGAGCTCGGTCGTGAAGCCCGCCGGAACCTCGTCGAGGTCGCCGTGCCATCCACAGCGCACCCCGGCGCCGGCGTCCTCGGCGCTGTCCGGCACCGCGATCACCTGCTCGTGGAAGGAGTCGAGCGGGCCGAGCAGCAGCGCCGCACCGTCCGCGACGACCAGCAGCGGCATGATCACCGCCGGGCGCAGCGGCCAGCGCGTCCAGCCCGCCAGGTCGACCCCGGACGCCGTCGGCAGCGCGAACTCCATGTACTGGTAGCCGAACGCGCTCGCTGCGTCGGGCAGTCCTCCCGGGCGCCGCCGCAGCGGTGAGAACGCCGGCCAGCAGACCGCCGGCTCCTCGAAGGTGCCCGTGGCGAGACCGGTGTCGACCCCCACGGGTGCGCGCAGCGAGAACACCAGCAGCGGGCGGTCGCCGTAGCCGGCCAAGGACGCGTCGATCCGAGGGGTCGCCCCCCGCGCCCCCAGCCACAGCGCAGCCCGCCATGAGCCCAGGTCGTCGACGCCCTCAACGGTGCGCACGTCCGGACCGGACGACGCGACGGCGACCTGTGCACCGGCCGCTGGACCGCCGCCGGAACGGCACCACCAGCCCGGGACGACGAGACGTCCGGGACCGAACCAGTCGTCGTGTCCGTCGTAACCGATGCGGACGCCCTCCGTCGTCACGACTGCCCGCAGCCCACCGGCAGCCGCGATCTCGGTCGGCTGCGCCTACGGATCGTCGTTCCGTGGTCCCTCGTCTCATCGAGTGAACCGCCCCCTCGGGTCGCACCGTCGGCGCGGCGATTGCGTCGCCCTGCGCCGCACCTTCCTACACTGCGGCGCAGTGATGGACGCGGGAGCGCCACATCGGGGGACCCGACCGACGGTCCCGTGCCGCCCGGTGGCCGTCCTCGGACTCGCACTCATCCACCAGAGGGCGATCCTGTTCGCGCCCGTGGCCGCCGCGCAGGGCTCGGGGGACGACGGGTGACGGCGACGGAGCCGTCGGTCCGCATCACGGCCACGCTCACGATGGACGACGACCTGATCGCGACCGCCCGAACAGCGGCGCTCCCATCGCCGGGTCAGCGCGCCGAGGTCGTCGGGGTCGAACGGCGGGACCCAGTCGGTGTGCAGGTGGTCGTCCTCGTCATGGGGCACCCGCAACGCGGCCAGCGCGTCGGGCAGCGAGTAGGGGTCCGCAGCGCCGAGATCGACGCCGTAGCCGTTGTCCGCCAACGAGGCGATGGTCACGCGGCTCAGCGGCTGCGACGGGCCGGTCAGGAACCCGGTCATCAGCTCGTCGCCGAAGGTCGACTCCCGCCAGTGGCCGATGACCGTTCCGAGCTGGCCGTCGTTCTCGACCGGGACGGCGCGGTCACCCCCGAGCTCCTGGTACGCGGCGACCCCGGCCCGACCGGTGTAGGCGGGGTCCACGAGCAGATCGGCGATGCGCCCGGTCAGCAGCCAGCTCGGGCCGATCCCGAGGACGTGGCCCATCTCGTGCAGGATCACCTCGTCGAGGCGGCCCGACGCGTCGAGGGCGTCGAGATCGGCCGTGTCGAACTCCATGAAGCCCCAGTAGGGCTGCCAGGCGCCGGGACGTATCAGCAACCCGCCTGCTCGGCCGAGGGTCTTGCCCGGCCCGTCGATCTGGGTGTCGCGGGCGTCGATCAGCAGGTCGTCGACGGTCCCGTCGAACGCGGGGATCCAGCCGAGGAAGCCCCCGGGGATCGACAGCGGCTCATCGGACACGCCGGCGACGATCACCTCCTCCCAGCGCTGCCGCGGCGTCGGCGAACGCCTGGGCGAACTCGGGTCGCATCCCGGGGTCGAGGCGCAGGTCGATCTGGTAGCTCTCGGACGGACCGTCACCCACGACGAGCGTGGTCTCGGCGCGCACCGGCGGGAAGTCGCCGTCATCCACCTCCAGGGTCAGCGTCCAGGGACCAGGTCGAACTGGTCCAGCAGCGTCCTGCCGAGGTGCACGGTCCACCGTGGTCTCGACGGCACCGTCGCCGTCGAGGTCGACCCGGCAGGTGAGCGGGTCGCGGTTCGCGTCGCGCACCTGCCAGCCGAGGGCCGCGACCACGGGCGCATCGGTGCGTTCGGAGCTCGCGCTGAACGCGTCGATGACAGGGGGCGCAGGGACCGGATCGGGGCCGGGGTCCGGCATCGGCGCACATGCGGCGACAGAGCAGCGCGATCCCGGAGCGGTGCAGCCGCGCCCACCACCGAGCTCCGCAGACCGCCCACCGTGTCCGGGTGCCGGACCGGTCAGCGGTCTGCTCACTGCGTCGCACAGCCATCTTCGCCCCCTCGGGCCAGCCCCAGGCGCCCTGACGCTCCGGCACAGCGGGTGAGAGAGCACCTGCCCCGGCGCCGGCCAGCGACGGGACCCTACGACCACGGGCTCGCCGGATCCATCGCCGTTCCGGCACCGCCACCCACCCGACCGCCGATGTCACACCCCGACGCGACACTGCCCACGTCGGTCCGATCCGACCGTCCGGTGTCTGGGAGAGGGCGCCAGGTCGGATCACCGGATCGACCGCGCCCCGGCGCACGTCGGGTCCGGTGGACCGCCCCATCCCACCGGACCCGGCACCGGGTCGTCGGGCCGAGGACTCCCTAGGCTGTCGCCGTGGATGCTGGACCTGCGGATCTCGACGTCGCCGCCCGCTGGGATGCGTACCTGGCGACGACCGTGGTCGCCGAGCTCGCCCCCGGCACGCTCGTCGACCTGAGCGGGCCCGACGCAGTGCTCGACTGGCCCTTCGGCGCAACGGTGCACGTCGTCACCGCCTGGAACCCCTTCGGTCGACCGCGCAGCGACACGGCCAACGCCGCTGCGCACGCTGCGTTGGTCGAGCGGCTCGACGACCTCGGTGTGCGCTGGATCCACGCGACCGGCACCGATGCAGCTGGCTCCTACCGCGAGGACGGCGTGCTCAGCGCGCAGCTCGACACCGCCACAGCGCTCGCACTCGCCGACGAGCACGACCAGGAGGCCGTGTTCCGCATCGACGCCGACCGGATCGAGGTCGTGGGGGTCTCGGGTGGACGGACGCTGGCACGGCCACGGCTCGCGCTGCGCCTCCCGGGACGCTCCGACGCCACCTGACGCGGGTCGCGACCGTCACGGGCAGCTCTCCAGCATCGTCGTGAGCGTGGTGAACTCCCGGGGGTCCGCAGACAGGTCCCAGCGGAGCTTGGTGCTCACCCAGTCGGCGGCGAAGGTGCACCACGACGTGCGGTCCGGCGGCTGCCACTCCGCCGGGTCACGGTCCGACTTCGATCGGTTCACCGAGGCGGTCACCGCACGCAACGCCCCGGGGGTGAGGTCGTTCGCGAAGTCCCGACGCCGGGCGTCGTCCCAGCGGTCCGCACCCGAGATCCACGCCTCGGCGAGGGCGACGGTGTGGTCGACGTCCAGCTCCGAGGACTCCGCCGTGCGGACCCCGTCGTAGACCGACAGCCACCCGCCGACCGGGAGGTCGTCGAGATCCCGGCGGAACTCCCGCAGCAGCACCTCGCAGCGGGTGTCACAGCGGTTCGCGTCCGCGTCGATCCACCCACCGAACCGATCGCGGTCGTAGCCGTCGCGGGAGGAGGGTTCGGCGACGCGCAGCTGTGCGAGCGCAGCGCGCCCCCCGTCGGGCCGCTGGGGCTGCGGGGCAGCAGGTTCCGCCTCGGCCGGCGCAGGCGCGGGTTCGCGCACCGTCGGCGTCGGCGTCGCACTCGGGCTGGTGGCTGTCGCCGGCTCGTCACCGGCACCTCGCTCGGGATCGCCGACCGACCCGCAGCCGACGGCCAACGCCAACACGACGGGCCCGAGTGCCGCCAACCGGACGCGACGGTCGCCGGACC
Source organism: uncultured Microthrixaceae bacterium (assembly GCA_942490665.1). Classification (GTDB taxonomy): domain Bacteria; phylum Actinomycetota; class Acidimicrobiia; order Acidimicrobiales; family Microtrichaceae; genus SKRR01. Next base: position 49,995 of record CALNXV010000063.1, read on the forward strand.
GTCGCGTCGACACGATCAGCCGGCGACCACGTCGGCCGCCGCCGCGTCCACGACGCGGCGGGCGAACTCTCGGCTCCCCTCGGCCAGCTCGCTGCGCTTGATGACCATGCCGCCCTTCACCAGCCCGTCGCGCTCCTCGACGATCGCCGTGAGCTTGTCGAGGGTGGAGCCGGGGTCCAGGGCGTAGGTGGCGAAGACGTAGGCGGGCGTCCTGCCGAGCAGCGGGAGCGAGGTGAGCCGCGACGACCCGCCGGGGCGCTGGCCGAACAGGAACAGCCCGTCGACCCACGAGCCGACGATCACGACATCCGACTCCTGCAGTGCGGCCAGGTCGACCTCACGAGTCGTGCACTCGCTGGCCTGCCACCCCTCGCGCTCGAGCTCGCCAGCGATGATGCGCGCCGCAGCCCGCGTGTTCCCGGTGAGGCTCTCGTGGATGACCAGCGCTCGCATGGCGTCATGCTCCCCAACCGGTGGCGCATCGGTCAAGAAGCCGTGCCCGGCTCACAGATCGACCATGACCGTCACGGGGCCGTCGTTGACGAGCTCGACCGCCATCTGCGCTCCGAAGCGGCCCGTCGCGACCTCGGCCCCGGCGTCGACGAGCGCTGCGACGAACTCGTCGACGAGCCCCTCGGCCAGCGCGGGCGGCGCGGCCGCTCCCCAGGAGGGGCGTCGACCCCGGCTGGTGTCGCCGTAGAGCGTGAACTGGCTCACCACGAGCACCGGTGCGGCGCGATCCGCTGCGCTGAGCGCATCGCAGTGCGGTCGTCCGCGAGGTGGTCGTCCGCGAGGCGGTCGTCCGCGAGGATCCGCAGGTTCCAGACCTTGTCGGCCAGGCGACGGGCGGTGGCTCCCGTGTCCTCGTGCGTGACGCCCACCAGGACGCACAGACCCGGTCCGATCGCTCCCACGACCTCGCCGTCGACCCGCACCCTGGCCTCGGTGACCCGCTGGACCAGCGCCCGCACCGCCCCGACCGCCCGCCGTGGCCCGGTTCAGAGGCCCAGCGCGGCGCTGCGGACCCGTCGACGGTGGAACCCGGGATCGCCGTAGCGCGAGGCCAGCGCCCACGCACGCTTCATGAACAGGTGCAGGTCGTACTCGACGGTGTAACCGATCGCACCATGGACCTGCAGCGACGTCGCAGCGGCGGCACGCGCCGCGTCGGAGGCCTTCGCCTTGGCCATCGACACGTGCACGGGCGCCGCCGCGTCGCCGTGCGCAAGTGAGTTCGCGGCGCGCAGCACGAGCGGCGAGGCGAACTCGACGGCGAGCGATGCATCCGCGAGCTGGTGCTTGACGGCCTGGAAGCTCCCGATGGGCACTCCGAACTGGCGTCGTTCGCTCGCATAGCCGACGGTCATCTCGAGCATCCGCTGGCCCAGCCCGACCAGCATCGCCGCCGCACCGAGCGCGGCGCGATCGAACGCCGCGTTGACGGCGGCGAACCCGTCGTCGCAGCGTTCGCCCGGGGCGACCAGGGTCTCGTCCCCGGCGGTCCACTCGACCCGGGCGAGGTCTCGCGCGCCGTCGACCGAGGTCGCTGGCACGAGGCGGACGGCAGCCGGCTCGAGCAGGTGCACCTCGTCCTGGCGACACAGCAGGAAGGCGTCCGCTGTCGAGGCCGCGGTGACGAGGTCCGAGCCCTCGAAGGCCACGGCGAAGGCCGCGTCGCCCGACGCGATCCGGGGCAGCCAGGCCCGTGCCAGGCCCGCCGGCGCGTGGTCGCGCAGGAAGCCAGCTGCGACCCCCGCGGTGCTCGAGACGGGATCGGGCAGGCCCGCCCGGCCGACCTCGATCAGCAGCGGCACGAGGTCCTCGTCGGTCATCCCGAGTCCGCCGTCGGCCTCGGGCACACAGATGCCCAGCACCCCCCTCTCGGCGAGCGCCGACCATGCTGCTGGAACCCGCCCCGCCCCGCCCCCGGCGCCGCCGCCGGCGAGCGCGGGATCGGACCACGCGCCGCGGATCGCATCGGGTGCACAGGTGTCGGCGAGCAGCGCGCGCACGGCGTCGCGGAACTCGATCTGGTCGTCGGTCAGGGCGAATCGCACGACGGCTCCCGGCTCACTTCCGCGGCAGGCCGAGCACCCGCTCGGCGACGATGTTGCGTTGGATCTCGTTGGTCCCGGCGTAGATCGGGCCCGACAGCGCGAACTCGAACCCGGTCATCCAGGGACCGGCGAGCTCTGCGTCGGGACCCAGCAGGTCGAGTGCCACCTCGTGGAGCCGCACGTCGAGCTCGGACCAGAAGATCTTGTTGTAGGACGAACGCGCCCCGCCGGAGCGACCCTCGACGACGCCGGTCACGTCTGCCAGGGTGAACAGTGCGTAGGCCTCGGCATCGATCCAGGCGTCGGTGACGGCATCCGCCATCAGGTCGCTCAGGGCGCCGTCGCTGCCACGACTGCGGGCGAGCTCGACCAGTCGGGCGGCGGTCGCCTGGAACCGCCCGGGCGAGCGGAGGGTGAGGCCCCGCTCCGACGAGGTGGTGGCCATCGCGACGCCCCAGCCCTGGTGGATCTCGCCGAGGGTCCCGCCGCGGGTCATGGTCGCCGGTGTGCCGTCGTCGTCGGGCACGAACACGTCGTCGAAGAAGACCTCGGCGAATCCCTCGTCCCCGTCGAGACGACCGAACCCCCGCACGGTGACCCCCTCGGCGTCGAGGGGCACCATGAAGTAGGTCAGCCCGCGGTGTCGTTCGGACTCGGGGTCGGAGCGGAACAGGCCGAAGAGGGCGTTGCAGAACGCCCCGCGGGTCGTCCAGGTCTTCTGGCCCGACAGCACCCAGCCGCCCGCAGCGTCGTCGCGGGTGGCGCGCGAGCGCACCGCAGCGAGGTCGGAGCCGGCGTTGGGCTCGGACCAGCCCTGGCACCACAGGTCGACCGCCGCAGACATGCGGGGCAGGTAGTGATCCTGCTGGGCGGCCGTACCGAACTCGAACAGCGTCGGGGCGAGCAGGAAGATGCCGTTCTGGGTGACCCGCTGGGGCGCCCCGACCCGGTAGTACTCCTCCTCGAAGATCAGCCACTCCCACAGCGACGCGTCCCGCCCGCCGTAGCGCTCGGGCCACGACACGACCGACCAGCCGGCCCCGTGCAGGTGGTGCTCCCACTCGAGGTGCGCTGCGAAGCCCGCCGCGGTGTCACCCGACGGGAGTGCCGGGCGTGGCACGTTCGCCTCGAGCCACGACCGGGCCTCGGCACGGAAGTCCTCCTCGGATGCGCTCCAGCTCAGCTCCACCTGGCGGTCCCCTCTGCGGTCGGACGCGTCCTGCCCGGCGATGCAGGACGGGACAAGTCTGGCGGACGACCTGACGCCCCGTCAGATCCGGGCGCCGGCCCGCGCAGCGATCACCTCTCGAGGCGTCCGAGCGTGGCGTCGGCCTCGTCCATCAGCCGCTCGAGCAGCTCCGCGACGACCGGGAGGTCGTGGATCGCACCGACGACCTGACCGGTCGGCAGGATGCCCACCTCGGTGTCGCCGTCGACCATCGTCGCCTTGGTCATCATCGGCGCGTTCGCGGCGAGTGCGAGCTGCGACCAGGTGAGCTCCTGGTCCCGGCGCATCTCGAGCCCGGTGCGCACCAGGTCCGGCAGCGAGATGCCCGCCTGGCGGGCGAAGCGCAGCGCGTTGCGGGCAGCTCGCGGGAAGCGGGTCGGTCCGGGCGAGCGCTCGAGCGCATCGATCATGGCGGTGCGGATCACCCGCTGCGGCGCCCCGTCGATCGCCGTGGTGACGACCGTGCCGGTCAGGGGCGTGTCGAGGTAGACCTCGGTCGTGCTGGCAGGGACCTGGCTCTCGGCGGTGAGCAGGAAGCGGGTCCCCATCGCGATGCCGTGCGCTCCGTAGGCGAGGGCAGCGACGAGTCCCCGGCCGTCGAAGAAGCCGCCCGCCCCCAACACCACGACGTCGCTCCCGGCCACCCCGTCCACGACCTGGGGGAGCAGCAGCGAGGTCGGGATCGACCCGGTGTGTCCGCCGCCCTCGCCGCCCTGGGCGATCACGGCCCGGACGCCCATCGCTGCGACCTTCTCGGCGTGGCGCTTGGCCCCGACCGTCACGACGGTGACCACCCCGGCGTCGTTGAGCCGATCGACCTGCTCGGGCCGCGGCGCAGCGGCGAAGCTGACGACCGGCACGCCGCGTTCGATGACGAGGTCGAGGCGCTCGGCCGCGTCGGGCTGGTTGGGCAACAGGTTGACCCCGAAGGGCCGGTCGGTGCGCGACGCCACCTTGGCGATCGCGCTGCGCAACTCGTCGAGGGTCATGGTCGCGCTGGCCAGGATGCCCAGCCCGCCAGCGGACGACGTCGCCGCGGTCAGCTGTGCGCCGGACACCCACCCCATCCCCGTCTGCACCACCGGCAGCTCGACCCCGAAGAGCTCGCATGCGGGGGTCGAGAGCGCGGGGTGGCGCCGGGTCCGCGAACGGAGCGGCGCGCCCGCCGGTTCGATCACGGTTCGGGCACCTCGGCGTGTCGGAGGCCCGACGGATCGAGCAGCGCGATGCGGGCGAGCTCGTCCGGCTCGGGGAGCCGGGTCTCGGGCACCGCGTCGGCGATGACGAGCTCGAAGCCGGTCGCCTCCACGACCTCGTCGACCCCCACCCCCGGGTGCACCGACGCGAGCCGCATCCGGGGGACCGACTCACCAGCGGGCACCACGAAGTCGAACACGCCGAGGTTGGACACGACGCGTCGGATCTCGTGGAACCGCGCAGCGACCGGGCCGAGCTCTGCCGCGCGGTCGTAGCCGATGCCGCACACCACGTCCACGGACTCGACGAACACCCGGGGCGAGTGGTTCGGCACCCAGTAGCTGGTGGTGTGGTTGATGGTGTTGCCGGGGGCGCCCCGGAAGCCGAGCAGCTGACGGCGCGGCTGGTGCCAGTCGCCGATCGCGGCGATGTTCTGGTTGCCGTGACGGTCGACCTGGGTGGCGCCCATCATCACGTGGCGCTTGCCCTGCCACAGCAGGCCGAACATCTCCCGGTAGGGGTTCCAGTGGGCCACGGTCCGACCTGCGAGCCGCTGCGCCTCGGACACGCCCACCGGCGTGACCGCGTCGGGGGTCGGTGGGTCGACGAGGGTGTAGAAGCCGTCGGTGAGGGCGAGGTGCGGCTCGAACGTGGCCAGCGCGAGCCGACCACCGATGAGCGGCAGGTTGCCGATGGGGTTGCAGAGCCGCTCGCCGTCGCCACGGAACGCCTCGGCGATCGCGACCGCGCAGATGTCGGCGCGGGTCACCTCACTGCTCGGCCCTGCGTCGGTCGACACGTCGCTCATGACTGCAGCTCCCCCACCTTGGCCCGGTAGCCGGCCTCGTCGAGGTCCAGGAACTCGGTACGGAAGTCGTCCCAGGCCTCCTCGGACTTCGCGGTGGCGGCGTACCGCTTCTGGAACGCCTCGTCGCGGCCGTAGTCGGGCGGACACTCGGTGAAGTGTGCACCGTGGGGCGCTTCGACGACGCCGGTGACGTCCAGCCGCGAGATCCGCAGGTGTGACAGACCGGCGAGCGACGCGAGCTGGTCGGTCTCGACGACCTGCTCGCAGCTGACGAACGCCTGCTGAGCGGCGCGCACGAAGAGGTCGTCCATGAAGGGGTCCTCGCCGAGCCAGGCGGCGTTGCCCGCGGCGTCGGCCCGGTGCTGGTGCACGATGGCGACGTCGAGCTCGAGCGCGGGGACCGCCAGCAGTTCCTCGTTGGCCGACACCCCGTCCACGACGGTCGGGTACGGCGAGGTGACGGTGGCCAGCTCGGGCATGAGCCTGGGCACGTCGGAGCCGAGCCCGGCTCGGGTCGGCAGGAACGGCACCCGCCAGGCCGCCGCCTGGAGCCCGAGCAGCAGCATGCCCTCGTCCCACTCCGCCGCCTCGATCGACCCGGCCTGGCGAGCGGCCTGGTAGTTCGGCTCGAGCGGGATCGAGTCCAGCGACACGAACCCGGACACGACCTTGGCGACCTTGCCGGCCCGACACAGCAGCCCCACGTCGGGTCCGCCGTAGGCGACGATGGTGAGGTCCGCGAGGTCGGAGCGGAGGATCTCGCGCACCAGCGACATCGGCTTTCGGCGGCTTCCCCAGCCACCGATGCCGATCGTCATCCCCGAGCGGAGCTCGGCGACGACCTCCGCCTCGGTGCAGCGCTTGTCGGGACCTGGCACCCGAACCCCTTTCTGCGGCCGTACCGTTTCTGACGGGCCGTCAGAAACGGTAGACCGCCGTGGGCCGGGGGGCGAACCCGTGCACCGGGACCCGCCCGGCGCGTGCCCGCGTGCCGCTCAGCCCGTCGGCGGCTCGTCCTCGAGGGGCAGGTCGCCGGAGAGCTCGCAGCGCTCGGCGACCAGATCGGAGAACTCGCTGTTCGCCGCCAGGAACTCCTCGGAGGCGAGCGACGGTGGCAGCTGTGAGTCAGCGGAGAGCAGGTCGGCGGGGTACCCGGCTGCTTCGGCCTCGCCCTCGAGGTCGTCGGCGGCGCCGGAGAACCCCGACGCCACGGCCGGCGAGTCGGGGACCGACTCGCCGATCGCACGCAGCAACCCCGCGTACAGCCCGACGAGCTGCTCGGACTGCGCCGAGTTCGCCGGCTCGGGCGGTGGGCTGCCGGTGACGATGTCGTTCAGCGCGCACGGGTCGGTGCCCGCCGCCTCGACTGCCTCGTTGAACTCCGCGATCTCGGCGGTGAACGCTGCGTCGTCGAGCGGGGCCGAGGTCTCGGTCGACTCCTCCTCGACACCGTCGGGCTCGCTGGTTCCGCTTGCCTCGGTCGTCGTGGTCGACTCGGCGTCGTCGCTGCTGCAGGCACCGGTCGCGACCAGCGCGAGGGCGACGCAGGCGGCGAGGGCGACACCGCGACGCACCCATGGCGTCGGCCGGGTCGCTGATCCGGAGCGGAGGTCCATCCCATCGCTGGTGGTCACGGTCACCCCTCGGGAGCCGTCGTGGCGGACGGGTCCTCGGCGCCGGGCGGGACGCAGCGCTCCTGGACCAGACGGGCGAAGACCTCGTTCGCTGCCAGGAACTCGTCGTTGGTCAAGGACTCGGGGCCCTGACCGTCGCTGGCGGCGAAGAAGTCCTCCGGGTACCCCGCCTCCTCCGCATCCGCCGCGAGCTGGTCGGCTGCTGCGCGGAACGGCTCGGCGGCGTCGGGCTGGTCGGAGACCGTGTCGGCCAGGGTCCGCAGCAGGGGGACGAAGTACTCATCCACCGCGATGCGCACCTGCTCCGAGGACCCGGGCGCCGGCGGGGGCACCTCGTTGCCGACCTCGAACACCGCACACAGGTCGGTGCCGGCCTCGTCGATCGCCGTGTTGAACTCGTCGACCTGCGCGGAGAACTCCTCGTCCGACAGGGTCGTCGTCGTCTCCGAGACGGTGGACGACGTCGCGTCGGCATCGGCGTCGTCGGCAGGCTCGTCGTCGCTGCAGCCGGCAGCGACACCCACCACCACCAGCGCAGCCGCCAGGGCCACCCCGCGCCGCCACCGCGCGCCACGGCCCGGTCGTCGCTGATCGACGTCGGTTCGCTGCTCCATGTGTCCTCCCTGCGCCACCGGGATCCCCGGTGGCGGTCCGCGGGCGTCGGCCCGAGCAGACGACGCTATCCGGTCGGTGCCCCGGCGCCACCGCCGAGCTGTTCGGCGACCTCGGGGCACTCCTGGCCCGCTCGCTCGAAGTAGGTCTGCACGGCCCCGATGAACTCCTCCGACTGCACGATCTCGACGAAGTCGTCACGGCCGAACAGGTCGACGGGATACTCCGCCGCAGCGGCGGCCGCCTCGATGCGGTCCGCGGTCGCCTCCACGATCTCGGCGTTGGGCTCGTCGATCGGGGTCGTCGCAGCGAGCTGGCGGAACACCGCGACCTGGACATCGACCGCCGCCTCGACCTGCTGCGGTGTCGCAGGCTGGGCCGCGGGACCGTCGATGATCGCGACCGCCACGGCACACAGGTCGTCGCCGGCGGCGCCGACCTGCTCGGCGAGCTCACCGGTCTCCTCGGAGAACGCCTCGTCGCTCAGCGACGTCGTGGTGACCCCGTCGTCGTCGGCGGCCGTGGTCTCGCTCGACGCCGCGACCGCGGTCGTGTCCGACGCGCTGTCGTCGCTCGAGCACCCGACCGTCGTTGCGGCGAGCGCGACCAGCACGACCGCGCCGATGACGAGGGAGGGACGGCTGGTCACGGCCGGTCGGGCCAGCGTGGTCGGTCGTTGGTCGTGCACCTGCGAGACGGTAGCGCCCGGGCGCCGGGCCACCTCGGCACGCACCTCAGCGCGAGAAGTCCGCGTCGGTCCCCGTCACGAAGGCATCGCGTGCCTCGTCGGAGACCCCCGAGAGGTTCAGCTCGTAGGTGAAGCCCTGCTCGAAGCGGTAGCTGCGCTTCACGTCGACGACGTCGATCCCGTTGAGGCACTCCTTGGCCCGGCGGATCACGAAGCGGCTCTTCGACGCGATCTTCCCCGCGATCTCGAACGCGGCGGGCCGCAGTTCCTCGAGCGGCACGACGCGGCTCACCGATCCCCACGCATGGAGCATCTCGGCGTCCACCGGCTCGGCGGTGTACACCATCTCGCGCATCTTGTGCTGGGGGACGAGGCGAGCGAGGTGCGTCGCCGCGCCGAGCGCGCCCTGGTCGACCTCGGGCAACCCGAACGAGGTCCCCTCGGCAGCGACGATCACGTCGGCGTTGCCGACCAGGCCGATGCCGCCGCCGAGGCAGTACCCGTGCACCGCCGCGACCACCGGCACCTCGCACTCGTACACCGCGGCGAACGCCGCGTAGCAGCCGCGGTTGGCGCCCAGGAGGGCATCGAACCCCTCGCTGGCCTGCATCTCCTTGATGTCGACACCGGCGTTGAAGCCGCGCCCCTCCGCGCGCAGGACCAGCGCCCCGACCTCGGGGTTCCGTCCGGTGGCGGTGACGACGTCGGCGAGCTCGTACCAGCCGGCGACGGTGAGCGCGTTCACCTTGGGGTGGTCCATGACCACCTCGGCGACGCCGTGTTCGATCTCGACGGTGAATCCCATGGACACGTCCTCCGCGCTGGTCTCCTCGCCCGCTCCGGCGGGGCGCCGGAGCGACCGTACTCGCGAGCAGCGACCGGCCCGGCCGGTCTCATGAGCTCGTGGCGCCCTGCGCCGGCCGGGCGGACGGAGTCCGGTCGGCCAGGACGACCTGCGCCAGGGCGTCCATCAGCACAGGATCCGACAGGTAGGCGCCATGGCCCGACAGCGACGTCGGGAGTGGACGTGCGATCCCGGCGGGGTCGGCTCCGTGGACCAGACCGGCGCGGGCGACCAGTGCGACGGCGTCCCCCTCCGCCGCGGCGGACCAGAGCTCTGCGCCGTCATCGAGCTCCAGCGCCCCCAGCGTGGCGACCCCCGTCCCCGGTGCGCCGAGGAGAACCAGCTCGTCGGGTCGCCCGCCGAGCGCCGCGGCGTGCGATGCGACCACGGCGCCGTAGCTGTGCCCGACGAGCACGATCCGCTCCGCGCCAGCGGCTCGCAGGCGCTCCAGGTCACCGACCAGGGCGGCTGCCCCGTCGCGGGCCGGGCGCCGCGCGATCCCGGCGAGGACGTGGTCGGGCGGGTCATAGCCGAGCCAGGCCACCACCCCCACCGCCGCGGACCCGCCATCGCCGAGGCGGTCGCTGCGTTCGGCGTGCCCGGCGAGTCGACGCCAGACCGCGTCGGCGCCGACGAGCAGGCGGGAGCGATCAGCGAGCGTGGTTCCGACGCCCGGGACCAGCACGACGGCGATCGGCGGCGTTGCGACCTCGCCGACGGATCCCACGAAGCGCCCGTCGCCGCTGGGGTCGATGCGCAGCGTGGTGACCGTCGGATCTCCGAGCGAGGTGCGTCGCTGCTGCTCGGACTCGGCGAACAGCAGGCGGGAGCCGTCGTCGAGCTCGGTGGTGACCGCCCGGAGCCGCGCCGTCAAGGCGGCGGCATCGGCCCACCAGCGCTGCGCGCGGGGGCCTCGCCACCAGCCGGGATCGGCCGAGGCGAGGCGGACCGAGCACCGGTGCAGGACCACCGCGGCGTCGCGCCAGCGACGGGCGAGCTGCTCGAGCTCCACGGGATCGGCGCCGAGTCGCACTGCGCCGACGCTAGGCAGCGACACCGGCATCGTCAGCGGGGTGCACGCCCCGGTAGGGTCCGCGCCCATGTCCCCGAGCACGCCAGGGCCGAATGCCGCGACCGACGGGTCGGAGCACATGGGCGCGTTGGACTACTCGGGCCGCGTGGTGCTGATCACGGGCGGGACCAAGGGCATCGGCGCGGTGCTGGTCCAGCGCTTCCTCGACTGGGGTGCGGACGTGATGACCTGCGGACGCACCGCCCCGGAGACCGAACCGGGATCTGGTGACCGCCGCGCCGGGTTCGTCGCGGCCGACGTGCGGGACCCCGACGACGCGGCCGCTGTGGTCGATGCGACCGTGGAGCGCTTCGGCGGGCTCGATCTCGTCGTGAACAACGCAGGTGGCGCCCCACCGGCCGACGCCGCGACGGCGTCACCGAGGTTCAGCGAGTCGATCATCCGCCTCAACCTGTTGGCACCGCTGCACGTGGCGCAGCGCGCCAACCATCACATGCAGCTCCTGCACGGGCCGGGCACCGCCGCCCCGGACCGCAGCGGCGTCATCGTCAACGTGGCGTCGGTCTCCGCGCAGCGTCCGTCGCCGGGGACCGCCGCCTACGGCGCCGCGAAGGCCGGGCTCCTGAGCCTGACGGAGTCCCTGGCGGTGGAGTGGGCACCCCGCGTCCGCGTCGTGGCCGTGGTCGCCGGGCTCATCCGGACCGAGCAGGCACATCTGCACTACGGCGACGACGCCGCGATCGATCGGGTGGCTGCGACGGTGCCGGCAGGTCGCCTCGGCACCCCCGACGACCTGGCCGAGGCGTGCCGGTGGCTGGGCTCGCCACTCGCGTCCTACGTCAGCGGGTCGTCGATCCGCGTGCACGGTGGCGGGGAGCGGCCCGCCTTCCTCGACGCCGCCGCGCCCGACTGAGCGACCGCGACGGTCCCCCGGATCGACCGCCCGGCTCCGTACGCTCGCGGCATCGTCGATCGGTCCACCCCCTCGAACGCGGCGCTCCGCCGTGCGCGCCGAATCGCATCGGGACGTCGCGTCCGACGCTCCGGCACGCTGCGCGCACTGGTCGCACTCCTCGCGGCCGCCGCAGCGCTGACCGGGTGCTCGGACCTGGTCGACGGCGACCAGGTCGACGTCGTCGTCGAGATCGAGGCCGACGACACGGCCGAGGTGCTGCGGACCCGCCAGGAGGCGCTCGCCAGCGCCAGCACCTGGTCCGGCACCCGGGTGGCCGAGGAGACCGCCGGGGCCGAGGAGACCGCGCTCGAGTTCACCCTTCCGGGCGACCAGCTCGACGTCGCCCTCGCCGCACTGTCGGATCTCGACGCCCGGGTGGTCGCCACCCAGATCGACGTCGATGCCGAACAGATCGACCGGTTCGCACCGTCGGCGACCACCGGACCGGACGATGCCGCGGACCCGGACCCGGCCGAGGACGTCGCGCCGGTACGGCTCCGCGTCGAGGTCACCGAGGCGGCCGCGCCGGGTGCCGGCGTCCTCGGCCAGATCGTCCTCTGGGTGTTCGCCGCCATCGGCGTCGTGGCGTCGTGGCGGGCCGTGGCGGATCGCTGGGCCGAGCGCCGCGGGCGGGGCACGGGTTCGGGCACCCGACGACGCGACCGGGCGATCGACCGGGTCGACCTGCGCGACGACCCCCCGACCCAGGAGACACCCCGGGTGACACCGCCCTGGTGACAGGTCGGACCGTCGGCCGTGCTCGCGACCAGGGAGCCGGCGGATGTCCCGTCCGGCCCCCTGATCGTGATGGGGTGACCCTCATCCCGGTTTCCCGAGCCTCTCCCGTCGTGGCCGAACTCGGCCACGCCACCGCCTGTTGTGGAATTTGTACTGCACAACCGCTCTTGGTGCAAGGAGAAATTCGACACAGGTGTCAGCGCTCCGAGTTGGCACAATCGAGCGGTCGTCGTTGAGGGGAAGGGGTCAGCCCAGCACGACATGATCGCCGTTCAGCGTAGCAGCTACTACGTCGAAGCCGTAGTAGCTGCTACGGTCGACGCACATGGGCTCCACGGATGGAACCTCCGCGACGACGGAGATCCGCGACGCGCGCGAACGCTTGGTCGCCGCCGGCATCTCCCTCGTCGACGAGCTGCCGCTCAGCCGGGCGATCACCGCCCCCACGGCCGCCGTCGCCGCACGCGCCGGCGTCACCACCGGCTCGTTCTTCCATCACTTCCCGACGGCTGCTGCGTTCGCCGAGGCGATGGTGCTCGAGCACCTCGAGACCCCCGACGACGGCCGCGAGCACCTCGACGACCTGGTCGCCTCGCTCACCCACATCGACCTGCTCGAGATCGTGCGGTCCAGCCTGACCGACACGTGGCAGGTCTACCTGGACGGGAACATCCGTCAGCGGTACCGCGTCGCGATGGCGCTGTGGGCGCATCACCGCCACCCGCTCGAGCACGCACCCGCCGGGTACGACACCGTCGGCGCGGTGCTCCGCGAGTCGACCCGGGTGCGCCAGGACGAGGCGGCCGACGGCTGGCGGGCCATGCTCGGCGCCACGGGGCGCGAGATCGTCGAGCCCTTCGACGTGGACCGCCTCGCCACCGCCCTGAGCGCCCTGTTCCAGGGCCTCCTCGTCCGCCATGAGATCGACCCGGACGCGGTCGACGATGCACTCTTCGCCGACACGTCGGCGGCCCTGATCACTGCGCTGACCGTCCCGGCCGGGAGTCGGATCCAGCTGCGCGACCTGATGGCGCCCCTCGAGGACCTGGGACAGCTCTCGCCGCAGGCACGTTCCGGCGCACGGCGCCGCCGTGAGACGCGACCGGGTCGTCGCAGGGGTCGGCGACATGTTCGGCCCCGGATGGGAGGCGGTCTCCACCAGCCAGGTCGCCGCTCGTGCCGGGGTGTCGAACCAGACCATCGTCAACCTGTTCGGCAGCCCGCGTGGGGTGGCCGCAGCGACCTTCGGCCGCTTCGTCGGGGAGATCCGCCAGGCGGGGACCGAGCCGAGCGACGACGCGGGTCGAGCTGCCGCTGCCGGGCCCCTCGAGCGGCTCGCTCGCACCCTGGAGCGTCTGGCGGTGGCCGTCGATGCGGACCCCGAAGCCGCACGGGCGCTGCTCGGAGAGCGGCTGGCGATCGGGCTGCGTCATCGCGCCCAGCTCATCGACATGGACATCCGCCTCGAGGTCCCCCTCGCCGAGTCGATCGTGACCCGCTTGGTGCAACTCGACCTCGGCGGAGAGGAGCCGCTCGACGTGGCGACCATGCTCATCAACTTCGTGATCGCCCAGGCGCTCATGCGCCCGAGGCGACACCGCGAGACCGCGGAGCTGGCGATGCGACTGGTCCCCCGCCAGCCCGACGCGGACCTGAGCGCGGACCCGACCCCGGGTCCGGCGACCGGCGCCGCGCCCTCCGACTAACCTGACGACCCGTCAGATCTGATGCCGGGCGGTCCCCGGCCCGTGCGGAGGTCGCATGTCCACACCCAGGGTCCCCGCCATCGACGGCTGGTTCACGATGCCGACCGAGACCGAAGGTCCCGGCGCCCGCCGGACGGCGCTGATCGGGACCCGCTGCACCGGCAGCGGCACCTACTTCTTCCCACCCGAGCGGGTCATGTCGCGGGCGCCCGGCTTCGCGGACGCCGAGCTCGAGGAGGTCGAGCTGTCGACCCGCGGGACCCTGTGGTCCTACACCGACGCCCAGTACCAGCCGCCCGAGCCGTACCTCGCCCCGACCGACCCCTACGAGCCGTTCTGCCTGGCCGCGGTCGAGCTCGAACGTGAGCGTCTCGTGGTGCTCGGCCAGGTGGTCGCGGGGATCGGCGTGGACGAGCTGCGCGTCGGCATGGAGATGGAGCTCGTGCTCGACACGCTCGAGCGCACCGACGACGCCGAGGTCGTGGTGTGGAAGTGGCAACCGGTCGGATTCGACACCGACGCCGACACGACGGACGGGGACTGAGATGGCCGTGGAGCAGGTGGCGGTGCTCGGGGTGGGGATGCACCCCTGGGGCAAGTGGGGACGCAACTTCGTGGAGTACGGGGTCGCAGCGGCTCGCGACGCGCTGGCGGACGCCGGGGTCGACTGGCGCGACGTCGGCTTCGTGGCCGGCGCCGACACGGTCCGCAACGGCTACCCCGGCTACGTCGCCGGCGCGACCTTCGCCCAGGCCCTCGGGTGGACGGGCGTCCCGGTCACCAGCACCTACGGCGCGTGTGCGTCCGGGGCGATGGCACTCGACGCCGCTCGTCAGCGGATCCTCTCGGGCATGTGCGACGTCGCACTCGTGGTCGGCGCGGACACCACGCCGAAGGGGTTCCTCAAGCCCAACGCCGGCGAACGCGGCGACGACCCCGACTGGCTGCGGTTCCGCCTCCTCGGCGCGACGAACCCCAGCTACTTCGCCATGTGGGCGCGACGTCGCATCGACCTGTACGGAGCGACGGTCGAGGACTTCGCCCAGGTGAAGGTGAAGAACGCCCGGCACGGGCTCGCGAACCCGACCGCCCGCTACCGCAAGGCCGTCACCGCCGAGGACGTCGCGGCATCACCGACGGTCGCGAGCCCGCTGCGCCTGCTCGACATCTGCGCGACGTCCGACGGCGGCGCCGCGGTGGTGCTCACCTCGATGGACTACGCCCGCCGACACCTCGCCCGGCCCGACGCACCCTCGGATCCGCTGGTGCGCGTCGCAGCCGTCTCGACGGTGACGCCCACGTTCCCCAACACCGTCATCGAGATGCCGAACATGGCGACCGACTCCGCAGCCGGTCTCCCGGCGCCGGAGCTGACCTTCAAGCAGGCCATCGGTGCGGCTGCGTACGCGCAGGCGGGCCTCGGACCCGACGACGTCGACGTCGCGGAGGTCTACGACCTCTCCACGGCGCTCGAGCTCGACTGGTACGAGGACCTCGGCTTCTGTGGCCCCGGCGAGGCCGAGAAGCTGCTGCGCGACGGCGTCACCACGATCGGCGGTCGCCTGCCGGTCAATCCGTCCGGTGGGCTGGCCTGTTTCGGCGAGGCGGTCCCCGCACAGGCCCTCGCGCAGGTCTGCGAGCTCACCTGGCAGCTGCGGGGCACCGCCGGCGACCGCCAGTGCGACGGCGCGACGGTCGGTATCACCGCCAACCAGGGCCTCTTCGGGCACGGCTCCTCGGTACTGCTCACGAAGTGAGCAGCAGGCCCAGGGGGCTCGACGGCGCTCCGTCGAAGAGCTCAAGTCCCCTGGCCGACCAGCCGATCTCACGAACGGGAACACCACGTCCTCGGGCCGGGTGTCGCGCTGGTTCACCAGCCGCGACCCCGGCCCGGACGCGTGCGACACTGACCCGGTGTCCGCAGTGAGTCCCCCGCCCCGGCCGCTGGTCCATGTCGAGGTGACCAACACCCTCGCCTTCCCGTTCACCACCGGGATCCAGCGCGTGGTGCGCGAGGTGGTGGCCGGACTGCAGGGTCCCGCCGGCGACGGGATCGACGTCGTGCCGGTCGTGCAGGACGCCGCCGGAGCGCCCTACCGACCCCTGCACGCCTCGGAGACCGCAGCGTTGGCCGAGCATCCCGCCGGCGGCGGACCGGGACGACGGGCCGACCGGTTCGGCCGCCTCGCGCCGGCCGTGCGCCGCATCGGCGACCTGTCGGTGACCATCCGCGCCCGCCAGGCGGCCACCGAGCTGTGGGCCCGTCGTCGGCTCCTCGTCCCCGGTGGCAGCGACCGCAGCGTCGAGGGGCTCGAGCCCGGGAGCCTGTTCCTCGACCTCGAGGGGTCCTGGTTCGACCCGTCGCCCCGCGACCGGCTCCTGCCGCTCCTGGTCGACGCGGGGGTTCGGCCCGTCGCGTTCGTGCACGACCTCATGGCGGTGACCCACCCCGAGTGGTTCGACCCCACCCACGTGCGGGTCTACCGACGCTGGATCGACGCGCACCTCGAGCACAGCGCCGCCTTCCTCGCGAACTCGCACTGCACCGCGGCCGACCTCGTCGAGGTCGGCCGCCGCGACGGCCACGCCGCGCCGCTGGAGGTGTCGGTGGTCCCGCTCGGCTCGGACCCGACGGGCGACGGTCCGCCACGACGGCCGTCAGCGCTGCAGGCCCTGTCCGACTCCGCTCGGATGCTGCTGGTCGTCGGGACCCTGGAGCCACGCAAGAACCAGGGGGTCGCGCTCGACGCGTTCGACCGGCTCCGCGCACAGGGCGACGACGTCGCGCTCGTGCTCGTGGGCAAGCAGGGCTGGATGATCGACACGCTCGTCGATCGGATCCGGGACCACCCGGCGCTCGGCAGCTCGCTGTTCTGGCTGTCGGGGATCGACGAAGCCGAGCTCACCTGGTGCTACCGCAACGCGTTCGTCGCGATCGCCCCGTCGCTCTACGAGGGGCTGGGCGTGCCGGTGCTCGAGGCGCTGGGACACGGGTGCGCGACCCTGGTGTCCACCGGGGGCGCTCAGCCCGAGGCCGGGGGCGATGCGGTGGAGCTGTTCGACCCGGCCGATGTCGACGGACTCGTGGGTCTGGTGCGTCAGCACCTCGACGACGACGCCCACCACATCGGCGCCGTCGCCCGGGCCCGGGCCCACCACCCACCCACCTGGGAGGACAGCGCGACGGCGATCGCCGCGGCACTGCGATCCGTCGCCGAGCGACCGCTAGGGTCATCGAGCCGAACGCGACCGACATGACCGAGACCACCCGACCCGCCGCCCGGCCCGACGACCTCCCGGCCCCCGAGGCCCGCGACGCCGACGGTCCCCGTCTCGACCGCACCGCCACCGCACTGGTGGGTCTGGCCACCGCCGTGGGCATCGTGCTGCGGTTCTGGCCACGCTCCTCGCTGTGGCTCGACGAGGCGCTGACCATCAACATCTCGACGCTCCCGATCGGCGAGATCGGCGACGCGCTGCGTCGCGATGGCCACCCGCCGCTCTACTACGTCCTGATGCACGTCTGGTCCGCCATCGGCGGTGAGTCGGACTGGTGGGTGCGGGCCCTGTCGGGGGTGATCTCGGTCGCGGGCTTCCCGCTCGCGTACCTCGCGGGACGGCGGATCGCACTGCGGCGCGGTGGCGACGCGCTCGGCGCCCGGCGCACGGGGATGCTGGCGCTGGCGGTGATGGCGATCCTGCCCTACGGGATCCGCTACGGCGCCGAGGCGCGCATGTACTCGCTGGTGATCACGCTGGCGACGGCCGGCTACC
>CALNXV010000064.1:0-20176 GCA_942490665.1 uncultured Microthrixaceae bacterium
AACGACGGCGAGATCGTCTCAGCGCCTAGGGTGCCCGCGGTGACGGTCCTGCGGTCCCGCCTCGACACCACGAGCGACGAGTACCGCTCGAACCTCGCCGAGATGGAGGCCGCCTGGCAGCTCGTGGCCGACGAGCTCGCGACCGTGCCCACCATCGGCGGCCAGCGCTACGTCGACCGGCACCGTCGGCGCGGCAAGCTGCTCGTGCGCGAACGGATCGAGGCGCTCGTCGACCCCGGCACACCGTTCCTCGAGCTCAGCCCGCTCGCCGCGTGGGGCACCGACGACCCCGTCGGGGCCGGGTCGGTCACCGGCATCGGCATCGTGTCGGGCACCGAGGTCGCCATCACGGGTTCCGACATCACCTACCGCGGCGGCTCGGTCAACCCGACGTCGCTGGCCAAGTCGGCCCGCCTCTACGAGATCGCCGGGGCGAACCGGCTGCCGGTCATCTCGCTCAACGAGTCCGCCGGCGCCGACCTCACCCGCCAGGCCGACATCTTCGTGCCGGGCGGAGCGAGCTTCAAGACCATCACCCAGCTGTCCCGCAGGGCATCCCGACCATCACGATCGGCTTCGGACCCGCAACCGCGGGCGGCGCCTACGTCCCCGGCATGAGCGACTACGTCGTGCTGGTGAAGGACCAGGCCTACGCCTACCTCGGCGGGCCACCGCTGGTGAAGATGGCGATCGACGAGGACGTCGACGAGGAGACCCTGGGCGGCGCCGAGATGCACGCCCGCACGAGCGGCCTCGCCGACCACCTCGCCGTCGATGAGCTCGACGCGCTGCGCATCGGCCGCGACATCGTTGCGCACCTCGGCTGGCGCAAGCTCGGGCCCGGCCCCACGATGCCGGCCGACCCGCCGCTGTACGACCCCGCCGAGCTGTCGGGCTGCGCCTCGGCGGACGTGCGGGTGCCCTTCGACGTGCGCGAGGTGCTCGCACGGGTGCTCGACGGCAGCCGGCTCGAGGAGTTCAAGGCACTCCACGGCGACAAGCTCGTCTGCGGATGGGGGTCGATCCACGGCTACCCCGTCGGCGTGATCGCCAACAACGGGATCCTGTTCTCCGAGGAGTCGAAGAAGGGCGCGCAGTTCATCCAGCTGTGCAACCGCGCCGACACCCCGATCGTGTTCGTCCAGAACATCACCGGGTTCATGGTCGGCTCCGCGGCGGAGCAGGGCGGCATCATCCGCAACGGCGCCAAGCTCATCAACGCGGTGTCCAACTCCGAGGTCCCCCACCTGGTCCTGATGGTCGGGGCCAGCTACGGCGCGGGCAACTACGGCATGTCGGGGCGGGCGTACGACCCCCGCTTCATCTTCACCTGGCCCAACCACCGCATCGCCGTGATGGGTCCGAAGCAGCTCGCCGGAGTGATGGAGATCGTCGGACGCAACGCGGCGGCCGGCAAGGGCATCGAGGTCGACGAAGAGGCGCTGGCAGCGCAGTCGGCGTTCCTGGAGGCTGCGATCGAGGAGCAGTCCTCGGCGCTGTTCGCCACGGGGCGATTGTGGGACGACGGGATCATCCACCCGTCGGACTCGCGCACCGTGTTGGGCATGGCATTGAGCACCGTGCACTCCAACGTCGTGGCCGGCACGACCGAGTACGGGACCTGGCGGCACTGATGCGCCAGCTGCTGATCGCGAACCGCGGCGAGATCGCCGTGCGGATCGCGCGGACCGCGCACCGACTCGGTATCGCCACGGTGGGCGTGCACTCCGACGCCGACCGGGCCGCGCTGCACGTGGCCTCGGTCGACCGGTCGGTGCACCTCGGCGGCGCTGCGCCTGGCGAGTCGTACCTGCTCGCCGATGCCGTGCTCGACGCGGCGATGCGGACCGGGTGCGACGCGGTGCACCCCGGCTACGGCTTCCTCGCCGAGAACGCGACGTTCGCCGCTGCGGTCGAGTCCGCGGGGCTCACCTGGGTCGGGCCGACGCCGGAGCAGATCGAGCTCCTGGGCGACAAGGTCGCCGCCAAACGAGCTGCGATGCAGGCGGGGGTCCCCACGACCGCTGCGATCGAGATCGACCCGGTCGAGGTGGCAGCGGGACGGGTGCCCGTCGACGTGCCGATGCCGGCACTCGTGAAGGCGGCAGCGGGAGGTGGCGGTCGCGGCATGCGGGTCGTGCGCTCGCCCGACGAGCTCGTCCATGCGGTCGCTGCGGCGTCGCGGGAGGCGGCAGCTGCGTTCGGGGACGGCACCGTCTTCATCGAGGCGTACCTCGAGGCCGGCCGCCACATCGAGGTCCAGGTCCTCGGCGACGCCCACGGCCAGGTCGTGCACCTCGGTGAACGCGACTGCTCGATCCAACGCCGCAACCAGAAGGTCGTCGAGGAGTCCCCGGCCCCCGGCCTCGATCCGGAGCTGCGCGAGCGCCTGTGCGAGGGGGCTGTCGCCCTCGCCCGCCACGTCGGGTACCGCGGGGCCGGCACGGTGGAGTACCTCGTGGGCGTCGACGGCACCGTCACGTTCCTCGAGGTGAACACCCGTCTGCAGGTGGAGCACCCGGTCACCGAGGCGGTGACCGGACTCGACCTCGTCGAGCACCAGCTGCGCATCGCGGACGGCGAGCCGCTCGGCCTGGAGCAGTCCGACGTCCGCCTCGACGGTCATGCGATCGAGGTTCGCCTCGTCGCGGAGGACCCCGTCGCCGGCTGGGTCCCCTCGACGGGTCGCCTCGACCGGTTCGAGGTGGCGACCGACGCGCCGGGGCTGCGCTGCGATGCGGCCGTGACGACCGGGTCGATCGTGTCGCCCGAGTACGACTCCCTGCTCGCCAAGGTGATCGCCCACGCCCCGACCCGCGACGAGGCGAGCCGACGCCTCGAACGTTCGCTGCGGCGTTCGTGGATCAGCGGCGTGCGCACCGACCTGTCGACGCTCGTCGCCATCCTCGGCCACGAGGCGTTCCTCGTCGATCCTCCGAGCACGGCGTTCCTCGAGCGACACCCGGAGCTGACCCAGGCGCCGCCCGGCGTGCTGGAGACGGAACCGGGCAGCGAGCTGCGAGCACTGCTCGTGGCAGCAGTGCTGCTCGACGAGGCCGATGCCCGATCGGCCGATGCGAACTGGGGCTTCGCTCCGCCGGGGTGGCGGAACCTGTCCACCCAGGGCCAACGTACGCGCTGGAGCGCAGCCGGCCCCGATGGCGAGCCGATCGACGTCGAGGTCGTGCGGGCGGTGGCCGGCCCGCACCGACCCGACGTCGTCGAGATCCTGCTCGGCCCGCCGCCGACGCCGGACGACGACGGGGCCCTCGGACCGGACGAACGCACGCGCCACACGGTCCGGACGATCGACGCCGCTCGCGAGGCCGACGCCGGTGCTGCGACCGCGTCGGAACTGACACTCGAGCTCGACGGCGTCGCCCGGGTGCTGCGTGGCGCGCGGGTCCCGGGCGGCTGGACGGTCGCCGGCGCGAGCGGCTGCGCCACCTGGACCCGACTCCCCCGCTTCGTCGACCACGACGACCGGGCGGCCGGGGGCGGCCCCGTCGCCCCGCTCCCCGGCTCGATCGTCGACGTGCTCGTCGCGGTGGGTGACCGCGTGGTCGACGGTCAGGTGCTCGTCGTCGTCGAGGCCATGAAGATGGAGCACCGCATCACCGCAGTGGGCGACGCGACGGTCACCGAGGTCCGCGTCCGCGCCGGCGACCGCGTCGACGCAGGAGACGTCCTGGTGCTCCTCGACACCGACTGACACCGTGGGTGTCAGGTGAAGCGGGTGACCCACCCCTCCGAGCGGAACCGCCGGAGCTGGTGCGCTGCGAACCACCCGGCCAGCACCACGGCGATGAGCGACCCCAGCGCCCCCAGCGCCAGATTGCCCCACGCGACGGAGCCGCCCTCGATGCCCTGCCGGGTCGCCTCGAAGACCTGCGTCAGCGGAACCACCCGAGCGATCGGCTGCAGCAGCGGGGGCAGGGACTCGACCGGGTAGAAGACCCCGGAGAGCGGCATGAGCAGGACGAGGGTTCCCCAGGAGAACACCTCGGCACTGTCGCCGTACTGCAGGGTGAGCCCGATGACGAACAACGTCACCGCTGCGCCGAACACCAACAGGATGGCGGCGCCCGGGACCAGCACCCACCCCGCGGTGTCCGGGCTGACGGCGTAGAAGCCGAGTCCGACCGCGGCGATCACGGTGACCGACACGACCGTGCGTGCCAGGCCCACCAGCCCGAGCGACGAGAGGAACTCCCGCTCGGTCAGTGGTGTCGCGATCAGGTTCAACACGTTGCGCGACCACACCTCCTCGAGCAGTCCGAGCGACCCGGCCAGGGTCAGCTGCCAGATCAGGTGGAAGAGGATCAGCCCGGTGATCAGGACGCGGACGGGCCCCTCGCCCTCGCCGAACGCAACGCCGATCGAGCCGAACAGCAGCCCGTCCACGAGCGGCAGGACGATCAACAGGAACCAGTGGCCGGGGTTGCGCGACTGGACCAGGAGGTTGCGCCGGACCATGGCCCCCACCCGCCGCTGGGACCCGGGAGCGACACGCGCCGGGCGGACGGTCACAGCTCCTCCTGACGTCGCCGGACGGCCTCGGCGAGGAACATCTCCTCGAGGTCGTGGTGTCCGTGCGACGCGACGACCTCGGCGGGTCGCCCGTCGGCGAGGATCTGCCCGGAGCGCAGGAACACGACCCGGTCGGTGAGGCGCTCGACCTCGCGCATGTCGTGGCTGGTGAGCAGCAACGTCGTGTCGAACTCGGCGTTGAGGTGGGCGAGTCGGTCCCGGACCCGCAGAGCGACGTCCGGGTCGAGCGACGCCGTCGGCTCGTCGAGCACCAGCAGCCGCGGCTGGTGCAGCACCGCCTTGGCGATGCCGACCAGCGTTCCCTGTCCGGACGACAGCGACTCGCAGCGCTGGGTCATCAGCCTGCCGATCGCGAGTTCGTCGACGACCTGCGCGATCGACGCGTCACGGTCGACCACCCCGGAGAGGTCGGCGAAGAGCCGCAACGTCTCGGCCACCGTGAGCCGCTCGGGCAGCGGGAGGTACCCGGCGGCGAACCCGACGCCCGCCATCGCACTGCTGCGGCCTGCGGGCAGCCGGCGCCCCAGGAGATCGACGGTGCCGGCGTCGGGCTCGATCGCTCCGAGCAGCAGCAGCAGCGTGGTGGTCTTGCCGGCGCCGTTCGGCCCGACGATCCCGATGCGTTCGCCGCGCCGGACGCGCAGCGAGACACCGTCGACGGCGCGGGTCGACCCGAAGGTCTTGTGCAGGTGGTCGGCGACCAGGACGTCGCCCACCGGGGAGGGACTCACCACGACAGTCTGGGCGCGACCACCGCGTCGGGCGAGCGGTTTCGGGGTGCGTCAGACGGCTCGCTCGGCGAGCAGCTCCCCGACCCGACGGTCGAGGTCGACCCAGCGATCGTCCAACCACCGATCGAAGTCCGGGGTGCTCGCGTCGGGAACCTCGGAGGCGGGG
This sequence comes from uncultured Microthrixaceae bacterium, assembly GCA_942490665.1. GTDB lineage: Bacteria > Actinomycetota > Acidimicrobiia > Acidimicrobiales > Microtrichaceae > SKRR01. The sequence goes on from CALNXV010000064.1 coordinate 5,449, forward strand.
ACGCGCGCGAATCGGATCGTGATGTGCGGCGCACTGCGACCCATCTGGGCGAGTGCGCCGCTGAAGGTGTCGAACCCCTCGAGGCCGACGTGCCACCCGAGCACGACGTCGGTCGGCTGCGCGGCGACGAGCAGCGATCGGGTCCCGGCGGGACGGGGCGGCAGGACGTGCTGCAGCACCGACAGGCGCTCGGCACGTTCGGCGTCGCGCTCAGCGATCCGTTCGAGTGCGCGACGACGCTTGGCGTCGTTGGCGCGCGTGCCCTCCGGGAAGATCACGGCGACGTCGCGGTCGCCGAGGTCGGTGCCCAGCTCGGCGATCGCGGCGAGCCCGGGCGCAGCGTCCTCAGCCCCGCGGTCGAGGAAGCAGTTGGGCAGCCGGTTGCCGACGATGTCGAGGCAGGGATCGGCGAGCAGCTCGTGCTTGAGCACGATGCGGAGTCGTCGGCGAGCGACGTTGGTGAGGGTCCATGCCGTGACCAGCGAGTCGGCGAGGCTCACGTGACGGACCAGGGCGACCGCCGGTGCACCGGCGAGTGCCTCCGCCCCCTCCACGTCGACGCGGACCCCGAGCGTCGCCCGCAGCGCCCGGATCAGTCGATCCGCCCACCAGCGCTGCAGCCGCCCGTTCGCTTCCTGATCGCCCGCGCGTCCGAGCGCCCAGAGCCCCGCGGATGCGGCGATGCCCGCCAGCTCGAGCCAGGCCCAGCACACCCCGAAGAGCGCGAGCCGGGCGGTCGGCAGGCGCGGGCGCAACCGCACGAGGTCGACGAGGGCCGCCCCGACGAACACCGGCACCAGCAGTGCGGTCAGCGCCACAGCGACCGCCGCGACCGCACTGATGCTCACCGCCCGTCGGCGGATCGTCGCTGTGCGCGTCACGGGTCGGTCGCCGTGGGGTCGGGTGCGGTGCGATCGCGCGGCGGCCGAGGGACGAGCACCGGCGTCCGCTCGACGTACCGGCGGTACTCCGGATCATCTCCCCAGCGCTTCGCGGACCGCCGCTCCAGCAGCGGGATGCCGCTGACCCGGGTCAACAGCACCGTGACGAACACCGGGGACACGAGGGTGACGTACTGCCAGCCATCGAGTGCGGGGAGGGCGATCAACGCGATCCCGCACCACAGCGTGATCTCACCGAAGTAGTTCGGGTGCCGGGACCAGGCCCACACGCCGGACGTGATGAAGCGCCCCGCGTTGGCCGGGTCCGCTCGGAACGCCCGCTTCTGTCGGTCGGCGGCGACCTCGAGGGCGAACCCGAGGACCCAGACCACCGCGCCGACGACGGCCAGCGGGCCGATCCCGGTGTCGCCCCGGGCGGTCATCGCAGCGAGCGCAGCGCCCGCGGTGAGGACCACCCACAGCCCCTGGAGCGTCCAGGTGACCGCGAAGCGCAGCGGGTCACCGATGAACGCGTCGAAACGACCGTCGGAACCGTCGCGTCGGATCCTCGCGAACAGGAACGAGCCCAGACGAGCTGCCCAGAGCGCCACCAGCACACCGAGCAGCACCGCGGTCGGGCTCGACGGGGCGAGGACCAACGCGAGCGCGACGACGGTGAGGTACGTGATGCTGCCGGTCAGGTCGTAGTAGCGCTCGGTCCGCGCGAGCAGCGACGGCACGAAGACCGCCCAGTTCAGCCCGAAGGCCACCGCGGCGCAGATCGCCACGACGGGCACGGCGCCGACCCGGGCACCCCCGTCGGCCGCCGCCCAGGTCACCGCTGCAGCCAACAGCACCGCGACCGAGATGCTGAGGAGCGGGCCGCCGGGGCCGCCGGCACGGGCGGGAGTCCGATCCGCGGCGCGGACCCTCGACGATCGGACGCTCGGTCGGGTCGGGTCGGGTCGGGTCGGCGGGCTCGTCCATGCGCAGGTTTCGGTCTAGCACCGGGGACCGGCCCGTGACCTGTTGCGGACGACGGGTGCGTGAGCTCAGTCCCGTGGCGGGGTCAGTTCCATCCCAGCGACCGCAGCGCGACGAGGGCGCCGAGCCCGACGACCAGGGTGAGCGCGACGTTGCGGGTCCGCCACGCGACGAGCGCCGCGAGCAGCCCTGCGGGCAGCTCCGGGGCGAGGGTCAGCTCGCCCTCGGGGCGAACGAGCGCCGGGAGGATCAGCGCTGCGAGCGCTGCCGGAGGGATCTGGCGCAGCACCCGCCGCACACGCGGGGCGACGTCGTCGAAGCGGTCCGCAGCGGCGAGGAACGACGCTCGCATGGCGAAGGTCCCGATGCCCGCCACGACCACGGCCAGCCACACCGAGCTCACGCGGGGCCCGTGTCGTGGGAGGCGCCGCCCGCCGGCTCGTCGTCGGTGTCGCAGAACGTTCCGGCGGCGATCCCGCTGAGGGCGCCGAGCATCAAGGACAGCGGACCGACCCCCGCCTCGAGCGCCGCCACCGTGACCAGCCCCCCGACGACAGCCGCCACGACGGCGGGACGACGGTCGAGCACCGGCACCAACAGCACCAGGAAGACCAGCGGCACCGCGAACTCCAGGGGCACGGAGTCCGGCACCGCTCCGCCCACGAGCGCACCGGCGACCGTGCTCGTCTGCCAGGCGACCCACAACGTCGCGCCTGCGCCGGCATAGAACGCGAGTCGCCGACGGCGGCTGGCGATCGACGGATCACCGGGGACCTCCGGCGCCCAGCGCGTGATCGACAGGGCATAGGCCTGGTCGGTCAGTCCGTATGCGACGAGCATCCGGCGGCCGAGCCGCTCGTGAGCGAAGTAGGGCGCGAGCGATGCCGAGTACAACAGCATCCGGAGGTTGATCGTCCATGCGGTCAGCGCCGCGACGAGCGCTGGTCCCCCGTCGGCGAGCACCTCGATCGCGGCGAGCTGTGACGCGCCGGCGAACACGACCGCGGAGAACGCGACCGCCGTGCCGATGCCGAGTCCGTTCGCGACCGGGGTCACCCCGGCGACGAGTCCGAAGGGGATCACCCCGATGAGCATCGGGGCGACCGCTCGGATCCCGGCACGCAGCTCGTCGCGGACCTCGACGCGCGATCCGCCGTGCGCCCCACCGGGCGTGGTCACCTGACGCGCCGCAGCGGACGGCGGTCCGATCCTGGGATCTGCGCGTCGGACATGGCGACAGCATCGCGGGACACGTCGGGCTGCGGCGAACGGGTCGTGCGGATCACGCAGCGACCGCACGTTCGAGTTCGAGCAGCTGGGCCTTCATGTCGGTTCCGCCGAGGTAGGCGCCGATGGTCCCGTCGCTGCGCACGACGCGGTGACACGGCAGCACGAGCGGCACCGGGTTGTGCGAGCAGGCGCCGCCGACCGCGCGCACGGCGGTGGGTCGACCGAGCGCCGAGGCCACCTCGCGGTAGCTCGCCGTCGAGCCGTAGTCGATCCGGGGCAGGCGCACGACGACCTCTCTGCGGAACCCGCTGGCGAGCCGGAGATCGAGGTCGACGGTGAACTCGCGGCGGTCACCGGCGAGGTACTCCTCGAGCTGCGCGGCGGCGACCTCGGTGCGTCGCGGCGACTCGAGCAGCCGGGGGCTGATCCGGGCGGCGAGGTCGTCGAGGACCGCGTCGAACCCTTCGGCCGCGAACGCCACGCGGACGAGGCCATCGGTGGTGGCGGCGAGCAGCAGGTCGCCGATGGACGTGGGGAGCACCCGGTACGCCACGTCGAGGAGATCCTCGTCGTCGGCGCGCTGCGAGGGCAGATCGCCACTCGTCCGGGACGGGGTGCGCCCGGGGAGCGCGGATGCCAGCCGGTCGGTGGCGGGCCGGTCGGTGCGGGGACGGTGGTTCACGTGACCTCCCGGTCGAGGGCGTGTCGGAGGTGGGCGATCCCGTCGGCGACGGCCCGTCGGGCGGTCGCCTCGGAGCTGTCGAGCAGGGCGGCGACCTCGCGGTAGGGGAGGTCCGCGAGGTGGCGCGCCGCCACGGCGAGCCGCTGGCGATCGCTGAGCTCGAGCAGGGCCGAGCGGATGGCGTCGTCGAGCCCCGTCGCGCCCTGCGCATCGGACGCGCCGGACTCGTCGATGTCCGGGCCGCCGCCGGATCCGAGTCGGCCTGCGGCGGAGCGCTCGACGAGGTCGGTCGGGTCGCCCGACGGCGTGGGCCGGCGTGCGCGACGTCGGAGCTCGTCGATGGCCCGGTTGTGGGCGATGGGCACCAGCCAGCCGGCGACGTTGCTGCCCGGGGCGAGCCGGGGGTAGGCGCGCAACGCGGAGATGAACGTCTCGGACCAGGCATCCGCCGCGGCGTCCGCAGGCAGCAGGGCCCGACACACACGCAGCACCGTCGGGCCGTGTTCGGTCACGATCCGGTCGAACGGCTGCGGGTCGACCGGCTGCGGCACGCGGTGGGTGCTCGATGGGCTCACATCAGGTCAACGACCCAGGAGCCCGGGTTGTGAGCCGGTGACCCCGTGTTCCTGTCGTTCCGGCGGGTCATCGTGCGGTCAGCTCCCAGATCCGCGCCGTGCAGGGCGAGCGGAGCGGCCAGGCCCAGCCGTCCTCGGCGAGCCACGCTCCGTCGGCGAGCCCCTCGTCGTCGGGCCCGCCGGTCAGGTCCGTGCCATGAACCAGATAGCTGCGCGTCGGGTCCAGACCACGGATGCGAGTCGTCCGGCCGGGACCGACCCGGGCTCGGCACCAGGTTCGAGGCCGGCGTCGGCGTCGGCGTCGGCGTCGCCGGGCAGCTGGTAGGCGAACACCACCGCCCGGGCGCCGTCGGGCGCCACGTGGACGAGTGCCGCTCGGTCACGGCGGTCGCCGTCCACCGGTGAGACGAGCCGGACGAGTCGACCCTGTTGGACCAGGTCCTGGGTCCGGCGGGCCAGTGCGACCGCGTCGGCGACAGACCGCGAGTTCCGCCTCGTCGAGGGAGTCCAGGTCGAGGTCGAAGCCGAAGCGGCCGGACAGCGCCACGGCGCACGCGAACTGCAGTGGCCGTTCGCCCCAGCGTGTGACGTGCGCGGCCATCGCAGCCGCCGGGAAGACGTGCGAACACGCCCACTGCATGCGGACGCGGGTGACCGGGTCCGTGTTGTCGGAGGTCCAGAACTCGTGGAACCACCGCAGGGTGCCGTGATCGGTCCGACCGCCCCCGGAGGCGCACAGCATCAGCTCGATCTCGGGATGTGCGTCAGCGACCTGCTCCATGACCTCCCAGGTGGCACGCACGTGGTCCACCCACACGTTCGACTGGCGATCCGCGGCCAAGGTCGGTGATCCGGCGTCGGTGATCGGTCGGTTCGCGTCCCACTTCACGAAGCTGATGTGCGGGTCGGCCGCGAGCGTGTCGACGACGGCCTGCTCGAACTCGACGCACCTCGGGGCGCAGACGGATCGAGCACCAGCTGGTTGCGGTGCTCGAGCCGCTCACGCCGATCCGCCACGACCCAGTCGGGGTGGCGGCCGTACAGCTCGCTCGACGGGTTCACCATCTCGGGCTCCACCCAGATGCCGAAGCGGACGCCGATCTCGGCGGCGTGGCGAGCCAGCGGTGCGAGCCCGTCGGGCAGCTTGCGTCGGTCGGCGTGCCAGTCGCCGAGGCTCGGCACTGTCGTCGTCGCGGGGGTGCGTGGTGCCGAACCAGCCGTCGTCGAGCAGGAACAGGTCGGCGTCGAGCTCGGCGGTTCGGTCGATCAGTCCGCGCGATGCGGGCCTCGTCGAAGTCGAAGAAGGTGGACTCCCAGTTGTTGGCGACGATCGGCCGGAGCCGTTCCGGGTCCCGCAGCGCCCGGGCACGGGTCCAGTCGTGGAAGCTCCGGGTGACCGCGTCGCGCCCGACCTCGGACCAGGTCCACGCGACCGTCGGGCCGACGAATCGCACGCCCGGATCGAGGACGTACTCCGCCGCGGACGGGTTGGCCCCGGCGCGCAGGCGCAGCTCGCGCGGGCATCCGGTTCGGGGCGCGGGCGGACGTCGAGGTCGATCCGGGTGTTGCCACCCCACGCGACCGAGACCCCCAGGACGGTGCCGGACGTCTCGGTCGCAGGACCGCTGGGTTCGACCAGGGCGACCGGACTGCGCTGCAGGTGCGGCTGGACGCCGCCGAGGCTGTCGAGCGAGGTCGTTGCGATCACGAGTGGATCGGTCGACCACCGCCACTCGTCGGCCCAGCCGCTTCCACCGAAGTGCGTGACGGTGGCGTCATCGGTGACGAGGAGGAACGGCGCGGCAGAGTCGTACTCGGCGAGCCGGACCGGGCCGTCCTCGTCGTGGACCACCTCGATCCACTGCTCGAGCACGCCCGAGTCGGGGTGGGTGCGCAGATGGTGCTCGACGCGCAGATCGAGGATCTGGTCACGGCACCCGACCACGACGTGTCGGCCGGTGTCGATGTCCTCGCTGCTGATGTCCTCGACGACGAGGCGGGTGCTGAGCGTGCCGTCCGCGTGGGTGACGCGCAGCGGCGTCCGCCGGACCGCGTCCCCACCTCCCCAGGTCGGATAGGCCTCGGGATACCACTCGAGCCCGATGGACGCAGCGGCGCGGTGTCCATCGGGGCCGAGTCCGACCTGTCGGAGCCGACCGGCACGATCCGCGCCCCAGGTCAGTCCCCACCCCCCGGCCTCCACGCGGATGAGCTGCGCTTCCCCGCCCCCGGACGTCCCGTCTCCTCGATCGACCACTGCTCGCCCCCGATGTCGCCGACCGCACGCTACGTCGCCGCCGGGCACTCCGGTGCGGCGTTCGGGCGGTCCCGAGCCGAAGCGGCTGCGCGACGAGTGGCGTGTGGTCCGTGGAGCTGGTGCCGTCGGACACCTGCGTCTCGCTCGTCGGCCTGCCGCGCCGCACGAAGGCCGACTGCAGCATTCGACTTCGCTTGTCGGGACTCCCGAAAGCGCCTGCGTACGACGGCGGTGGTGCCGTACACTGCGGGCCAGCGAGTGACCAGCACGCGAGCAGGACGGAGCGGGGTCGAGATGGCCGTGGACGACGAGCGACGACCGGGGTGGACGTTCCTGACGAACCACGCTCACGTCCTCATCTGCATCGCCATGGACTCCACGATGCGGGGACGTGACATCGCCGCCCTCGTCGGCATCACCGAACGGGCGGTCCAGGGGATCATCGCCGATCTCGCAGAGGGCGGCTACATCACCCGTACCCGCGACGGACGCCGCAACCGTTACGAACTGCACCCCGAGTTGCCCATGCGGCACCCCCTCGAGGAGGGCTCCTCGGTCGAGGTCCTGCTCGAGGGCCTCGGCCGACTCGACCGATCGGCCCGAGCGAGCGCCTGACTCAGCCGGGGCGCAGATCGGCAGCCATCGCGTGGTAGCCGCCATCGACGTGGAGGATCTCTCCGGTGATGGCGCGACCCATGTCGGAGAGCAGGAAGCAGACGGCGTCCGCGATCGGCTCGGGGTCGGTCGGGTCCCACGCGATCGGCGAGCGGCGCTCCCATGCGCCCGTGAGGCGCTCGAACTCGGGGATGCCACCGGCGGCGCGGGTATGGAGCGGGCCGGCGGCGACGAGGTTGCTGCGGATGCCGACCGCGCCGAGGTCCCGAGCCACGTAGCGGCTGACCGACTCGAGCGCGGACTTGCACACCCCCATCCAGTTGTAGACCGGCCAGGCCCCCGCAGCGTCGAAGTCGAGCCCGACGAGCGATGCTCCACGCTCCGGGGCGAGGCCGCGCAGGAGCCGCGCGAGCGCAGCGTAGGAGTAGGTGGACGTCTCGAACGCCCGATGGACCGCCTCGACCTCCGAGGCGAGGAAGTCGCCGGCGAGCGCCGCTCGCGGTGCGAACGCGACGCGTGCAGCGCGCCGTCGAGGTGCCCCCAGTGCCCCTCGATGCGCTCGGCGAGCGCATCGAAGTGCTGCGGCTCGGTGACGTCGAGCTCCCACACGTCGACGTCCCCGTCCAGCGCGGCGGCTGTCGCCTCGGTGCGTTCCCGGTCGCGCTCGAACGCGGTGAGCAGGACCTGCGCACCGAAGTGCTGTGCTCGACGGGCGACGGCGAACGCCATGGAGTCGTCGTTGACGACACCCGTGATGAGGAGTCGCTTCTCGGCCAGGATCGTCATGTCGGTGCTCCAGGGGGTGATGGGGGTCCCGGCCGTGCCGGGCGGTCCGCGGCGTCGGGACCGAGCCCCGCCCAGGGGGCCCAGCTTCCCCGCCACGTCGCGACCACGGAGACCCGGCGTCGGCGCGTGCGGCGAGCGCGAGCCAGCCGCCGTCGACGAGTCGTGCGGCATCGGGGGCGGCTGCCAGTGCTGCGTCGATCCGCTCGGTGGCGCCTGGATCACGGCCAGCAGGCGCAGCGGCTGATGGATCCGCTGGTCGCCGATCCGGAACGACTGCAGCGGCAGCCCGCGCCGCAGGTCGCCCTCGGGGCCCGAGAGGGTGACCTCGCCCCCGAGGATGTTGTGGGTGGCCTTCGTCCCGGCGCCGAAGGCCTCCGGGTCGACCGAGGAGAAGAAGTACTGGGAGCTGATCCAGTGCCCCACGACCAACGGACCGCCGAGGATCGCCGCGAGCACGCTGCCGTCGGGGTCCTGGTCCGCCTCGTAGGAGTGCAGGAAGACCCGCCGGGCGAGGTCACCGGGGCCGTGACCGACCGCGGGGCGATCACCATCCGCGGCGTTGCCGGCGGACCCCATTCCGGGACCACCTCGGCCCAGTCCTGGCCACGACGACGGAGACGATCGTCGTCCCGGGCCCCCCAACTGCGCGTCCAGCTGCAGCGCTGCCGCGACGCCCGAGCCGGAGCGTCGTGCCGGGGGCTGTTCGGCGCGTTCGGCGCGCAGCTCCGCCCGCGGCGCGCAGCTGGGCGCTCGCGGCGACGACGTCCTCGGCGTGGGAGGAGGGGACGGCATCGAGGTCGACCAGCGTCACGTCGTGCCGATGCCGTGTCGTGCTCCGCCGCGAGGAACCAGGTGTCGTCGGGGACCGCGATGCCACGCTCCGCGAGCCCGACGCGCACCGCGGGTCGTTCAGCATGCCGACGCCGACGCGCGTGTTCTGGGCGCCCGGCTGTCCGGCTACACTGCCGCGTGCCAGCCCCGGCGGCGTAGGGGTTGTTGACCGTCGTGCTCCCGTGGCCGCAGAGCAGCACGAGACGGGCGAAGTCGGACGTGAGCCCGATCGCCGCGAGCAGGCCGGCGGCGAGGTCGACGCGGCGGGCCCCGCTGACCCCGGGAAGCTCGACGTGGCTGGGGACCTCGGCGGGACGTCGTCGGAGCCGCCCAGTGAGGAAGGTGCGCAGTGCGGCCCTCGGGGCCGGCGAACCACCCGGCCATCTCCGCCAGGGCCAGCGGTGCGGTGATGCCCTCCTTCGCGGAGTGGAACGCATCCTCGCCGGTCGCGTAGGTCGCGTCGGAGCGCCACCCGTGTGGCGTTGCGTCGAGGTGCTCGACGGCCTCGAGGTCCGGCGAGAGGATCACGGGGCATCGAGCGTCTCGAGCGCCTCGTCATCGCGGTGGAAGCGGATGGCCAGGGCGAAGAAGCCGGCGATGCCGAACTGTCCCGCAGCCGAGCCCGCCGTTCCAGGTGCCGTCGCAGGCCCTCGGAGCGCACGTCGATGCAGCAGAGGATCTGCGCCGAGGGCCGATCGGCGAGGGCACGCTGCCGGCCGACGCTGGCGCCTGCCCGGTCGACTGCCCGGTCGACGGCGCGTGGCAGCGTGAGAGCTCTCGCCGGTACGCCGCCTCGGCCCCCTCCAACCAGACGAGCTGGCGTGCTTCCGGCGAGCGCCTCGAGCACGGTGACAGCCGCCGCACCGCCTCGTCGCTGCGGCCCTTCGACGCGGGCCAGCGCTGCGAGGACGCGGACCCCGGACGACTCGCCACCGAGCGACCCCTGTCGCTGCGCGTGTCGGGCACGTGCGCTCCGCCGGCGTCGAGGCCGCCCCCCCGACCGACCACCAGCGCTTCGACACCGAGATTGGACTGCGAGGTTGGCGATCAGCTCGTCGGGCGCTGCGGGCGGATCCGCAGCGGCGCGGGACCGCAGATGGGTGACCCAGCCCGGCAGCGCGGTGAGCTCGGCGAGGACCACCCGACCGGCGGTCGCTGCGCCGACGCCGAGCTCGGCGAGCAGCACGTCGACGGCCTCGGCGGGGTCCTCGGGCAGCAGTATCGCGACCAGCGATCTGTGCCTCGGCGGGGAGGCGGCGATCGCGCTCGTTGGTGAACCGCCACGCCACCCCAGAGTCCGCGCTCGGCCCGTGGGGGCCGCCCGTGGCGTGGTCGTCGGCGAGCACCACGGCGCACCATGCGGCGACCTGTTCGTCGACCGACTCGCCGCGTCGTCCGCCGTCGCGGGCGTCGAGCAGCTCGGCGGGGGTCACGGCGCTGCGCTCGGTCGGCGCCGCGGGGGGACCGACGAGCAGGTCGGCGACCAGCAGCTCCGTCGTGCTGCATCCGAGCGCAGCCTCCGGGTGGCTGGTGCCGCCGTCGGGAACGCCGTCGACGAGGCCGTGCCGGTCGAGCACCTGGGCCAGGTCCAGCCCCCTGGTTGAGCCATGCCGAAGGCGAGGTCGAGCCGGTGCTCCTGCTCGCTCGGCAACGTACGCGCGCCGAAGGTGGCAGCGGCGTCGACGACGGCCTCGTCGAAGCGATCGTCCTCCCAGCCAGCCAGCGGGTTGACCGCGACGAAGGAGTCCAGCGGCCAGGCCCGCGCGACGGCCTCCACCGCCTCGGCGACGAGACCCTCGACCCGCTGGGCCCCACCCGGACGGGAACCGGCCGGTCGGCTGCACTGTGTGGCGCGTCGGGCATGCGGGGTCCTCGCTGACGGGTGCGCCGGCGGGGCCGGCATCGGCGGTGGCCGGTGGGCGCACCCGGGTCTGCCCGATCCGGGCCGGGCGGCTGGCCGCGACCGGATGGGGCAGCGCGCTCCTCGCGTACAGCTGGGTGCGGAGGCCGTCGAACGCCGCTCCCCCGAGCCCGTGGATGACCGCGAAGGTCAGACCGACCGACACGGCGACCGGCACCAGCCACCACGCTCCCGGCACGGCGTCGCCGGGTTCCGGCAGGTCCACCAGCAGGGCACGGACGACCGCGTGGATCACGGTCATGTAGGCCGCAGCGGCTACGCCGGTGACCACCAGCGCGGTGATGCGGACCCCCGGCGACTGCTGGCGCCGGACGATCGTGGCGGCGCCGACGGCGACCGCCGCTGCGGCCACGCAGAACCCGATGAGCACCTCGCCGGCGAAAGGCGTGCCGCTGCAGGGACCCGAGCCGCGCAGCGCGACGGCGACCACCCCGACGACCGGTGCCGCGGGCACCACCACCGCTGCGATGCGCCACGTCGTCGACAGCGGCTCGGCGAGCCGGGGGAACCGACGGGCCCGCACCACGGTCGCGTACCGCTGAGCCGGCACCGAGGAACAGCGCCGCCTTGAACAGCCCGTGGGCGAGCTTGAGGTGCAGCAGGGCCGCTGCGTACGCGCCGAGCGCGGTCGTCGGGGTCGTCATAGAAGCCCATCTGCGCGACCGTGGACTCGGCGAGCGCTCCCTTCGTTGTCCTTGCGACCGGAACGCGGAGCGTTCCGGTCACGAGGGTCGACGTGCCGACCACGAGCGCCACGTAGGTGACGACGGCGGACGCACCGACGATCCCCCACGTGCGGATCAGCAGCAGCCCCCCGGCGTTGACCACCCCGGCGTGCAGCAGCGCCGAGACCGGGGTCGGGGCCCAGACGGTGCCGATCAGCCAGCGGTGTGCGGGCACCTGGGCCGAGCGCGTCATCGCCGCCAGCAGCACCAACAGCCCGGCCGCCACGACCCAGCCCGTCGAGCCCGAGAGCGGCGTACGCGGGCCGCGCAGGTCCAGATCCCCCCAGCGCAGGGCGACACGTCCGCGGGCGAGGACCAGGGCGACATCGCCGACCGCCAACGTGAGCTGGTCCGTCGGGCCGCTCGTCGTGCGTCCAGGGTACCGGTCAGCCCCACCGAGGTCCCACGACGCAGGCGCTGACCACCAACCAGGCGACCACGAGCCCGGAGAGCCGGGCTGCGGTCGCGACCAGCATCGATGCGCTCGCCAGCAGTCCGGCGAGTGCGAAGAACCGTGTGGCGTACGCCTCGCCCCGCAGCGCCCGAGCAGCGAAGGAGGCGACGATCGAGGCCACGCCCGCAACGAGCACGACCGCCAGCGCACCGACGCGGTCCAGCCAGATGCCGTGGCCCGCCACGGTCAGCTCGAGCGGATCCCGCCACGCCGCCACGGCCCCGGGCAGCGCGAGGACTGCTGCTGCGCCCGTCGCACGGACGACCGGCTCTGCGACCCTGGCCGGACCGGGAGCCGTGCCGAGCGTGACGAGCGCTGCGAGCGCGAGCAGCAGCATCGCCACCACCAGCGCCCACGCCGCAACGACCTCGAGTTCCATCACGGCGACCGTATGCGCAGTCTGCTTCGCCATTCCAATTTCGTCAGATGCGGATCGGAGGTCCGGCGGGCCATGGCGCCACGGTCCTGAGGCGCCCGGACGTGTCACCGTGGAGCAGACCCGGAGCCGACCGGAGCACATCGACCACGGGAGCGCCCATGGACCGACGGCCACCACCGAGCCAGCGGATGACCTTCGAGGGATCCCAGGGCCACGAGCTCGCGGCGCGCCTCGACCTCCCCCCCGGCCGACCGCGCGCCCATGCGTTGTTCGCGCACTGCTTCACCTGCTCGAAGGACGTCGTGGCAGCCTCGAGGATCAGCGCCGGGCTCGTGGAACGGGGGGTCGGGGTGCTGCGTTTCGACTTCACGGGCCTCGGTGGCAGCGACGGCGAGTTCGCGAACACCGACTTCAGCTCGAACGTCGAGGACCTCGTGCTCGCGGCGCAGATGATGCGGACCCAGGAGCGGGCGCCGGCGCTGTTGGTGGGCCACAGCCTCGGCGGGGCAGCCGTCCTCGCCGCAGCAGCACAGATCCCGGCGTCAGCGGTGGCCACGATCGGCGCCCTCGTACGATCCGGACGTCACGAAGCTGTTCTCCGCCGAGCTCGACGACATCCGCCGCGACGGCGAGGCCACGGTGCATCTGGCGGGCCGGCCCTTCGTCGTCCGCCGCCAGCTGCTCGAGGACCTCGACGCAGCCCGGATGGACGCCGCGATCGCCACGCTGGATCGGCCGCTGCTCGTCATGCACAGCCCGATCGATGCACAGGTCGATGTCGACAACGCTCGCCGGATCTACGAGCGCGCCTGGCATCCCAAGAGCTTCGTGTCGCTCGACGACGCCGACCACCTGCTCACCCGTCGCTCGGACGGCGCATATGCGGCGACCGTGCTCGCCGCCTGGGCGAGCCGCTACCTCCCCGGCGCCGAGGAGCACGAGGAGGGAACCGCAGACGCGCCCGCGGCGGTGCCCGACGGGGTCCTCGTCAGCGAGTCGGACCCCGACCACTTCGCCCAAATGGTCCTGGCGCGCGGCCATGAGCTGCGCTCCGACGAACCGATCGGCATCGGCGACGACACCGGCCCGACCCCCTACGAGCTGCTGCTCGCTGCGCTCGGCACCTGCACGTCGATGACGCTGCGGATGTACGCGCGTCGCGCCGGGCTGCCGCTGCGTCACGTCCAGGTGACCCTGCGTCACGATCGCGAGTACGCCAGTGACTGCGGCGACACGGGGCGTTCACGCTGCCGGGTCGAGCACATCACCCGCACGATCGAGCTCGACGGACCGGAGCTCGACGAGTCCCAGCGCGCCGAGCTGCTCGACATCGCGGACCGCTGCCCGGTGCACCGCACCCTGCTCGGCGAGCTGCGCATCCCCACCGAGCTCGCTCCGCCGCAGGCCGGCGATGCGCAGGGCGCAGCTCAGAGGTAGTCGAGGTCGCGGGCCTGGCGGGTCAGCCAGTCGCGGTGATCGGGATGCGCGACCGCGATCAGGCGGGCGGCGCGCTCGCGCAGCGAGCTGCCGCGCAGCTCCGCGACGCCCCACTCGGTCACCACCTTGTCGACGGTGTTCTTCAGCGTGGTCACGACCGATCCCGCCGCGAGGCTCGGCACGATCGTCGACAGCGTGCCGCTCTTCGCCGTCGAGCGGGTCACCAGGAAGCCCTGGCCCCCATCGCTGAACATCGCGCCGCGAGCGAAGTCCGCCTGGCCTCCCGAACGCGAGTAGTAGCGCCCGCCGACGGTCTCCGACGCGGCCTGGCCCAGCAGGTCGACCTGCGTGGTGGCATTGATCGAGACCATCAGCGGCTCCTGGGCGATCACCCGCGGGTCGTTGACGAAGTCGACCGGCAGGAACTGCACGACCGGGTTCTCGTGCAGGAAGTCGTAGAGGCGACGGGTGCCGAGGGCGAACGTGGTCGACCGATGCGGTTCGGGGTCCGCCCCTTGTAGACGCCGGTGACGACGCCGGACTCGACCAGGTCGATGACCCCGTCGGAGAGCAGCTCGGTGTGCACCCCCGGTCCCGGTGATTCCCAGCGCCGACAGCACGGCGTTGGGATCTGCGCCGATCCCTGCCTGAACGGTCGCCCGGATCGGGATGCGCTCGGCGATCGATGCTCGGCGATGCGAGTGTCGAGTCTCGACGGGTTCCTGGCGCCAGTTCTCGATCAGCGGGCGGTCGGTGAGGGTCCAGCCAGCGACCTGGGACTGACGTGGATGCCGTTCGCCCGAAGGTCCGGGGCATCTGGTTGTTCGCCTCGAGGAACACCGCACCGCCCGAGGAACGGTGCGACGTAGTCGGCGTTGACCCCGAGGCTGCGATAGCCGTGGCGGTCCCGGGGGCGAAGGCGGCGGCGAGGATCAGCGGGCGGTCGCAGCTCCGCCAGGGCAGCAGGGGCA
>CALNXV010000065.1:0-41800 GCA_942490665.1 uncultured Microthrixaceae bacterium
TGGCCGCCTGATTTCAGTTACGTATTACTAACCACCGCTCGGATGCGTCGGTGGTCGACGCGATGAACGCCCTCGCCGAGGGCCAGTCGTTCGGCGAGCCGGCGATCGCCTACGAACACGTCGACGCGTCGCCGCGCCACCGTGATCGTTCGCTGCGAGTCGACAACCAGGCGGCCCCCGGGCTCGATCTGCGCCTGCTGCTCGCGCCGCCGACGCCTGCGGTCCGGACGTCGCGAAGCTGCTGGTGGTCGACCCGGCCAGGAAGCGGATCGCCCAGCGGACCTCGCGGATGTCGCGGTCGAGCTGCTGCGCGACGGCATCGTGCACGAGAGCTCGGGGACGACGACATGCCTCACCCCGGGAGGCGTCGCCGTGCTGCTCCCGGCGAAGGGGCCGGCACAGCGCTACGCCGACGCGCTGGCGGCGCGTGGCATCCCGGTCATCCTGCGCATGGCCGACAACGTCGCCGACTCCCCCGCAGCGGCGCAGTGGCGCAGCCTGCTCCACGCCTCCTCGACCGGCCGGCGTCCACGGCGCGGGTCGCAGCCGTCGCGCTTCGGCTGGTGCTTCGAGTGGGCACCGGAGCAGATCGCCGCCGCCGTGGACGACCCCGACGACCGCGACCTCCTCGAGCTGCAACACCAGCTCGTCGGCTGGGCCGAGGTGCTGGGCTCCGGGGGGCGTCGCAGCGCTCTTCGGCGAGATCCGCCGCACCACCGACCTCGTCCCCAACGTGCTGCTTGGCGCGGACGGCGAACGCAACCTGACCGACCTCGAGCACCTCGCCGAGCTCCTCTCGGCCGAGACCCACACCGGCGGGCACGGCCGGGGCGGCACCACGGCCGCTGCGGCGGCTGCGGTGCTCGACGACCTCGGTGGCACCGCAGTCGACGAGGTCGCCGGCGACGCCGTGCAACGCCGCATCGAGTCCGAGGCGGACGCCGTGCAGGTCACGACGATCCACGCCTCCAAGGGCCTGGAGTTCCCGGTGGTGCTCCTGCCCGAGCTGTGGTCGCCCGGTCCGCGGGTCCAGGCCGGCGACGTCCTCTCCTACTTCGACCAGGACGAGCAGCGGCGCGTCCTGGACGTCTCGACCGCGCAGCCGGCGACCGACGAGGCCACGGGCCGCTCGAAGCGCGACGTCGCGCCGATCGCCTACGACGAGACCCGGCGGCAGAACTGCGGCGACCAGCACCGTCTCACCTACGTCGCGCTGACCCGGGCGGTCCACCACGCGGCGGTGTGGTGGACACGCTGCGGCACGGGCAACAACCTCGCCGGGCTGACGCGGATGCTGGCCGGCGTCGCGAACACCGACCACCCCGCTGACGTCGCGGCCCAGGTCCCCCAAGGGCCCGGAGTTGGCCGACGGGCTCCGCGAGCGGTTCCGGTCGACCCCGGCGCTCCGGGTGACCGGCGCTGGCGGCGCCCGTCGGACCCACACAGCAGCTGGACGGGCCGACCGCCGGGCCGGCCGCCGAGCTGACCCTCGCGACCTCTGGGGCATCCGCTGCGGCGGACCCGCACCGCTGGTCCTTCTCGGGGGCTCAGCCGGACCATCAGCGCCGATCACCCGGGGGCCACTGCGGCAGACGCCTCACCGGCGGACCGCTCACCGGGGGGCGACCCGCTCGACGAGCTCGCGGATGACCGCGGCGCCGGGGACGAACCGCAGGCCGAGCGCACGGGGACTCCCGCCGACGTCGACCCGGGGGACGGGGGCGGGCCCGGGACTCCGTGGTCGACCCCGTCACCCTTCGACGGGCTGGGCGCCGGCGTCGACTTCGGCAACCTGGTGCACCACCTGCTCGAGGTCGTCGCCTTCGACGGCGCCGACCCCGAGGCCGAGCTCACCGCCGAGCTGGTGCGGACCACCCGGTACGCAGTGTCCGACGCCCAGCGAGAACGCCTGCCCGCCGTGCTCGCTCACGTGCTGCGCACCCCGCTCGGCGACCGATTCGGCGGGGTGCGCCTGGCCGACCTCGACCGTGCGCACCGCCTCGACGAGCTGGCGTTCCACCTGCCGCTCGCCCCCGGCGACCCCGCACCGGCGCGCCGGATCGGCACCGTGGTCCGCGACCACCTCGACGCCGGCGACCCGCTCGCCACGTGGGCCGAGCGACTCGCCGGCGGCCTCGCCCACATCGAGCTGCAGGGCTACCCGAACGGCGTGATCGACCTGGTGCTCGCCCACGGCACCGAGGCCGCCCCCCGGTTCTCGGTCGTGGACTACAAGACCAACCAGCTCGGCCCCGGCCCCACCCGAACGCTGGCCGACTACCACCCCGATCGCCTGCACCTGGCGATGGCACACCACCACTACGCGCTGCAGTGCCTGATCTACTCCGTCGCGCTGCACCGGTTCCTGCGCTGGCGGCTCGCCGACTACGACCCCGACGTCCACCTCGGACCCGTCGGCTACCTGTTCGTGCGCGGCATGGTCGGCCCCGACACGCCGGTCGCCGTGGGTGGGGTCAACGACGGTGTCCCCGCCGGGGTGTTCACCTGGGACCTGCCGAGCGGGCTGGTGCCCTCGTGCGCGACCTGTTCGCCGGGACGGTACCGGCGTGAGCGCCGAGCTGCGCGTCCCGGACGAGGTGGCCTGCCTGGAACCGTTCGTGCGCGCCGGCGTGTTCGGCGCCACCGAGGTCGCACACCGTCGCAGCCTTCGCCGCGCCGCGGACGACCCACCCCAGCGGGTGCTGCTCGCCGCAGCCCTCGCGGTCCGCGCGCCGCTGCACGGCCACGTCTGCGTCGACCTGACCGAGGCCCGCACCACGGTCGTGTCCGCGCTCGTGGCGGCCGCCGACGTCGTGGCCGCCGACACCGCAGGCGACACCGCCGACCGAACCACGGACGACACCGACACCGGGGCGGACCCGACGCCGACCCAGGACGACGACGCTGCTCCGCCGCTGCTCGACGAGCTCGACTGGCCCGACACCACGACGGGTGGCTCGACGCCGTCGCCGAGTCGCCGCTCGTCGCCCGCGTGGACCTGGGCCACGACGGCCCGGTGCCCCGGGACGCGGACGGGCACCTCGTGCCCCTCGTGGTCGAGCACGAACGGCTCTACCTGACCAGGTTCTGGTCGCTCGAGCGCTTCGTCGCTGCGGACCTGCGGCACCGGGCCGCGGGATCCGGTGGTGCCTACCGGGTCCCCGGCCGGCGCCGCACCCCGGATCGAACAGCTCGTCGGCGCCGACGGCGCCGCGGTCGACCCCGATCAGCTCGCCGCAGCGACCGCCGGGGTCGACCACGACCTGGTGGTCATCTCCGGTGGCCCCGGAACAGGGTCAAGACCAGCACCGTCGCGCTTCCTCGCCGGCCTCGTCGCCGCCGAGCACGATGCCGGTGCCGAGGGCGGGAGCGGGTCCGCGCCGCAGCCGCTGCGGATCGCACTGGCCGCTCCGACCGGCAAGGCCGCAGCCCGCATGACCGAGGCGGTCCGCGGCGCCGTGCGGACCCTCGCCGCGTACACCTCGACGAGTCGGTGGTCGCCGAGCTCGACCAGCTCGAGGCGGTCACGCTCCACCGCCTCCTGGGCCGCGCGGACGGCGCCGGGTTCCGCCACGGTCCGAGCCAGCCGCTCCCCCACGACGTCGTCATCGTCGACGAGGTGTCGATGGTCTCGCTGTCGCTCATGGCGCATCTGCTCGCCGCGGTCCGCCCCGACGCCACGGTCGTGCTCGTCGGTGACCCCTACCAACTCGCCAGCATCGAGGCCGGAGCGGTGCTCGGCGACATCGTCGCCGGTGCGACCGGCGACGTCGCGGCGAGCGTGCGGTCGCTGCGCACCGTGCACCGACAGGACGAGGGGTCCGGCATCCTCGACCTCGCAAACGCGGTCCGCGAGGGCGACCCGGACGCCGTGCTCGCCCTGCTGCACGGCGACCGCGACGACCTGCGCTGGGTCGAGCTCGACCAGCACGGCGAGTCACCCGGGCTCGGTCCGCTCCAGGTCGTGCTCGCCCGAGGCAGCGACCGCCGTCGTGAACGCAGCGACCGCGGGCGACGTCGACACCGCGCTGCAGCACCTGGGCGCCACCAAGGTCCTGTGCGCGCACCGGCGAGGCGACCTCGGCGTCGAGGGATGGAACCGGCGACTCGAACGCCAGCTCGGGGTCGGCACCGGCGGAGGCACCGCCGGCGGTGGCGCCTGGTACCCGGGCCGCCCCGTGATGGTCACCCGCAACGACGACCTGAACGGCGTGGTCAACGGCGACGTCGGCGTGGCGACGACCGACGGCGAGCACACCGTCGTCTGGTTCCCCCGCGCCGGCGGACCCCACCGCGGGGACTCGGCGCGGCTCGACCGCATCGCGACGCAGTGGGCGATGAGCATCCACAAGAGCCAGGAATCGAGTTCGACCACGTCGTCGACGACGCTTCCGTCGCCACGTCGCGCATCCTCACCCGCGAGCTGCTCTACACCGCTGTCACGAGGGCCCGCACCGAGCTCACCGTCGTGGCCAGCGAGGCAGCGATCCGCGCCGCCGTCGAGCGACCCGTCACCCGTGCCAGCGGGCTCGCGACCCGCCTCCGCACCTGAGCCGCACGACCACCGCGGATCGTCCTCGGGGATCGGCTCGACGGGCCACCCGAGTCCGGGCGGAGCTCCCCGGCGCGGTGCGCGAGGTGGGGTCCGTCGCGGGCCCGGCCCGCTGACGATCGGGGCACGACGGCGGCGAGCGATCAGTCCCGGAGCGCGAAGACCTGCCAGGCCGGCTGGGTCTCGTCCTCGGCGAGCAGCTCGACGACGCCGCCGTCCTCGAGTCGGCTGACGAGCAGCACCGCGAGCCGCGGCGGCGGCCCGGCCGGACCCGTCGCGACCGCCAGGACGCGATGGTGTTCGTTCACCAGCGCGAGCGGATGGCCCTGGACCCGGCACAGGTCCGGCCGGGCGAGCACCTCGGCGAGCCGGTCCAGGTGATGGACCCGGACGCTCCCGGCCCCACCGCCCAGGTGCCGGAGCTCGACGGTGTCACCGTCGACGGACACCAGCAGAGCGGGGCGCGCGGGGTGGTCGGGATCGTCCAGGAACGCGAGCTTCGCCTGGCGGTGGTGCACCTGGTCCGGGCGCGTGGTCAGGTACTTGGGGTGGTCGGTCCTGGTGGCCTCCTCATCCGGACCCGGCTGGGGCACCGTCCCGACAGGTCGGGGGGTTGCCAGGCCGGAGTCGAGCCGGGGCTCTCGGGCCTTCTGGATGAAGCACCAGCACCGTAGCGAGCAGGTGTGACACCGGTGGGCCCACGCACCCCGGCCACCGGCCCGAGCGCGGGTCCACCCGACGATCGCCGGCCTGAGATTGCACCGCCACATTGCGATGCGTACGGTCGCGGCGTGAGTCCCTGCGCCCGTTCGTCCACGATGATCGCCGGCGCAGCCGACACGGTGCAGGTCGCCGTCGAACACCTCCTGCGGGTCCACACCACACGAAGCTCCGGGGACGGGTGAACGGCCGACCCCGGCCGAACGAGAGGGCGGCACACATGCGAGCGGTCGTGGTCTACGAATCCATGTACGGCAACACCCACGTGATCGCGGAACGGATCGGCGAGGGGCTCGCCGAGACCCACGACGTCACCGTCGTGGCCGCGGAGCACGCCTCGAGCGACGTCCTGCGCGGAGCGGACCTGCTCGTCGTGGGCCGGACCGACCCACGTCCACGGGATGAGCAGCCGTCGGAGCCGCCAGAGCGCCGTGGAGCAGGCCGAGGAGCCCCGACACGCGACGGAGCCCGACCCCGACGCCGAGGGCGAAGGCCTGCGCGAAGTGGTTCCACCACCTGCCCGACCTCACCGACCGCCGGGCCGCAGCGCCTGATACGACCGCTACGGCGAGCGTATCGCCCCGGCACACCCCTATCGGGCCGCGCGTCGAAGGGCATCGCGCGCCGGCTGCGCCACCACGACCTGCACCTGGTCACCGGGCCGGAGAGCTTCCTGGTCGACGAGGACCAGCACCTCATCGACGGCGAGGAGGACCGCGCCAAGCCTGGGGAAGTTCGCCGCGCCCGTCGTGAGCCCCGGCGAGCACGGCGCCCGCGAGCACGGCGCCCGGGGGGCACCGTCCGCGACGGTGGCAGGTTCCCGCAGCCAGGATCGTCACGACAGCGAGTGCCGTGGCGGCCCTGCTGCTGCGCCGGCGACTGCTGCGGTGGGGCGCGACACCGGTCGAGGCGGGGGCGGAGCTGCCGGGCGACCACCTGGTGCCCGACGCGGACGTGGTCGCCACCCGGGGCATCACGGTGCACGCACCGCCGGAGCGCGTGTGGCCGTGGCTCGCCCAACTGGGCCAGGGCCGGGGCGGCTTCTACTCCTACGACCGCCTCGAGAACCTGGTGGGCTGCGATATCCACAGCTCGGACAGCGTGATGGAGGCGTGGCAGCAGGTCGCCCCCGGCGACGAGTTCCGGCTCCACCCCGACATCGCACTGCGGATCGCTCAGGTCGACCCGCCGTGGTCGCTGGTGGTGCGGGGCGGCGTCGCGCCCGACGGCCGGGCGACGCTCGACGACCCGGCGGCGCCGTACGACTTCACGTGGTCGTTCGTCACGAGGACGGACGGGGAGGGCGGGACGCGCCTGGTCGTGCGTGAGCGGTACGGCTGTCGCGCCTGGTGGGCCCGGCCGATGATCGAGGTCGTCTCGGTGGTCAGCTGGGTGATGACCCAGCGGATGCTGCGCGGGATCCGCGACCGGGCGCAGGGCGGGACCGCACCCGGCTAGACCATCCCCGATGGACCTGGGACTGACGGGCAAGCGGGCAGCGGTGGCGGCGTCGAGCGGCCGGACTGGGCCTGGCCACGGCGCGAGCCCTGCTCGACGAGGGTGCGCGGGTCGCGATCTGCGGACGCGACGCCGACCGAGTTGTCGGCCGCGGCCGCAGCTGCGCGGCGACGTCATCGCCATCGAGGCCGATGTCGCCACCACCGCCGGAGCCACCAGCTTCACCGAGACGGCATCGGAACGCCTCGGAGGGATCGACATCCTGGTGGCCAACGCCGGTGGCCCGCCGCCGGGCGCTGCTACGGGCACTTCGCTCGAGGCCTACCGCTCGGCGATCGAGATGAACCTGCTCTCCACGATCGCCATGTGCCAGGCGACGCCGTCCGGGCATGCGGGAACGGGGCTGGGGTCGGGTGCTCGCCATCACCTCGATCGGCGTTCGCCAGCCCATCCCGTTCCTCGCAGCGTCGACCACGGCGCGCGCCGGCGTGACCGGGTTCCTCAAGACCCTCGCCACCGAGGTCGCCGCCGACGGGGTCACCGTGAACTCGATCCAGCCCGGCAGCCACCTCACCGACCGGCTCCGCAACCTCGGCGGCGACCAGTTCGACGAGCTCGTCGCCGACATCCCCACCGGGAGCGTCGGCGACCCCGACGACTTCGGCGCCGCCGCGGCGTTCCTGTGCAGCCAGCAGGCCCGCTTCATCACCGGGACGTCGCTGCTCGTGGACGGCGGCGCCGCCCGCGGGCTGCTCTGACGGCCGACCGGTGCTGCGCCCCCTGGCAGCTGCCGTAGCGGTCCTCGCGCTGTGCACGGCCTGCAGCGACCCCGATGCTGCGCCGACCACCGAGGCGCCCACGACCGGCGCTCCGGCAGCATCAGCGTCACCGAGCGCTGCGTGCGTCGACGGCGCAGCCACGCCACCACCCGACCGACTCGATGTGACCGTCGACGGCACCCCTCGCACCGCGCTCGTGCACGTCCCGGCGGACGCGCCCGTGGACGAACCGCTGGCGGTCATCATCTCGTTCCACGGGCTCGACGGCAGCGCCGAGGTGCAGCGCAGCACCGACGGCTTGGTCGAGTCGGCCGAGCGCGACCCGGTCGTCGTGGTGCACCCGCAGGGCCTCGAGGTCGGACTCAACGACGAGGTCACCGCCACGACCGGTTGGGACGCCGACGGGCCAGGGGTCGACGGTTCAGGGGTCGACGAGGCGGCGTTCGTCGCCGCGCTGCTCGACGAGCTCGACGCCACGGTCTGCATCGACCGCGGCGCGGTGAGCGCCACCGGGTTCTCCGCCGGCGGGAACATCGCGCTCGTCGTCGCCTGTGCGCTCCCCGACCGCATCGCGGCGGTCGCCCCGGTCGGCGCCGCCTACCAGGCCCCCGGCTGCCCCGACGACACCGCGATGCCCGTGCTCGCGTTCCACGGCGAGGACGACCGGATCGTCCCGATCGACGGTCGCGACGATGCAGCGGGCCGGCTCCTCGCGGCGGGCGACGTGCTGGCGGCCCAAGCTGCGCACAACGGCTGCGGGTCCGAGCCGACCGCGTCGCAGCCCACGCCCGGCGTCGAGGTGCTCACCTGGAACGGGTGCGACGCGCCGACGGTGCCGTACCTGGTGGCGGACCACGGCCACGCCTGGCCGGGCCAGCGCGCTCCCGTTCGACCCGAGCTGACGCTCGCCGGCGTGCTCGCCGGCGGAGAAGGCCAGCCACCGAACCAGCTGATGGTGGCGATCGGCCTGTCCCCCGAGGAGATGGCCGACAACGTGCTGCTCACAGCGCCGGAGCCCGACGCGACCGAGCTGAACGGGGCCTTCTTCGCCGATCAGTCGGGGCGCTGAGCGTCCGGCCCGCTCACCAGTCGACCACGCGGGTCGGGCGGGAACAGCTCGTCGCGTTGCTCGGCGAGGCCGTCGCAGTCCAGGTCCGCGTCGACGCGCTGCCAGATGACCGGGTTGCGCTCGTCGTCGTCGAGCTGCTCCCACTGCGCGGACGCGAGGAACACCGGGTCGCTGGCGCCGACGATCAGCTGCTCGGAGCCGTCGGTGATCGTCCCGACGAGACGGTCGGGGTCGGTCTGGGTGACGTCGTAGGAGAAGATCTCACGCCGCACGAGGTACACCTCGCCCTGCAGGTCCTCGCTGACCCGGATCGACGAGGTGACCCCCGGGTTGCCGTCGCCGTCCGCGTCGATGATGCGCGGGTCCGTCCGGATCGGTCGGCAGCTCCTCGTTCGCCGGGTCCTCCAGCTCGATCCCGATCGGTGTCGGGGTCGGCGGGCGCACGACGCGCAACGAGCCGGCGTCGGACTCGCTGACCTCGACGGGCGTGTCGACGGGGATGATCGCCTGGGTGGCCGCGTCGGAGATGCTGACCTCGATGCCCTGGTCGCTCGCGACCGAGGCGGCACAGAAGGTCATCGTGTTCCACAGCTCGCCATCGCGCAGCTCCAGGTCCGCGAGCCCGGTGCTGATGATGACGGTCTTCATCGTGTCGTCCTGGTAGCTCACGGCGTCGAAGTGGGCCTAGCGCCCGACGAGGTCCTCGGCACCGTCGGGCAGCAGGTCGCCGGCGGGGACCTCGGTCGACGTGGTGGTGCCGTCCGGCTCGGCGGCCGGCGTCGCCGGCGTCGTCGTCGCTGGTGCACGCCGCGCCCAGCAGCGCCATCCGCGACGGTCAGCAACGGATCGGCGGCCCGGTCGAGCAGGCCGCGTCGAGCGGCTCGGCGTCGGTGCGGGCGGCGGAGACGGGGTCGGCGAGCGGGTGTCACGGCCATCAGTCTGGTTCGACCAGGCCGTCGAGCGCGGTCGACACCGCGGTGCCCGCCGGCAGGCGGTCCGGGCCGATCGCCAGGTCGACCGAGCGCTGGAAGTGGTGGATCAGCCGCTCGTGCCAACCGATCTGGAAGGGACGGGCCCCCGCCGACTCGATCGATGCCTGGATCGGGGCCATGTTGGCGGTGTCCTGGGCCATCACGGTCTCGAAGAGCGTCATGCGGTCCAGGTGCTCCTGGGGCACCTCGTCGCCCGACCACGCCGGTGCGTACCAGCGCAGCTCGAGCTCGGTCGTGTCGACGCCGGTGGGCCACATGCACAGGAACGTGAACGCGCCGGTGTCCATCGGCACGACCAGGTTCGGGAAGATGCCGTACGACGTCGACGTCTGGCGCCACAGCGGCGGCACCGCCGGGTTGTCGTGCTCGTCGGACACCATCGGCATGTCGCGGAACATGTCCTGCTTGTCGACGGTGAGGCGGCTGTGGCCGTTGGGGAGCATCGTCACGGTCAGCGAACGGTCGTCGTAGAGCAGCGCAGCGTTGTCGGGGTGCACGGTGCGGATGTGGTACACCTCGAGGAACGCGTCGACGACGAGCTTCCAGTTGCAGTCGAGGCGGTGCACCTGGGTGCCGACCGCACGCATGGGAGGGTCCGTCGATGTCGGCCATCTGCGCTCCGACCGGCCCGAGGAACTCCGCGAGCGGCGCAGCGTCGAGGTCCTCGTTGACGTACACCCAGCCGTCGTGGATCTCACAGCGAACCGGGACGAGTCCCAGCTCGTCGCGGTCCAGCTCGACGAAGCTGCGGTCATCAGGCACCGCCTTGAGCGTGCCGTCGGTGCCGTAGGACCACGAGTGGTACTGGCAGGTGAGTCGCTTGGCCGTGCCGCACTCGTCGCGGGTGACCGGCGCGCCGCGGTGACGACACGAGTTGTAGAAGGCCCGCAGCACGCCGTCCTCGCCCCGCACGACCACGATCGGTGCGCCGGACCGGTCGGTCAGCCGGTACGAACCGTTCTCGGGCCACTCGGACTCGTGGCCGGCGAACAGCCAGGTGCGGGCGAAGATGCGCTCGCGCTCGAGCTCGTGGAACGCCGGGTCGGTGTAGCGACCCGTCGGGATCGGCGGCACCTCCACCGCGTCGGGCGGCGGCTCGGTCCGGGCCTTGTCGGCCTCGATGCGACCCCGGATCCTCTCGTCGAGCGTGGTGTCCATGGTGGTCCTTCCGACGCAGCGGCAGCCACGACTGGCTACGGTGGTGAACACTGTAAACCACTCGCTCCCGATCCACCGCGGAAGAGGTTTCCCGTGCCCGTTCCCACCTCACTCACCACCGCCCCGCAGCGCGACTTCGAGCTCACCGTCGTCGACGGCGCCTGGCCCGCCGACATCAGCGGCGACGTCGTGTTCTCCAGCCCGGTCAACAGCGGGCAGCTGCCCTATGCGATCTTCGACTGGGGCGCGATCTGTCGCCTGTCGCTCGAGCCGGGCACCCGCGGCGCCGGAGCGGACCGGTTCGCCTGGCAGAGCCGCACGATCCAGACCCCCGGCAAACGCCTGTACGACCGCCACGCCGAGCTGTTCTCGCCCGGGCCGGTCGGCTACTCGTCCCCGTTCGGTCCACCGAACTCGGCGAACACCGCCCCGCTGCCATGGGGCGACCGGCTCTACGCCACCTGGGACGCCGGGCGACCCGTCGAGCTGCACCCCGACACCCTCGAGTTCGTCGCCGAGGTCGGCCACGTCGACACCTGGGGCGGCGACTCGATGCCGATGGGCGGCGTGCTGCCGTTCCTGTTCTCGTCCGCGCACCCCGTGGCGGACCCCGAACGGCACTGCCTGTGGACCGTGAAGCTCGAGCCGGTGATCGAACCCACCTTCGGGATGCATCCCTCGCTGGTGCGCTGGGACCGCGACGACGGCACCCAGGTGCGCCACTGGCCCCTCGAAGGCGTCACGTTCCCCGGTTCGATCCACACCGTCAGCCAGACCCGCGACTGGGTGATCCTGTGCGACTCGGGGAACTTCAAGGCCGACCCCGACGAGATGTTCGGCGGCGAACGCAGCGTCACGATCGACGCCGAGGTCCCGATGTGGCTGATCCGCAAGGACCAGGTCGACGGGCTCCCCTCCGGCACCCCGATCCGCCCGACGTGCGTCACGCTGTCGCCGCCGAGCGGGCACTACTACGCCCGCTGGGACGACACCGACGGCGTGTCGATCGTCTGGGAGGGCATGGACCTGATGGACCTCGGCATGCACCTGCGCCCCGACGACGTCGACGTCAACGGCGCGCCGATCGACCCCCGACTCGCCGGGCTCTACAACATGGCGATGGCTCCCGAGACCATCACCGAGGTGCTCATCGACCCCGAGCGCGCAACGGTCCGCCACGTCGGCACGTTCCGCGAGGACTGGGCCTTCAACCTGCAGCTCTCCGCGATGGACTGGAGCACCGAGGGCCTCTCGGCCCCGACGCTGCACCACGTCACCTACCAGGGCTGTCGGCCCGGCAACGTCTCCAAGCGGGCCGCCGAGCTCTACGCGGACCGCATCGACCCCGACCACCTGCGCGAGGAGACACCCGGCTCGCTGTGCTCCTTCGACCGTCCGAGCATGGAGCTGCGCGGCCGCTGGGAGTACTCCGACCTGGGCGACCACATCACCTCACCGGCGTTCGCGCCGCGCGGCGCCGCACCGGGCAGCTACTCCGGCGGCGAGCCCGGCGGGCACGACGGCTACGTGGTGCAGCCGGTCTGCAACGACGACGGGTTCCGCGTCGAGGTGTTCGACGCAGCCGACGTCTCCGCCGGTCCGGTCGCGACCCTCGCCGGCACCAACCGCGAGACCATCCCGTTGGTGCTGCACTCGGCGTGGATGCCCCAGCTCAGCGGGCTCGCGGACGCCGAACGGCTGCGGTTCTCCGACGAGGTCACCGCCGAGCGCCTCGCGACGGTGCCCGACGAGCTGCACGCCTCGGTCGACGAGGTCGCCCGCGAGTGCGACGAGCTGTGGTGAGCGCACCCGACGGCCTGCTGTTCACCGGCGCGACCGTGCTGGTGGGCGACGGCAGCGAGCCGACCCCGGGCACCGACGTGTTCCTGCGCGGCGACCTGATCGACGCGGTCGGCGCCGACGCCACGACGCGTGCTGCGGCGGCCGAGGCCGAGGGGTCGACGGTGGAGCGGATCGACGCCACCGGGCTGACCCTGATGCCCGGGTTGATCGACGCGCACTGCCACATCACCTTCGGCGAACCCGCCAGCAACGACGAGCTGTTCTTCCACCGCGACCAGTCGACCGCGGCGATGGTCGCCGCGTTCAACGTCCGCAAGCTGCTGCTCGCGGGGGTCACCGGGTTCCTCGACGCCGACTGCCTGTGGAACCTGGGTCCCGCGCTGCGCGACTGCATCGAGGCCGGCGTCGTCGAGGGTCCGCGCATGACCTCGGGCATGAACGCGCTGCTCACCAGTGCGGGCGGCACCGCCGGCCGGCTGATCCCGGACTCGGGCACCGCCGGCTACGCCCACGTGGTGGGCAACCGGAACGAGATGGTCCGCACCACCCGCCAGCAGATCAAGCACGGCGCCGACTGGATCAAGATCCACGTCACCGGGCTGCTCCCGAACCGCTCCGGCGAACAGACCGTGTGGACGGTCGACGAGCTGCGGGCGGTCACCGACACCGCGCACGACCTCGACACACCGACCATCGCGCACTGCCGCAGCGCCGAGTCGACCCGACGTGCCGCCGAGGCCGGCGTCGACCTGATCCTGCACGCCAGCTTCCTCGACGACGCCGCGCTCGCAGCGGTCGTCGAGTCCGGCTGCGCGGTCGCACCCACCTTCACGTTCCTGGCGAACCTCGTCGACCACGGACACGCGGTCGGGGCCTCGTCGGGGAACGTGGCGCTGTTCCGGGGCGAGATCGAGGCGACGGCCACGAAGCTGCGTGCCGCGCACGATGCCGGGGTGCGGGTGCTCTGCGGATCCGAGAGCGGTTTCGCCATCACCCCCTACGGCCACTGGCACGCCCGGGAGCTCGAGGTGCTCGTCGACGCGATGGGGCTGACGCCGCTCGAGGCGATCCGCTGCGCGACCGCGAACGGTGCCCTGGCGTTGCGGCGCGACGACGGGACGATCGGGGTCGTCGCCGCCGGCGCTGCGGCCGACCTGCTGGTGCTCGACGGTGACCCGGCCACCGACGTACGCGTGCTGAGCGACCGCAGCCGGTTCCGTCACGTGGTGTCACGTGGGCGCCTCGTGGACCTGTCGGGCCCGTGGCCCGAGCGTCGTGACCTGCCGGGGGAACGAGTGGGTCGCTGGGCCACCGAGCTGCTGACCCGCGAGGTCGCCGGGCGATGAGCACAGGGGCCAGTCGATCGGTCGTCGTGACCGGCGCCGGCGGTGGGGTCGGGGCCGAGATCGCCCGCTGCGCCGCGGCGCGCGGCTGGGTGGTCGGGGTGCTCGACCGCGACGGCGACGCGGCGGAGCGGGTCGCGGCGTCGCTCGGCGCGAACGGCGTGGCCCTCGCCGCCGACACGACCGACGAGGCGGCGGTCGGCCGCGCCCTCGACGCGTTCGCCGACGCGACCGGCGGCGGGGCACCCGACGGGCTGGTCGCCAACGCCGGGATCGTCCGCTTCGGCTCGCTCGCGACACTGCCCGTCGACGACTGGCGGGCCGTGCTGGAGGTGAACCTGACCGGCACGTTCCTCTCCGCCCGAGCGGTCGCGGCCCGCATGCTGGACGCCGGCACCGGCGGGTCGATCGTCACGGTGACCTCCATCAACGGTGTCGCCCCGGGCCCGCACGCCGGCGCCTACGGCGCGACGAAGGCCGCCGTCGCGCTGCTCACCCAGCAGATGGCCCTCGAGTGGGGGCCATCCGGCATCCGGGCGAACGCGGTGGCGCCGGGGCTGATCGACGCCGGCATGTCGGTCCCGATCTACGCGGACGACGACGTACGACGACGCCGCGCCTCGCGGGTCCCGCTCGGCCGGCTGGGCACCGGCGAGGACGTCGCCGCCGCGGTGCTGTTCCTGCTGTCGGAGGAGGCGGCGTACGTCAACGGCACCGAGCTGCTCGTCGACGGCGGGGTGACCCGCGGGGTGATCATCGACGCTGCCGCGGCCCCGAGCCGTCGACGGAGTCGGCCCGGACGAGGACCGCTGAACCGTGGCACCGGAGCCGGTCGCGACCAACCTGGTGTTGAGCGGCGGCCCGCTGCACGACTTCGCCGCCAGCACCGCGGTGCTGGTCGAGCTGCTCGCCGCAGAGGGCATCGACTCGACCGTCGTCGACGACCCCCACGCCCTGTGCGCGAACCTCGCTGACGGTCCGCAGCAGTGGGACCTGGTGACGGTCAACGCGCTGCGCTGGTCGATGGCGGCGGACCGCTACGCGCCCTGGCGCGACGAGTGGGCCTGCACGCTCGACGCCGGGGAGGTCGCGGCGATCGACCGCCACGTCCGAGGCGGTGGCGGACTGCTGGCCTGTCACACCGCGGTCATCTGCTTCGACGCGGATCCCACCTGGCACGCGTGTCTCGGGGCGACGTGGAGCTGGGGGCGCTCGTCGCACCCGCCGCACGGGCCGGCGCGCATCTCGGTGACCGACGACGGTCGGGCCCATCCACTCACCGCCGGACTCGACGGGTTCGACACCGTCGACGAGGTCTACGGGTTCCTCGACCTCGACCCCGACGTGACCGCGCTGCTCACCGGGCACCACGACGGCACGGACCACCCCGTCCTGTGGGCGCGCGAGGTGGACCGGGGCCGCGTCGTGACCGACCTGCTCGGCCACGACGCCGCAGCGATGGACCACGCGACCCATGCCGAGCTGGTGCGCCGCGCGGCGCGGTGGCTGACCCGTCGGGACCCGACCCTCGCACCGGAGCGATCCACATGAGCGACACACCCCACGCAGCTGATGCACCCCGGACCGCCGACGCACCGGCGACGTCCTCGACATCACGGTGTCGACCCACGACCAGGCACGAGCCGCGTTCCGCAGTCGTGCGCTGCGCCAGGCGCTCTACGACGAGGGCGACGTCGTCATGTCCGAGGTGCTGGTCAACCTGCACGGCGCCGAGCACCGCGCACGTCGGCGCCTCGAGAACCGGCTGTTCACCGCGGCCACGCACCGTCGCTACGAACGCGAGCTGTTCCCCCCGATCGTCGACGCGACACTCGCACCCCACGTCGAGGACGGTCGCGCCGAACTCGTCACCCTCAGCCACGAGATGATGATGAACCTGGCCGCGTTCACCGCCGGTGTCGACCGCCCGGCCGGCACCCGGGCCGAGACGCTGCGCCTCTACGAGTACCTGATGCTGTTCATCCAGGGCGCCACCCTGGCGCACTACACCGGGGACCGCGAGGCGAAGCGCGCCGAGGTCGCCGCCGGTCTCGCGGCGTTCGACGACGAGTTCCTGGCGGCGTCGCTCGCGCGGCGCCGGGCCGCGATCGACGAGGTCGCCCGGGGCACGCTCTCCGAGGACGCGCTCCCCCACGACGTGCTCACGACGCTGCTGCGCCACGACGACGAGCTGCACCTGGCGCCGGATGTGGTGCTGCGCGAGATCTGCTTCTTCCTGCTCGCCGGTGCGCACACCAGCGCAACGGCGTTCGTGCGGACGCTGCACCACGTGTTCGAGCTCGCCGAGTCGAGCCCGGCCGACGCGCAGCGGGCCCGCACCGACCCGGTGTTCCTGCAGCGCTGCGTGCACGAGACCATCCGGCTGCAGCCCTCGAGCCCGATCGCGATGCGGTGGGCGCTCGAGGACGTCGAGCTGCCCGGCGGGGTGCTCGTGCCGAGCGGGGCGCGCCTGACGATCGACCTGATGTCCGCCAACCGCGACCCCGACGCGTTCGGCGACGACGCCGAGCGCTTCGACCCGCACCGCGAGCTCCCCGACGGCGTCGCACCGTGGGGGCTCAGCTTCGGGCTCGGCATGCACGCCTGCATCGGCGGCGACCTCGCCGCCGGCCGCGAACCGGGCGCTGAGGTCGCCGACGACCACCTGGTCGGCCTGGTCCCCGTGGCGATCGGAGCGTTCCTGGCCGCGGGCGGACGACCCGACCCCGAGCGAGACCGCCCGACGCTCGATCCCGAGAGCGCACGTGGCTACTGGGGGCAGTACCCCGTGCTGTTCGCGACGTGACGGGGGCGCAACGCAATGCGGGTGACGACGTGACGGGGGTGGCGGCGTGATCGACCTGCACGCCCACGTGGTGCTCGACGCGACCCTCGGGGCCGCCGGCAGCTGGGGGCCCGAGCTCGACGAGGGCGACGACGGCGCGGGTCGACCGCCCTGCTACCGGGTCGGCGACTACCGCCTCGTCGGCGTGCGCTACCGCGACAGCCCGTTCATGGACGTCGGCCGGCGACTGGCGCGCATGAACGAGCTCGGCATCGACCTGGCGGTCCTGTCCCCGAACCCGCTCACGTTCCTGCACCACGTCGACGCCACGACCGCGCGGGAGTTCGCACGCCGACACAACGACGCACTCGCCGAGCTCGTCGCGGAGCACCCCGACCGGCTGCGCGGCCTCGCCCAGCTGCCGATGCAGGACCCCGCCGCCGCGGTCGTCGAGCTCGAGCAGTCGGTGTCGGACCTGGGGTTGCTGGGTGCGTACGTCGGAACCGACCTCGGCCGGCCACTGGACGACCCGGCGTTCGACGAGCTGTACGCCGCCTGCGCATCGCTCGACGTGCCGTTGTTCCTGCACCCGGCGCCGGGCGGTATCGACGCCCCGCGACGCGACGACCGCCTGGCGCGCTTCGACGCGGATCTGTGGCTGGGGTTCGCGCACGAGGAGGCCCTGGCGGTCGCGACGCTCGTGCTCGGCGGCGTGCTCGACCGGCACCCGGAGCTGGACGTCTGCATCTCCCACGGTGGCGGCTCGACGAGCTGGCTGGTCGAACGGCTGCGCCACGCCGCCGCGACGAGGCCGTGGTCGACGCCCGAGCTGAGCGCACCGGGCGCGGTGGACGCGCTGCTGGGGCGGCTCTGGTGGGACGCGCACGTCGGTGGCCCCGCCGCGCTCGGCGCGCTGGTCGCGACGTTCGGCACCGGGCAGCTGGTCGGGGGCACGAACCTGGCGGGCTGGGACGAGACCGCCGATCCGAGCTTCGGTGACGCAGCACTCGCAGCGACGCTGGACGCGAACGCCCGACCGCCTGGTGCGACTCGACCCCTGAGCCGGCGCTCGATCACCGCCGGCTGCGAGCCGGCCGGGCGAGCCGGGTCAGTCCGCTGCGAACCAGTTGGCGTGGAACCCGAACGGGAGCCGCGCCGGCAGCTGCACCCGGGCGATCGGGCCCGCTGCGACGTCGCGGGCGTCGAGCACGCACAGCTCGCTGCGGTCGGCGGCCTCGTCGTACACGGCGTTGAGCAGCCAGCCGTCGTCCTCGGCGGTGCCCTGCCGGGTCCGCGGCGAACACGCTCTCACCGACGTGACCGGCCGGGCCCGAGCTCCAGACCTGGCGCTCGCCGGTGGCGTCGTCGTAGCGGACGATGCTGTCGAAGTCGCCGAGGCGCCGGTCGGGCGCGACCGTGGCCGACATGTAGTGGAACCGGGACCGCACGCCGTCGTAGTCGTCGTTGAACCGGGCGAAGTCGCCGCCGAGGTCGTCGGTCTGCTCCCAGCCGGCGGTGCCGGCAGCCAGGTCGACCCAGAAACGCGCGGGGTACGGGGGCGTGTGGTCCATCGCCGACTCACCCTCGGCGGCGGTGGGGTCGATGCCGAAGTTCGGGTGCTCGAAGCGGGTGCCGGAGAACTCGATGCGGTCGCCCTCGACCCACCCGTTCCAGAAGTGCTGGACGTGACCCGGATCGATCTCGAACCAGCGGATCTCCTCGGCGGTGCCGCGCCGCGGCAGCACGCCGATGCGGGTCCCGTTCTCGGGACGCCACTGGACCATGGGGCCCTTGCCCAGGTTCTCGACGTCGAACACGATCGGCGAGTCGAAGAACACGGCGTGGTCCTCGGTGATGAGGAAGTCGTGCATCATCACCGGTGCGGGCACCGGGAGCTTCGCTCGGTGCACGAGCTCGCCCGAGGCATCGACGACGAAGTAGCGGATGACCGGGTCGAACACCGAGTAGCTGAAGCCGAACATCTCGCCGGTGCGCGGATCGAGACGCGGGTGAGCGGTCATGGCCCCGCGGAGCCGCCCGTCGAAGTCGTACTCGCCGACGGTGTCGAGCTCGGGGGTGATCTCGGTGGGCAGGCCGCCCTCCCACAACGCGAGGAGGTGACCGGCGTGGCGGATCACGTGGGTGTTCGCGGGGTTCTTGACGGGGCCGGCGTCGCCGACGAGCTCCGGGTCGGGGAAGCTCATGACGTCGCCGAGGCCCGGGTAGACCGGCCGGCCCAGGCGGACCTCGGCGGTCAGGCCCTTCGAGCGGATCCACCGGTTGCGATAGGACACGCCGCGGTCGCCGAAGGTGACGCCGTGGAGCATGCCGTCGCCGTCGAACATGTGGTAGCGGCCGATCGGCGCGAACAGCGGGTTGGGGCCGTTGCGCACGAACGAGCCGCGCAGGCCCTCGGGCAGCTGCCCGCTGACCGCCAGGCCATCGACGTCGAGCTCGTCGGCGACGGGGAACAGGTTGCCCGCCATGTCGGGCTGGCCCTCGCCGTCGACGACCTGCCCCTGGAATCGGCTCGCGGTCTCCATGTGGTCCCCCGGACTCGGATGCGGCAACAGGTTAACAGCGTTCACCCCGGCGGACCGCCCGACCCGTCCGCCTACGCTCGTCGAATGGCCCAGTACGTCCGCGTGACCCGACCCGAGACCGACATCGCCTGGCTCACCATCGACCGCCCCGAGCAGCGCAACGCGCTGTCCATCCAGGTGCGCGACGAGATGAGCGAGGCGCTCGAGGCACTGGCATCCAACCACGAGGTGAAGGTCGTCGTCATCGACTCGGTCGGCCCCGCGTTCTGCGCCGGGTTCGACCTGCGCGAGTTCGAGGACCCCGACCTGAGCGACCGGCTCTGGGCCTCCTCGGAGCGCTGGCACGAGGCGCTCCGCAGCCACCCCCTGCCACTCATCGCGTCGGTCCAGGGCCCGGCGGTCGCCGGCGGGTTCGACCTGGCCACGATGTGCGATCTGCGTGTCGCCGCGCGGGGCGCGACGTTCCGCCGGCCCGAGCTGGTCTGGGGTGTCGCGATCTACTCGATCCTGGCGGACCTCGTGGGCGGCGCGGTCGCCCGGGAGCTGTCGATGACCCCGAGGACGCTGGACGCGCAGGAAGCACTCGAGCTGCACCTGGTCACCCGGGTCGTCGACGACGACCAGCTCGCCGCGGCCACGCTCGAGCTGGCGCGCGAGGTGGCGTCGCTCGACCGCGGGGCGCTGCGCCACGCCAAGGCGATGGCGATCGCCGCGGCGAAACATGCGCCCGGCGGCAGCTGGGGCTGGTGACCGCACGGACGTCGACCACGAGCTCCTGAGCGTCTGCGGGCTGCTCCACGCGGTCGGTCCGCTGTCGATCATCGGGGAATGCTGCTGCCCCGGAGCCGGTTCACGACCAACCGTGGCTTCCCCCGGCACGGCCCCCGAGAGGATCCACACATGGACGTCGACATCTGGATCGACCCGATCTGCC
The DNA here is from genome assembly GCA_942490665.1 of uncultured Microthrixaceae bacterium. Taxonomy (GTDB): domain Bacteria; phylum Actinomycetota; class Acidimicrobiia; order Acidimicrobiales; family Microtrichaceae; genus SKRR01. Next base: position 20,137 of record CALNXV010000065.1, read on the forward strand.
CGTTCTGCTGGGTGACCTCACGCTGGCTCGTGCAGGTCGCACCCGAACGGGACCTGGACATCACCTGGCGATCGATCAGCCTGTTCGTCAAGAACGGCATGGCGGACGAGCCCGACCACCCGTACCACGGCCCGTCGAGTCGCACCCACCAGCTGCTGCGCGTCGTGGAGGCGATGCGCGATGCCGGCGGAGCGGACCGGATCGGTGACCTCTACACCGAGTTCGGTCGCCACATCCACCACCGCGGGGAGCTGGAGTTCGATGTCGCGGAGCTGCTGGGCCGCCTCGGCCTCGACCCGGCGCTGGCCGAGGCGCTCACCGATGAGCAGTGGGACGCCCGGATCGCCGAGCACATGGACGAGGTCGTCGAGCTCGCCGGCGACGACATCGGCACGCCGCTGATCGCCGTCGACGGCCGCAGCGGTCGCGTCGCGCTGTTCGGGCCGGTGATCATCGACGTCCCGGACCTGGCCGACTCGCTCGACCTGTGGGACGGGTTCTTGAAGATGGTGGACGTTCCCGGATTCTTCGAGCTGAAGCGCACCCGCACCCACGCTCCCAACATCCCCCACGAGTCGATCCTCGCTGAGGCGCCCTGAGCGCCGGGTCCGCAGCGGATGCGAGACTCCCCGACATGTACGCCGTGGCGACCTTCCTCGTGGTGGCACTCATCACCCTGGTGTTCGGACAGCTCGCGACCGGTGCGCTGATCGCCACCGGGCTCCCCGCCGAGTCGGCATCGTTCCAGGCGCGCTCGGCGATGAGCGGCGCTGGGTTCACCACGACCGAGTCCGAGAGCGTCGTGAACCATCCGGTGCGCCGACGCATCATCTCGACGACGATGTTCGTGGGCAACGTCGGCACGCCGACGCTCGTGGTCACCGTCCTCCTCGGGCTGATCGCACCCGGGCCGGGCTCCACCACCATCCGGACGCTGGTGGTCGTCGTGGGAGTGCTCGCGCTGGCGCTCGCAGTGCTCAACCGGCCCGTCCGCGGATGGCTCACCCGCCGCGGCGAGCAGTACGCGCGCCGCCGACTGCTCCCGGTGCTCGGGAGCGACGCCGAGGAACTGATCGAGCTCGGCGACGGGTTCGTGGTGGCCTCGGTCCCGGTTCGTGGCGATCCGGGTCTCGGACCCCGCAGCCTCCGTGGCCTGGATGCTGCGTTGCCCCAGGTGCGCGTCATCGGCGTGCGGCGCGACGACCGCTACATCGGAGAACCCCCGATCGATCTCGACCTGACCGCAGGAGACGAGCTGATCGTCCATGCACGCCGTGACCGGATCGAGGCGCTCGCGGCCGTCGCGGGCGGACCGACCGACCGATAGCGTGGCGGCATGGCCCCAGAAACGAGCACCGCTTCGATCCGGGTCCTGGTGCTCGGCGCCGGCTTCGGTGGCCTGGCCGCCGCCCGCAAGCTCCGCAAGGCGCCGGTCGAGGTCCTGCTGGTGGACCGGCACGACTACCACACGTTCCAGCCGATGCTCTACCAGGTCGCGACCGACGTCCTCGACCCCGAGACCGTCGCACACCCGGTCCGCGAGTACGTCGACACGCAGCCCAACCTGCGCTTCGTCACCGGGACCGTGTCGGCGATCGACCTGGACCGGCGTGTGGTCAGCTTCGAGGACTGGGACGACCAGTCCTACGACCACCTCGTGGTCGGCCTCGGGGCGCGCGTCAACTACTTCGGCACCGACGGCGCCGACGAGCACGCGTTCCCGCTCTACACGGTCAACCACGCGGTTCGGCTGAAGGACCACATCCTCGAGCTGTTCGAGGAGGCGGTGAAGCACCCCGACGCCACCACCGCCCGGCTGATGGACACCGTGATCGTCGGCGGCGGGCCCACTGGGGTCGAGACCGCTGGCGCGCTCGCCGAGCTGTTCTTCAACACCTTCGCCCGCGATGCGCCCCGCCTCCCCATGTCCGACGCTCGCATCACGCTGATCGATCACGGCGACCGACTCCTGAAGATGTTCGACGAGCACATGTCCACCTACACCAAGGAGGCGCTCGAGGAGCGCGGCGTGACGGTCCGCCTCGGCGAATCGGTCGCGGCGATCGGTCCCGAGTCGGTCACGCTCGGCACCGGCGAGGTGATCCCGGCAGGGACGACGGTGTGGGGTGCCGGGCTGACGACGAACCCGCTGGCCGCCGCGCTGTCCGACGACCTGCAACACGGTCGGGTCCCCGTCGGCCCGATGCTCCAGCTGCCGGACCACCCCGAGGTGTTCGTCATCGGCGACCTGGCGCTCACCCGCGACGGACCGGACGGCGACGTCCTCCCCCAGCTCGGCTCCGTGGCGCTCCAGGCCGGCGAACACGTCGGCAAGACGATCGACCGGATGACGCGCAAGCACAAGGACCCCGAGCCCTTCCACTACTTCGACAAGGGCACGATGGCGACCATCGGCCGCGGCGCCGCCGTGGCGGTGGTGCCGCCCGGCATCCACCTGACGGGCCGCCCGGCCTACCTGGCGTGGGGCGCGGTGCACCTGGCGCTGCTGAGCGGCGGCGACGCCCGGTCGGCTGCGTTCACGAACTGGTTCTGGGCGGCGCTTCGCCACGACCGGCCCTCGCGGGTGCTCATCCATCCCGACGACGAGGACTAGGACGAGGACGAGGGACCAGGACGGAAGGACGCCCCCGTGGCCGGACTCATCGAGGACTACGCCATCATCGGCGACACGCGCACCGTTGCGCTGGTCGACCGCACCGGCTCGATCGACTGGTTCTGCGCGCCCCGGATCGACTCCAGCGCGTGCTTCGCCGCGCTGCTCGGCGAGCCGGATCACGGAAGGTGGCTCATCGCTCCCGCGGGAGACATCACCTCCACCACCCGCTCCTACGACGGTGACACGCTCGTGCTCGAGACGCTGCACGAGACGCCGACCGGCACCGTCCGGGTCACCGACTTCATGCCGCCGGACCACGACCATCCGTCGATCCACCGCATCGTGGAGTGCCTGAGCGGCACCGTCGACATGGCGATGGAGCTGGTCGTCCGCTTCGACTACGGATCGATCGTGCCCGTGGGTCGAGTCCACGGGGGACGGGCAGCGCCTGGTCGCGGGCCCGGACGGGCTCCGCTTCCACAGCGGCGTGCCGCTCGAGGGTCGAGACCGGACCACCGTGGCCGAGTGGGCACTCTCGGAGGGCAGCCGACGTGCGTTCTCGCTGACCTGGTTCGACAGCTCCGAGCCGGAGCCCTACCCCTTCGACAGCGACGCCGCCCGCCGAGCGGACCGTTGCAGTGGTGGCGGGCCTGGGTCGGGCGATGCACCTACGAGGGCGGGTGGCGCGACGAGGTCGTCCGGTCGCTCATCACGCTGAAGGCCCTCACCTACGCGCCGACCGGAGCGGTGTGTGCCGCGGCGACCACGTCGCTGCCGGAGGGGATCGGCGGAGTGCGCAACTGGGACTACCGCTACTCGTGGCTGCGCGACGCCACGATGACCCTGCAGGCGTTCCTGATCAGCGGCTACGTCGAGGAGGCCGCCGACTGGGGACGGTGGCTCCGCAGGGCGGTCGCCGGCAGCCCCGGCGACTTCCAGATCATGTACGGCGTGCGCGGCAAGCGGCGCCTCACCGAGCTCGAGCTCGACTGGCTCCCCGGCTACGAGGGCTCGGCACCGGTGCGGATCGGCAACGAGGCGTCGACGCAGTTCCAGCTCGACGTCTTCGGGGAGCTGATGGACGCGGCGCTCACGGCGGCTCGGGGCGGGCTCCACCGATGGAACGCCCCGAACTCGGATCCCGTCGGTGTCGCGATGATGACCCAGCTCGAGCAGGTCTGGAGCGAGCCGGACGACGGCATCTGGGAGGTCCGCGGCCCGCGCCGCCACTTCACCCACTCGAAGGTCATGGCCTGGGTCGCCTTCGACCGGGCGGTCCGCCTGGCCGAGCAGGGCCTCCTCGACGGCTCGCTCCACGACGGCCGGGTGCAGCGATGGCGCGACCTGCGCGACACCGTGCACGCCGAGGTCTGCGAGCACGGCTGGAACGAGGACGTCGGGGCCTTCACCCAGTACTACGGCGCCACCACCCTCGATGCCAGCCTGCTGCTGATGTGCTCGGTCGGGTTCCTCCCCGGCGACGACGACCGCTTGGTGCGAACCGTCGACGCGATCCAGCGCGAGCTCACCTCGGACGGCTTCGTGAAGCGCTACCAGACCGGGCCGGACAACGCGGACGGCCTGCCGGGGCACGAGGGGGCGTTCCTGCTGACGACGTTCTGGCTCGCCGATTCGCTCTCGTTCATCGGACGGACCGATGAGGCGACCGAGATCTTCGAGCGGCTCCTGGCGCTGCGCAACGACGTGGGCCTGCTCTCCGAGGAGTACGACACCGACGCACAGCGGATGCTCGGCAACTTCCCGCAGGCGTTCTCACACATCGGGCTGATCCACACCGCCGCCAACCTGTCGCTCGAGGACGCCGCGCCGTGCGCGATCCGGGCGTCCGGCTCGGGCGGCGGCGGCACCGCGAGCTGACTCAGGCGTCGCTGGTCGCACCCACGGGCGCCGCGTCGCCGGTCCCGGCGTCATCGTCGTCGTCGTCGTCGGTTCCGCCCTCGATGCTGATGTCCGGGAGGATCCGGTCGAGCCATCCGGGCATCCACCACGCGGCACGCCCGAGCAGCCGCATCAGCGACGGCAGGAGCGTGAGACGCACGATGACCGCGTCGACCAGCACGCCGACGGCGAGGCCGAGGCCGATCTGCTTCACCATCGGGCTGGGGTTCGACACGAAGGAGAGGAACACCGCGAACATCACCAGCGCGGCCGACAGGATGACCCGGCCGGTCGTCGCGAGCGCCCGGGAGACCGCGTTGGTCGTGTCGCCGGTGATGGCGTGTTCCTCCTCCATCCGGCTGACGAGGAAGACCTCGTAGTCCATCGACAACCCGAAGACGATCGCGAACACCAGCAACGGCACGAACGAGACGATGTCGACCTGCTCGGTCATGCCGATCGCGTCGCTGAACCAGCCCCACTGGAAGACCGCGACGAGCACACCGAAGGTCGCCGCGATGGTCAGGAGGTTCATGAGCACCGCGGTGAGCCCGATCAGCACCGAGCGGAAGACCAGCAGCAGCAGGAGGAACGCGCCACCCAGCACCGCCGCCATGAACACCGGCATCGCGCTGACGATCGCTGCGTCGAGGTCGATGATCGTGGCGGTCAGCCCGCCGACGTGGGCCTCGCCCTCGAGCTTCGTGCCGTCCGTGGCATCCGGGACGGTCTGGTCCCGGATGTTGCGCACCAGGTCACTGGTCGCGGGATCGTCGGGGCCGGTCGTCGGCTGGACCTGGATGGCGAACGCGGTCGGCGCATCGGTGTTGTCCGGCAGGGGTGGGCTGACGGCCTGGACCCCCGGGGTGTTCGCCAGGGCGTCACGCAGCGTCACGGCGTCGCCGATGAGCTCCTGGGCGTTGTCGGAGTCGACCGTTCCGGTCTCGGCGGTCACGATCAGCTCGCCGTTGACCCCTGGCCCGAACCCGAAGGCGAGGATGTCGTAGGCCTGCTTCTGGGTCATGTCCGGCGGGTCCGCATCGTCGCCGACCCAGCCCGTCTGCAGGTCCCGGACCGGCGAGGCGAGGATCAGCATCACGCCCACGGCGAGCACCGCAACGATGACCGGGCGCCGCGTCACGGTCCGGGCCAGCCAGGCGAACAGCCCCGTCGAGGCGGGCCGGTTCATGCCGACCGGGTCGCCGATCCGCGTCGTCAGGAGCTTCGTGCCGATCGCTCCACCCAGCGCCGGGACCAGGGTCGTGGCGGCGACCACCATGATGATCACGTACAGCGCCGCGACGACACCCATCTGCGAGATCAGGGGGATGCCGACCAGGACGAGTGCCACGGTCGCGAGGCCGATCGTGATGCCGGCGAACAGGACCGCGCGGCCGGCGGTCGCGAGCGACCGCTCCATGGCCTCCTCGGGCGTTCGCCCCTCCTCGAGCTCGCCGTAGGCGCGGGTCAGGATGAACAGCGAGTAGTCGACGCCCACGCCGAGTCCGAGCATCGTCCCCAGGGTCATGCCGACGCTCGGGACGCTGAACCAGTTCTGCAGGATCGTCACGACGCCACCGGCGAACGCCACCCCGATGATCGCGTTGACGATCGGGAGCACCGCGATGAACACCGAGCGGAACACGAACAACAGCAGCACCAGCGCGACCGCCAGGCCGATCTCGTCCGCGTAGTCCGACAGGGTCGAGGTCGGCGGGTTCAGCGTGTCCACGACGCTCCCGCTGAACTGGACGTTCAGCCCGGCGTCGACCGCGACCTGCGAGGCGCCGACGATCTTGTCGAAGGTGTCCTCCGGGAGCTCGTTCGCCGACGCAGGGAACAGCGAGGTGGAGTAGGCGATCGTGCCGTTGGCGGAGGTCTGGCTGTTGAGCAGCTCGGTGCTCGTGGCCAGCGGGTTGCTGACCGACGCCACCCCGTCGATCGAGTCGAGGTTCGCGACCGCCTGCTGGATCGCGTCCTCGAACTCATCGACGGTCTCACCGGTCGTCTCGAACACGACCGTCGCGCTGGTCCCGGCGAGCTGGGGGAAGTCCTCGTCGAGGATGTCGAGGGCGTCCTGGGAGTCCGACCCGGGGATCGAGAAGTCGTTGGTGGTCTCACCACCCCAGATCGACGCCGCGACCGACGCACCCACCGCGGCCAGCACCCAGAACACCAGCACCACCCGGTGGTGACGTGAGCAGGTGCGGCCGAGGAACTTCAGCATGCGATCGATCCTTCATCCGGGCGCGCAGCCCAGCTCGAGGAGCCGAGGGACGGGGACGGCGCTGGTCAGCTCGCCGGATCGTCCGGAGCGGCCGTGGTGGGTGTCGTCGGCGTGGTCGGTGTCGTCGGGGTGCTCGGCGTCGTCGGGGTGCTCGGCGTCGTCGGGGTGCTCGGCGTCGTGGGGGGCGTGGGATCGAAGCCGTTGATGGTCGCCTCGAGCTGCGCGATCGCGTCCTGGATGGCGGTGACGTCGGGCGGTTGGGCCGCCAGGAGGCTGGACAGCGCAGCGAGCTGCTGGTTCAGCTGGTCGGTGAGCGCCGACTCGCCCGGGAAGTTGGCCGCGAGCCCGTTCAGCGAGTCCTGGAGCCCCGACACCGTGTCCTGCATGCTGGCGATCTGGTCGGCGGTCAGCTCGGACTTGTCCGCCGCAGTGGCCTTGAGGTCGTCGATCTGGTCGGAGAAGCCCTGGAGCTGCTCCTGCAGCGCGGACGCCTTCGACGTGGTCGTCGACGCGTCCGGGAAGGTCGTGGTCGATGCGCTGTCGTCGGACGAGCACCCGACGAACAGCAGCGCAGCGGCGGCGATCATCGTTGCTCCGACCCGGCGGTATCGGTGTTCGGCTCTCACTGGTCTCGCTCCTCCGTGCACGCGAGCACTCCAACGGGATGGACGTCGCAGCGTGCCGGAGTAGAGCATTCCACACACCGGAGCGGTGACGCGGATGCGGTAGGTTCCCCCGGCATGCCGGGACGCACCACGAACCGCATCGCCACGGCCCTGGCGCTCACGCTGGCACTCGTCGCCGCCGCGTGCTCCTCGGGTTCCGACGACGCGGACAGCCAGAACGCCGACGACGACGACACCGCCACGACGATCAGCCTGCCGGTGAACACCAACGAGCGGGGCCAGCGAGCCCAGACGCTCGGGCAGGCGGGTGCGGTGATCAGCTCCCAGACGCCCCAGGACCGGCTCGCCAACGGCTTCGCGCCGCTGCCGGACACCCCCTTGTTCGAGGGCGACTACGCCGACCCCTTCGTCCTCGCCGTCGGACCGTCGCTCTACCTCTACACGACGAACACGCTCGACCAGAACGTCCCGGTGCTGCAGTCGGCGGCCGGCGTCGTCGGCATCGCGACGGGCGATGCGCTGCCCGACCTGCCCTCCTGGACCCGACCCGGGCTCGTGTGGGCACCGTCGGTGCTGACCACCGACGACGGCTACGTCATGTACTACACGTCGGTGGACGACGAGTCGGGGCTGCAGTGCGTGGGCGCCGCGTTCTCCGACTCGCCGACCGGCCCCTTCGTGGACGAGCGCGACGAGCCCTTCGTGTGCCAGCGCGAGCTGGGCGGCACGATCGATGCCAGCCCCTTCGTCGACGAGGACGGCACGGCCTGGCTGCTCTACAAGAACGACGGGAACTGCTGTGACATCGTCACCGAGCTGTGGAGCCAGGAGCTGTCCGACGACGGACTCGACCTGGTCGGGGACCCGGTGTCGCTGCTGAGCACCACCGAGTCCTGGGAGGGTCCGCTCATCGAGGGGCCCTCGATGGTCCGCAGCGACGGAACCTACTGGCTCTTCTACTCGGCCAACTGGTGGGACAGCGCCGACTACACGATCGGCGCAGCGAGCTGCGAGTCGCCCACCGGGCCGTGCACGAAGATCGACCAGCCGTGGCTCAGCAGCCACGGCGACGCAGCGGGCCCCGGCGGCCCCGAGGAGTTCACCGACGCACGCGGCAACCGGTGGCTCGTGTACCACGCCTGGATCACCGACGAGATCGGCTACGACGACGGCGGCGCCCGGGCCCTCTTCGCCGTGCCGCTGGACCTCGACGGCGACGTGCCGGTCGCGACCGGCCTCGCCACCGGCTGACCGCCGCTCCACCTCGCTCCCGACGCATTCGCCCCCGTCCCAGGAGGACATCCATGACGAACCCACCGACCATCGGGACCACGCCGTCCCGACGCACCCGCCGCCACGGCCGTCCCGGCGCGGCCCTGCTCGTGGCCGGCGCGCTGGCGCTGCTCGCCGGTGCCTGCAGCGACGACGAATCGGCGACCACGACCACGGTGGACAGCGAGCAGGCGTTCTGCGACGCGCTGAGCAGCTGCAGACCGACGTCGAGGCACTTGCGGACGTCGATGTGGTCAACGGCGGCCTCGACGCGGTGAACGCGCAGCTCGATCTGATCAAGTCCGATGCCGAGGACCTCGCGAACGCCGGGTCGGACGCAGCTGCGAGCCAGATCGACGACCTGGAGGCGGCGGTCGACGCACTGGGCGACGACCTCGACACGATGAACGCCGACCCGTCGGCCGACGCCCTGTCGACCGTCGCCAGCGACATCGGCGAGGTCGTGACGGCCACCCAGGCACTCGTGGACCAGCTCACCGACACCTGCGGGTGAGCCGGGTGCCACTCGACGACGAGAAGCGGACCGCTGCCGAGTCGGCTGCAGCGCTCGTCGAGGACGGCATGACCGTCGGTCTCGGCACCGGCTCGACCGTGGCGCACCTGCTCCCCGCACTCGCCGCGCGGAGCCTCGACATCCGCTGCGTCGCGACGTCGCCGCGCACCGAGGACGCCGCCCGTTCCCTCGGCATCCGCGTCGAGGAGTTCTCGTCGGTGGACCGCTTCGATCTCGCCATCGACGGCGCAGACCTGGTGGCACCGGACTTCTGGCTCGTCAAGGGCGGCGGCGCCGCGCACACCCGCGAGAAGCTGGTCGCCGCAGCGGCCGACCGGTTCGTGGTCATCGCCGACTCGTCCAAGCCGGTGGAGCGCCTGCACGGCCCGGTGCCCGTGGAGCTGCTCCGCTTCGGTCTCCGCAGCACGCTCGCCCGCCTCGGGCCGGTCGCACCCCGTGACGTGCCCGAGAGTCCCGACGGCGGGGTGATCGCCGACTGGCACGGCGACCTCGAGGACCCCGCAGCGGTCGCGGCGCTGCTGTCGGCCAGCCCCGGTGTCGTCGAACACGGCCTGTTCCCGCCCTCGATGGTCAGCGCCGTGATCATCGGCCGCGGCGCCGTCGCCGAGCAGCTGGACCGGCGAACGTGAGCGCGTCGGTCGCCTGGTCCGAGCTGCCCGACGGGGCGCTCATCGAGCCGTCGGTCTACGCCGCAGACCTGATGCACCTCGGCGACCAGGTCGATGCGCTGATGGACGCCGGTGTCCGCGCGATCCACGTCGACATCGGCGACGGTCACTTCGTCGCACCGGTCATCTTCGGTGAGATCGTCGTCGAGGCGATCTCCCGCCGCGCCCACCCGCGGGGCGGGCTGGTCGACTGCCACATGATGGTCGCCGACCCGGAGCACCACGTCGGACGCATCGCAGCCGCCGGGGCGGACAGCTTCACGTTCCACCTCGAGGCCAGCGACGATCCGGATCGCACCGCGGCAGCGGTGCGGGCGTCAGGACTACAGGTCGGCGTGGCAGCGAGCCCCGGGACGACGATGGCGCAGCTGGCCGAGCCGGCGGCGACGGCCGACCTCGCGCTGTGCATGGGCGTGCACCCGGGTCTGTCGGGTCAGTCGTTCCTGCCCGACACGGTCGCACGGGTCGCGGAACTACGCGAGCGACTGCCTGCCGGCGTCCGCATCCAGGTGGACGGCGGCGTCGGCGAGGACAACATCTCCGCGCTGCACCTCGCCGGCGCGCACCTGTTCGTGGCGGGCAGCTCGATCTTCGGCCACGACGACCCGACGGTCGGGTACCGCTCGCTCTGCTCGCAGCTCACCGCAGGGTCCTGATCCCCACGGCGGGGCGAGTCCCACGGCTGGGCGAACCCCGGCAGCGGCTCCTCGGGTGCCACCTCCGTCGGCGGGCTCGCTCAGCCCGGCTGCTCCGGAAGGTGCCACCCGGCGGGTCCGGCGAGGCCCACCGCGGCGTCCGGGCCCCAGGTCCCACGTTCGTAGGGCTGCACGGGTGGCGGATCGGCGAGCAGCGGGGCGGCGACCTCCCAGAGCCGTTCGATGCCCTCGGCGCGGTTGAACAGCGTGCGGTCGCCGAGCATCGCGTCGTGCAGCAGGCGCTCGTAGGCCTCGAGCTCGCAGCGCGGATCGAAGCTGGACTTGTAGTCGAGATCGAGGTGCGCCGGTCCGAGCACCATCGACGGGCCGGGCTCCTTGGACAGGAAGTTGATCCGGATGCCACCGGGCTCGGCGATCTCGAACACGATCTCGTTGCCGTGGGGCCGCCCGTCGCGGGGGAAGATCTCCATCTCGGGCTGGCGGAGCCGCAGGGTGATGACCCGCCGCCCCTCGGGCAGCTCCTTGCCGGTGCGCAAGAGGATCGGCACGCCCGCCCAGCGGTCGTTGTCGATCGTGACCTCGAGGGCCACCATCGTCTCGGTGTCGGAGTCGTCCGCCACCTTGGGCAGATCGCGATAGCCCGCGTACTGGCCGCGCACCACACGTGCGGGGTCGACGGGCTGCAGCGCGGCGAACACCCGCTGCTTCTCCTCGGCGAGCGCGTCGGCGGAGAACTCCGCGGGGCGCTCCATCGCGAGGAACCCGAGCGCCTGGAACAGGTGGGTGACCACCATGTCGCGGAACGCCCCCGTCTGCTCGTAGAACCCCGCCCGGTTCTCGACGCCGAGGGTCTCGGGCACGTCGATCTGGATGCTCTCGACATGCACCGCGCACCACATCGGCTCGAACAGCTGGTTGCCGAAGCGCACCGCCAGGATGTTCTGGACGTCCTCCTTGCCGAGGAAGTGGTCGATCCGGAAGATCTGCTCCTCCGCGAACACACCGTGCAAGGTCGCGTTCAACGCCTTCGCGGAGTCGACGTCGGTACCGAAGGGCTTCTCCAGGATCACCCGGGTGCGGGCCTCGCCGAGGCCGACCGAGCCGAGCCCCGACACGATCCCGCCCATCGCCACCGGTGGCACCGACAGGTACGCCAGCACCCGCGAGGCGTCACCGAGCGTCGCACCGTCCGCACGAACCGCCGCGGCGAGGTCGTCCATGCGGTCCACGTCGCTCGACACGAACGACAGCCGCTGCGCGAAGCGGTCCCAGTCGTCGTCGGACGGCGCGGCGCGCCCGAACCGGTCGACCACGTCGCGGGCGTGGGCGCGGAACTCCTCGTCGGTCATCGGGCGTCGTGCGGTCCCGATGATCCGGTAGTCCTCGGGCATCAGCCCGACCGACTGCAGGCGCAGGAAGCCCGGGATCAGCTTCCGTGCGGCCAGGTCGCCGGTCGCACCGAAGAGCACCACCGTGTGCGGGTCCGGTCGTCGGCTGGTCGGCAGATCGGTCGTCGGCTGGTCGGTCATCGGGCGCTCCGTCATCGGGGTCGGGGGTCTGGCTCGGTCATCGGGGCGGGTCGGTTCGGGGGGTCGGGGTCGATCGGTCCGGTCGGCGTCAGGTCGCGTCGCCGGCGGCGCCACGATCGGCGAGCACCAGCGAGCTCGCGGCCCGGACCCGCCCGGCGGGGATCGAGGTGTCGCCGCGCAGCAACCGTGCGAGCGGATCGCGCTTCTCCTCCCCCGTGACGAGCCACAGGAGCTGGCGCGCCCGTGCGAGGCCCGGGTAGGTCAGCGTCATCCGTCGCCGCCCCTGGTAGCGCCCCGCGGTCGGAGCCACGGCCCGGTCGGTGACCTCCAGCACCGCGTCGCCCGGGACGAGCGACGCGGTGTGCCCGTCGGGCCCGAGTCCCAGGTGCACCAGGTCGATCTCTTCGGGCAGCGAGGCGGCATAGCTGGCGGCGGCGCCGTCGAGGTCGTCGTCCTCGACGGGCATGGCCCGCACGGTGGCCGGCGCGTCGGCCAGCGCCGCGCGCAGGTGTGCGAGGTTGCGGTCCGGGTCGTCCGCCGGCGCCACCCGCTCGTCGACCTGGTAGAGCACGACCCGGTCCCACGGGACGTCCTCGTCCACGAGCGCCGCGAACATCGCCCACGGCGTGTGACCGCCGCTGACCGCGAAGCTGAACGTGCCGTGGTCCTCGACGGCCGCACGGGCGAGCCGGGCGACCGTCGTCGCGCCCGAGCGCGCCACGGCGTCCGGGTCGGGCTCGATACGCAGTTGGTGCTCCATGGCGGCGACGGTCAGCTCGGCTTCTCGGCGTGCCCGCCGAACTCGCCGCGCATCGCGGAGAGCAGCTTGCCGGTGTAGAGCCCCAGGTCGCGGGACTCGAACCGCTCGTTGAGGGCGGCCGAGATCACCGAGGCCGGCACGCCCTCCTCGATGCCCGCGATGACCGTCCAGCGACCTTCACCCGAGTCCGAGACCCGGCCGGCGAAGTCGTCGAGCTCGGGGGAGCGCGCCAGTGCGTCCGCGGTCAGGTCGACGAGCCACGAGCCGATGACCGAGCCGCGCCGCCAGACCTCGGCGACCTCGGCGACGTCGATCTCGTACTGGTAGTACTCGGGATCGCGCAGCGGGGTCGTCTCGGCGTCGACCTCCTGGGTGTGCAGCCCGGCGTCCGCGTGCTTGATGATCGACAACCCCTCGGCGATCGAGGCCATCATCCCGTACTCCACGCCGTTGTGGACCATCTTGACGAAGTGCCCGGCGCCGTTCGGGCCGCAGTGCAGATAGCCCCGCTGCGCAGTGCCGTCGGTTCGGGTCCGCCCGGGGGTGGGCTCGGCGTTCCCCTCACCGGGTGCGATCGTCCGGAAGATCGGGTCGAGTCGCTCGACCGCGACGTCCTCGCCGCCGATCATCAGGCAGTAGCCGCGCTCCAGCCCCCACACGCCGCCACTCGTGCCGCAGTCGACGTAGTGGATGCCGCTCGGGGCGAGCTGCGCGGCACGGTGGATGTCGTCGCGGTAGTAGGAGTTGCCGCCGTCGATGACGACGTCGTCGGCGTCGAGCAGCCCGGCGAGCTGGTCGACGGTTCCCTGGACGTAGCCGGCGGGGACCATGATCCACATCGCACGCGGCACCTCGAGCGCGGCGACGAAGCCCTCGAGCGTGGTCGCCCCGGTCGCGCCCTCGGCCTCCAGCTCGGCGACCGCGTCGGCGTTCACGTCGTAGACGACGCAGCGGTGACCGTCGGCCATGAGTCGGCGCACGAGGTTGGCCCCCATGCGGCCCAGGCCGATCATTCCGAGCTGCATCGGGTTCTCGCTGGTCATGTCCTGGTGGTGCTGGGTCAGTGCTGCTGGGTCAGTGCTGCTGGATCAGAGGTGGTGCTGGGTCGGTGAGGGTGTGGCGGACGGTGGTGCGGCTGCTGGTGATCGGCGGCGTCAGCCGTCGGCCTTCATGGCCCGGTAGCGGCGGATGAGGGTGTTGGTGGACGAATCGTGATCGAGCTCGGGTTCGTCCGTCGCGAGCAGCTGGGGTGCGATCTGGTTCGCGAGCTGCTTGCCGAGCTCGACGCCCCACTGGTCGAACGAGTCGATGCCCCAGACCGTGCCCTGGGTGAAGACGCTGTGCTCGTACAGCGCGACGAGCGTGCCGAGCCGGTAGGGGGAGACCTCATCGCTCAGCAGCACGTTGGTGGGGCGGTTGCCCTCCATCACGCGGTGCGCGACGACCTGCTCGGCGGTGCCCTCGGCGCGGACCTCCTCCGCGGTCTTGCCGAACGCGAGCGCCTTGGCCTGCGCGAACACGTTCGAGCTCAGCAGGTCGTGGTGGTCCCCGAGCGGGTTCGGCGTGCGCCCGAAGCCGATGAGGTCGACGGGGATCATGGTCGTCCCCTGGTGGATCAGCTGGTAGAAGCTGTGCTGACCGTTGGTGCCGGGCTCGCCCCAGTAGACCGCCCCGGTGTCGACGGTGACGTGCTCGCCGGCGAGGGTGACGTGCTTGCCGTTCGACTCCATGGTCAGCTGCTGCAGGTAGGCCGGGAACCGCTTCAGGTACTGGTCGTAGGGCATCACCCCGACCGTCTGGCACCCGAAGAAGTTGCGGTACCAGACCGCCAGCATCCCCATGAGCACCGGCAGGTTCGCCTCGAACGGCGTCGTGCGGAAGTGCTCGTCCATGTCGTGGAAGCCGGCGAGCAGCTCACGGAAGCCATCGGGCCCGATGGCCAGCATGGTCGACAGCCCGATGGCCGAGTCCATCGAGTAGCGCCCGCCGACCCAGTCCCAGAAGCCGAACATGTTGGCGGTGTCGATCCCGAACGCGGCGACGGCCTCCGCGTTGGTGGACACCGCCACGAAGTGGCGCGCCACGGCGGCATCGTCGCCGAGCGCGTCGAGCACCCAGTCGCGGGCCGAGCCGGCGTTGGTCATCGTCTCGAGGGTGCCGAAGGTCTTCGACGCGACGATGAACAGCGTCTCGGCGGGGTCGAGGTCACGGGTGGCCTCGACGAAGTCGGTGCCGTCGATGTTCGACACGAAGCGCATCGTGAGGTCGCGGTCGCGAGTAGTCGCGCAGCGCCTCGTAGGCCATGACCGGGCCCAGGTCGGAGCCGCCGATGCCGATGTTGACGACGTTGCGGATGCGTCGGCCCGTGTGGCCGACCCACTCACCGGATCGCACGGCGTCGGCGAACGACGACATGCGATCCAGCACCGCGTGGACCTCGGCCACCACGTCGACCCCGTCGACGACGAGCGTCGCGTCCCGGGGGAGGCGCAGCGCGACGTGCAGCACGGCGCGGTCCTCGGACACGTTGATGTGCTCCCCGGCGAACATCGCGTCGATGTGGCCGCGCAGACCGCTCTGCTCGGCGAGCTCGACGAGCAGGCGCATCGTGTCGTCGTCGACCCGGTTCTTCGAGTAGTCCAGGTAGATCCCGCAGGCCTCCGCGCTGAGGCGCTCGCCCCGGCCGGGGTCCTCGGCGAAGAGCTCGCGCAGGTGCCGCTGCTCCAGCTCGGCGTGACGGGCGGCGAGCGCGGCCCAGGCCGGTCGACTGGTGGGTGGGGTCGCGGTGTCGGTCACGGTGCTCCAGCGGTTCAGGCGACGGCGTCGCGTTGGGCGTCGATGCGGGCCATGAGGTCCCTCCAGGAGGCGACGAACGACTCGGCGCCCTCGGTCTGCAGTTGCGCCGCGAGCGAGGTCACGTCCACGCCGGCATCGGCGAAGCGACGGAGGGCCGCGTCGGCGTCCCCGCCGTCCGCGGGCAGCAGCTCGCCCACCTCACCGTGGTCGTGGAACGCCTCGAGGGTCGAGTCCGGCATCGTGTTGACCGTCTGGGGCGAGGCCAGCCCGGCGACGTAGAGCGTGTCGGGCGCGGCGGGATCCTTGGTGGACGTGCTCGCCCACAGCAGCCGCTGCGCCCGGGCTCCGGCGCTGGCGAGTGCCTGCCAGCGGTCCGAGTCCAGCAGCGACCGGTACGCCCGGTAGATGTCCATGCCGACGGCGAGCGCCAGCTGGTTCGCCAGCTCGGCCGGGACGCTGTCGGCGACCGCCCGGTCCCAGCGCGACATGAACACCGACGCCACGCAGCCGACGACCGGATCGAGCCCCGCGTCGATCCGGCGCTGCACGCCGCGCATGTAGGCCTCGGCGGCCGCGCGGTACTGCGCGGCGTCGAACAGGAGCGTGACGTTGACCGGGATGCCGGCTGCGATCGTCTCCTCGATGGCCGGCAGGCCCTCCGGGGTGCCCGGGATCTTGATGAACAGGTTCTGACGTGCGGCGCGCCCGTGCAGGTCGGCCGCCGCGGCCACCGTGGACCCGGTGTCGTGTGCCAGCTCGGGTGAGACCTCGAGCGAGACCCACCCGTCGACGCCCGCGGTGCGTTCGTGGATGCCGAGGAACATGTCCGCTGCGCGACGCAGGTCCTCGATGGCCAGGTCGAAGAAGAGGTCCTCGGTCGAGACCCCCGCTGCTGCCGTGGCGCGGATGGCGTCGTCGTACGCGCCCGAGGCGACGGCCTTGTCGAAGATCGACGGGTTCGAGGTCAGTCCGGTCACGGAGTACTCGTCGATGTAGCGCTGGATGGTGCCGTCGTCGAGCATCGTCCGGGTGATGTTGTCGAGCCAGAGGCTCTGGCCCTGGTCGTGGAGGTCCTGCGTGGCGGTCATCGGGTCGGTCCGTTCGTTCGCTGGGGCGGGTGGGGTTCGGCGGTCGTTCCGAGGCTACGGGAGGTCGGACGGGTTGCGTGCGGGGTCGAGCGGTGCGGCGTGCGGCGATCAGGCCCCGTCGCGGACCCCGACGAGGACGTCGAGGGCGACCTCGGTGACGCGGTCCGGGGTGAAGCCGAACCGTTCGAGCAGTGCGGGGAGCGGGGCGGAGGCACCGAAGGTGTGCATGCCGACCACGGCGCCGGCGTCGCCGACCCAGCGGTCCCAGCCGAGCGTCGATGCCTGCTCGATGCCGACCCGGGCTCGCACCGACGGGGGGAGCACCTCGTCGCGGTACTCGCGGGATTGGCGGTCGAAGAGCTCCCAGCAGGGCATCGACACAACCCGCGCCCCGACGCCTTGGGCGGCAAGCTCGTCGCGTGCGGACATCGCGAGCGCGACCTCGGAGCCGGTCGCGAGCAGCAGCACGTCGGGCTCACCGTCGGGCGCGTCGGCGAGGACGTACGCCCCCCGAGCCACACCTGCGGCGTCACCGAGCCCGGCGCGGTCGAGGGTCGGCAGGTCCTGTCGGCTGAGGATGAGCGCCGCGGGTTCGCGTTGGAGCTGCATCACCACCCGCCACGTCTCGACCACCTCGTTCGCGTCGCCCGGGCGGAAGACCAACAGCCCGGGGACCGCGCGCAGCGAGACGACCTGTTCCACCGGCTGGTGGGTCGGCCCGTCCTCGCCGACCCCGATCGAGTCGTGGGTGAACACGTGCACGACCGGGATCTCCATGAGCGCCGAGAGGCGGATGGCCCCGCGGGCGTAGTCGGAGAAGATCAGGAACCCCGACCAGAACGGCCGGACCTTCGACACGGCGAGCCCGTTGCAGATCGCGGCTGCCGCGTGCTCCCGGATGCCGAAGTGGGCGTTGCGCCCGCCCGGGGACGCGGCCTGCATCTCGCCGGCACCGTCGAAGCCGAGGTGGGTCTTGGTGGACGGCGACAGATCGGCGGACCCGCCGAGCAGCCACGGCACGTTCGCGGCGACCGAGTTGAGGACCGTGCCCGACGACACGCGCGACCCCATGCCGGCCGCGTCGGGCTCGAACGGGACCAACCCGTCGTCCCAGCCGTCGGGGAGCTCGCGGCGCTGCATCATGTCGACCTCGGCGGCCAGGTCGGGGTGGCTGGAGCGGTACGACTCGAAGGACCGTTCCCACGCCTCACGCGCGGCGCGGCCACGAGCGCCGATGCCCTCGGCGAAGCGGTGGCGCACCTCGGCGGGCACGTGGAACGTCTCGTCAGGCGGCAGCCCGAGGAACTCCTTGGTCGAGCGCACCCCATCGGGGCCGAACGGTGATCCGTGCGCCTTGGGCGAGTCCTCCACCGGCGAGCCGTACCCGATGTGGCTGTGCAGGACGATCAGGGTGGGGCGCTCGGTCTCGGCGCGGAAGGTGTGCAACGCACGGGCCACCGACGACAGGTCGTTGACGTCCGCGACGGTGGTGACGTTCCAGCCGTACGCGAGGAACCGGGCGGCGACATCCTCGGTGAAGGTGAGGTCGGTGTGCCCCTCGATCGTCACCCGGTTGGAGTCGTAGATCCAACACAGGTTGGACAGTCCCTGGTGCGCCGCGAACGACGCGGCCTCCGACGAGATCCCCTCCATCATGCAGCCGTCACCCGCGAGCGCGTAGACGTCGTAGTCGAACAGCTCGACTCCGTCGCGGTCGAAGCGGTCGGCCTGCCAGCGCCCCGCGAGCGCCATCCCGACCGACGTCGCGACGCCCTGGCCGAGCGGTCCGGTGGTCGTCTCGACCCCGGTGGTCCAGCGGTACTCGGGGTGCCCCGGGCAGTGGGAGTCCAGCTGGCGGAAGGTCGTCATGTCGCGTTCGGTGACGGCATGGCTGCGCTCGACCTCGTAGCGCTCGTCCACTGCGTGCACCCCGGCGAGGTGCAGCAGCGACCACAGCAGCACCGACGCGTGCCCCTCGGACAGCACGAACCGGTCCCGCCCCGGCCAGATCGGATCGGTCGGGTCGTAGCGCAGGACGTGGTTCCACAGGACGTACGCCGCCGGTGCGACCCCCATCGGCGTCCCGGGGTGACCGGAGTTCGCCGCCTGGACCATGTCCATGGACAGGCCGCGGATCGTGTCGACCGCCAACTGGTCGATCTCGTCGAAGGAGATCGGTGTCGTGTGCTCAGCCATGTCGCTGGGTTCCTCCCGGGCGGTTCGTGCGCCCCGTGTCGTCGGCCTGCGCCGCACTTCGCTGTCGCTGTCGCTGTCGCTGTCGCTGTCGCTGTCGCTGTCAATGGTCCTGCGTCGGCAGGATGAAACGGTGCACCGCCTCGGCGAACCCGTCGCGCTCGTTGCTGGGTGCGACGTGGCGGGCCGCACGTTGGACCTCGCGGTCCGCGTTCCCCATCGCGATGCTCACTCCGGCCTTCGCGAACATCAGCACGTCGTTCGGCATGTCGCCGAGCACCGCGATCGCCTCAGGCGCGATGCCGTACAGGGCGCTGAGGTGCTCGACCACGCCGCCCTTGTTCGCCGCGGGGTGCGTGACGTCCAGGTAGTAGTCCTGGGAGCGGGCGGCAGAGACCTCGGCGCCGAAGCGCTCCCTGGCGGAGGCCTCGGTCCGGGCCACCAGGTCGTGGTCGTCGCTGACGCCGGTGATCTTGACGATGCCGGGGCCACCCTCGGCCATCGCGCCCGCGACCACCTCGCCGAGGTCCGCGACGACCGTCGGGGCGAACTCCACCGTGTCGGCCTCGCGCGCGACGTGGGGCGCGTCGACGTCGCGCAGGAACCAGTCCGCTCCGCAGTACAGCCACACGTCGAGTCCGCTGGCATCGAGGTGCTCGACGATGTCGGGAAGGAGCGCCTCCGGCAGGGTCCGGCTCTCGCCGACCCGCATGTGGTCGTCGACGAACATGCCCCCGTTGAACGCCGCGATCGGGGTGTCGAGCGCGAGCGGCCCCACCAGCATCTCCATCCCCCGCGGGGGACGACCGCTGGTCACCGCGAAGCGGATGTCCGCGTCCCGCAACGCACCGACCGCCGCCACGGCGGCAGGTGTCAGCGCCTTGTCCGGGGTGACCAGCGTCCCGTCGACGTCGGTCAGCACCAGCTCACAGGGCTGCGCCTCCAGCGCGGACTGATTCGGTGCGGTCACGGCGCGCTCCTCGGTCCTCCGGTCGGCGGCCCGCGGTCGTCGAGGGCGACCTCCGCGGGCAGTTCGCCCGTGCCGAACCGGAGCTGGGTGACGCTGCGGTAGTCCTGGCCCGGCTCGAGGAGCGCGGACCCGAGCTCGGGACGGTTCGGGGTGTCGGGGAACAGCTGGGTCTCGAGCGAGACCGAGCCGTGGCGATGGAAGGGCTCGCCGAGTCCGTTGCCGGTGTAGAGCTGCACACCGGGCTGGTCGGTCGCGACGGACATCCACCGCCCGGTCGCCGGCGCGTCGACCACGGCGGCCGGACGCAGCGTGGCCGCTGCAGGGGCCTGCGTCGCGGGCGCGCCCCGCACGGCGAAGCAGTGGTCGAAGCCACCACCGGCGCCGTCCATGGCGGGGCCGAGCTCGGTCCGCGCGCGCAGGTCGAACGGCGTGTCGCCGACCTCGTGGAGCGCACCGGTGGGGATGCCGTCGCCGTCGACCGGGAGCACCCGGTCCGCGGCGAGCTGGATGTGGTGGTCGCGCACGGTCGTCGATCCGTCGAGGTTCCAGTAGCCGTGGTTCGTCATGTTCACGACGGTGGACGCGTCGGTCGTCGCGCGGTACGTGATCTGCAGGGTGTCGCCGGACACGGCGAAGCTCGCGTCGGCGGTGACGGTGCCCGGGAAGCCCTGGTCGCCGTCGGCGCTGACCAGGCGAAGGTGCACCTCACCGCCCTCCGATCCCGACGTCGCCTCGACCAGCTCCCAGACGTGACGATCGAATCCGACCGGGCCGCCGTGCAGCTGGTTGCGCCCGTTGTTCGCGACGAGCTCGACCTGCCGCCCGCCCATCGGAAAGGACGCGCCGGCGATGCGGTTCGCGTAGCGACCGATGGACGCGCCGAGGTGCGGGTTGCGGGCCCGGTCCTCGTAGTCGGCGAGCGTCGCCAGCGAGAGATGCACCGGCCCGGGTCGACCGGTGCGGTCGGGGCACTCGAGACCGGCGATCGCGGCGCCCAGCGTGAGGACCCGCAGCGTCAGTGACCCGCTCGAGACCTCGACCAGGTCGACGTCGGTGGCAGGTCGGTCCGCTGTCGCCGTCGTCGTCCCCCAGGCGAGCACCTTCATCCGCGGCTGATCACAGGCCCGGGCTCGACTGGATCAGCCCGCCGTCCGCCATGACGGTGGTCGAGGTGATGTAGGAGCCGCCGGGGCCGGCGAGGAACGCGACCACCGAGCCGATCTCGGACGGGTCCGCCATGCGCCCCAGCGGGATGGCGGCGTCGAGGGTCGCCATCTTGGCGGGGTCGGCCATGGTCGCGGCGTTGATGGGCGTGGCGACCGCACCCGGTCCGACCCCGACGACGGTGATCCCGTGTGGCGCCAGCTCCACACCGGCGGTCCGGGTGAGCATCCGCATGCCGCCCTTCGACAGGCAGTACGGGGTGTTGCCGGGCATCGGCCAGTCCTCGTGCACCGAGCTGACGTTGACGATCCTGCCGCCGCGGCCACCCTCGATCATCTGGCGGGCGGCGAGCTGGGTGCAGAAGAACGCGCTGCGCAGGTTGACCGCGAGCACCTTGTCGTAGTCCTCCTCGGTGGTGTCGAGGATGCCGGTACGGGTCTCGATTCCCGCGTTGTTCACCCACACGTCCAGCGACCCGAACCGCGACACCGCAGCGTGCACCAGCGCCTGGGCCTGGTCGACCCGGCTCACGTCCGCCTCGACGCCGATGACCTGGTCGCCGAGGTCGAGCACCTGGCGCTCGAGCTCGTCGGTGGCCTCGGCGTGCGACACGTAGTCGATGACGATGTCGGCGCCGGCCGCGGCCAGCGCCAGCACGATCGCG
>CALNXV010000066.1:0-11917 GCA_942490665.1 uncultured Microthrixaceae bacterium
ACGGCGATGTCGTGGTCGCGGCGGACAGGTGGACCGGGCAGTCGACCAGCAGCGTCTCGCTGTTCCTCGGCCTCGAGGACTACCTCGACGAACAGCTCAGCATCGACGGAGACGCGGTCCGTCGCGATGTCGCGGCGGCCGTGGCCGTGGTGGTCGCCCGACTGGACTGACCCGGTCGGTCCTCCGCCGACGAGGCGACGGTGCGGGCCGCCGTCAGGCGACGAGGCCGAGTGGGGCGTCGGGGCTGTAGCCGGGGAACACCCGCCCGGCGTCGAAGCCCTCGCCGCGCCGACCGAGGACCTCGGCGAGGACCGCGCGGTAGTCCGTCAGCACGCTGAGGTCGCCCTCGGGACCGTCCGCGACCTCGTCGGGGAACGGTCCGTACACGCCACCGTTCACGTTGGCGCCGAGGACGAACATCGCAGTTCCCCGGCCGTGGTCGGTCCCACCCGAGCTGTTCTCGTTGATGGTTCGCCCGAACTCGGAGATCGACACCAGGGTCACCTCGCCCATCGCCGCTCCGAGGTCCTGGTGGAAGGCCTGCAGTGACTCCGAGAACTGACCGGTCCGCCTCCGGAAGTAGGCGTCGGGATCCTCGGGAACGCCCTGGTCGTTGTGGGTGTCCCACCCGCCGTCGTCGACCACCGCGACACGCAGACCGACACCGGAACGGATCAGCCGTGCGGTCTCGCGCAGTCCGGCTGACAGGCCGCCGGAGGGGTACGCGGCACCGTTCTGCGGGCCGGTGTCCGACGGCAACCCGCCCACGAGGCCGGTCACCGCGAGGGTCTCGCTGGCGGTCCGGGTGAGCAGGTCGCCGCCGTCGGGGTAGAGCGCGGCGAGCGCGGAGGAGGCGCGGCCGTTGTCCGAGAACCCGCGCACGCCGAACCCGCCGATCGAGGACATGGACACGGCGGTGGCCTCGCCGGCGAGCAGGCGCTGCAGCGTCGAGCCGCGGCCCACGGCGCTGAGCCGGTCGGTGTCGGCGACGCCGAGCAGGTAGCGGTTGAGGAAGCCGTCCGCGATGCGCACATCGGCACTGCCGGCCTCCCAGTAGCGCTGCGCCTCGAAGTGGCTGCGCGTCGCGGACTCGCTGGCCGGCAGTCCGACGGCGTGGACGATCGCGAGGTTGCCCTCGCTCCATGCGCCGCCGTAGAGGCGCTCCATCCCGGGGTGCAGCCCGAAACGCCCCGAGTGGGCGAAGGGTGCGACAGCGCCACCGGCGTCGAGGGGCAGCCCCGCTCCACCGGCCGGCACGCCGGATTCCTCGGGCGCCCGGACGCGGATCGTCGGGCGCAGGGAGCGGTAGCTCTCGGTGCGGTACGGGGCGACCACGTTCAGTCCGTCCATGCCGCCCCGGTTGAACACGATGACGATGACGTCGCCCTGTCCGGGCGACTCCGGTGTCGCGAACGCGTAGCGGTTGCCGAGCGCGGAGACGCCGACGGCGGCACCCCCGGCGCCGGCCAGGGCCAGGAAGGACCGTCGGGTGAGTGGGCTCTGTCGCGGTGAACGGGTCGTCGTCATGTGTGCTCCGTCGTGGTCGGGCGGTCCGGCTGACCGGTCAGCGTCGCTGGAAGGTGGGGTGGGCGAGCAGGAGGCCGAGCGCGTTGCGGACCAGGGTGTCGTCCTGCGCCAGGCGGGTCGCAGGGTCGGCCGGGGCGATCCCGAGCGCCGCGCAGATCGCTTCGGCGTCCGGCGCGGGGAGATCGAACTGGCACGCGTTCGATGCGAGCGCGCCCACCAGTGCGGCGGCTGTTGCGGGGAGCGGTGTCGCCGGAGCGGCTCCACGTCCGCGACGACCGGGCCGGGGTCGCTCGACCTCGTGATGTTGTTGCGGGCCAGGCGGGCCGAGTACTCCCATCGCTTCAGGAGCCCATCGGCCGAAACCCATGCGGATGCCGTCTCCGGGTACCCGTCGGGGCTGGGGCGTTCGAACAGCCCCTGCCCGAGCGCCGATGTGGTGGACTGCAGCTTCTTCGACGAGTTGCCCATCGGGTCGGTGTCGATGCTCGCACCGCTCGCCCGCAGCGACGACACGAGCCAGTCGACGGGTCGCTTGACCTTTGCGCCTGCGGACGCTGCGAACTCCGGCGAGCGGAACAGCTCTCGCAGCACCGGCCCGATCGCCGTGTCGTTCGCGCGGTAGGTCCCGGCGAGACGATCGACGAGACCCATGGGCGGGTCGTCCGCCACGAACCGGCGCACGAGCTTCCAGCACACGTAGCGAGCGGTGGATGGGTGCCGGGCGAGGAACGCCACGAGCGAGTCGCCGTCGCGTTCGGCGTTCGCCGCTCGGTCTGCGTCGTTCGCCCGTGAGGGTCGGGTCCACGCGCCCCCGAGGATCGAGACGGCCTCCCGACTGTGGATCCAGTGGTTGAAGCGGTAGCTGTACTTCGCCGGGCCGTTGGACCACTCGATCGTCCGACCGGAGAACACCTTGGCCACACCGAGGACGTCCTCTTCGCTGTAGACCTGCGTTCCGTCGATGATGCCGAGGGAGTGGAGCTCGAGGAACTCACGGCCGTAGTTCTCGTTGACCTGCTTGCCGGGCTGGCCCTGGCTGTCGTAGTTGTCGAGGTAGACGAGCATGGCCGGGCTCTTCGCCGAGGCGGCGAGCAGATCAGCGAACTTGCCGAGCGCATGTGGCCGCACGACCGCCTCGTTGTCGAGGGTCTTGAGCTGGCTCAGCCACTTCGCCCGCCGCCAGATGTTGAGGTGGTTCGTCCAGAAGTCGCACATCACCTCGTACAGCTGCCGCTCGGAGTGCACCGCCCGCAGGAGGGTGGCGTGGTCGAGCTCGCCGAAGAGCCGCTTCTGGTCGTCCCGACGGACCTGGTCGTTCTGGGCGTTGGTGTTGCGAAGGGTGGCGTAGCCCGAGACCATCTGCTCGGCGTCGGGCAGGCGGCGGGGGTCGAGCTGCTCGTCGATCCACGCCGCCGAACCGATCCGGCGGATCCGCTCGACCGTCGCGGCGGTCGCTCCGAAGGTGGCTCGCCCCGCGAGGTGACGTGCTGCGGCGACCGGGGTCTGCGGCGGAGCAGGTGGCGGCGGGGTGGTGGCGGGAGGTGCGGCGGTGCCGCCGGTGTCGTGGTCACGGGCGCCGGGGCGCAGGCGGCGGCAACCAGCCCGGCGCCGGTCGCCGCGAGCAGGCGGCGCCGCGTCGACCTGGCGGGTGACCCGGTGGTCCGGGTCACCCGACGACGGTGCCTCCTCGGCGGATCGCTCGCTGTCCGGCCGCTCGCCGCCCGGTCGGTCCCCGGCCGCTTGGTCGTGGGCCGGCATGTCGATCGTCGAGCTCGTTGCGGGCATTCTCCCGCTTCGGTGCCGACAGAAAAAAACTTGAGGCCGTTCGACCCATGGCCCTGCTGTTCGGCCCGTGGCCCTGCTGTTCGGCCCAGGGGCGGCGCCGTTCGGCCCGCCCTGGGCGTCCGGCGTTGCATCGGCCTGCGATTGTCCGTCCCGCAGCGCTGTCGTAGCGTTCGCGCCAGGCGGGGGCCGACGATCGAAAGCGAGGCCACGGCCGAGATGGTGGATCCAACCGTTCCCGTGGACTGGTTCCGCCGCTCCGTCGCCGAGACCGCAGCGGCGCTCGCCGTGGACCCGGCGGTCGGGCTCAGCGAGGCAGAGGCGTCGCGCCGCCTCGAGGAGCATGGACGCAACGAACTCGACGAGGTGCCGCGTCGCGCTGCGTGGAAGCGCTTCCTGGACCAGTTCAACGACCTGTTGATCTTCATCCTGCTCGGCGCAGCGGCGGTGTCCGCAGCCGTCGGGGACCTCAAGGACCTGATCGTGATCGGGGTCGTCCTGCTCATCAACGCAACGATGGGGTTCGTCCAGGAGAACCGAGCCGACAACGCGCTCGACGCCCTGAAGGAGATGCTCGAGACGACGGTGCGGGTGCGTCGCGACGGTGCGGTGGCGACGGTGCCGGCGAGTGACGTGGTTCCCGGCGACGTCGTCCTGCTCGAGGCCGGCGACAAGGTTCCCGCCGACGGCCGGTTCGTCCTGGCCGCGTCCACGACCATCGACGAGTCCATGCTCACCGGCGAGTCGGTTCCGGTCGACAAGGACAGCGACGCACTGGCCGTCGGCGAGGACCACGACGTCGCGCTCGCGGACCGGGTGAACCTCGCGTTCATGAACTCCACGGTCACCCGTGGCCGGGCGGAGGTCGTCGTCACCGACACCGGCATGCAGACCGAGATGGGCCGCCTCGCCGAGCTGTTGGAGTCAGCGGAGCAACGCCCGACACCCCTCCAGGAGCAGATCCACGAGCTCGGCAAGCGGCTGGCGATGATCGCCGGAGTTGCGGTCGTCGCCGTCTTCGTCGTCGCTCTCATCCAGGCCGACACCGTCGACGGCGAGACGATCGGTGAGGCGCTGCTCAACTCGGTCGCCCTCGCGGTTGCCGCGATCCCCGAGGGGCTCCCTGCGGTGGTGACCGTGACGCTCGCGATCGGGGTGAGTCGTCTCGCAGAACGCCACGCGATCGTGAAACGGCTGCCGTCGGTCGAGACCCTCGGGTCGACGACCGTGATCTGCTCGGACAAGACCGGCACCCTGACCCTGAACCAGATGACTGCCACGACCCTGGTGGTGGGGGAGCGGCGGGTGGAGGTGGAGGGCCTCGGGTACGGGGCCACCGGTCGGCTGCTCTGCGACGGCCAGGAGCTCGACGCGGCGCACCGCCTCCTCGTCGAACCGGCCCTGGTCGCGGGTGTGCTCTGCAACGACGCCCACCTCCGCGCAGGTGACGACGTCGCCGGCGCAGAAGAGTCGGCCGATGCTCCCGAGCTGGTCGGCGATCCGACCGAGGGCGCGCTCGTCGTGCTCGCTGCGAAGGCGGGCTCGATCCTGCCGCCGTCCGTGCGCGCCCGAGCCGGGCGGCAGAGGTTCCGTTCGAGTCGGCGACGAAGTTCATGGCGACCCTGCACCCGGACCCCACCGACCCAGCTGGGTCCGTCGTCGTGGTGAAGGGCGCACCCGATGTCGTCCTCGGCAGGTGCAGCACCGCTCGGGCCGGCGATCCCGACGACCCGTCCGCGAGTCGTCGACCTCGATGACCGACGACGGTGGCTGTCGTCGAGACGAGACGAGTCGCTCGGGTCCGAGGGGCTGCGGGTCCTGGCGCTGGCCACCCGACAGCTCCCGATCGTTGCGAGCGAGCACGAGGGGGATCTCGCGGCGGAGCTGGCCGACCTGCGCCTCGAGGCGCTCGTCGGCATCCTCGACCCGGCACGACCCGAAGCCATCGACGCGATCCGCGAGTGCGGCGCCGCCGGGATCCGCGTGAAGATGATCACCGGCGACCACGCCTCCACCGCAGGAGCGATCGCAGCGACGCTCGGAATCGGGGGGCGGGTCGTGAGCGGCGCCGAGCTCGACGACATCCCGGACGACGAGCTGGCCGAGGCGATCGGCTCGATCGGGGTCTGCGCACGGGTGTCCCCCGAGCACAAGGTCCGGGTCGTCAAGGCGCTCCAGGCGCGCCGCGAGGTCGTCGCGATGACTGGCGACGGCGTGAACGACGCTGCCTCGCTGAAGCAGGCCGAGATCGGCGTCGCGATGGGCATCACGGGGACCGAGGTCACCAAGGAAGCCGGTGACATGATCCTCACCGACGACAACTTCGCCACGATCGTCGCCGCCGTGCGCGGCGGACGAGCCATCTACGACAACATCATCACCTTCGTCCGGTTCCAGCTCACGACGAACATCTCGGCGATCCTCACCATCCTGGTGGCGCAGCTCGCCGGGTTCGGAGCGCTGTTCAACGCCATCCAGATCCTCTTCGTGAACATCATCGCCGACGGGCCACCGGCGATCGCGCTCGGCGTCGACCCGCCGAAACCCGGGGTCATGGACCGGCCGCCCCGGCCGCGCAACGATCGCATCCTGTCGGCCCGACGGCTGCTGCGCATCGGCCTGAGCGCACTCGTGATCACCATCGGGACCCTCGGGATCTACCTCGGGTTCCGCGACCGGGACCGACTGACGGTGCTGACGATGGCCTTCACGGTCTTCGTGTTCTTCCAGCTCGTGAACTCGTTCTGTGTCCGGTCCGGCAACCGGACGGTGTTCTCGCGGTACTCGCTGTCGAATCGGCCGTTGCTGATCGCGTTGGCCGCGGTGGTCGCGATCCAGGTGGCGGTCGTGGAGGTCGAGTTCCTCCAGGGGATCTTCGACACGACGTCGCTCGCCCTCGACGAGTGGCTCTGGGTGTCCGTCGTGCCGCTGTCGCTCGTCGTCGTCGAGGAGATCCGCAAGGCGGTCGTCCGTGCCGGGCAGCACGGGGACCACGGCGATCGCGACGCTGCGCCGGCGCCCGGAGATCCGGCGCTCGCCCGCGGGTAGGGTCGCATCGACGGTCGGCGCCGCCGGGCCGATCACCACGACGGGTGGATCCATGCGTGCAGCGCTGTTCACCGAGGCGAACCCGACCTGCGAGGTCGTCGACGACGTCGAGCTCGAGGCGCCCCGCGCCGGTGAGGTCCGGGTCCGGATCGTGGCCTGCGGGGTCTGCCACTCCGACGTGAGCCTGATGAACGGCACGTTCCCGGCGATGGGCCCGACGGTGCTCGGCCACGAGGCGGCCGGGGTCGTCACGGAGCTGGGCGACGGGGTCGGGTCCCTCGCGGTCGGGGACCATGTCGTGCTGACGCCGAACGCAGCCTGCGGGCCATGCGCCTACTGCGCAAGGGGCCTGTTCAGCGTCTGCCCCGACTCCATGTCGATCGCCACCTCGATGCTGCCCGATGGCACCACGCGACTGTCGCCGTGGCGGTGAGACGGTCTACCGCGGACTCGGCCTCGCGGCCTGGGCGGACGAGGTGGTGGTCGCCGAGTCGGGCGCGGTGCGCATCGATGACGACCTGCCCCTCGACCTCGCCTGCGTGCTCGGCTGCGCGGTGCAGACCGGCGTGGGCGCCGCGATCAACACCGCGGACATCGAGCCGGGTGACGCGGTGCTCGTTCTCGGCGCCGGCGGCATCGGGGTCAGCATCGTCGCGGGTGCTGCGATCTCGGGGGCGGCGACGATCATCGTGTCGGACCCGTCGGAGTCCCGTCGCGAGCAGGCGATGCAGTTCGGAGCCACCCACGTGGTGGACCCGACCGACTCCGACGTGGTCGCAACGACGATGGAGCTGACCGGTATCGGCGCCGACGTGGCCTTCGACGCCGTCGGTTCGGCTGCGCTGGGCGAGACCGCGATCGCCTCGGTCCGCAACGGCGGCACGACCGTGATGGTCGGCGCGGCCCCGGTCGAGGACCAGGTGCAGGTGAGCCCGGCGCTGACGATGTTCACCGAGAAGCGCCTGGTCGGCTCGCTGCTCGGCTCGTGCTGGGCGCCACGCGACCTGCCCCGCCTCGTGGCGTTGTGGCGGGCCGGGCGGTTGGATCTCGCGGCGATGGTCACCTCGCGTCGCCCGCTCGAGCAGGTCAACGAGGCGATCGACGATCTCGAGGCCGGTCGCGGACTGCGCACCGTGCTCGTGATGAGCGCGGATGCCTGACGCGACCTGGGCGGCGGCGGCCTGGTCGTGAGCTGCCGCGGTGGGCCGCCACCTCAGCCCAGTGCGGACTCCACCGCGCTGGTGATCGCCGGATGCGTCGGGCGCCACGGTCGGGGCGAAGCGGGCCACCACCGGGCCGTCCGCAGCGACCAGGAACTTCTCGAAGTTCCACTGGATGTCGCCGTCGCGGCCGTCGCCGTCGGCCACCTCCGTGAGCTGCGCGTAGAGCGGGTGGCGGCCGTCGCCGTTGACCTCGATCTTCTCGCTCATCGGGAAGGTGACGCCGTAGGTCGTGGAACAGAAGGTCGCGATCTCGTCCGCCGAGCCGGGTTCCTGCTCCATGAACTGGTTGCAGGGCACGCCGACGACGGTGAAGCCCTGCGCCGCGTACTGCTCGTGGAGCGCCTCGAGCTGCTCGTACTGGGGGGTGAGCCCGCACTTCGAGGCGACGTTGACGATCAGGCTCAGCTTGCCGGCCTGGCCGCCGAGCAGGTCCGGGGTCCCGTCGAGGGCGGCGAGGTCGTTGTCATAGATGGACATCGCCACAACGTAGTTGCCGGGTCCCGGTGGGTGCCCGGGCACCGGCGGTACGCTCGCGGCCGCATGGGAACCGATGCCGTCGAGACCTTCCTCGCCCTCCTCGCGGTGCTGGCGCTCGCGTTCGTGGTCGGCTCGGCTGGCCTCGCGGCCGTGCGGGTCGCGACCGGGCGCCTGCCGCGATGGGCGATCGATGCACGCGTCGCGTTGGTCCCGGTGGCGCTGCCGCTCGCGCGGGTGATCGCTCGACCGCGACGCTCGGCAGCCTGTACCTGTCGGAGGTCGCGAACTACCCGCCGTGTCTGTTGTGCTGGTACCAGCGAATCGCGATGTACCCCCTGGCGGTGATCCTCGGTGTGGCGGCGCTGCGACGCGACACGAACATCCGGTTCTACGTGGTGCCGGTGGCGGCGATCGGGTTGGGCATCTCGGTCTACCACTACCTGATCGAGCGGTTCCCCGACTCGGTCACCTTGGCGTGCACCGACGACGTGCCGTGCGAGACGGTCTGGGTGTGGAAGTTCTCGTTCCTGTCGATCCCAGCGATGGCCGGCATCGGGTTCGCTGCCATCATCACGCTCGTCCTGGTCGCCGCAACCGGCGGTTCGGGAACCGGAACCGGCCACCGCGACGACTCATCACCCGCTACGAACCGCGCCGACCTCACCGAACTCTCAGAGGAGTCCACCACATGAGTGCCAAGCGACAGGGCGCCAAGCCCTATGACGACCTGTACCGTGAGCCGGGCTCTGGCGGAGCGCGAACACCGGCATGTACTCATCGGGGCGGCGGTCGCTGGTCGTCGCGGTGGTCGCGCTGGTCGCCGTCGTGGTCAGCTCCGAGTCGGGTGACGAGGCGCCGATCGACGCGATCCAGGAGACCGCGGCAGTGGTGATCGAGGGTGAGCCGTTTCCCCAGTACCCCGAGGACGGACGGGTTACGTCGCCGACCCGTCGACCGACCCCGCCGTCGGACTCACGCCCCCGACGCTGATCGGGCAGGACTTCGAGGGCAACGACGTGACGATCGACCCGACGGACGGCACCCCGCAGGTCGTGGTGTTCGCTGCGCACTGGTGCCCGCACTGCCAGAAGGAGATCCCGAGATCCAGGCGTGGATCGACGACGGGGCCTCCCCGAGGGCGTGGAGCTGAACGCTGGTCAACACCGCAGTGCAGGCCGACCGGACCGGAGTACCCGCCGTCGGAGTGGCTGAGCGGCGCCGACTGGTCGTCCACGGTGCTGTTGGACAACGCGGACCAGAGCGCGGCGACCGCCTACGGGCTGACCGGGTTCCCCTACATGGTGTTCCTCGGTGCGGACGGCACGGTCGTGCAGCGGGCCCGGGCGAGCTGCCCATCGAGCAGTTCGACGGTCTCGTCTCGAACCTCGGCCTGAGCCGGGTGCTCAGACGTCGTTCGAGTGGGTCAGCCTCAGGACCAGGCAGGCCTTGCCGGTCACCCGCCGCTCCAGGAGGTCACGCAACGACCGGCCGGCGTCCGAGAGGGCGTAGCTCGCCGGCTCCGCGGGATCCAGGGTGCCGTGGTCCACGGCGGCGAGGACCTCGCCGAGCATCTCGGCGTTCGCTGCGGGGTCGCCCATCGCCCACGCCCCCCAGTCGACGCCGACCACGGTCCGGTTCCGCAGGAGGATCTGGTTCGCGGCGAGGTCGGGGATCGTGCCGGAGGCGAATCCGACCACCAGGAACCGTCCGTGCTCGCGCAGTGACCGCAGCGCCGGGTCGCTGAGCTCACCGCCGACCGGGTCCACCACGACGTCCGCGCCGCCTTCGGTGAGCTCCCGGAGCCGTTCCTTCAGCGGTTCGACGCTGTAGTCGACGACACCGTGCGCGCCCCGCTCGATGCACAGCTGCAGCTTCTCGGCGCTCGACGCCGCCGCGACCACCTTCGCGCCGAGCGCGCGTGCCACGTCGATCGTCGCGAGGCCCACCCCGCCGGCGGCACCGAGCACGACCACCCACTCGTCGGGCGCCACGGTGCAGCGACGGGTGAGCGAGAACCATGCCGTCGCGTAGCTCTGGGTCATCGTGGCTGCCTGGCCGTAGGTCAGCCGGTCGGGGATCGCAACGAGCTGCTCGGGGGCCAGCACGACCTCGTCGGCGAAGCCGCCGAGCCCGATGCTCGCCATCACGCGGTCGCCGACCGAGAACCCGTCGACGTCGGAACCGACCTCGGTGACCTCACCGGCGAGTTCGGAGCCGGGAACGAACGGCACGGCGGGACGGATCTGGTACCGCCCCTGGACGAAGAGCGCGTCGACGTAGTTGACCCCGCTCGCCCACACGTGGACGCGGACCCGGCCCTGACCGCACGGCGGCGAGTCCAGGTGCTGCAGTTCGAGTGCCTCGGGCTCGTCGAAGCGGGTGCAGACCACGGCGCGCATGGCGGGGACCGTAGCCAAGCCCACCCACCGTCGTGTGACGTCGGGGTTCGACAGCCGAACGGGCGGCTCCGTATCGTCGCGCCCGGCAGACCTCGATCGCCGTCCCGAGCCACCGAGGAGCCACCGTGCGCAGCCCCAAGGACTTCTTCAAGCCCCTCGCCGTGGGGGCGCCCGGAGCCGGTCCGCGAGATCCGTTCCGGCCGTCGCGCATGATCCACTTCTTCCCACCGCACCTCGACAAGGTGACGGCGAAACTGCCCGCCATCGCTCCGACCGTCGACGTGTTGCTCGGCAACCTCGAGGACGCGATCCCGATGGACGCGAAGGAGGCGGCGCGCGATGGCCTCGTTCGGGTGGCGAAGGACCTCGACCTGGGCGACACCCAGCTGTGGACACGGGTCAACAGCCTGGATTCACCCTGGGTGCTGGACGACCTGACGACGCTGGTCACCGAGATCGGTGACCGCCTCGACGTGATCATGGTCCCGAAGGTCGAGGGACCCGAGGACATCCACTACGTCGATCGACTCCTGGCGCAGCTCGAGGCCCGAGCCGGGCTGACCGAGCCGTTGCTGGTGCATGCGATCCTCGAGACCGCTCGCGGCGTGGCGAACGTCGAGGAGATCTGCTTGGCGTCGCCGCGGATGCAGGGCCTGAGCCTCGGCCCGGCCGACCTGGCGGCGAACCGGCGCATGAAGACCACGCGCGTCGGTGGCGGCCACCCGGGCTACCTGGTCCGCCAGGACCCCCCGTCGGGCGACGACGGCCCTGCGTACGACGCCCCCCGCGACAGCTACCAACAGGACCTGTGGCACTACACCGTCGCCAGGATGGTCGACGCGTGCGCCATGGCCGGGATCCTGCCGTACTACGGCCCCTTCGGTGACATCAAGGACACGGTTGCCTGTGAGGACCAGTTCCGCAACGCCTACCTGCTGGGCTGCGTCGGTGCGTGGTCGCTGCACCCGGTGCAGATCGACATCGCCAAGAAGGTGTTCTCGCCGGAGCCGTCCGAGGTCGACCACGCGCGTGAGGTCATCGAGGCGATGGGTGACGGAACGGGCGCCGTGATGCTGAACGGCAAGATGGAGGATGACGCCTCGGTGAAGCAGTGCCACGTCGTGGTGGACCTGGCACGCCAGCTCGCGGAGCGTGACGCCGAGCTCGCCGCCGCCTACGGCTTCTGAGCCCCGACGACCGAGGAGACCCGAGATGTCCGAGTACCGACCACGCCGCAGCGCGCTGTACATGCCGGGCGCCAACGACAAGGCGCTCGAGAAGGCCAAGGGACTTCCGACCGACGCGATCATCTTCGACACCGAGGACTCGGTCGCCCCCGACATGAAGGCGGTGGCGCGTGACAAGGTCGCCGAGGCGGTCGCCAGCGGAGCGTACGGACGTCGCGAGCTCACGATCCGCGTGAACTCGATCGAGACCGAGTGGCACGAGGCGGACGTCCGC
>CALNXV010000067.1:0-6632 GCA_942490665.1 uncultured Microthrixaceae bacterium
GACGACACAGGGCTCCTTCTCACCGAGGTGATGGACCGGTTGGGTCCCGTGGCGGTGATGACGGCGCTGCGGGACTGCGACGACACCATCGTCGACTTCCGCTACGAGTACGTGAACCAGGCCCTCTGCGACACCCTCGGCGAGCCCGCCGAGGCGCTCGTGGGCCACCGGCTGCTCGAGCTCTACCCCTCTCACGTCGAGCTGGGCCTGTTCAGCGCCTACTGCGACGTCGTCGACACCGGGGAGCCCTACGTGGACGAGCTCCCCTGGTTCGACGAGCGCAACCTGCAGGCGTTCCTCGAGGTGCGCGTCGTGCCGTTCCGCGACGGCTACCTGCTCACCGGCCAGGACATCACCGCACGCCGCATGGGCGAGCAGGTGCAGCGCATCTTCGACTCCTCCCACGATGGCATCGTCGCTGTCGACCTGCAGCTGCGCATCACCGCGTGGAACGCCGGAGCCGAACGACTCTTCGGCCTGACCGAGCACGAGGCCGTGGGCCGACACCTGTCGATCTGCACCCCCGAGCACCTGCGCGCCGAGGACGCGGCACGTCTCGCGGCGGCCATGGCGGAGCCCGACGGTGTCGCGACCTTCGTGACCGACCGGGTCAACCCCGACGGCACGGTGCAGCAGGTCGAGGTCTCCGCCGCCCCGATCGTCGGAGCGTCCGGCTCGGTCGTCGGCGCCTCGCTGGTGCACCGCCCGCTGGGCACGCGCCGGTCGTCTCCCGCTGACGGGGCCAGGGTGGCCCAGCAGACTGCGTCGGCCACAGCGCCGGACGAGGCGTCGGTCGAGGTCGAGGTGTGGGTCCGTTCCACGGGGCGCTGGGCACCCGGGTTCCGCGTCGAGGGCCACCGGCCCGACGGTTCGGTGCTGGTGCGGCGCACGACCGACCGTGACCTGCTGCCCCTGTCGTTCCCCCGCGAGCTGGTCCGCCCGGTGCGGCGGCGGCGATCAACGGCTGGTAGGCACTCGGACCAGCGGTTGACCACGCCGTCGACATCCCGGTACGGCTGGAGTACTGATCGAGGGAGTACTTTCAGGGGGACGGATGACGGAACGGGCGGACGAGTCGGGCGTGGGCGACGACATCGAGCTGAGCGCAGCACGGTCCACGTCGCAGCACGCCGCCAGCCCCTACCGGCCCGACGCACCGAACGTCGTGGTGATCGTGCTCGACGACGTCGGCTTCGCCCAGCTCGGCTGCTACGGATCCGACATCGCCACACCGGCGATCGACGAGCTCGCAGCCGGTGGGGTCCGCCTCACCAACTTCCACACCACCGCGGTGTGCTCACCGACGCGTGCCTGCCTGCTGACCGGCCGCAACCACCACCGCGTCGGCATGGGCATGCTGCCCGACCTGCCCATGAACTTCCCGGGCTACACCGCCCGCATCCCCGACGAGGCGGGCACCCTCGCCCAGATCCTGCGCGACGAGGGCTACGCCACGTTCGCGGTGGGCAAGTGGCACCTGACCCCCCGCGATCAGCGTTCACCGTCGGGCCCGTTCGAGAACTGGCCGCTCGGCAAGGGGTTCGAGCACTACTACGGGTTCCTGAACGGCGACGCCAACCACTGGGCACCCGAGCTGATCCGCGACAACACCTACGTCGACCCGCCACGTTCACCCGACGACGGCTACCACCTGAGCGAGGACCTGGCCGACGAGACCATCGCCCGGGTGCGCGAGCTGCGTCGCAACCAGCCCGAGCGACCCTTCCTGGTCTGGCTCGCGCTCGGCGCGACCCACGCCCCCCACCACGTCACGCCCGAGTGGAGCGACGCGTACGCCGGGCAGTTCGACGAGGGCTGGGACGCGTGGCGCCGGGCGACACTCGACCGCCAGATCGCGCTGGGCATCGTGGAGCCCGGCACCGAGCTGCCCACGCCATCGGCACACGTGCCCGACTGGGACGGTCTCAGCGCGGAGCACCGGCGCCTGTACTCCCGCATGATGGAGATCTACGCCGGGTTCCTGACCCACGCGGACGCCCAGATCGCCCGGATCATGGCCGAGCTCGACGAGCTGGGCGAACGGGACAACACGGTCGTGGTGCTCGTCTCCGACAACGGCGCGTCGGGCGAGGCCGGCCCCCACGGCTCGGTGAGCGAGTTCCGCTTCGCACAGGGCCGAGACGAGGACTTCGAGCTCAACCTGGCCCTGATCGACGAGCTCGGGGGTCACCGCACCTACAACCACTACCCGTGGGGCTGGGCGGAGGCCGGCAACACCCCGGCACGGCGTTTCAAGCGGTACACGTTCGAAGGCGGCGTGCGCGATCCGTTCGTCATCTCGTGGCCGGCCGGCCTGGACGCCGCGGGCGAGGTCCGTTACCAGTACAGCCATGCGATCGACGTGCTGCCAACGCTGTTGGACCTGCTCGACATCGAGCCGCCCGAACGGCTCGGCGGCACCGAGCAGATGAGCCTCGACGGGGTGTCGTTGCGACCGATGCTCGACGCCGCGGACTCACCCGACCCGCGCACGAGCGCAGTACTACGAGTGCTGGGGCAGTCGGGCCATGTACGTCGACGGGTGGAAGGTCGTCACCGACCACGTCAACCAGCTCACCCACGCCGAGCGCGACCTGATCGCCGGCAGCGACGACTTCGCGACCGACCACTGGCACCTGTTCGACACGCGCACCGACCCCGCCGAGAACCACGACGTCGGCGACGAGCACCCCGAGATCCGTGACCGCCTGGTCGCCCGTTGGTACGCCGAGGCCGAACGCAACGGCGTCCTGCCGCTGAGCGACGGGGTGATGGACCGCCTCGCGCACCTGTTCCTGCCGTGGCCGACCGGCGCGTCGAGCGTCGAGCTGCGCCCGGCGAGCGGGTGTTCGAGGACAACACGCCGACGCTGGGCAACGGGTTCACGATCACCGCACACCTGGGCGCGCCGCTCACCGCCGATGCAGTCGGCGTGCTGGCCGAACAGGGTGACTACAACGGCGGCTGGGTGTGGCACGTGGCCGGGGGCGAGCTCCGGTTCGCGGTCAGCTTCGTCAGCGAGTACCTGACCGAGCTGGCGGTGCCCGTGCCGGTCGGGGCGCGACGCTCGCGGTGATCGGCCGACCCCGACGACGGCTCCGGCGGCCGACCGTGCAGCTGGCGGTACCGCCGACGGGGCGGTGATCGGCTCGACCCGCCTGCCGCACGAGTGGCCGGGGCTGTGGACGCCGAACTCGTCGGCGTCGCTGCTGGCCGGTGTCGGTCGGCCCGCTGCCCGGTCTGCGACGGCTACGACCCGACCGTCGCGTTCAGCGGCACGCTGGACCGGCTCGTCGTGGCCGCCGACGGTGGCGCGTCGTTCGCGGACCTGGGCCACCAGGTCGAGACCGCGTTCCGCAGCCAATGAACGCAGGGACGCATCCCCGAGCCACGACGTCGCCCGGCCGACCCGCCAACTCCTCGACCGACGACACGAGGGCCTCGATGCTGACCGCGCGCGCCGCCAGTTCGCCGCGCACGGCTACGCCGCCACCTCGAACCGTCACGGTCGCCGCCGCAGCGGGTCTCGCCCACACCGCGATCTACAACCACTTCGGATCCAAGGCCCAACTGTTCACCGCCGTCTTCCTCGACGTGCAGGACCTCCTCGTCGCCGAGCTCGAACGATCGGCCGATGCCGGCAGGCACCGACGACTGACCACTGCTGCCGCGGGTGCTGCTCGACTCGATCGAGGCGCTGCGAGCGGACGACCCGAGCTCCGTCGAGTTCCTCGCCTCGATGTACGTCGAGGTCCGCCGCCACGACGAGCTGCAGGCGGTCTTCACGGGTGGTGAGTTCCCCGTCGTCGCCCGGCTGCGGGCGCTGGTCGCCGATCCGTCGCAGGGCGGCGACGACGACCTGTGGTTCTGGGTCGCCTTCGCCCTCGGGCTCGCCCAGCTCGGTGCGCTCGCCGACCCCGACACCTTCGACGCCACGCTGGCGTCGTTCCGCCGCCGGTTCGTGGACGACCTGCGGCCAACCGGACACGCCACCATGACCGCCACCGGCCGGCCGCCACGATGACCGAGACCATGACCGTCCCGACCGACCGTCGTCCCCGCTGACCTCGCCGAGCTCACGCCCGACGTGCTCACCGCCAGCACTCGCGGACCGGACCCCGGCGTGATCGTCGACCGGGTCGACGTCGTCACCGCCAAGCGCTGCGGCGACGGCGTGGCGTCCACCGCCGATCGCGCCGTGATCGACCTCGGCTACTGGGCCGGCACCACAGCAGGGCCTGCCCGGCCGCATGGTGCTCAAGACCATGCTCGCCACGCCGCACGCACCCGAGGCGATGTACGAGAACGAGGTGCGCTTCTACCGCGAGCTGCGCGACGAGCTCGACATCGAGGCACCCGTCGCGTTCGCCAGCCACTACGACCCGGCGACCGGCCGGTTCGGCCTGCTGCTCGAGGACCTCACCGACCGCGACGCGCGCTTCCCCTCGACACTCGACGCCGTCGCCCTCGACGAGGTGCGCTCGCTGCTCGGGCACCTCGCGACGCTGCACGCCCGCTACTGGGACAGCCCCGACTTCGACGGCCGGCTGGCCTGGGTCTCCACGCCCATGAGCTGGCGGGATGTCCGACGTGTTCGACCTCATCGGGCTCGAGCTCATCGAGGACCAGGTCGCCCGCCACCCGTTCAAGGCCGAGCTGATCGCGCCGCTCGGACGGACGCTGAGCGAGATGTGGGAGCTGCTCTGGCAGGTGCAGCGTCGCCACTGCGAGGCACCCACCACGCTGCTGCACGGCGACCCGCACCTCGGCAACACCTACCTGCTCCCCGGTGGCCGTGCCGGGTTGTTGGACTGGCAGCTGATGATGCGGGGCAGCTGGGCCCACGACGTGACCTACCTGCTCGTCACCGCGCTGCCGCCCGAGGTCCGCCGGGCCCACCAGCACGAGCTGCTCGGCGAGTACCTCGACCTGCTCGCCGCCGGCGGGGTCGACGACGCCCCCGAGCCCGCCGAGGCGTTCGAGCAGTGCCGCGCCGCCGCGCTGTGGGGTCTGGTGATCGGCTGGCTCATCTGTCCGCCCGAGAACTACGGCGAGGCCGATCACCGAGGCCAACATCTCCCGCACCGTCACCGCCGTGCAGGACTTCGACACCATCGCCAGCGATCGAGGAGCACGATGAGCAGCGATGATCGACCCGACGACACCACCGACGGACACCAGGTCCGCACCGACGAGCAGGTGCTCGCCGACCAGCTCGGCGATCCAGGACCTCGCCACGGCGTACGCCTACGCGGTCGACGACCGCGACTGGGGCCGCTGGGAGGCGCTGTTCACCCCGGACGCACGCATCGACTACACGTCCGCCGGTGGGATCGCCGGAACGCCCGCCGAGCTCGCTGCGTGGATGCCCGGCGCCATGGCGGTCTTCACGTTCTGTCTGCACACGACGGCGACGCACGAGATCCGCTTCACCGGACCTGACACCGCAGCCGGCCGGGTCCACGTGATCAACCGCAACGGCGTCGAGTGGGAGGGCGCCGAGGAGCTGTTCGACGTCACCGCCGTCTACGAGGACACCTACGCCGGGTCGGCGACCGGTGGCACATCTCGGGCCGCACCGAGCGGATGCCTTCACGGGCGGCACGGCCCGCCGACATGCTCCGCTGGCCCAGCGGCTCAGCGGTCGGTCGCGCCGGGCAACAGGAACGGGTATCCGACGGCGGACCCGCTGCTGCCACCACCGGTCCGCACGCCGGAGCCGCAGCATCAGCTCCCACATGCGGGCGTCGGAGCGGTACCAGCGCTGCACCTCCGCCACGTCGACCGGCGGTTCGACCCGTTCGTTCACCGCACCCACCACCACAGGCAGCAGGTCGCCCATCCGCTCCTTCAGCAGGTTGCCGAAATGACCGCCGTCAGGCCGGTGGTACGCCGCGATGATCCCCGGAGCGACGAACCGGCGCCACGAACCGGCCGCAGCGCAGCGGGGAGCGTCGCGGTGAGGACCCGCAGGTCCATGCGCGTGCGCCCCGACGCATCCGCGAGCAGCGGCGTGGTGATGTCGAAGTACCACAGCCCGTCGGCGTCCACCGCCCAGTTCGACAATTGGGCGTCCAGCCCCACCCGGTCGTCCACCACGCCGCTACACGTGGTCGAGGATCTGCCCGACCAGGATGCGGCCGACCCGGGCGAACCCGCCGGGCGGTTCGCCGCCAACTGGTTCCGACTTCCAGCACCGGTTGCAGCACCCATCCGGAGACCCCGCCACCGGCGGCCTCGGTCGTGCGCCACTGCCACGGCACCACCTGCACGCCACGACGTCCGAGCTCCTCGACGTACTCCGCA
Source organism: uncultured Microthrixaceae bacterium (assembly GCA_942490665.1). Taxonomy (GTDB): domain Bacteria; phylum Actinomycetota; class Acidimicrobiia; order Acidimicrobiales; family Microtrichaceae; genus SKRR01. The sequence goes on from CALNXV010000067.1 coordinate 6,307, forward strand.
TCAGGGCGCCCCGCCCCGGTGGCAGCTCAGCATCGGGAGAAGACCGGCAGCCGCTTGCAGGCGATCCGGGGTGCCCCCGACGGCCAACCCAGCACCAGCGAGATCTCGCCGTGACCCGTGCGGCGGAGGCGCCTCGTCGGACCCGCGCTGGCCAACGCCGGGCCGGGACGTCGGCCCCAGCGCCGCCAGTTCGTGGTCAGTCAGAGGGCTGCAGCGGCGATGCTCACGCCGACAGTGCGGCGACGGTGGTGGCGATCAACCAGTCGACCTCGTCGTCGGAGATGGTCAGCGGCGGCAGGAACTGCAGCACCGACGGGTCGTTGTTG
>CALNXV010000068.1:0-48354 GCA_942490665.1 uncultured Microthrixaceae bacterium
TGGTGAACGCCACGAGCTCGATGTCGTCGGGACGGGCGTCGGGCTCGACGCCATCGGCCAGCTCGACCACGGCGGTGACCGCCTGACCCCAGCGGTCGTCGGGGACGCCGACGACGTTGCAGTCCGCGACGGCTGGATGGAGCTTCAGGGTCTCCTCGACCTCCTCGGGGTAGATCTTCTCGCCACCCGAGTTGATGCAGGCCGAGCCCCGCCCGAGCAGCCGGATCGTGCCGTCCGCCTCGACCGTCGCCCAGTCGCCGGGCACCGACCACACCCGATCGCCGAAGCGACGGAAGGTCTCGGCGGTCTTGTCGGGGTCCTTGTAGTAGCCGACCGGGATCGGCCCGCCGACCGCCAACAGCCCGCGTTCACCGGAGCCCGGCTCGACCTCGACGCCCGCCTCGGTGAAGACGCGTGCGTGCTCACCGAGTGAGAACCGTGCAGTGCGCGCCGGGGCGCCGCGACGCGACACCGAACTCGCGGCCGGCGCCCTCGGAGCTGCCAAGATGTCGATCAGCGCCAGGGTCGCGAGCACCAGTCCAGCATCGCCTCCTTGGTCTCCTGAGGTCCACATCACCCCGGAGGAGACGATGACCTTCAGCGACGACATGTCGTAGGGTTCCCCGCCGCCATCGCCTCCTCGAGAGCGCGCAGGATCGGCTTCGCGAACGCATCGCCGACGATCGTCAGCTGGGTCACGCGCTCCTCCTCCACGACCCGACAGAGCTGATGCGCGTCGAAGGAGCGAGACGCCAGAGTCACCACGGTCCCACCCGAGCTGAGCACCGCGACCGCCGTGATCGACGACGTCCCGTGCATCAGCGGCGCCGCAGGCAGCAGCCGCACCGCCTTGCCCCGCTCGTGGAACAGCCGTGCGCTGACGGCCGCATCCTCGGCGCTGGCCGGTACCGACCGATCCACGATCGCGAACGTCGCCCAAGCCGTCGCCAACAGGTTCCGCTGGGGCCACATCACCCCCTTGGGCATGCCGGTCGTGCCGCCGGTGTAGAGGAACCACAGGTCGTCGCCGGACCGTTCGATCGGCGCCATGGGATCGTTCCCGGCGATCACCGCCTCGTAGTCCTCGGCCCACGCGGGGCACGGATGCTCATCGTCGGCGCCGACGCACAGCAACGCAGTGAGGGCGGGGAGCCGTTCCCGCACGCGCTCGAGCACGCCCGCGAACTCGGCGTGGAAGACGACCGCCTCTGCGTCCGCGTTGTCGAGCAGGTAGGCGAGCTCGTCGTCGAGGTAGCGGTAGTTGACGTTGATCGGCACTGCGCGGACCTTGAACGCGGCGAAGGTCGTCTCGAGGTACTCCGGGCCGTTGTAGAGGTAGCAGGCCACCTTGCTGTCATGGGCGATGCCGCGATCGTGGAGGTGGTTCGCGAGTCGAGCGGAGCGGGACTCGAAGTCGCGCCAGCTCCGTCGGAGCGCACCGTGCACCAGCGCATCGCCCTCGGGAACCGCCGCGGCGACCGCCTCCCAGGTGGTCGCCAGGTCCATCCCGCCGCTCGCTGCGTCACCCATGGGCACCTCCGTCTCGACGTCCCAGCGTCGCTCGTACGTCCGAGCGACCAGCATGGTCGCTGATCCGCCCCACGGGACGATACGGTCCCCGTCGCAACGTGTGCGCCACGGGGAGCGTGCACGGCACCACGAACCATCACGGAGGGTCAGATGCCTGCTCGTCGAGTCGAGACCGCTGCAGAGGCGGCGGCGGTCGTCCAGCGCAGCGACACGGTGGCCGTCGGGCTCGGTCCGGCGCACCCGACCGGGTTCCTGCACGCCCTCGGCGAACGCGACGACTGGGTCGATCTGCAGATGTTCGGCGCGTTGCTGACCGATCTGTACGCGGTGTTCACCAAGCCGGCGGTCCACTTCCGCAGCGGGTTCTTCGGCCCGGCCGAGCGCTTCCTGCGCGACAGCGGTGCGGATGTGCAGTACGTGCCGGCGGACTTCCGACGATTCGCCCCGATCGTCGAGCAGCTCGCCCCGCGGGTCATGGCGACCGCGGTCGCTGCGCCCGACGCGGATGGCTGGTGCTCGCTGTCACTGCACGCCGGCGCGACGGTCGATGAGCTCCACCGTGCCGGAGCCGATCCCGAACGCGTCCTCATCGCGGAGCACTCGGAGCACTACCCGTACACCTTCGGCATCGAGCCGGAGCACCCACATCGGCTCCACGTCGACGAGATCGACGTCCTCGTCGAGACCGACGGCGCGCCGGTCGACCTCGCGGACGCCGTCCCCGACGACGTCGACCGCGCCATCGCCGAGTACGCGCAGGCCCACATCCCCGACGGCGCGACGCTGCAGACCGGCATCGGCGCCATCCCGTCGCTGATCGCAACGCTGCTCGCCGAGGGCTCCGGCGGGGGCTACGGCGTGCACTCCGAGATGTTCACCACCGGGCTGATGCGGCTCTACGAGGCCGGCAAGATCACCAACGACCACAAGGGCGAGTTCGAGGGCGTGTCGATCACGACCTTCGCCGCGGGGACCCCGGAGCTGTATCGCTGGCTGCACGAGAACCGCCTCGTGCGGTTCCTGCCGGTCGACATCGTGAACTCGGCCGACGTCATCGCCGAGAACCGCGACTTCGTCTCGATCAACGGCGCCACCGCGGTCGATCTCTACGGCCAGGTCGCGGCGGACACGATCAACCACCGTCAGTACTCCGGGCACCGGTGGCCACGAGGACTTCCTGGCCGGCGCGGGCCTGCAGAGCGATGACCACTCGCTGTTGTGCCTCCGCTCGTCCAGCCTGGTCGACGGCACCCGCGTGTCGCGGATCACGGCGAACGTCGGTCCGTCGATGCTGGTGACCACGCCGCGCCACCAGGTCGACGTCGTGATCACCGAGTTCGGCACCGCCGAGCTCAAGGGGCGCACGGTCCGCGAGCGGGCGCTTGCGCTCGCGGAGGTGGCACATCCGGACTTCCGCGACGAGCTGACCGACACGGCTGAACGGATGGGCTGACCCGGGCCGGGCAACCGCTCAGACGCGGTGGTGGCGGACCGCCGACGCGAGCACGCCCGGATCCTCATGCGCCGGGCGAAAGCCACGCCACCAGGTGACCAGCCGATGCGTCCCGCCCGGGATCCGGTATGCCTCGAGGGTGTCGGGCCCGCACGACGCAGTGCCGAGGCCGCGCTGGGCGACGTCGAGGAAGAGCCACGTCGTCATCGGGCGCGCCGCGGCGCGCCGGGCGAGCTCGTCGGTGTGCCGGCTCGCCCACAGGTCTGCGTCGCTGTGGCGACGAGCGGTGGCGCCGATGGTGCCGTCGCCAGTGTCCGGATCCGCGACCACGATGAGCCCCGAACCCGGCGCCGCTGAGCCGGCGCGCAGCGCGAACCATCGGACGCCGGTGCGGTGTCCGTGCTCCTGGGGCAGGACGTAGTCGGTGTAGAGGTCGTCGACCGACGAGGACCAGCGACCCACCACCGTCGCCGCTCGACGGTCCGGGTAGCACTCGTGGGGACCGTCGCCGAACCACTCCGCACGGTCGAGGTCCCCGGGCAGCTCCCACCGCGTTCCGAGCCGCGGCGGGTCGGCGAGCGGTTCGGGCACGTCGAGGCGGATCTCGACCCGGTGCCAGCCGTCCGCGTGCGCCGTGATCGAGCGATGCACCGTCACGGGCTCGTCGACCCCCGGCGCGCGCAGCTCGCCGCTGGCGGCGTCCCAGCGTTCGTGGTCGAGGCCCTGGCGGTCGACCCACCGGTCGAGGTGGCCGAGGTGACCACGCATCCACCCCTGGCGCAGCCCGTCGTTGTCGGTCAGTGCCCGCCACAGCGTCGGCGCCCATCGCATCCTGTCGACGGCGGGCATCGTCTCGACCGATGGCTCGGTGGCGGCAGCTCGCTCGGTGACGGACGCTCGCTCGGTGGCGGCAGCTGCCGCCGATCGGCGCGCAGCGCTCGGGGCGCGCAGCACCAGCTGGTCGTGGCCGACCTCGTGCCCGGCCGGTGCCCACGGGGTCCGGCGTCGCAACGTCCAGCGCAGCGTCAGGTGGACCTCGGCATCGTCGGCGGCCCGCGGGGCCCGCACCGGCCGGACGACGATCACCGAGGAGCGGGCGCCGAGCGCCGGGACGTCGAGCTCGCCCGAGTCGCGTACGTCGCCGTCGACGGTGAGCTCCCAACGGCACCGGAGATCTGCGAGGTCTCCGAACCACCGGCGGTTGCTGATCCGCAGGCGCCGCCGACCCGCATCGGCCCACTCGACGCGCACCGGGCGACCGACGTGGTGCACCTCCCGCATCGCCGGGTGGGGCTCGCGTTCGGGAGACACGAGCCCGTCGCACACGAAGTTCGCGTCGTTGGGGGCGTCGCCGAAGTCGCCGCCGTAGCGCCACGCGGTCCGCCCGCCCGGGCCGCGCCCGACCTCGTCGCCGGGGCGGAGCCCGTGATCGAGCCACTCCCAGATGAACCCGCCCTGCAGGCCGTGGACCGACTCGAACGCGTCCCAGTGATCCGCGAGCGACCCGTTGGAGTTGCCCATGGCATGGGAGTACTCGCACATGATCAACGGTCGTCGCGGGTCCCTCCCCGAGCGAGCCCAGGCGACGATCTCGTCGAGGGGCGTGTACATCGGCGCGACGATGTCGGTCACCGGCGCATCGGCGTACAGGTCGTGCATCAACGGGCCCTCGTAGTGCAGGGGCCGGGTGGGGTCGTGGTGGCGCACCCAGGCCGCCGCCGCTGCGTGAGCGGCGCCGTCGCCGGACTCGTTGCCGAGCGACCACGCGATGATCGAGGGGTGGTGGTCGTCGCGGCGCACCATGCGTTCCACCCGCTCCACGACCGCTCCGGCGTAGTTCGGGTCGTGGCACAGCGAGGCCTGCCGGCCGTGGCTCTCGACGTTCGCCTCGTCGATCAGGTACAGCCCCAGCTCATCGCACAGCTCGGCGAGGTGCTCGTCGTGGGGGTAGTGCGCTGCCCGCACGGCGTTGAGGTTGTGGGCCTTCATCGCCACCAGGTCGGCGCGGGTGCGTTCCGCAGTGACCGCCCGACCGGTGTCGGGGTCGTGCTCGTGCAGGTTCACCCCGTGGATCAGCACGGGCGCACCGTTGATCCGCAGTTCGTTGTCGGCGACCTCGATCGAGCGGAACCCGGTGTGCAGCGCGGCGACCTCGGCGACGTGGCCGTCGGGGTCGCGCAGGGTCACGAGCAGGCGGTAGCGGTACGGGTCCTCGTGGGACCACGGTCGGGCGTCGGGCACTTCGAGCTGGGCGCGGACCACGCCGGGCTCGACGAACATCCCCCCGATGAGCTGGGCGGCTTCGCTCGAGTGGTCCCACGCCGCCGGTTCCTCGCGGTGCACCGCGACACGCTTCCCAACGGGACGCGACGGGGTTCCGAGGGTGGTGACGGCGACCTCGACGCTCCAGCCGCGCTCGCGGCGGACCGGGCCGTCGACACGGACGACGAGTTCGAGGGTGCCGGTCCCGTCGCGCAAGCCCGGATGCGCAGTGACGTCCGCCAGGTGGCTGTGCGCCGTCGAGGCGAGCGTGACGCTGCGCTGGATGCCGCCGTGCCACCACTGGTCCTGGTCCTCGAGCCAGGTGTGGGCGCACCAGCGGGCGACCACCAGCGTGATCACGCACCGGCGGCCGGGGCGCACCAGCCCGGTCAGGTCGAACTCGCTCGGCAGGCGGCTGTCGGTCCCGGCACCGACGAAGCGCCCGTCGACCCACACCGCGAGCAACGACTCCGCCGCTCCGACGCGCAGCACGACCCGTCGGTTGCGCCACTCGGCCGGCACGGTGACCCGACGGCGGTACACGCCGACGGGGTTGTCCGTCGGGACCGCGGGCGGTTCGGTGTCGAACGGCATGACGACGTTCGTGTAGTGGGGTTCGATCCACCGGCCGCCCGACCGCGGGCCCTGCGTGGTCCAGGAGCCGGGCACCATGACCCGCTCGGCGCGGCCGCCTGCCACGGGGCCGCCTGCCGCAGGGCCGTCGGCGCCCACGTGGGCATCGGTGAGCTCACCCGGCGACCGGAGCAGCTCGAAGTCCCACTCCCCGTCCAGGCTCCGCCACCACGGGGAGTCGGCCGGTTCGTGGGTCGCTGCGGTGGCCGCATCAGGACACGGGACCGTCGGCGTGCGCATGGCGAGCCGCCCGAGGCCACCCCGACCGGGATCGGCGACCAGGCGCTCCAGCAACTCCCCCGCTGTCGCCATCTGCGCGGCGCTCAGGACGTCGCGGCGCTGCGCAGCACGTCGAGCGCGCGGTCGGCGTGGACGTCCATGTTCGTCTCGGAGCTGATCGCTTCGAGCAGGGTGCCGTCAGCGCCGATGACGAACGTGCCCCGCTTGTTGAAGATCGGGCCGGGGCGCTTGACGCCGTAGGCGCGTGCGACCGCCCGGTCGGCATCGGACAGCAGCGGGTAGCCGAGGTCGTTGCGCTCATCGAAGTCGCGTTGGCGTTCGACGGGGTCCGCCGAGATGCCGACCCGCTGCGCACCCAGCTCTGCGAACTCGGCGCCGAGGTCACGGAAGTGGCACGACTCCTTGGTGCAGCCAGTGGTCATCGCCTTCGGGTAGAAGAACAACACGACGGGGCCGTCCGCGAGCAGTCCGGAGAGCGACCGTCGTTGCCCGCTCTGGTCGGGGAGATCGAAGTCGGGTGCGGCGTCACCAGGGGTCAACATGGCCGGCAACCTACCTCCGGCAGAGCGGTCGGCGACGAGCGGCCCGGGACCGGCTCGCATCAGCGGCGACCGCTGGCCTGCCAGCCGCGTTCGATCAGCCGCGTTCGATCAGCCGTGTTCGATCAGCCCGGACCGGAGTGCCCGACACGCGCTCGTCGCTGAGCCCGGCCTGTTCGAGGTAGCCCGCGGGACCGCCGTAGCGGTCCTCGACGAAGCGCAGCGTCGCCACCATGGTCTCGGGACGGGCCGACCACACGCCGAGGGCCAGCTCGTCGTCGTCGGTCGACCCGGCCGGGTGACCGAACGTCCACAGCCAACTGACCTGCACCGCGGTCGCCGCGGCCGAACGGGCGTAGTCGGCGACGATCTCGTCGTCGTGCACCCCCAGCAGACCCAACAGGAGCATCGTCAGCAGCCCGGTGCGGTCCTTGCCGACCGCGCAGTGATAGGCGACCGCCGAGGTGTCGTCCGCCGCGACGACCTCGGCGATCGACTCGATCGCGCCGACGAGCCGATCCGGGAACTCGGCCAGCACCACCTCGTAGCGCTGCGCGAGGAGCGTGGCGAGCTCTCCGTGGTCGTCGTCGGACCAGGCGAAGGCCGGATCGAGCACCGGGTGGTGCTGCACCTCGACACCGTCCGCCTCCATCACGCCGTCCTCGGCGCGTTCGCGTTCGTCACGGAGGTCCAGCACCCGCACGACGCCGTAGTCGCGCAGCGCTGCGGCGGACTGCCGTGCCCGATGGAGCGAGTCCGCACGCACCACCCGGCCGCTCGCGATCCGCCCGCCGTCGGGAAGGGCGATCCCGCCGAGGTCACGGGCGTTGAAGATGCCGTCTCGGGCGAGCGTGGGGCGCAGGAGGGGGGTGGGCACGACAGCTCCGTGGGTCGGCTGGTCGGGTCAGGGCAGCGTGAGGACGAGACCAACGCCGTCGGTCGCGATCCGCAGGTCGTCGATCCGCACGGGGATCGACGCGCCGTCCGGCGCGATGGGCAGGCCCAGCTCGGTCGGGAAGCGGAGCCGCATCGGTGCGAGCGACGCGAGATCGCCGAGTCGACGCGACAGCGGGTTGATCAGCGAGCCGAGAACGGTCGGCAGCTCGACCCACGCCGCACGAACGCTCAGCTCGAGGCGTCCACGCACCAGGCGCGGTCGGATCTCGGTGCGCACCGCGGAGCGCAGGTCCGGGAAGCCATCGGGCAGCAACCGTGACGATCGCAGCCGCCCTGCGACCTGCTGCTCACCGAGGTCGACGTCGACCTCGAAGGGCATCGGCAGGTCGCCCGCTGCCCGGGCCACCAGCAGCCGCGTCGCCGCGTCCACGACCGAGGACGCCGCCCCGATGCCCACACGACTGCCAGCCACCGGAACCGGCCAGGCTCGGCCCTCGACGGCGTCGTCAGCGGGGAGTCCGACGGTCACCAGCCCCGACGCAACACTGACCTCCGCCCGACCGGGGCGCACACCGAGCTGCTCGAGCGTGCGACCGACCGAGGGGTCGAGCTCGAGCCCGGCAGAGCCGACATGCTCGCCGAGCGAGTCGAACAAACCGGACCCGAGCACGCCGAACATCATCGAGAACATGTTCAGCACGCCGGCCCAGGCTGTCGGGTCGACCCCCGGCGGGTGCGGCGCATCGGGATCCACGCCGAGCGAGATGAGCTCGGCGTCGCTGAGGTCCAGACCGACCGCCACCTCGTCGTGGCTGCGGATCTCGACGAACGGACGCACGAGCGCCTCGACGCGGACCGGGATCGGCGCTGGCGGCGCCGGCATCCCGCTCGGCCCCGCGTGCTCATCGACGGGTCCGACGTCGTAGGCGACCGAGCGGGTCGACACGTCGCCGTTGGCGGTGACGACGATCCGACACCGTCCATCGTCGTCGGCGCGCAGGTCGAAACGCCCACCGGTGATGGTCAGTGCGAGCCGGACATCGACCTCGCCCATGGCGGGAAGCGCAACGCTGGTGTCGAGCGGCTCGAGGGAGACGCCATCGCCGACGGTCACCTCGATGAGGTCGTTGAGCAGCTCCTCGGTGAACGAGCCGCACAGCGCCCAACGGCCGGGGTGCGGCGTGTCGGCGGCAAGATCGGGGACGGGGACGAGCCGGGCGACGCGCTGCACGCGTTCGGGGCCGTCGGTGGTGGGCAGCGAGCGGTCGTGCTCGTCCGGATCCGGTGCGAGCGGACTCAGGGATGCCGGCGGTTCGTGCGTCGCAGCGGGCGCCTTCTTCTTGGCCGGCGCCTTCTTCTTGGCGGGGGCCTTCTTCTTGGCCGGCGCCTTCTTCTTGGCCGGGGCCTTCTTCTTGGCCGGCGCCTTCTTCTTGGCCGGGGCCTTCTTCTTGGCCGGGGCCTTCTTCTTGGCCGGGGCCTTCTTCTTGGCCGGGGCCGTTGACCCGGAGCGTGCGGGACGTGCACGCCGGGCCTTCGTCACCGGCGCAGGTGCGCTCGAATCGGGCCGTTCGTCCTCGTCCGCCATGGTCGATGGTCTAGCGCAGCGCGGCGCAGCGCGGCGCGCTCCGGTCCATACTGATCCGATGTCGAGCACTGGCCCGAGGTCGGGCGCGCAGGAGGACCGCGGCGGCGCCGACGACGTGGTCGACCCGTTCGCCTCGCCGCGACGTCACGATCCCGACGATCCCAACGACCCGGCCCATCCGGAGCATCCCGAGCACCACGACCACCTGCACCTGCTGCAGATCCTGCGCGATGCCGCGATCGAGGCGGAGCTCGACACGGGCGTGCGCGAAGAGACCGAGGAGGAGGCGCGGCGCTCCGTGCTCGTCCGCTTGGCGCGCATCGTCGGCGGATTCGCCCTCATCGGCATCGGGATCGCCGCCCTGCCGCTCCCCGGTCCCGGCTGGTTGATCATCATCATCGGACTCGAGCTGCTGCCCTACGCGTGGGCGGCGCGGGTCATCCTCGAGATCCGCCGCCGCATCCCGGGGGTCCCCGAGGAGGGCCGCATCCCGGCGCGGACCTGGGTGATCATGGCGACGGTCATCGTCGTCGCCTCTGCCATCAGTCTGGTGTGGGGCGAGGAGATCATGGCGTGGCTGCGCGAGCTCGTCGGCGATCCCGACCGGCTGTTCGGTTGAACGACGTGACGGGCCCCGACCCGACGAGACCCCCGCCGCTACGGTGTCGGCGATGAGCGCCATGCCGCTGCCGGTCCACCACACCCTGTCGGGGCGCAACACGCCGGCGGAGCCGGATGCGGGCATCGTGTCGCTGTCGGTCCACGAGGCCGGCGTGGGCGCCGGGCGGCCGCCGGTCGTGTTCTGTCACGGCTTCCCGGACCTCGCGGAGTCCTGGACGAACCAACTGCCGGCGGTCGCCGATGCCGGCTTCCGGGCGATCGCTCCGGACCAACGCGGGTTCGGGGGGTCGAGCGCCCCGGAGCCGATCTCGGCGTACTCGCTCGAGCACCTCTGCGGCGACCTCGCCGACCTGCTCGACGCGCTCGACATCGACCGGGCGGTCTTCGTCGGTCACGACTGGGGTGGCTTCGTGGCCTGGGCGATGCCGGCGCTGTTCCCCGACCGCTGCGCCGGGGTCGCCGGCCTCTGCACCCCCTACACCCCCTTCCCCACGACCGAGTTCCTGCGCGCCATGTTCGGCGAGGACCCCGAAGCGATGTACATGCTCTGGTTCCAGGAACCCGGCGTCGCCGAGGCCGTGCTCGACCCTCGAGCCCGGCAGGTCTTCGAGAAGCTGACCGTCTCCGGAGTCGACCCGGAGATCCTCGCCGCGGCCGGCGTCGCCCGCGCCGCGGGGGCCCGGTTCAACCCGTTCATCGACCTCGACTCGGTCTCCGATGCAGGCGAACCCCTGCTGACGTCCGAGGAGCTCGACCACTACGGGGCCACCTTCGGGCGGACCGGCTTCCGCGGCGGGATCAACTGGTACCGCAACATCGATGCCAACGCTGCGGCGCACCCCGAGGCGGGCACGATGCCCCTGTCGCTGCCGACGCTGATGATCTGCGCCGAATGGGACCCTGCGCTCCCACCCGCGCTCGCAGCGAAGATGGGCGAGCGCTGCTCCGACCTCGAGATGCACACGATCGCCAAGGCCGGCCACTGGGTGCAGCGCGAGTACCCCGAGGAGGTCAACGACCTCCTCGTCGACTGGCTGACACGACGCTTCTGACCCAGGCCCGAACCGCACTCCGCCCGGTCAGGCCCCGGCGACGACCTCGGCCAGGAGACGGCGGAGCTCCGCGGTGCGGCGGCCCCAGGTGAACCCGGCCGCAACGAACTCGGCACCCGCAGCGCCCATGCTGGTCGCTCGCTCCGGGTCGCCCAGGATCCCGGCCAGTGCGTCGACGAGGGCACGCGCGTCCTCGGCGTCCACGAGCACCCCACTGTCGGGCCCGACCGCGTCGGGCACGCCACCGATCGCACCGGCCACCACCGGTCGGCCGATCGCCTGGGCCTGGATGAGCACGATCCCGAACGCCTCGACCTCGAGGCCGCCGTGCCGTTCCCGACAGGGCAGGGCGAACACGTCACCAGCGGCGAAGTGCGCAGCGAGCTCCGAATCCGGCACCTCGCCGGTGAACGTGACCCGATCCGCGACGCCGGTCGTCCGCGCCAGGGCCTCGAGCGCAGCACGGTGCGGACCGTCGCCCACGAGGACCAGCCGCGTACCGGGCACGCGCCCGGCGAGGGCGGGCAGCGCTCGGATCAGCTGGTCCTGACCCTTGCGTTCCACCAGGCGCGACACGCACACCACCACCGGGTCATCACCGACGCCCAGTCGCCCGCGAACCGCCTCCGGGTCGACCCCGGCGTGGAAGACGTCGGGGTCGACCGCCGGGGCGAGTCGCTCGTGGCGCGGGTGGGCGCCGAACTGCGGCCGAAGCGTGTCCTCGCACCACTGCGAGACGTAGGTGATCGCGGCGGCGTCGTCGCCGACCGCACGCAGGATCCGCCACCCGCCCGGAGCCCGCGACGAGGACACCTCGAGCCCGTGGGTGAACGCCACGTAGGGGACGCCGGTGCGGCGCCGCAGCGTGGGGCCGAGCAGACCGAGGGGGACAGCAGCACCGAAGACCACCACCTCGGCGTCGGTGTGCTCGATCAGGCGCAGCGTGTGTCGCAGCGTCCGTGGCGTCGGCAGCAGGGTGCCCGTCGGCTCACGCACCACCCGGAACGGCGCCGCGGCATCCCACTCGTCCGACCCCGGGTACGACGAGCCGTACAGCGTGACGTCGTCGCCGGCAGCAGCGAGGCCCCGGGCGAGCTGGTCGACGTAGTACTGGATCCCCCCGATACGCGGCGGGAGATCGTTGGTGACGACCAGGACCCGCATCTACGACGGCCGGACCGCTGGGCATCGACGAGCCGCACGGCGACCGGCGCCGCGCACACCCGTCGGGGCGTGGTCACAGGAGTCCGGAGCCATCGTCGGACAGTACCGTCCCGTCCCGCTGGTCCCGGGAACCACTGGGTTCGGGGTCGCCGGCGGGTCCAGCGGCCGGCCGGCGACTGCGCCGGATCCGAGCGGGACCGGACCAGGGCTGTACCGGATCAGGGCTGTACCGGATCAGCCGGCGAGACGGAACAGTTCGGGCGCGACCGGCGTATCGGTGCGGGTGAGTCCCTCGGCGACTGTGACGACCCCGGCGATGCCGGCCAGTCGCTCGATCCCGTCGAGCGCCAGGAGCTCCTCGGTCGCCTCGAGCGGCTCGACGGACTCGCCCCATCGACGTTCGAGCGCATCGAACATCGACCCGGGGAGCAGTCGTCCGACACCCCCGACCAGCCAGACCGGACGGCCGAGACGGGCAGCCACGGCGGCGGCAGCGACCGACCCGGCGGGAGCGAGTGCGCGTTCGGGCCCGACGGCCAGCGCCTCGAGCAGGACCAGGTCGGACTCGGCGACGGCGCTCGCCACGCACCGCGCCGGCACCTCGGTGGCATCGATGTCGAGTCGCTCGAGCTGGCGCACGACATCGGATGCCTCGCCAGCGACGTCGACCACCAACAGCTCGAGGTCGCCGCGGCGGGCGAGCGCCGCTGCACTCTGCTCGGGCCACCCCACCAACGCGACGACGCCCCCCTCGGGCAGCGCCGGTCCCAGTTGGCCGGCGGTCGGGTCGGACTCGAGCTCGGCGGCCGCAGCGTGCGCCTCGCGGCGCGGGTCGGGCGAGCACAGCATGCGGGCACACAGCCACCACAACGGGGCGCAGGTCAGCTGTCGGTCGATGATCCGACGACAGGCCGCGACCAGGCCGGCGTGGTCGTCACGAAAGGTGCCGAGCGCCATGGATGCCTCCTGCACCAGCAGGTCGGCGGGCGCCCCCTGGGACCGGGCAACGAAGCGGAGCCGCTCGATCGGGTGCACGGTCGCAATATAGGACCCCGCGCAGCTCGCACGTCCGCGATGTCATCGACCGACCGACCGACCCGCCCTGGATCTGCTCCTCCGGCGGCCGGCGCGCTACCTTTCCGGCCGTGACGACGGTCCCAGCAGATCTCCAGCTCCACCCCCTGGGCGGCCAACCGCTCTCGGTGTCGGACCAGGTGACGATGTTCCACCTGGTCGTGGTGGCACTCGACCCGTACACCTACGAGAGCTCCTGGCTCCTCGAGACGGCCGGACGGATCCTCGACGAGTTCGTCGGCGCGGACTGCCGAGCGGGGTGGCTCGTCACCGCCGACGAGGCCGACACGAAGCGGTTCCTCGGCCCCTGGGCCGATCGCTACATCACGTTCTGCGACCCGGAGCGAGCGGTGGTGCGAGCGTTCGGGCTCGAGTCGCTGCCTGCGCTGGTGCACGTCGGGAACGACCTCTCGGTCATCGGTGCTGCCGAGGGCTGGGATCCGGAGACCTGGCGCCCGATCACCGACAACCTCGGCAGGATGATGGCCTGGAGCCGACCGGTGGTGCCGGCTCCCAACGATCCGCTGCCGTTCGCCGGCTCGCCCGTCGCCGGCTGAGCTGCGCGCTGCGGGCCGACCTGCGCACGGCGAGTCCCGTCGATCGCCGATCAGCGAGCGACCCAGCCGCCGTCCACGGCCAGGATCTGCCCGGTCACGTAGCTCGAGGCCGACCCCGCGAGGTACAGCAGCGCCCCGTCCAGCTCGTCGAGCGCTCCGGGTCGGCCCATCGGTGTGGTGCGCTCGATGAACGCGGCGCCGCCGGCGTCATCGAACATCTCGCGCTGGGTCATCTCCGAGGGGAACCACCCGGGCGCGATCGCATTGACCCGGACCCCCTTGCGGCCCCACTCGCACCCGAGTTGGCGCGTCAGGTTCACCAGGGCCCCCTTCGACGCGCAGTAGGTCGCGTCCTTCATCGGCGACGACGCCACCAGACCGAGGATCGACGCGATGTTGACGATGCTCCCCCGGCCGGCCCCGAGCATGTGACGCCCGGCGAGCTGACAGAGGTGGAACGGTGCGGTGAGGTTGAGCTCGACGCTCGACGAGAAGCGCTCGAGGGTCTCGTCCTCGGCCGGTGTCGGCGCGGAGCGCCCTGCGTTGTTCACCAGGACGTCGAGGTGGCCGGCGACCTCGAGCGCGGTGGCCACGAGGCGCTGTCGGTCAGCCGCTGACGACAGGTCGGCGACCACGACGCTGCGTCGCTCGCCCAACTCGTCGGCGAGGCGTTCGAGACGGTCCTGTCGGCGGGCGGCGAGCACGACGTGCGCACCGACGCCGTGCAGCACCCGAGCGAACCGGTCTCCGAGCCCCGATGACGCACCCGTGACGATCGCGACGCGACCGTCGAGGCCGAACAGCGCCTCCAGCGCGGCCGGACCAGCCGGCACCGCCTGCCCCGCCGGGGCGCTCACTTGACGACGACGACCGTCGTGCCGACGGGGGCCCAGTTGTAGAGGCCCTGCGCATCGCCCCACGCCTGTCGCACGCAGCCGGCGGACTGGTAGGTCCCGAGCTGCGCCTCGCTCTGCAGCGGCACGCCCCGGGAGTTGACCGGGATCGAGTGGAACCCGATCGCAGCGGTCCGACCCCACGCGAACCGCACCATGAACTCCATGCGGGCGGCGCCGTTGAGCGACGTCGTGTACCGGCTCTTGGAGAACACACGGTAGGTACCGGGAGCCGGCGTGCCGGCCCGACCCGAGACCAGGTACGAGCGTGCCACCTGCCCGTTGGCCTCGACCCACCAGACCCGCTGCTGTTCGACCGAGTAGACGATGCGGCGGCCCGCCCCGGAGTTGGCCGGAGCCGGCGGGTAGGTGACCTCGCACGCCCCGAGCGCGATGACCCCGAGCCCGAGCGCCACCACGGCGAGCAGGCGGCGGATGGTTGGTGCAGCAGTCATTGGTTCGCTCCTCCCGGTCGGTCCGCTGTGCGCCCGACGGACGCTGCGTCCCGGCTCGCAGCGTAGCGAGTTCACCGTCGCCGCGAACGAATCGGGCTCGACCGGCGAGGTCATCGCCGGCCCGGCGGTGAGACGTGCTGGCGCGCCCAGGTGTGCAGCGCGATCCCGGACGCGACCCCGGCGTTGATCGACCGCGTCGAGCCGTACATCGTGATCGAACAGACCAGCTCGGCGGCGGCCCTCGCAGCCTCGGACAGCCCCGGTCCCTCCTGGCCGAAGACCAGCAACGAGCGACGCGGCAACGTCACCTCCTCGATCGCGACCGATCCGTCGAGGTTGTCGACCCCCACGACGGTGAGCTGACGCTCGGCGGCCACCTCGAGCAGCTCGACGATCGAGGGGTGGTGCTCGACGTGGAGGTAGCGATCGGTGACCATCGCCCCTCGGCGGTTCCAGCGGCGTCGTCCGACGATGTGGACCCGTCTGACCCCGAAGGCGTTGGCGTTGCGCACGACGGTGCCGATGTTGAAGTCGTGCTCCCAGTTCTCGACCGCGACCTCGACGGGTGAGGCGTCACGGTCGAGGTCCTCGCGGATCGCCTCGATGCGCCAGTAGCGGAAGCGGTCTGTGACGTTGCGCCGATCGCCGTGCGCGAGCAGCTCCGGATCGAGACGGTCGTCGTCGGGCCACGGGTGCGGATGCGGCCCGACGCCGATCGCGCGCCGCGCTGCCGGCCCGCCGGGCTCACCGCGGGGCGCGTTGTCGGTCACGATCCGGGACCGTAGCGTTCGCCCCGTGACCACCCCCACGCCGGCATCGGCTGCAGCGACGCTGCTGGTCGCCCACGGCAGCCGCAACCCCGCCTCCCAACGCCACCACGAACAGCTCTGCGCGTCGGTGGCCGACGCCGTCGCCGAGCGCGGAGGACCCGCGACGCCCGTGATCCCGGCCTACCTCGAGCTCGCCGAGCCGTCGATCCCCGATGCGATCGACGCGGCGATCGAGGACGGCGCCCGCACGATCCGCCTGGTCCCGCACTTCCTGGGCCCCGGCAACCACGTCGCGGTCGACATCCCCGAGATCGTCGACGCCGCGCGCGAGCGCCACCCCGACGTCGACCTGCAGCTCGCTGAGTTCCTCGGCGCCGATCCCGGCCTCGTGGAGCTCCTCGCGTCACGCGTCACCGGCTGACGCCGGCGGCCCGATCAGATGCCGATGCGCTGCGCGAGCAGCTCGCGGTGGTACGTCGGGTCGCCGAAGAGCAGCTCGGAGCTCTTGGCACGCTTGAAGTACAGGTGTGCCGGGTGCTCCCAGGTGAAGCCGATGCCGCCGTGGATCTGGATGTTCTCCGCCGCGGCGTGGAAGTACGCCTCGGAGCAGTAGGCCTTGGCGAGCGACGCCACCGAGGGCAGCTCGTCGTTCAGCTCGGATGCGCACCAGCCGGCGTAGTAGGCCGCGGACTTGGCGGACTCGACCTCGAGGAGCATGTCGGCGCACTTGTGCTTGATGGCCTGGAACGAGCCGATCGGCCGGCCGAACTGCACGCGGTCCTTCGCGTACTGCACCGCGGACTCGAGGACCTCCTGGCCGCCACCGACCTGCTCGGCGGCGAGCGCCACCGCGGCGAGGTCCAACACGGTCGAGAGCGTGTCCCAGCCGGCGCCGTCGGCACCGATGAGCGTGCCCTGGACGTCTGCGTACTCGAGTCGGGCCTGCTTGCGGGTCTGGTCCATGGTGGACAGCGCGGTTCGGGTGAGTCCGGCGGCGTCGCCGGCGACGGCGAAGAGGCTGATCCCGGCGTCGGTGCGAGCTGCGGTGATGATCAGGTTCGCGGTGTGCCCGTCGAGGACGTAGAGCTTCTCGCCGTTGAGCTTCCAGTCGTCGCCGGACTTCGTGGCGGTGGCGGTGACCGCCGCCTCGTCCCAGCGCCCGTTGGGCTCGGTGTAGGCGACGGTCGCGATGGTCTCGCCCGAGGCGATGCCGGGCAGGTACTCGGTCTTCGCTGCGTCGTCACCCGCATGCAGCAGCGTCTGCCCTGCGAGCACCACGGTCGAGAAGTACGGGGCGCAGAGCAGGCGGCGGCCCATCTCCTCGAGCACGACGATCAGCTCGACGAAGCTGTAGCCGGAGCCGCCGTACTCCTCGGGGATGACGAGACCCTGCAGGCCCATCTGCTCCGCCATCTGGGTCCAGACCGCTTCGTCGTAGCCGGACTCGGTGTCCATCAGCTCACGGACGGTGGCCTCGTCGGACTTCGCGTTGAGGAAGTCCTTGACGACCTTGCGCAGTGCTTCCTGGTCCTCACTGAAGGCGAAGTTCACGGGTCATCCCCCTGGATGGTCGAGGTGTGCAGCGCCGGTGTGTCTACACCGCGGCGAGAACGAGCACACGTCGAGATGTGTACACCGGTGTGCACATCTCGGACGTAGGCTCGATCCATGGAGCATCTCGGGGTCCGCGATCTGCGGCGGGGGGTCTCGGCGGCGATCCGACGGGCCGGCGCCGGCGAGCGCATCGTCATCACCGTGGACGGACAACCGGTCGCGCAGCTCGGCCCGTTGGAGCCGACCGATGCGCAGCTCACCGTCGAGGACCTCGCCGCCCGGGGTCAGCTCGTCCTCGCCCGTCGCGACGACCGACCGGAGCCGGAGTTCTCGATGCCGCTGTGGGCCGGCACGCGGATCGACCAGCTCATCCGCGAGGTCAGAGGCCGATGAGCACGGCCGCTGGAGTCGAAGCAGACCAGCTCATGGAGGTCAGAGGCCGTCGAAGCAGACCGGCTCATCCGGGAGATCCGAGGACGATGACGGTCTTCCTCGACCCGACCGCACTGCTGGCGCGGTACCTGGAAGGACCGTCCCGCGATGCGGCGCTGGGGGCGATGCACGCGGACCCCGTCTGGTGTGCGAGCGCCCTCGCACTGTCCGAGGCGCTGATGGTCGTGGACCGCCTCGGCGACGACCCCGCTCGCACCGACGCACTGCGGCGGGCGCTGCGCGACGACTGGGAACGCATCCACGTCGTCCCGGTCGACCAGCGCTGTCTCGATCGCGCCGCGGAGCTCGGCCGCACGCAGCCGGTGCGCACGGTCGACGCGATCCACCTGGCGGCGGCCGACCGACTCCCCCGGCCGGTGACGTTCCTGACCTTCGATCCCGGCCAGATCCCCGTCGCCATGGCGCTCGGGTTCGACGTGACCAGCACCTGACGGGACCCCACACGACGTTGTGGGCGCAGCAGCGGTCCGGCTCAGCGGTCGACGGTGACCACGCCGCGATCCGGCCACCACGATCGGATCACCATGCAGTTCCGCTCATGATCGACCTCCGACAGGACGACCTGGTCGAGGTCCAGTCGGAACAGGTGGAACGGGGTCGGCTCGGTCGATGGGTCGGCCTCGTTCATCTCGGGGAGCGATGCAGCGATCCGAGCGGCCAGCTCGCCGGCCAACTCCACCGCGACGCCGGACACCTTGGCGTCGCCGCCCTCCATGGAGCCGTCACCCGGATTGGCGTGCAGGGCGAACCTCCCGTCACGGCGCAGGTCACGCGCCTTCACCGCCAGCCACATCGATCCGAGTGCGAGCACGCCGTCATGGACGATCACCTCCGTGCCACTGACACGCGGTGCGCCATCTGCCCGAAGCGTTGCGAGCACATGGTGGCGGGTCGCCTCGAAGCGGGCGAGCACCGACGCGGCGAGCGCCGGTTCCGCCGCCGCCACCTCGGCCCACGACACGCATCCGGTGGTGGTGGCGGCCTCGTCCCGATCGGGGTCGAAGCCGGTGGGGGTCGACGGGTCGGTGGTCATCCGACGATGGTCGCACGTCGGTGTCCTCGACGCCCGGAGCGTCGACACCAGGGACGCCGGGGTCCGGCGCGCCGGCAACGGCGCGAGACTCACCACATGAGCGACGCGACCTCGACCCTGCATCACGGCGACTCGGACCTCGAGATCCACAAGGTCGTGGTCGGCCCGATGGACAACAACGTCTTCGTGCTGCGCTGTCGCCACACCGGCGACGCGGTGCTGATCGACGCCGCGAACGAGCATGAGCGGCTCCTCGAGCTCGCGAGCCGTCTCGGGGTCCGCCGGGTCCTCGAGACCCATGGGCACTGGGACCACATCCAGGCGGTGCCCGAGCTGCGTGATGCCGGGTACGCGGTCGGTGTCACCGCCGAGGACGCCGCGATGCTCGACAGCTACGACGAGATCATCGGCGACGACGAGGTCATCGCCGTCGGCGATCTCCGCCTGCGCACGATCCACACCCCCGGGCACACTCCCGGGTCGATCTGCTTCCGCGTCGAGGGCAAGCCGCTGGTCTTCAGCGGCGACACGCTGTTCCCCGGCGGCCCCGGGAACACGACGTTCGAGGGCGGCGACTTCGACACGATCATCACGTCGATCGAGCGTCGGTTGTTCGCTCCGCTCGACGCCGACACGTTGGTGCTGCCCGGCCACGGCGACGACACCTCCATCGGCGCCGAGGCCCCGCACCTCCAGGAGTGGGTCGACCGTGGCTGGTGAGCCACCGCTCGACGCCGAGCCCGGCCGACCCCTCGTCGCTGACGAACGCCCGGTCGACCACACCCCGGTGCACACCGCCGACCTGCCGGACACGCCGACGCGGGACCGCAACATCGCGGCCTCGGCCTGGGTGGAGGCACCCGACTCGCTGGTGCGCTCGGGCGACGACATCGCAGCTCCGGTCGTCGCGTACAAGCGCCGGCTGGGCCCATGGCTGTTGTGGCGCGCCGGGCCCGCCCGTGGAGGCGACGCTCGCTACAGCGCCATCGACCACCGCGACCTCGGCCGCCACCACAGCTTCCGGCTGTTCCCGGACGGGAGCGGCGATGGCGTCGGGCCGAGCGGCGAGCACCACGTCCGGTTCCGGGCGTGGAAGGAGGACCTGCGTGACCACGACTGATGCACTGTGCGACCCCGCACGCAGGCGGTCGAACCGGTTCGGTGTGACGGCACCGACCTGTTTCCACTACGTGAGTAGTGGAAATACACTGCTCGCATGACGCTGCGCACCAACTCGACTGCCGGCGATCTCGACAGCTCCGGTGACCTCGACGTGTCGGCGATCGTCGCCGACTTCCCGATCCTCGCCCGGAAGGTGCACGACCGCCGCCTCGTCTTCCTCGACTCCGCCGCGTCGTCGCAGCGACCCCGCCAGGTGCTCGACGCGATGGACCACTACTACACGACGAGCCACGCGAACGTGCATCGAGCGGCCTACACGCTGGCCGAGGAGGCGACCAACGCCCTGGAGCACGCTCGGGGAGCTGTTGCCCGGTTCATCGGTGCGCCCTCGGCGGACGAGATCGTGTTCACCAAGAACGCCACCGAATCGATCAACCTCGTCGCCCGCTCGTGGGGCGCAGCCAACCTCGGCCCGGGCGATGCGGTGCTGCTGAGCCAGCTCGAGCACCACGCCAACATCGTCCCGTGGCAGCAACTCGCGGCCGAACGAGGCTTCGAGATCCGCTGGATCCCCCTCACCGACGATGCCCAGCTCGACCTGACGGACCTCGACGAGCTGCTCGACGGCGTGAAGCTGCTCAGCATCACCGCCATGTCCAACGTCGTGGGCGTCATCCCCCCGATCCGCGAGCTGGCCGACCGTGCCCACGCCGCCGCGCGCTGGTGTGTGTCGATGCGTGCCAGTACGTGCCCCACGTGCCGACCGACGTCGGCGAGCTCGGAGCGGACTTCCTCGCGTTCTCCGGCCACAAGCTGTGCGGCCCCACCGGTGTCGGCGTGCTGTGGGCGCGGCGCGACCTGCTCGATGCCATGCCGCCGTTCCTCGGCGGCGGCGGGATGATCCTCGACGTCCGACTCGACGGCTTCGTGCCCGCCGAGGTCCCACACAAGTTCGAGGCCGGGACGCCGCCGATCGCCGAGGCGATCGGACTGGGCGCAGCGGTCGAGAACCTCGCAGGACACGGCATGGACGCCGTGCGTCGCCACGAGATCGAGCTGACGTCCTACGCGCTCGCCACGCTCGGCGAGCGCTTCGGCGACAAGCTCACGATCCACGGGCCCCACGACCCCGCCGTCCGTGGCGGGGTGATGAGCTTCGCGTTCGGCGACCTGCACCCCCACGACCTGTCCCAGGTCCTCGACCAGCACGGCGTCTGCGTCCGGCCAGGCCACCACTGCGCCAAGCCGCTGATGCGAGTTCTCGGCGTTGGTGCCACTGCGCGAGCATCGTGGTACGTCTACAACGACGAGGCGGACATCGATGCGCTCGGCGATGCGCTCGAGGCCGCCGGCGACTTCTTCACGTTCTGACCCAATCGACCAGACCGACCAGCCGAGCCGCTGCGATCACCGATCGTCCCCACCGGGACCAGGAGCACCATGTCGGGCCTCGAAGACCTGTACCGCGAGATCATCCTCGACCACTACCGCAGCCCGCGGAACCGCGGCGAGCTCGCCCTCCGCCGCCCGCCCAGCGGGTCGAGGGGTTCAACCCGCTGTGCGGCGACGAGATCATCGTGTACCTCGACGTCGACGATCCGTCGAAGGGTGATGCTGCGGTCGTCACCGACATCCGGATCGCGGGGCAGGGCTGCTCGATCTCGCAGTCCTCGGCGTCGATGATGTCCGACGCCGTCAAGGGGCACACCGTCGGAGAGATCCATGACCTGAGCCGGGCGTTCAAGGCGATGATGTCGATCCACGAGGAAGGCCTCGAGGGCGGCGACTCCGGCGAGGAGTCGGGCTCGGCGGGCGAGATCGACCTCGGGGACCTCGAAGCCCTGCGCGGCGTGGTGAAGTTCCCGGTCCGCATCAAGTGCGCCACGCTCAGCTGGAACACCCTCGCCCAGGGACTCGACGAAGCAGCGACGGCCGCATCGAGCTGAGCCGCAGTCGCGGACTGACACGCGCTCGACCTGGCTGCGCGTCGTTGCCTCCGCGCCAGCGTGGTGGACGATGTCAGGCGGCGTCCCAGTCGAAGGTCGCGACGACCGGGTGGTGATCACTCAACGGCACACCCGTCGTCGTGCTGAACCGGTCGATCGGGAAGTCGATGTCGGTGGCGGCGAGGGTCACGCCGGCGCCCGAGCGGTAGGCGAACTTGTCGATGCTGTTCGCCAGCGCGCAGTCGAGCTCGACACAGACATCGGTGAGCCCGAGCCGTGCGAGGAAGCCCGACCAGATCGCAGCGTCCTCCGCGTCGAGGCCCTCGGGATCCGCGAGCACCTTCAGGTTCGTGTCACCTCCGACGATGACGGCGCGACCTGCGCTGCGGGTCTCGATGAACGCCGCGAGCTCGTCGAGGTCCTGGGCCTGCAGGCGCTGATCCTCCGCTGTGTTCCCCGCCTCGACGTGGAGGCTGTACAGGTCGACCTCGTGACCGTCGCCGAGGGTCATGGTCATGACCCGGGCGCCCTTCATCGCCAGGCAGTCGGCCGCGCCCGGCGGCAGGATCCCACCGAAGCACTGCGACCAGGCCAGGTGCGCCTCGTCGGTCAAGGGGTAGCGGGCCATCATCCCGATGCCGTCCCCGACGAACAGCCCACGAGCGCCGGCGTCGACGCCGACCGCAGCCGGGCCGGGGTGGCGGTCGGACCGGTACAGGTGGGTGGCATCGGCGCGCAGGCGGCGGTGGTAGTTCGCGAAGTCGAGCAGCGACAGCGGCGGCTGCCACCAGTCGAAGTCCTCCTGGGTGAGCACGACGTCGTAGGCGTTGAGCAGCGGGCTGATGCGAGGCAGGTTGGCCTCGGGGTCCGACCCCGAGATCCCCTGGGGCAGGCCGGCGACGTTGTAGGCCAGCACGTCGAACTCGCCGGGCGGATCGGGCAGCGGCACCAGCGTCGTGGGCGGACTACCGGGGTCCGACGGCGGCGGAGCGCACGCCCCGAGCACCGCAACAGCGGTCGCGACCAGTGCGAGGCACGCCACGCGTGCCCGACGTTCTCCCCCAGCTGAGCCCCACATGGACGTCAGGCTAGGTGCCGGGCGTCGAGCCGGCGACTGCCGCCCCCCCCCCCCGACCGAGGGCCATGTCGAGTCGGTCGTTCCGTGACCTCCAGACGACCGATCCTGTCGCCTCTCGGTCACGGAACGGTCTGACGGGCCGGTCCGCGGCGCCACCGGGGTGCCGGGAGTCGGCGGCGAGCGACGCGCCGAGGCGTCGGAGCGGTTCGGCGCTCAGCTCCGGCGCGGCGCCGCAGCGAGCTCGCTCATCCGCCTCGCGAGCTCGACGTCGAGCTCGGTGATGCCGCCGGCGTCGTGGGTGGTCAGGTCCACCGTCACCCGTGAGTAGACGTTGGACCACTCGGGATGGTGGTCGAGGCGCGCCGCCTCGGTGGCAGCAGCGGCCATGAAGCCGAAGGCCGCGGCGAAGTCGGCGAAGCGGAACTCGGCGTGGAGCTTGCCATCGACGAGGTCCCAGTCGTCCAGCTCCTCGACGGCGTCGGAGCGGGCGGACTCGGAGAGCGGTTCGGGGCGTGCCATGGACCCGACGCTACGCGTCCCGGGTCAGCTGGGCTCCGCGACGGATGCCCTCACATCATCCCGAGCTCGAGGCGGGCGACGTCGGACATCCGCGACGCGTCCCAGGGCGGGTCGAACACCAGGGCCACCTCGACCTCGTCGACGGCGGGGATCGCAGCGACGGCGTCGTGGAGGTCCTGGCGCAGGATGTCACCCATGCCGCAGAAGGGCGCCGTGACCGACATGTCGACCTCGACCCGCTGACCGCCCCCCGCCAGCTCGTGCGCCTCGATGCGGTAGATCAGGCCGAGCTCGACCACGTCGACGGGAATCTCCGGGTCGTAGACCGTCGCCGCAGCAGCCCAGACGTCCGCGACGTCGAACGCCGCGTCACCCGTGCTGCCGCGCTCGGCCGGCGCCTCGACGAAGCCGAACTCGACCGAGTCGGCCGGGCCGAGCCGAACCATCTCGCCGTCGACGGTCGTCACGGTCGCGTTCGCGCCGAGCGCCTGCAACAGCGTGACCTTCGCGCCGGCCGGAAGGGTGGTGCGATGACCGGCGGGGACGACGGTGACCTCGCAGTCGCGTGGCACCGTGAAGGTGCGCGTCGTCGGGCCGATGCTGACCCCCTGCTCACCCACCGGTGACTCCGACGCGCTCGGCGAGCCACTCCCGGACGGCGTCGATCTCGACGCCGTCGATGATCTGTCCGGCGAACCCGCCGATCAGCAGCCGGCGTGCTTCGTCGCCGGGGATGCCCCGCGAGCGCAGGTAGTAGAGCGCGCCCTCGTCGAGCTGACCGACCGTGGCGCCGTGCTTGCAGGCCACGTCGTCGGCGAGGATCTCGAGGCGCGGCTGGCTGTTGGCCTCGGCACGCTCGGAGAGGAGCAGGTTGGCGTTGGACTGTTCGGCGTCGGTGCCGATCGCGCCGGGTCGGACGTCGATCCCTCCGTTGAAGACCCCGGTGCTCTCGTCGTCGAGCACCCCGCGGAACGTCTGGCGGCTCGTGCAGTCGGGCGCAGCGTGGACGATCGTGATCTGCTGGTCGAGGGTCTGGTCGCCGTTGCCGACGTAGAGCCCGGACAGCTCGGCGGTCGCGCCGGGGCCCCCGAGGTGCACCCGGCAGTCGAGGCGCCCGTAGCTCGCGCCGAGGTTGAACGAGCCGGTCCGGTAGGTGCTGCCCGCTGCCTGCGACACCGCGATGCGCGACAGCTGGACGTGGGTCGCTGCGACATCCTGCAGGACGATGTGGTCGAGGGTGGCCCCGTCGTCGAGGGTGATCGTCGTGCGGGTGTTGGAGCCGCCGACCGACGAGCTGCCACCGAGATGCGTCTCGACGACGGTCGCGGTGCTGCCCGCGCCGAGGTGGATGACCGTCGCACTGCAGGCCGAGTTGTGCTCACCGCCGTCGGTCGCGATGCCGACGACCTGGATGGGGAGCTCGATCCTGGCGCCGGCGGCAACCTCGATCGCCGCACCGTCGACGCCGTACGCGACGTTCAGCGCGTCGAAGGCATCGGTCACACCGTCGGCGTCGCGGTCGAGGTGCGCACGGAGCAGGTCGGGGTGCTGTTCGGCCGCGTCAGCGAGCGACCACGTGCGGAGCCCGTCGATGGGCACATCGAGGCTGGAGCGGTCCGGTGTCCCGTCGACGACCACGATGCGGGGGCCGCCGAGCTCGGGGATCTGGGCTGCGACCTCGGCGGGCGGTCCGGCCGGGGCGGTCGGCGACGGACCGAAGGCGAGCTGTGCGAGTTCGCGGTGCGGCGCGTACCGCCACGCCTCGTCGCGCCGGGTGGGACGGTCGATCGCGACCAGCTCGGCGATCTCATCAGCCGGCGGGACGAGCGGGGTCGCGGCGACTCCGGCCGTCACGACGGAGCCCCCGACAACGGTCGGTCGGGGACGTCGTCGAGGTCGTGGTTGACGAAGTCCGCGTAGCCGTGGTCCTCGAGGTGCAGGGCGAGGGTGTGGTCGCCCGAACGAACGATGCGTCCGTCGACGAGGACGTGGACGTGGTCGGGCTGGATGTAGTCGAGCAGCCGCTGGTAGTGGGTGATCATGATCACCGAGCGATCGGGCGCGCGCAGCGCGTCGACGCCGGACGCGATGACGCGCAGGGCATCGATGTCGAGTCCCGAGTCGGTCTCGTCGAGCACCGCGAGCCGGGGCTTCAGCACCGCCATCTGCAGGATCTCGTTGCGCTTCTTCTCGCCGCCGCTGAACCCGGCGTTGACCGACCTGTTGAGGAAGTCCCGCTTCATCTCGACGAGGTCCATCGCCTCGTTGGCGATGGCCAGGAAGTCGCGTGCGCTGACCTCGTCCTCGCCGCGGGCCTTGCGGAGCGAGTTCAGCGCTGTCCGCAGGAAGTACATGTTGTTCACGCCGGGGATCTCGACGGGGTACTGGAACCCGACGAACAGCCCCGCTGCGGCCCGGTCCTCGGGTGACATGTCGAGCAGGTCGGCCCCGTCGAGCGTGGCCGTGCCTGTGATCTCGTAGCCGTCGCGGCCGGCGAGGCTGTGCGTGAGGGTGCTCTTGCCGGACCCGTTCGGGCCCATGATGGCGTGCACCTCGCCGGGGCCGACGTCGAGGTCGAGGCCCTTGAGGATCTGGTTGCCGCCGATCGAGGCGGTGAGGTTCTCGACGTGCAGCATCAGCCGACACTTCCTTCCAGGCTCACGCTCAGCAGACGCTGGGCTTCGACGGCGAACTCCATCGGGAGCTCGTTGAACACCTCGCGACAGAACCCGTTGACGATCATCGACATCGCGTCCTCCTCGGTCATGCCGCGCTGGCGGCAGTAGTAGAGCTGGTCCTCGCCGACGGTGGAGGTGGACGCCTCGTGCTCGATCTGGGCCGTGGGGTTCTTCGCCTCGATGTAGGGGATGGTGTGGGCGCCGCAGTCCGCCCCGAGCAGCAGCGAGTCGCACTGGGTGTAGTTGCGTGCGCCCTCGGCGGAGCGCAGCACCTTCACCAGCCCGCGGTAGGTGTTCTGGCCCTGACCGGTCGAGATGCCCTTGGAGATGATGCTGCTCGTGGTGTCGGCACCGATGTGGATCATCTTCGTCCCGGTGTCGGCCTGCTGGCGCTTGGCCGACAGTGCGACCGAGTAGAACTCGCCGACCGAACGGTCGCCCTGGAGGATGACGCTCGGGTACTTCCAGGTGATCGCGGAGCCGGTCTCGACCTGGGTCCAGGAGATCTTGGCGTCGGTGTGGCACAGACCGCGCTTGGTGACGAAGTTGTAGATGCCCCCGACGCCGTTCTCGTCGCCGGGGTACCAGTTCTGCACCGTCGAGTACTTGATCTCGGCACGGTCCTTCGCGACCAGTTCCACCACCGCGGCGTGCAACTGGTTCTCGTCGCGCTGTGGGGCCGTGCAGCCCTCGAGGTACGAGACGTGGGAGTCGTCCTCGGCGACGATGAGGGTCCGCTCGAACTGCCCGGTGTTCTGGGAGTTGATGCGGAAGTAGGTCGACAGCTCCATCGGGCAGCGCACCCCCTTGGGGATGTAGCAGAAGGACCCGTCGGAGAACACCGCCGAGTTCAGTGCGGCGAAGTAGTTGTCCCGCACCGGCACGACCGACCCGAGGTGCTCGCGCACCAGCTCCGGGTGGTCGGCCACGGCCTCGGAGAACGAACAGAAGATGACGCCGGCCTCGGCGAGCGTCGCCTTGAAGGTGGTCGTGACCGAGACCGAGTCGACGATCGCGTCGACGGCGACGTTGCTGAGCATCTTCTGCTCGTGCAGCGGGATCCCGAGCTTGTCGAACATGTCGCGGATCTCGGGATCGACCTCGTCCATGCTGTCGAGCACTGGCTTGGGCTTCGGCGCCGCCCAGTAGCTGATGGCCTGGTAGTCGATCGGCGCGATGTCCAGCTTCGCCCAGTCGGGCTCCTCCATCGCGCTCCACGCCTCGAACGCCGACAGGCGCCACTCGAGCAGCCACTCGGGCTCGTTCTTCTTGGCGGAGATGAGCCGGACGGTGTCCTCGGTCAGCCCGGGCGGCGCGACGTCGGTGTCGAGGTCGGTGCTGAAGCCGTACTCGTAGCCGGCGTCGGCCAGCTCCTCGATCTCTCGGAGGGTGTCGCTCATCGGGAGTCCTCTCGGGCGGAGTGGGGGGCGTGGGTCGACGCAGCGTGTCGTGCGCCCGTGTCGGGCCGGTCGTCGGGGAGATGTGCAGGGCGGGGGGACGCCACGGCGAAGTCTGCCACCGGCGCCAGCTCGTCGATCACAGGACCCTTGCTACCAGCGTGACCCCCAGTTCTGCAAGTTGCGCATTGTGAAATGGCGCAATGGGTTCCGTCACGGTACGATCTCGTGATGGCCAGCCAGAGCGTCGCCATGAACGTGCCGCTGTCGGCGACCCAGCGACGCGTCCTCGTGGCGGTCAAGCGGCGCGGTGAGGCGACCGCTGATGAGCTCGCCGAGGCGCTGGAGATCTCGCCCAGCGCTGTGCGTCAGCACCTGAGCGCGCTCCGGTCGGCGGGGCTGATCGAGGCCCGCCAGGTGCGGGGCCAGCCGGGGCGCCCGGCCGACGTGCACCACGCCACCGAACGCGCCGAGGCGCTGTTCGTCGCGCCGGATGATCGGCTGTCCGTCGACCTGCTCGACCAGGTCGCCGAGGAGGACCCGGAGATCGTCGACCGGGTCTTCGAGCGGCGCCGCCGTCGCCTCGTGGCCGAGGCCAACGAGCAGCTCGCCGGGCTCGGGCTCGGCGGGCGGATCACCCGGCTGACCGAGTTGCTCGAGGAACAGGGCTACCTGGCGGACTGCGAACGCGTCGACCACGACCGCTACCGGATCAACCTGCACAGCTGCGCGGTGTGGTCGGTGGCGAGCCGCTACCGGCAGGCCTGCAGCGAGGAGCTCGAGTTCCTGCGCGACCTCGTCCCCGGAGCGACCGTCGAACGGGTGTCGCTCAAGACCGCCGGCGCGCACACCTGCGCGTACGAGATCCACGACGCCGGGGGCTGAGCACGGCTGCCGCCTCGCACCGGCGTGCAGATCGGTCGCGGTGCGATCGCTGCTCCCAGAGGACAACGATCGCACCGGGAGTGCGCGCCCGGCACGGTGGTCGATGTCAGCGGACGGTGCCGAAGTAGACCTGCCAGACGAGGAGTGTCTTGGCCACGAAGGACAGCACGATGTACACCTGCTCGCCGAAGACGTAGCTGCGCCACCGACCGATGCCCCGGTACTGCAGGTACTGGTTGACGGCGAAGCAGTTGAACATCACGAACACGCTGATGAACAGCGCCCACACCCATGTCGGCACGGCTTCCTGCGCATTGCCCAACGATCCCGCGAAGTAGATCGTGCCGACGATCCACGGGGCGAGGCCGGCGATGCATCCGAACACGAACGGGTACCAGTCGACATCGTCTGCGCCCGGCGTGTTGTGCCGCTCCATGAGCCATCCGAAGAGGATCATCGACACGTTGGCCGCTGCGACGCCGACCAGTGCACCGACGTCGTAGTCGCCGAGCAGCATCACGATGACGACGATCATCAGCGTCGAGCTCAAGGAGTACTCGATCCACCGGTACGGGTTCTGCGTGGCGGCGATGGCCCGGTTGTACGAGCCGTTGGCCACCGTGGCGACGAGAAGGTGGAACAGCGCACTCAGCAACGAGAACGCGGCGACCGCGTACCCGATCGTCACCTCGGTGAGCACCTCCGCCGGGAAGAGCCGCTCGGTCAACGCCGGATCCTCCGTCGGGAAGGAGGCGGTGATGGGCAGGTCGAACTCGGTGACGATGGCGAGGAAGAGCAGTGCCGACCCCAGATGGAAGGCGGCAGCAAGCAGGTTCAAGCGGCGAAGGCGGCCCGCGGTTGCCTCGGCCCCGTCGGCCACCGACGGCGGTGCCGCACTCCCCACTCCCGTCCGCTGCAGGATGAAGGCCACGTCAGGCCGCCGCCGGCCGGGGCGGCGAGGCGGGATCAGCCTCCACGAGCGGTCTCATCGATCGGCGCTGCGTTCGGAACACCTGCTGGACCGCGTCAGCAGGGGTACGGATCTCATCGCCGGCGTCGTCCATGGGGTCAGTCAACCACGCTTGCTCACGCCCCCGGCGTTCACGCCCGCAACTTCGGACGGGCGCCCGCGGGGGCACTGTTCCGGCATGCTCGCGAACCGAGCTGCGAACGACGCCATTCTCGTGGTGCCGTGCGCGACCGGTCTCCACGTCGGGGTCGGTTCCCATCCATGGGACTCGCTGCCCACGGACGGAGCGGCCCGGTCTCCTCGTGGTCTCGATCGGCGTCGGAGGGCCGACGTGGACCCTCACGGCACCGCCCGGGTCAGCGTTGAAGAGGTGTTGCTGGCGCAGCCTTTCGGCCGGGTCCTCGTGACCCTTCCGGGGATCGGGCCGAGGACCGGAGCCAGGATCCTCGCCGAGATCGGTGACGGCACCCGCGCGAACGGCCGAAGCTCGCCAGCCACGCAGGGCTCGCCCCCGTGACCCGCAGTCCGGCACCAGCATTCGCGGCGAGTCCCAGTCCCGGCGAGGGAACCACCGGCTCAAGAACGCCATGTTCCTCGCCGCGCTGGGGACACCCCCGCAGGATCATCGGCCGACCAGCGGTCCAGCACATGGTACGTTCGCCTCGGCCGGCGTGGAGCTATTCGGACCTGCCGGGCTCCCGAGCGGAGGGGGATCTTGGACACGAACGTGGATGCACCGATGGCGTTGGACCCCGATGTCTTCCCCAACCTGACGGGGCCCGAGGCGCTCTTCTACGAGTTCTGGTGGAAGAACATCATGCGGCCGGAGGACCCGCACGTCCTGCGCTGGCTCGAGTACGAGGAGGGCGCCGTCGAGCGTGCACGGGAGCGGTTGGCGCAGCTCCAGCGCATCGTGGAGCTCGACGGAGCGAAGGTGCTCGAGGTCGGTTGCCAGGCGGGAGCCGCGCTGATCGCACTGGATCAGCTCGGCGCAGACGCAGTCGGCATCGACATCGACGACAAGGCGGTCGCAGGCGCGGGCTTCCGCGCCGAGGGCTACGGGGCGCAGGTGCGCGCCGAGGTGGGAACGGCGAGCGAGCTGCCGTACGGCACGGGCCAGTTCGACGTCTCGTGTCCTACGACGTCCTCGAGCACGTCCCGGACAAGCTCGCGATGCTGCACGAGGTGGTCCGGGTCCTCCGCCCGGGCGGAACCGTGATGCTGCGCCAGGCGGACTCAAGCTGCTCGCTGCGGACCCGCACTACAAGCGCAAGGGGATCACCCCCCTGCCGGCATCCGTCGCCGGTTGGTGGGTCACGAACTTCGAGGTGAGATCGAGTACGACGTGGAGACACTGCCGACCCGATCCTGGACAGAACGCCAGCTGATCCGGCGGGGCGTGCAACTCCTCCCGGCCCCCGGTGAGGTCCTGCCGGGTCAGGGAGTGCACGGGACGATCGACCGTCTGAAGAACGAGCTGCGGCAGGGACGCCTCGCAAGTCCGGCCCCACGGGGAACCTGACACCCCCGTCTGAGCACGAGTCGCGACCCGCACGGCTCGGCCGCTGCAACCGGTCCAGCGATGATGGTCCCGCCCGGTCTGGGCGAGACCGACCAGACCCCGAGAGGCGGTCGCCCTCGAGAGGTAGCTTCCCCGGCATGGAACTGAGCTGCGCGTTCGCACCCCGTCCGGACCTGCCCGAACTGGTCGCCCACGCCGAGTCGCTCGGCTACCGCCGAGCGTGGGTGTACGACTCCCCCGCGCTCTTCGGTGACTGCTGGATGGCACTCGCCCGCTGCGCGGACGCCACCTCGACCATCGGGCTCGGTCCCGCCGTGCTCGTGCCCTCGCTACGTCATCCGATGGTCAACGCCGCCGCGATCGCCACACTCGAACAGCTGGCGCCGGGGCGGGCCGCTGCTGCGCTCGGTACCGGGTTCACCGGCAGGTTCGTCCTCGGTCAGCAGCCGATGACCTGGGCGGCCACCGAGGCCTACCTGACCCAGCTGATCGGGCTGCTGCGCGGCGAGGTCGTCGAGATCGACGGCGCACCGGCGCAGATGATCCACCCCGACGGGTACGTCGCCGACCGGCCGGTGCCGACGCCGATCCTCGTGGGGGCGAACGGACCGAAGGGTCTGGCGGTCGCCGAGCGGGTCGGCGCCGCCGGCGTGGTGTCGATCTTCGGCGGACAGGCGGGGTGGGACTGGAGCTCGCTGTTCGCCTACGGCACCGTGCTCGACGACGGCGAGCAGCTGAGCGACCCCCGCGTCCTCGACGCCGCAGGACCCGGCGGGGCCGTCGTGTTCCACGGCATGTACGAGGCCGACCCCGCGCTGCTCGACGGGTTCGACGGCGGCCCGGAGTGGCGAACGGCGATCGAGGCGTTCCCCGAGCAGGAGCGACACCTGCACACCCACCGGGAGCACTTCGTGGCCATGACCGACCGCGACCGGGAGTCGGTCACCCCGGAGCTGATCGCGTCGACCACCTGGACCGGCGCGGCCGACGAGCTGCGCGGGCGCCTGGACGAGGCCGCGGCCGGCGGCGTCACGGAGTTCATGTACGCGCCGATGGGGTCCGACCTGCGTCGCGAGCTCGACGCCTTCGCCGCGCTGGTCGACTGACCCCGTCCACGGCCGTCGCCAGCCTGCCCGCAGACCGTCAGCGGGGCTCCGCGCATGTCGGACCCGCCACTTCCCACACTCCATCTGCGCGAGAACTGGTCGAGGATCGACCGCTCCATCGCGAGATACCGGGCCCGCCGGAATCGTCAGGCGTGCGCCAATTCGCACAGCGCCGACCACTCCCCGGGTGTCAGGGCGGCCGGGTTGCCGATCCGCGGCACCCGCAGGATCTCCGTGCCGGCCAGCCGCGGGTCCGCCACCATCGCCTCTCGAAGCACCGGCTCGCCCAGCACGCCGAGGTGCACCGGGATCCGTGGGCGCACCTGGCGCTGCGCTCCCGCGTCGCGCCAGAGCGGATCGTCGGGGTCCCCGGCGTCGTCGACCGGGTCGCCCGTCACGTCCCCGAGTGCCCACACTCCCGATGCGACCGCCGGATCCCCGCGGGTCACGAACATGGCGCACGGGTGCCCGGCGCGGACCAACTCGGCCCGATAGCTGTGCGCGAGCCGCCACCAGTCCAGCTCGGTGCCGTCGCGCAGCGCCGCACCGATGTCCCAGATCGACGGCCGAGCCTTGAGCAACCAGGCCCCGACCGGCGTGCCGTCGCGCAGCTCAGCGATCACCGGACCGCCGCCGTCGGACTCAGCCACCCCGACGGAAGAAGCGCTTCCACCCCTTGTTGGCCTTGGCGCGCTCCTCGTCGACCTCCGTGCGGGTCTCCTCCACCACGGCGTTCACGATGTCCTCGGCCTCGTCCAGGAGGCGAGCGATCGAGTCGTCCTCGCCCAGGCCCTTCGGCTCCGGCGGGGTCGGCGAGGTCACCAGCGACCCGTAGTTCCAGTTCACGTCCGCGAGACGCGGCTGGTAGGCGGGGCAGGTGTCGGGACACCGCCAGGGCGCCTCGGGCGCCAGGTCCAGATCGCACTTCCGCACGGTCTCGCCGTTCGGGTAGGTGCGACTCTCGAAGAACTTGCAGCCCTCTCGCATCGGCATCGGACCAGTTTGCCACCGGAATCCGCGTCGCGGACCGAGGGGAATCGGGCCACCGGGACCTTCGACCCTCGTGCACAGACCTCCGAAGCACGATCATGGCGGTCGGATTGCGGCGGCCGGACGAACCGGAACCGGGCACGACGGACGACCAGGAGGGCCATGCCGGACGACAGCGCCATGCCGGACGGCGACGGACCGCGGAGCGAGACGACCTCGCCCGGGTTCACCTGGGACGTGGCTGCGTCGTGGATGGACGGGCTCCCCGACGGCGGCGGGCTCAACATCGCCCACGAAGCCGTCGACCGCCATGTGCGCTCCGGCCGCGGCGACCACGTCGCGCTCCGGTGCCTGCGCCGGGACGGCTCGGTGCAGGACGTCACCTACGCGACGCTCGCCGACCGGACCGCCCGGTTCGACGCAGTCCTCTCCCGGCTCGGCGTCGAGCGGGGCGAGCGCGTCTTCCTCCTTGCTGGCCGGGTCCCCGAGCTGTACGTCGCGGCACTCGGCACGTTGCGCCACGGGGCCGTGCTGTGCCCCCTGTTCGCAGCGTTCGGGCCGGAGCCGCTGCACCAGCGCCTCGAACGGGGCGACGGTGTGGTCCTGGTGACCACCGCCGCGCTGTACCGGCGCAAGGTCGCGGCCCTGCGCGACCGACTCCCCGCGTTGCGCCATGTGCTGCTCATCGACGGCGAGGGGCACGACGACCCCGACGCCGGCGTCCACGACCTGACGGCGCTGCTCGACGCTGCGGAACCGGCGGGACCGATCGCACGGACCGAGCCCGACGAGATGGCCCTGCTGCACTTCACCTCCGGCACCACGGGCATGCCGAAGGGCGCGGTCCACGTCCACGAGGCGGTCGTCGCCCACCACGCGACCGCCCGCTTCGTCCTCGACCTCGGCCCCGACGACGTGTTCTGGTGCACTGCGGATCCGGGGTGGGTCACCGGGACGTCCTACGGCATCATCGGGCCCCTGACCCATGGCGCGACCGCCATCGTGGACGAGGCCGAGTTCGACGCACGCCGTTGGTACTCGACGTTGCACGACCAGCGCGTGAACGTCTGGTACACGGCGCCCACGGCCATCCGGATGCTCATGCGGGCGGGCGACGACCTGCCCGGCGAGTTCGACCTCGGCTCCCTGCGCCTCATCGCCTCGGTGGGGGAACCGCTCAACCCCGAGGCCGTGCTCTGGGGACAGCGGGTGCTGGACCGTCCGATCCGCGACAACTGGTGGCAGAGCGAGACGGGCGGGATCATGATCGCGAACGCCCCCGGCGGGGAGGTGCGGCCCGGGTCGATGGGACGCCCGGTCCCGGGGGTCGAGGCGGCGCTGGTCCGCGTGGACGCCGGGAACGGCCCGGTCGTCGGGGCCGACGGCGCACCCGAGCTGATCGGCGATCCCGACGTGGAGGGCATGATCGCCCTGCGTCGCGGCTGGCCGTCGATGTTCCGCGACTACCTCCACGAGCACGAGCGCTACGAGCGCTCCTTCGCCGGCGACTGGTACCTCTCCGGTGACCTCGCGCGCCGGGACGACGACGGGTGGTTCTGGTTCGTGGGCCGGGCCGACGACGTCATCAAGACCGCCGGCCACCTCATCGGGCCCTTCGAGGTGGAGAGTGCGCTGATGGAGCACGACGCCGTCGTCGAGGCCGGCGTGATCGGCATCCCCGACGAGGTGGCGGGCAACGTCGTCAAGGCCTTCGTGACGGTCCGCCCGGGCATCGAGGTCGACGAGCAGCTCGAGCTCGACCTGCGCGGTTTCGCACGGACGCGCCTCGGCGCCGCGGTCGCTCCACGGTCGATCGCGATCGTGGACCACCTGCCCCACACCCGTAGCGGCAAGATCATGCGTCGGCTGTTGCGCGCCCGAGAGCTCGGATTGCCCGAGGGGGACCTGTCGACGCTCGAGGAGCAACGATGAACGATCAACGCGACCAGCCGACGGATCCGATCCCGACGGACCCGATCCCCGCGGACCTCGACGCAGGGGCGGCCACCTCGCTGCTCACGACGATGCTGCGGATCCGGCTGTTCGAGGAACGCTGCGTCGAGCTCTACTCGGCAGCGAAGATCCGCGGCTTCCTGCACCTCTACATCGGCCAGGAGGCCGTCGCAGCGGGGATCATGGGCGAGGCCGAGCCCACCGACAGCATCGTGTCGACCTATCGCGACCACGGCCATGCGCTGGCGCGCGGCGTGTCGATGCGTTCGGTCATGGCGGAGATGTTCGGCCGGGTCCAGGGCTGCAGCCGGGGACGCGGGGGCTCGATGCACCTCTTCGATGCCGACACCCGCTTCTACGGCGGCAACGCCATCGTCGGCGGAGGGCTGCCCCTGGCGGCCGGGTTGGCCCTGGCGGAGCACCTGGGCGGCCGCGACGGCGTCGTGCTCTGCTTCTTCGGCGAGGGCGCCGTCGCCGAGGGCGAGTTCCACGAGACGATGAACCTCGCCGCCCTGTGGAACCTGCCCGTGGTGTTCTGCTGCGAGAACAACCTCTACGCGATGGGCACCGCGCTCCGCCGCTCCGAGGCCGCGACCGACCTCGCCCTGCGCGCAGCGGGCTACGGGATGCCGGCCTGGGCCGTCGACGGCATGGACGTCGTCGAGGTGCGCCGGGCGGCTCGTCACGCGCTCACCGCTGCACGGGGCGGCGGCGGGCCGGTCTTCCTCGAGCTGCGCACCTACCGGTTCCGAGCGCACTCGATGTACGACCCCGAGCGCTACCGGGAGCGTGAGGAGGTGGAGCTCTGGAAGCAACGGGACCCGATCGAGACGTTCTCGGACCGCGTGTTCGGAGCCGGCCTGCTCGACGCCTCGGAGCGCGACCGCCTGGAGACCGAGATCGAGACGGAGGTCGACGACGCGGTCGCTCGGGCCGAGGACGGCGACCTCGAACCCGTCGAGGAGCTGCTGCGCTGGGTCCACTCCGACGACTCGACGACGGCGAGGTTGCCGTGACCGCCGATCGGACCGCCGACGACACATCCGGGCTCGTGACCCTCACCTACCGCGAGGCGCTCCGGGCCGGATTGCGCGACGCGCTGCAGCGCGACGAACGCGTCGTGCTCATGGGCGAGGACATCGGCGCCTACGGGGGCTGCTTCGCGGTCAGCCTCGGGCTGTGGGAGGAGTTCGGCCCGGAACGGGTGCGCGACACACCGCTGTCGGAGTCCGCGTTCGTCGGCGCCGGCATCGGTGCGGCGCTCGGCGGCCTTCGACCAGTGGTCGAGATCATGACGGTGAACTTCAGCCTCCTGGCCCTCGACCAGATCGTCAACAACGCGGCCACGCTGCTGCACATGTCCGGTGGCCAGTTCAACGTCCCGCTCGTGATCCGGATGACGACGGGCGCCGGACGCCAACTCGCCGCCCAGCACAGCCACAGCCTCGAGGCGTGGTACGCCCACATCCCGGGCCTGCGCATCGTGGCACCCGCCACGGTCGCGGACGCCCGCTCCATGCTGCTCACGGCGCTGGAGGACCCCGACCCGGTACTCATCTTCGAGCACGGCGCGCTCTTCGGGATCTCCGACGACCTGCCCGACCGGCCCGACCCCGTCGACCTGGACCGGGCGTCGATCCGCCGGCGGGCGACGACGCGACCCTCGTCACCCACGGAGCGGCGCTGCACACGTCGCTCGAGGCCGCCGAGCACCTCGCCGCCGACGGTGTCGAGACCGAGGTGATCGACCTGCGGACGCTGCGGCCGCTCGACACCGGGACCATCCTTGACGTCGGTGGCACGGACCGGCCGTCTGGTGGTCGTCGAGGACGGCTGGCGGACCGGCGGCATCGGCGCCGAGATCGCCGCACGGGTCGCCGAGGACGCCTTCTGGGACCTCGGCGCGCCGATCGGGCGGCTCGGCACGGCCGAGGTGCCCATCCCCTACGCCGCCCACCTGGAGCAGGCAGCGCTGGTCGGCGTCGCGGACGTAATCGACGCGGTCCGGGCCACCGTGCGCTGATGGGCGAGTTCCGCATGCCCTCCCTGGGCGCCGACATGGACCGGGGCACGCTCGTCGAGTGGCACGTCGCCGCGGGAGACGCGGTCCGCCGGGGTGACATCGTCGCAGCGGTGGAGACCGACAAGTCGGTGATCGACGTCGAGGTGTTCGAGTCCGGCGTGGTCGAGGAGCTCCTCGTGGAGCCGGGGACCGGCGTCGAGGTCGGCACACCGCTGGCGCGGATCGGCGCCGGCGAACAGGGCACCGGCGACGCCCCCGACGCCGCCGACGGCAGCGACGCCCAGGAGGTGGACCGCTCACCGTCGACCTCGCCCCCGCGGTCCAGCACTGCGCGCGGCCGACCCACGCCCCAGCCGGCACCGGGAGCACGCCTCGCCACCGACCGGCGTCGGTCCGACCCACCATCACGCCGGCAGGGTCCTCTCCCCGCTCGTGCGTCACCTCGCTGAGCGGCGGGGCCTCGACACCGACCGCATCGAGGGCAGCGGGACCCGGCGGACGGGTCACGCGGGTAGCGACGTCGAGGCAGCGGACCGTCGGCTGAGCCGCTCCACGGCGACCCCGCGCTCGTCACCGCCGGCGTCTCCGCCGGGCACGCCGCCGGGCCGCCGAACTGGGTGTCGATCTCCACGACGTCACAGGCAGCGGACCGGGTGGAGCAGTCCGGGAGCGGGATCTCCCGACACACGGAGCCCGGCCGAGCACGCCCGCCGCAGCGGCCGGCGCGATCCGGGGGCCGGCGCGATGCGCGCTGCGATCGCCCGCACCATGGAGCGCTCGAACCTGGAGATCCCCCACTACCACCTGTCGACCACGGTCGACCTGGGACCCCTCGTCGCCTGGCTCGAGGAGCGGAACCTGTCGCGGCCGCCGGACCGACGGGTCCTGCCGGCCGCAGCGCTCCTGCGGGCGACCGCCCTCGCCGCGGCACCAGGTTCCGAGCCTCAACGGCACCTGGACCGACGGGGCACCCGCCCTCTCCGCGGAGGTGCACCTGGAGGTGATGGTCTCGCTCCGCAGCGGCGGGCTGCTCGTGCCCGTCATCCACGACGCTGACCGTCGGTCGACCGACGAGCTGATGGCGGCGCTGTCGGAGCTGGTGCAACGCCGCTACGACGCGGTGCGCTGCGTTCGTCGGAGATGACCGGCGCGACGATCTCGGTCACCAACCTGGGCGACCGCGGCGTCGACGAGGTGCACGGAGTCATCCACCCACCCGAGCTCGCCCTCGTCGGCATCGGCGCATCGCACCACGAGCGCTCGTGGTCGGCGGCACGGTGGTCGCCCGTCCGAGCGTCGTGGTGACCCTGGCCGCCGACCACCGCGAGCGACGGCCGGACGGGCAGCCGCTTTCTGCGCCGCATGGAGCGCCTGCTCGCCCATCCACCCGTCCCGAGGAGCTCGACGACCGCCCTGACGACGAGGAGGAACCGGCATGACCCGAGATGAGGCGTTCGAGGTGCTTGCCGCCGCGATCCGCAGGATCGCTCCCGAGGCCGACCTCGCAGCGACGGACCCTGACGCTGAGCTCGCCGAGGAGGTCGACCTGGACTCGATGGACATGGTGCACCTCGTCGAGGAGCTGCACACGAGGACCGGGCTCGAGATCCCCGAGCGTGACCAGGCACGGCTCGCCACGATCACCGACGCGCTGGACTACCTCGTCGAGCGTTCGGGCTGAGCGGCTCGGGCCGGCGGCCGCCCAGCGAGTCGAATCTCAGGGTCGACCCCATCGGTGCCGATGCACCGCTCATGGTCGATCCGCCCGCGCCGGTGCGCACATCCACGCTCAGCCTGCGCGCCACGCTCGACTCCGCGGGGGTTGCGATCGCAGCGATCGGCCTCGAGGGTCACGTGCTCAGTGCGAGCTCCGAGTTCGCCCGGGCCTTCGGCAGGACACCCGACGATCTGGTGGGGGTCCATCTGATCGGCCTGTGCACCCCGAGCGACCAGCCCGAGGTGCTCGCCGGGCTCTCCCGCGTCGTCGGTGGCGCGTCCCGCCTCGAGCGTTGCACGGTTCGCGTGCACGACCACTCGGGTGCGACGACCACCCTGCGCTGCACCGTCGCACGCCCCGACGGGGACGACGACGAGATCGTCGTGGTCCTGGGCGCCGCGCTGACACCGGCCGCGCCCGACTCGGTCGTCGGGATGGACCGCCGCCGCCGGACGCCCGACCGCGGCGACGCAGCGTCGTCACCGACGGACTCGTCCGCCAGGGTGCACCTTGCGGTGGACACCGTCGGACTGGTGGCATCAGCGCTGGGCCGCTCGGGACGTCAGGGCACGCCGTTCGCACTGATCCGCGTGGGACTCGACGGGATCAGCACCGATGGCGCCGGCGGGGGGGCTCACCCGAGCGCAGCTGATGCGTCCACGACCGACGACGTGCTGGCCGCCCTCGGGGACCGGATGCTCCGCCGGCTCCGGCCGAGCGACCGCGTCTGCCGCGACGACCACGACGGCTTCGCGGTGGTGGCCGAGGACCTCGGGGACGTGCAGGACGCGGCGGGTGTCGCCTACCGGCTGCTCTCGATGGCGGTGGAGCCCTTGGCCGTCGCGGCGGCCCCGCCCGGGTCGCGTTGACCGTGGGGGTGGCGGTCGCGGACGCTGGCGGCTCGGCCGACGAGATCCCGGCCGCCGCCGCTCGTGCGCTCGGCCGAGGCCGCGCCGACGGCGTCGGCGGATTCCGCATCGTCGACCTGCGCTCCGGCCCGCCGCCTGAACCGGGCGACGCCCGGTCCAGAACGACCGGTCCCCACCCGCAGACCGAGGGGCTCCTGCGGATCGGTGCGATCGGGAGCCGCCCGTCGGCGCCAGCACGTCGCTACGCTGGTCGGGTGCACGCCGTCGGCCAGGAGCAGGACACCGGGCGGCGGGCGACCAGCCCGGCGGGTCCGCCGATGACCGGACCGATCCCCCGACCGGCCCAGCCGTCTCCTGGCGGCGCCTGCTCGGGACCGGCGCCGCTGTGGGCCTCGGCTGCGCAGCGATCGCGCTCGTCGACCCGACGGACTCCGGCGTGCCCATCTGCTGGAGCCAGTCGGTGCTCGGCGTGGACTGCACCCTCTGTGGAGGGTTGCGCTGCGTGAACTCCCTCGTCCGCGGCGACGTCGGCGGGGCCGCGGACCACAACGTGCTGCTCGCTGCGGCCCTCCCGGCCATCGCGCTGCTCTGGATCGTGCAGGTCGCGCTCGCCGCCCGCGGCCGCACACTCCGAACACCGACGGTTCCGCGATGGCTCTGGGTGGCGCTCGGTGTGCTCGCCGTTGCATTCACCGTGACGCGCAACATCGACGCAGGCGGGTTCGTCGGCTGGCTCGCCGCGACCCGCGGCTGAGTCCACCCGACCAGGGGTCGGGGGACTCGGGCGCAGTCGGGCTCAGTCGGTCAGTGCAGCGACGGCCTCGTCGACGATCGACCGGAGCTCGTCGGCGATCGGGCCCTCGGCGGTGGCGAGGTCGGTCCCGTTGCCCGTCAGCGAGATGGTCGCCTCGGCGGGGACCGGGTCCGACACGGCCGGCGTCGGCGCCCCCTCGGGAGGACCCACGACGCTGACCGCCGTCGCCGCGCCCCCGGCGGTGCGACTCGTGCCGTCGTCCGCGTAGCCGGCGTCAGCGTAGGCCCACACCACGGTGCCGGTGTCGACATCCTCGAGGCCGACCAGGCTGAGCGACCGGTCGGGCGAGATCGCGACCGTTGCGAACGCCACGCGCCCACGGTGCCCCTCGTCGTAGATCGCAGCTCCGAGGCCGCCGACGAGGCGATACCCGAGCACGTTCACCTCGTAGGCCGCAATGGGCTCGACGCAGGCATCGGTGACCGACCAGGCCCCGCCGGGGACGACCTCGGACACGACCGACGCTGACACCACGACGCCCTGACAGGCAACGGCCGGCGCTGGATCCTGAACGGGCGACAACGGCGCTGCGGACACCGGTGCGGCAACGGCACCCGTCGCGGCAAGGACAGCGACCGCTGCCACCACTGCACGGGAACGGGCGCTGCGACGGATCCTGGCGATGACGGGCATGGAACCAGTCTGGTGGATCGACGCTGCGATCGCTCCGCGACGGGCATCGGCGGGAAGTTCCACCCATGCGCTCCCGCGGTCGCACTGCGGCGCCCGCTGCCACCGGGGCGTTCAGTCGAGCCGGCGGAGATGGCGGCGGTAGCGGCCCGCCCGCTTCACGTACGACTCGACGCCCATGTCGAAGTGGCCCGGGGTGACCGCGTCCTCGCGCACCACCGCCGGCACACCCATCGCCATCGCGAGCGCCGGGACCTGCTGGCGGTTCCGGACGAACGCGCCACCGGCGACGATCGCCTCCACGCCGACGTGCGCATCGTGCAGCACGATCGAGCCGGAGCCGATGAGCGCGCGGTCCTGCACCGTGCATCCCTCGAGGTGGGCGAGATGCCCGATCGTGACGTCGTCGCCGACCGTCGTGGGGAACACCGCGGTGGTGTGCAGGACTGCGCCGTCCTGGATCGAGCAGCGGGCGCCGACGAAGATGAACCCGTCGTCGCCACGGAGCACCGCGGTCGGCCACACCGAGGTGTCCGCTCCGAGCACGACGGACCCGATCACGACCGCGTCGGGATGTACATAGGCGTCGGGATGGATCTCGGGGACCTGGTCCCCCAGCGCGTAGATCGGCATGCGTCGATCAGAGGGTCGAGTGGCGACCGTAGCCACCCTTGAAGAACAGGAGCGGACCGGCCTCGGGTCGGTGCACGTCGAGGTGCTGGACCCGGCCGAGGACGATCACGTGGTCACCCCCGTCGAGCACGTCGTACAGGGTGCAGTCGATGTGTTCGAGTCCGCCCTGGATCAGCGGCGAGCCCGTCACCGGCGCCGGCTCCCAGTGCTCACCCTCGAACTTGTCGGCCACCTTCGAGGCGAAGCGATTCGATGTCTCGTGCTGGTCGTCGGCGAGGACGGTGATGCCGAAACGCTTCTGGGCTTCGATACGAGGCCAGCTGCCCGAACTGCGCGCCACGCAGAACCCGACGAGCGGGGGGTCGAGCGACACCGAGAAGAACGAGCCGATGGCGAGGCCGACGGGCGTGTCGTCCTCGAGCGCCGCCACGACGGTGACCCCGGTCGGATAGTGACCCATGACCCGGCGGAACAGGGCCGGGTCGATCTCGATCTCCGAGTCGTGCAGCTCGTGCTCGCCACGACCATCTGCGCCGTCGGTGGTGTCGCTCATCGGGGCCCTTCGCTCGTGGACCCCGGCGACACTATCGGGAGGTCGCGGTCCGGAACGACAGCGTGAGCCCCTCTGCGGCGGCGACGATCTCGTCGATGCCGCGGCCGCAGGCCAGGATCCTGGCCCGCTCGGCGAGTGCGTCGATGCGTGCGTCGTCGTGGGACGGGTCGTGGTGGAACAGCGCCAGCCGGCGGGCCCCGGACCGGGCGGCCACCTCGACCGCGTAGTCGATGGTGCAGTGCCCCCAGGTCTGGCGGAGCGCGAACTCGTCTCGGTCGAACTGGGCGTCATGGATGAGCAGGTCGACGCCCTCGCACAGGTCGAGGACACCGGGGTGGATCTCGGTGGAGTCGATCCCCGGCTGCTGGTGGTCGCTGACGTAGGCGACCGAGATGCCGTCGTGCTCGACCCGGTAGCCGACGGTGACACCGACGTGGGGCACTAACGCGACCGAGACCTTCACGCCGTCGAGATCGAACACGCCGTCGGTGACCTCGGTGAAGGTGACCCGGCCGGGCAGCGCATCGATCTCCACCGGGAAGTACGGCGGCGACATGAACGACCGCACTGCCTCCTCCAGCGAGCCCTCCTCGGGAGCGGGGGCGTGGATGTCGAGCTGGGCGCCGGGGCACAGCAGCGGGGGGAAGAACGGGATGCCCTGCACGT
Source organism: uncultured Microthrixaceae bacterium (assembly GCA_942490665.1). Taxonomy (GTDB): domain Bacteria; phylum Actinomycetota; class Acidimicrobiia; order Acidimicrobiales; family Microtrichaceae; genus SKRR01. Next base: position 42,837 of record CALNXV010000068.1, read on the forward strand.
GGTCCCAGTGCAGGTGCGAGACGAGTGTGGTGGCCCGGAACGACCCGTCACAGGGCTGCGTCAGGCCGAAGTAGCGCAGGCCGGTGCCGAGATCGAGCAGGATCGGGTCGCGGTCCGGCCACTCGAGTGCGACACAGGAGGTGTTGCCTCCGTAGCGGCGCATCGAGTCCGACGAACACGGGGTGGACCCGCGCACTCCGTAGAACGTGACGTTCAGGGCGAACCTCGCACGTCGTACCCCCCTGGGTGATCGGCCCGTCCACCGGCGTCGGCGGCGTGCGTCAACGATAGATGAACTGCGGGTGTCCACGCCCGGGCCTGTGACCGAAATCTCCCCGCCGGACGTGTCCTACGCTTCTGCGATGGCCGACACCAGCGCCGGCGCCGTCGGGTTCGAGATCCTCGAGCTGAGCGCGAACGGCATCGACTTCACCTGCCTCGCGACCGGCTCCGGACCGCTCGCTCTCTGCCTGCACGGCTACCCCGACTCGGCGTGGACCTGGCGCCACCTCCTGCCAGAGCTGGCCGCTGCCGGCTACCGGGCCGTTGCGCCGTTCAACCGCGGCTACGCACCCACCTCGCTCGCGCCGGACGGCCGCTACCAGGCCGGCGTGCTCGGCGTGGATGCGAACGCGCTGCACGAGGAGCTCGGCGGCGGGGCGGACGCCGTGCTCATCGGCCATGACTGGGGCGCGATGGGCGCCTACGCGGCAGCCTCGCTGGAGCCGGACCGCTGGCGTCGGGTCGTCGCCGCGGCAGTCCCCGTCGGACCGGTCAACATGGCCGGGTTCCTCGACCACGACCAACTGCGGATGAGCTGGTACATCTTCTTCCAGCTCACGCCGCTCGCGGACATGGTGGTCCCCGCCGACGGGTACGCCTTCATCCGGCGCCTCTGGGCGGACTGGTCACCGGGGTTCGACGCGACCGAGTTCGTCGATCGGTTCGTGGCGTGCATGCCCACGCCGGCACACCTCGACGCCGCCCTCGCCTACTACCGCCACACGGTCCAGCCCGAGCTCCAGGACCCCGCACTGGAGGCCGCCCAGAACGGCACCTACGAGGTCCCGACCCAACCCCTGCTGTACCTGCACGGGACCGACGACGGCTGCATGAGCCCGACGCTGGCTGCGTCCAGCGGCGAGTACCTCGCAGCTCCCGGCAGTCGTTCGGTGATGATCGACGACGCCGGGCACTTCCTGCAGCTCGAACGCCCCGACGTGGTCAACGCCGAGATCCTCGCCTTCCTCGCCGAGGGCTGACCGGCGTCGTCGCCTCCGGCGCCGAGCGCGTCAGTCGCTCGGCAGCACGAGCCGTCCGAGCTCGTCGAGTTGGCCGAGCCCGTCCGCCACGAGCGACTCGACGACCGCGCGCACTGCGGCTGGCGCGTCCGGGCGACCCGACCACTGCGCCACCTGCACCCAGTCGTCGAGATGCACCGGCGCCTCGGCCGCGGCGCGCATCAGGCGACCACGGGCCTGGCGTGCGGAGCCCTCGAATCGGGACTGGGTGCCCGAGACCCCGGCCGAGCGCACTGCGGGATCGGGCTCGGGGTGTCCGGCGAGTGCCCAGGTGCATCGGGCGCGCACCGGGCAGTCCTCACAGCGCGGGCGACGTGGTCGGCACCATCCGGCACCCAGGTCCAACAGGGCCTGGTTCCACGCCCAGGACCGACCGGGCGGGAGCCACTCGTCGGCGAGCAGCTGCGCGGCACGCGGCGTGAGGCGCCGACCGTGTCGGCGCGCCAGGACCCGGCCGACGTTGGTGTCGACGACCGCCGCCGGCGCCTCGTACGCGAACGCCAGGACCGCGCGGGCCGTGTAGGGCCCGATTCCGTCGAGCTCGAGCAGGTCCTCGAGCGTGTCGGGGAAGCATCCGCCGTGGCGATCCTCGACGATGCGCGCCGCGCCGTGCAGCGCGCGTGCCCGACGGGGGTAGCCGAGCCCCTGCCACTCCGCGATCACCTCGGCAACCGGAGCCGCCGCGCAGGCAGCAGTCGTCGGCCAGCGCTCGAGGAACGCACGCCAGCGGGGCACGACCCGCTCCACCTGGGTCTGCTGCAACATGACCTCGGAGACGAAAAATCAAAACCACTTTAAAGGTTAACCAATGTGGGACCAGGGATTTAATTCTCCTCCATTTTAAGGGATTCTTTCCCCGCCAATTTCAGCGGAATCAGCCCGCCACCCATCTCATTCCATTAATTTAATTCGCTTTAAAAAGAAGTTTTAATAAATTTGGTTCTATCCATAGAATTCCTATCCTACCCAACATTAATCTAATCCCGGATGGAGGGGAATAATGGATCCGTTACCTTGTCCTGGTTGCGATACGTTTTTCGTCCCAAGAAACAAGCTGCAAATTTTCTGTTCGAAACCGAACTGCCAGAAGATCAGAAAAGCCCTGTGGCATAAACAGAAACTGGCAACCAACCCAAATTACAAAAAAGACCAGCATCTGGCTCAGCAAAAATGGCTTTCCAGCAATCCTGATTATTGGAAAAATTGCCGTCGAAAAAAACATGAGAAAGCCTATCGAAACCGGGCTTTACAAAGAATCAGGAACCACAGAAATCAGTCCGTAAAAACCATCGGTATTGCAAAGATGGTCTACTACAAAGGAAAAGAGGGTTGATCTGCCGGCCCACAGTGACAGGTTAAAAAACTGAGAAAAAGGATATTGATGAACAAACAGATCATGGTGTTCATGTCTCTGGGGCAGGAAGCCACAGACTGTCTTGAAAACCTCTCATTACTTGGAAGAAGATCTATCCATATGGTATTTGCATTCTTCAATCATTCGATTTGTACCGTGAAAAATTAGCATCTCTATATTTTATTGTCAATTTCATCAGATGATTCCAATTGGAAGGAGAGGGGCGTCGCATTGACATTAAGGCAAAAATTTTCCAGGCGGAAAAAATAATCTGTACCGAAAATGGTGTCATTCTTAATAGAGTCTTCCGAATTTTACAAAAACAAACCTTCAAAGATTGACAATGTTTGTATTTTTGTTATTCTAATGTAATATTCAAATATCTAAGGAGGTTCGTATGCATGTTTCACTAACACCTGAGCTTGAAACCAGGATTAAGCAAAAAGTAGCATCAGGTTATTACAACAATGCCAGTGAAGTGATTCGGGATGCTTTGCGGTTCTGGGAAAAAAATGAAGAATTAGTACAGCTCATGAAACTTGAAATGTTAAGAGAACGCTTATCGATTGGTGCCGAACAAGCTAAACAGGGAAAATTTGTTGCTCAAACCGTGAGCGAAATTATGACTGAGGTCAGGAATGCATAAATACCGTCTCACGCCTTCAGCAAAATCGGATTTAACAGATATCTGGAATTATACTGTTGAAACATGGGGTGAAGTGAGAGCTGAAAAATATCTTCAGGATATTGAGGACAAGCTTAACCAACTTGCGGCCAATCCGGGACTTGGAAAACAACGGCCTGAAATTGTTACTGGATATTATTCCTTTCTTGTGCGAAAACACATCATTTTTTATCTCATCTCAGACAGCTATATTGATATCATTGGTATTTTGCATGGTAAAATGGATATAGACAAAAATTTAATGTGATTTGTACCTTAAACCGCTGAACAATGATGATTCATTGGATGCTAACTTGATAAGGTTGAGAAATTTTCCATTGACATTGAGACCCAAAATCTTCCGGTCCCCCTCCGGTCCTCTTGAAATTTTTGCTTTGCGCAATTAAGCTATTTGCTCAAAGATCGTCTGGGCCGGTATAAAATAATTGAAATGGCGCTGAAGCTTCACCAGGCACCCGGAGATAACATAGGTCGCTGCGGGCCAAGGATCCAGGCATTTTCTGTTTGAAACAGGTGAGCCATAACCGGTTAATAAATTCTTCAAAAATGGGATGCTGACAATGAAAAAATTTCCCGGGAAAAGGTGTTGGAAAAAGTTGAGCCTTTGATCATAAGCAATGACAGGAAGACTTTCATTAAACACGGCAGGCAAAATAAGCCTGCAAAGGTATCCCGGCAATTGTACCTGCAGTTTTGTCCAATTGGTGTTGTGGACAAAGCGTCTCTCAAGCTGGTCCAAGTGCTGGAATTGCACAGGGCAGTTGATCATACATTCAGTGCGACCGGTTCAGCCACACTGCTCAGGTCACTGGTCCAACCCGGCACAGACCTTCAGTTTATTCGATCAAAACAAGAATCATTAAGTGAGATTGCATCTGATGATATCCTGAGACACGTACTTGAGGACTATGTCCATGAATTCAGTAGGGGAGAAAGTGCGCTTTACAATTTTTTTAACAAAGGTCTTAAGGCTTCGTTTCCATATCCTGCAATAAAAAGAGCCCGGCAATCAGCCCCTCAACATGACCCGGATGATACAGGCTGTGTCCAACGGGGAATTTTATATCCTTGGTACTATCATATATCATCTTTAGTTCAATAAATGATCAGTCAATTGAATGCAGCATTTCACACGGGCTTGACCTAGAAAATGTTCAGTGGGGTTTAAGTCTTAAAATGAGGTGTGAGATTTTACCGAAACTAAGGTTCAGACCCCGGTGTTTCACAGAATGGCTTTTTGCCGGACCTCTGGTTGCAGCAGCCCCTTATCTCCAGAATAAGATCGGACCGGGACTGTCAATATCACCCCTGATGTCGAAAATCGGGCTGATATGGACCGGTGCATATGCATTTTACAGTATGTTTGTCAAACCGGTAAATGATACGGAAAAATTTATTGAACCCCTCCGGAAAAAATGTATTTACGATAACCGGTTCAACCGGGCTGTTGATGCCATAGGAATGATTGATGAACTTTTATCATGCCATGGCTTTGTCAAAAAATCACTGCATGCCGCAGTACTGCCCAAAATTGCAGACGAACCCCATCATTTTTTTGAAGCAACAGGGCTTAAAAACCCTGTCCTGGCAAAAGAAAACAGGGAGTTTGTGCCAAACAAGGTACAGATGAGCGGATCAAGGCTGACATTTCTCAGCGGTCCCAACAGCGGGGGGAAGACAACCATTTGTAAAACCATTGTCCTAAGTCAGCTGTTGGCGCAGGCAGGGTTTTATGTTCTTGCTGAAAAGGCGTCAATTAACATCGCTGACAAGATACATTACCAGGCACCGAAATTTGATTCACTGCAGGATGAGGAAGGCAGGTTCGGTACTGAACTTTCAAGGACCAGGGACATCTTCTATTCAACCACTCCAAAAAGCCTGGTAGTTCTTGATGAGCTGGCAGAAGGGACAACATATGAAGAACGGCAGAATGAATCCTTTGGGATCCTGAGTGATTTTTACACCATCGGCAACAACACAATTCTTGTCACCCACAACCATTCACTGGTGGACCGGTTCATAAATGGTAAGACCGGACAATGCTTCATGGCAGAGTTTGATGAAGATATGCCGACATACAGGATAATACCTGGAATCTCAAGAGTATCCCATGCTGACAAGGTCGCAAAAAGAATCAATTTTTCTAATAAAGACAGGCACCGCTACATGAAAGAA
>CALNXV010000069.1:0-7057 GCA_942490665.1 uncultured Microthrixaceae bacterium
CGCCGGTCGACTTGACGAGCCGACCCCCGAAGCTCTCGATCTCACGGCGCACGAGCTGATCGTGCTGATCGAGCAACTCACGCCACCGTTGGTCGCCCAATGACGACGCTTGTTCGGTCGACCCCACGATGTCGGAGAACAACACCGTCGACAACACCCGATCAACCGGCGCCACCGACCGCCCACCGGTCAGGAACGCCTCGACCTCCTCGGCGAACACCCGACGGTCGAACACCACGTGTTCACCGTCCATCTCGAAGAACTGTGCCCCCGGGATGTTCTCGGCGAGCCAGCGCCCGTTGTCGATCGGGACCGTCAAGTCGTCACGCGTGTGGATGACCAGCGTCGGCACCGAGATCGTCCGAGCGGCCGGCCGGACGTCGCTGTGCGCCACGCCGTCGAGCACCGCCCGAATCGTCCGTGGGCTACCGGAGGATCGCTCCATTCGCCCGATCTCCTTGCGGGCTGCCGGTATGGCTGCAAGCGACTGGGCAAACACCTCGGCCGAGGCTCCCGTTCCCCATCCGTCGTCGAGACAGCGATACAACGCTGCGATGGCGTCCTCGTTGCCGGCGGGGTAGTCGGGCCCACGTGTGCATCGGGCGAGCGTTCCCACCAGCACGAGTGCGATCGTGCGTTCCGGGTAGGTGGCGGCGAAGAGCATGCTCATCGGGCCACCCTCGGAGATGCCGATGATCGCTGCGCGTTCGGAGCCGACGGCGTCCATGACCGCACGGACGTCGTCCATCCGCTCCTCGAGCGTCGGGGCACCGACGGCACGATCCGACAACCCCATGCCCCGCTTGTCGAACGTGATCAACCTCGAGAACGCGGCGAGCCGCCGGTACAGCGAGCCCAACATCCTGTCTTCCCAGTCGATCTCGAGGTTGCCGATCAGGCCCGGGACCCACACGATGTCGAACGGGCCGGAGCCAACCACGCGATACGCGATGTCGACGTCGCCGGCGGCCTGGGTGTACTGGATGGGCGGGAGTTCGTTCATCGTGCTCGAGAGTCGGGCGGCGCGGGGAAGTCGATGTCCGGGAATTCCACTTCCGTCAGTTTCTCACACCGAGCGGCCCGAACCGTCGGCGTCCCAATTGCGTCGGCGGATCTCTGCCTGCACCACCTCGATGGACGCCCGCTGGTCCGCGACCTGGCCCTCGAATTCGATCGCCATCGGCAGCTGCGCGAACTCCTCCGCAATTCCGAGCTCCGCTGCCACGTGCCTCGCATAGGCGTACAGCTCGACGGTGCGACGGCCGAGGGTGGTGAGCAGCAGTCGGCGAGCGGTGTCGAGGTCGCCCTCCGCACGGGCGAGCTCGGCGAGTACCAGCAGCATGGTGCCGGCCTCCAGGCGGGTGCGTCCCGATGCGCTGCGGTGAGCGAGTCGCTGCAGCAGCGGTTTGGCTCCCTCGATGTCTCCGACGGCGACCTGAGCCAGTGCCACGTGGTAGTCGAGGGTCCCGAAATTGCTGCGGGTCGGCGCCGAACGAGTCGCGCGAGTGCCAGCGCCTCGTGCGGGCGGCCGAGCAGCAGGTGACAGCACACGCCGCTGCGAACGCTCTGGGCCTGGCACTCTGCTGGAGGAACACCCTCGGCGAGGCGCAGCGTCCGCTCAGCCATCGCCAACGCTGCCTCGATCTCCCCCTCGAAGATCAACACCGAGCAGCCCATCGTGTCCCAGAAGAGCTCGGAACGATCAGCGACCGGCCCCGGAGCGATCTCTGCTCGAGCCGCCTCCGCGATGTCGAGATACCGCCGAGATGCCTTCACGTCGACCGAGACGAAGAGGAACGACGTCCATACATTGCCGACGAATCGCGCTGATGCGTCGGCCGATGCCGCGAGCCACCTGTTCGTCTCGGCCACCTGCGGGAAGTCGGATGACAGGGTCGCGACGACGAGTCGCGACTCCTGCAGCGTCAGCACGCCGGCGTCCTCCGGATCGTCGAGCGCCGCCACCGTCTCGTCGATCAGCCGCATCGCGCCGCGGTCGTCGTCGAGGAGCGCACCGAGCGCCCCGCGCAACACGGTCGACGCCACCTGCGGCCGCTCCTGCACCGACGCCCAGTCGAGCGCGGCGAGCACGTTGGCCCGGTCACGGCCGAAACGATCGAACGATGCGCCGTATCCCCAGAACAGCGACACGTCGGCGAGCGGCTCGCTCAGTCGGTGGAAGTGTGCCAGGTGGCGGTCTCGCACCGCCGCCGTCTCGTCGTGGGCGGCGAGCGCCTGTTGTGCGTACGCGGCGGTCGTCTCCAGGAGCCGGAATCGTGACACGCCGTCGACCGAGGCGCGGTCGACCAGGGACTTCGCAACCAGGGAGTCGACGAGATCGACGGCATCGTGGCGGTCCACATCGAGCACGGCTGCTGCCGCGCCGAGGTCGAAGGTGCCGACGAATACCCCGAGCGACCGCAGCGCTCGCTGTTCGTCGCCGTCCAGCAGGTGGTAGCTCCAGTCGAGTGTCGACTCGAGTGTCCGTCGCCGCTGCCGTCGCCGACCGCCGTGCAGCAGTCGGAATCGATCGTCGATCCCGGCGAGCAACTCGGCCGGCGTCAGCAGACCGCAGCGAGCGGCCGCGAGCTCGATGGCCAACGGCAGCCCGTCGAGCCGCTGGCACAACTCGATGACGGTCTCGATCTCATCGCCGTCGAGGGTGAAGCCGGAGTTCACAGCCATCGCCCGCTCGACGAACAATCGGACCGCAGACGACTCCGCGTCGGTGACCGGCAGGGGACGGAGCTGCACGGCCTGCTCGCCGTCGATGTCGAGCCGCTCGCGCGTGGTCGCGAGGATCCGTGCCGCTCCGGGTCGGGAGAGGAACGCCTCGGCGAACTCGGCGCAGTCGTCGACGAGGTGCTCACAGTTGTCGAGGATCAGCAGCAGATTCTTGTCGGCCACGAAGCCGAGGATCTGCTCGACCGGGTCGCCGCCGCCGAGTTCGACACCGAGCACGCTGGCGATCGCCGGCGCGAGGTCCTTCGGCTCGGCGACCGCGGTCAGATCGACGAACCACACCCCAGTCGGCCGACCCGGCAGTTCCTCGTCACCGACCGCCAACGAGAGGCGGGTCTTGCCGGTCCCTCCTCCGGCCACGATGGTGACCAGCCGACTCGATCGCAGTGCCGTGCGCACGGCGCGCACGTCGTCGGCCCGGCCGATCAGCGCCGTCGGGGCGCTCGGCAGGTTGGTCGATGCGGCGTCGGCGACGCGCAGTGGGGGGAACTCGCCGTCGCCGACCTGGAAGATCGCGACCGGGTCGCCCACCCCTCGCAGGGTGAAGGTGCCGAGGGGGCGGGCGTCGAGCGCTGCCGCCTGCCGCACCACGTCGGTCACGAGGGTCTGGCCGCCGTGCCCGGCGGCCTCCACCCGTGCGGCGAGATTGACGACGGGGCCGAAATAGTCACCGTTGCGTTCCTCGGCCTCGCCGAGGTGCAAGCCGAGACGTACTGCCAACGCCGGCCCCGGCCAGGTGGCCGAATGCAGTCGGTCCTGAATTGTCGCGGCGGCATCGACGCCGTCGGTCGCCCGTCCGAACGCTGCGCAGAACGCGTCACCTGCCGTGGTGAAGATGTAGCCACCTCGCTGTTCGATTTCGGTCCGGAGGATGTCGTCGTGCACCCGCAGCGAGGCCGACATCGCCGCCGAATCGTCGGCCCACAGCCCAGTCGAGCCTTCGACGTCGGTGAACAAGAACGTGACCGTGCCCGACGGCAGCTCCTGGGACATGCACGAACAGTGTGGCCCATGGGGACTCCCCGGACCAGTGGTACTCTCAGCGCCGCCGTCGATTCCCGCCGCTGGAGGCCTCGTGGAGATCCCCGACACGCACTACGCCCGATCAGCGGACGGACTCAAGCTCGCGTACCAGCAGTGGGGCGAAGGACCACGACTGCTGCTCATTCCGGCACTCGTGTCGAACGTCGAGCTCGACTGGGAACACGAGTTCAACCGGCGGGCGCGCGAACACCTCGGACGGCACCTCTGCGTCGTCGAGTTCGACAAGCGAGGAATGGGTTTGTCGGATCGTTTCGATCGGGCACCGACGCTGGACGAACGCCTCCAGGACATCGTCAGCGTCATGGATACGGTGGGCTGGGAGCGCGCCAACATCTTCGGTGCGTCAGAGGGTGGCCTGATGGGTCAGCTGTTCGCAGCCGAGTTTCCCGAGCGAGTCGAACATCTCATTCTCTGCAACACTTTCCTCGGGCCCCAACACCTGCCACGACTGCTCGATCACGTCCGTGACGACGATCCGCCGCTCAAGTCGCTCGACGAGTTCATTTCGATCTTCACGCACATCGGCGAGGGATGGTCCGACGACCCCGAGCGGATGGTCGACTTCATGATGCCGAGTCAGCTCGGCAACGAGTCGTTCACCCGATGGATCGGGCGATTCCAGCGGTTCGCGTGCAGCCCGCAGGACTTCTTCACCCAATTCGAGTCGACCCTGCACCTGGATCCAGGGGATGCTCCCGAGCGCATCACGGCGCCGACGCTCGTCATTCACGTCACGGGTGACCGAGTACTTCCGGTCAGCGCCGGACGTGCGCTGGCCGACCTCATCGCCGGCGCCGAGTACACCGAGCTCGACGGCGAGGACCACTACGCCTGGATCATGCCCAACTGGCGCGAGCTGACCGACGCGATGATCACCTTCTGCGGCGGAACGGTCACCAACACCGCGGCGACACGCCAGTTCGGCACGGTCCTGTTCACCGACATCGTCGACTCGACCCGCCAGTCGGCGGCGGCGGGCGATCGCAGCTGCGCGAGATCCTCGACTCACACGACCGGATCACCCGATCGTTGGTCGACGAACACGGCGGCCGCGTCGTGAAGAGCACCGGCGACGGCTTGCTGGCGCTGTTCCCGATGCCGTCACAGGGCGTCGAGTGCGCACGAGCAATGCTCACCCAACTGGCCGGGATCGGTCTCGCCATCCGCGCCGGCCTCCACGCCGGCGAACTCGAGGTGCGCGAGGACGGCGACATCTCCGGGCTCGCCGTGAACCTCGCCGCTCGGGTGGAGCAGGCCGCCTCAGACGGCGAGTTGTGGGTGTCGTCGACGGTTCGCGACATGACGCTGGGTGGCGCCACCACGTTCACCGACCAGGGCGAGCATCAGTTGAAAGGCATCGAGGGCGACTGGCGCTTGTTCTCGGCGTCGTTCGGCGCGACCTGAGCAGACCGCTCGGTCACGACCCGAGCCGACGGATCGCCTCTGCCAGCGCGTCGCGAGGTGTGTACGAGGCACCCTCGCTGCGAATTGCCGCGATCGTCTCGTCGTCGGCCACCTGCTCGAGTTCCTTCCAGAGCAGGGATCGCCAGCCGAACGCGCCGGTGGTCCGTTGCCCGACGGCGGCGACCGCACCCAGCACGAAGATCGCGACCTCGGGTCGGTCGAGGCGGAGCGCAACGTGCGCGGTCGCGACGCAGACATCGGTCGCGAGAAACGGTGAGAACGTCCGCCGCTCGGCCGCCAGCGCCTCGCGCAGCAGCTCGACAGCGGCCTCCGCGTCACCCCGTTCGGCGGTGATGACCGACCGCAACGTCGGGTGGTGGTGACGCACGATGCTGAGCGTGTCGAGTTGCTCCATTGCATTCACGGTCTGGACCCCGGCCTCGTCGAGGTAGCGGTCGACTGGCACGAGTGCCATGGTCAGCTCGAACACCACGCTGAAGCCCAGCCATGGCGCCGTGGCCAAGGACTTCTTCCGGCGGGTGACGCCCAAACCCCGCAGGTGCTGGGCGACGGCGTCCGCGAAGCGAGCCTCGCCGAGCGCCAGTTCGGCGAGGAGCAGGGTCGAGCGAGGATCCGCGCCGACTCGGTCGATCAGCTCGTCGATCAACACGCTGGCCATGTGCGGAGCGACCACCGTGAAGTGATGAGCCGCGATCATCGTGCCGATCACCCAACTCCGATCGTCGAGATCGGTCGAGCGCAGAGAATCAGCCAGCTGATGTGAGGTGATGAAATCGCCATGCCACTCGGCGCGGATCATGTCGATCTCGTCCAGACGTGCGCCCACGACCGGATCGTCCGGAGCGTCGGCGCGGAGCCGTACCGCGAGCTCGTCGATCTCGGCCTGATGTCCGCCGAAGACCAGCGGAGTTGCCGCGTCGGCCAACAACTGAGTCGCTCGGACCAACTCTCCTCCGGCGATCAGGTGTCGCAGCGCCGACCGCTGGTTCCCGACTTCTCCCGCGTCGTCGAGCCACCCATAGGAGAGAGCCGCCCGAACCGACGACGACCAGGCTTCGACCCATCGGGCGTGCCGGTCGAGCGTGACCTCGAGCTCACCCGCCGCCGACAGCTCGTCGTGTGCGACGGCACGCGCCATGACGAGCAGTCGGTGGCGCATGCCGGACCCCGTGCGATACCGCACGACGAGCGATCGGTCGACCAGGCTGTCCAGCAGCTCGTCGACGACATCGGCTGCCGTGTCGGCGTCGGCGGCGACCGCCGCGACAGCAGCAGCGCTGAAACCTCCGTCGAACACAGCGAGCCGACGCCACAGGTGGCGTTCGTCGTCGTCGAGCAGGTCGGTGCTCCAACCGAGCACCGACCGCAGGTCGCTGTGGCGACCGCTACGACGTCGTGATCGACGGTCGGCGCGACCGCGCATCAGACTCCCCGCTATCTCGCCGATGTCCATCCGGTCGACTCGGGCAGCTGCCAACTCGATCGCGAGCGGGAGGCGGTCGAGGGCGTCACACAGTTCCGCCACCTCGCGTCGGTCAGGGCGAGCGTCGGGCGCGACCAACCGGGCGCGGGCGAAGAAGAGCGCGACCGCTTCGTCGCCATCACCTGAACCGCCGAGCGGCGGCAGCGTCAGGACTCGCTCTCCGTCGATCATGAGTGCCTCACGGCTGGTGGCGAGGAGCGTCAATGTCTGGCAGCGGGCGAGGAGCGAATCGGCGAAGCCAGCCACCCCGTCGATGATCTGTTCGCAGTTGTCCAGGATGAGCACGGCGCGCCAGCGCTCGAGTGCCGCCACCGTGTCCTCGTCACTCAATGCGCCGCCCAGATCGAGCGCGGCGGCCATCGC
>CALNXV010000070.1:0-40374 GCA_942490665.1 uncultured Microthrixaceae bacterium
CGTCGATGTCCTCGTCGTCCACCCAGCGGGGGGCCGCCAGGTCGCCGCCGACCGGCGCGATGCGCTGGCGGAACCGGGGCAGCGCGGCGAGTCGTCGGGCGACGTGCTCGCGCAGCTCGGCGATCCGCAACCGGCCGCGACCGTCGCGCAGCGGCTCCGCCTCGAACCAGCAGAGCGCCCCGATCTGCAGTTGGGTGCCCGGGGATTCGGCGTACAGGAGAGCGGCATCCTGCGGGCTGAGCGACTCGCCGTTCGACCGCGGCGTGGCGGGTGATCGTGCCATGCGCAACGATCGCACATCGTCGCGGTCCAGTGGGCCGGCGACCGCTGTGCGCGTCGCCCGGCCCGCGCAGATCGGGCCTGTGCCATCATCCGCGACATGACGCTGCGACGGTCCGACTTCGGTGACGACTTCACGTGGGGGGTCGCCTCGGCGGCGTTCCAGGTCGAGGGGGCCTGGGACGTCGACGGCAAGCGTCCCTCGGTGTGGGACGAGGCATGCCTGAACGGTCGGGTGCGGGGCGGCACCGCCTGCTTGGACGGCATCGACGCGTACCACCGCGTCGACGAGGACCTCGACCTGATCGCCGGCCTGGGCGTCGCCGCCAACCGGTTCTCGGTCAGCTGGCCCCGGCTGTTCGGCGACGGCCGCGGACCGTGGAACGCGGCCGGCGCCGCCTACTACGACCGCTTGATCGACGCCGGGCTGGAGCGCGGGCTCGAGCCCTGGCTCACCGTGCACCATTGGGACCTGCCGCTCGCGCTGCAGCAGGAGGGCGGCTGGGCTCGGCGCGGCATCGTCGAGGACTTCGCAGCGTTCGCCGAGGCCGTCGCCGAGCACTTCGGTGACCGGGTCCGGCACTGGATGGTCTTCAACGAGCCGCTGTCGGTGCTCGGCCACATCGCCGGCGGGGTGCACGCCCGGCGCGGGCCGCACCCGATGACGGCGCTCGCGTCGCTGCACCACATGAACCTGGCGTGCGCCGAGGCCGGCCGACGGATGCGATCGGCGCTCGACACCTCCGCGCAGATCGGCACGACGAACGTGTTCACGCTCGGCGCGCCCTACGACGCCACCGGCCGCCACCGGCGCATGCAGCGCAGCATCGAGGCGCTCATCGTCGACGCGTTCATCGACCCCGCCGGCGGTCGCGGCTACCCCTTCGACGACAGCGTGTTCCTGCGTCCGATGCGGCGCTACGTGCTCGACGGTGACGAGGAGCGCGCCGCATTCGACTACGACTTCATGGGGGTGCAGTACTACGGACCGTTCCCGATGCGCAGCGTCCCGTTGCTCGGCGGTCTGCCGGTGCCGATGCTGCGTTCCGCCGAGGTCGACGTGCGCTCCGCGACGTCGGTATCCCCGTCGACGCCGAAGGGCCTGCTCGAGGTGCTGCGTCGCTACCGCGACCATCCGGCGTGCCGACGCATGGTGATCACCGAGTCCGGCTTCGGGATGCACGATCGTCTCGTCGACGGCCGGGTCCGCGACGACCTGCGCATCTGGTACACCCGGACCCACCTCGAGGCGGTCCGCACCGCGATCGACGAAGGGGTGCCGGTCGACGGGTTCTTCCAGTGGTCCTATGCCGACAACATCGAGTGGCTGCTCGGTCGCGACGCCCGCTTCGGGCTGGTCTACGTCGACTACGACGACGACTTCCGCCGGATCCCCAAGGACTCGTACCACTCGTTCCGACGGTTCCTGGGGGGCGAGGAGTGGTGACCCGCTCGACGTGGGGCTGGGGTGTCGACGAGGCGGCGGTCACCGACGCCGAGGTCGCGATGCTGCGCGAGCGCGTCGCTCCGCTGGTCGGCAGCCAGCTCGACTGGTCCGACCCGACGCCGCTCGCCGAGGCAGAGCTGCCGGTCTCCCGTCTGCGGGCACCACCGGCGGTGATCGCACATCTCGTGGACGACGGCGCCGTGGCACGTGCCGGGCACACCTACGGCAAGTCGTTCCGCGACGTGGTCCGCGGCCTCGCCGGTGATCTGCGTCCCGCGCCCGACGCCGTGGCGTTCCCGCGCAGCGAGCCCGACGTCGAGGCGGTGCTGGACTGGGCGTCGGACATCGACGCCGTCGTCGTTCCCTACGGCGGTGGCTCGTCGGTCGTCGGCGGTGTCGAGACACCCATCGAGGTCCGCGGTGACCGACCGGTGGTCTCACTCGATCTGGGCGGGCTGAGCGGCGTGCTCGAGCTGGACCGGACGTCGCGCGCGGCGCGGATCGCGGCGGGCACCTACGGCCCCGCGCTCGAGGACGAGTTGCGGCCCCGGGGACTGACGCTGCGCCACTACCCCCAGAGCTTCGAGTTCTCGACGCTCGGTGGCTGGCTGGCGACCCGTTCGGGCGGCCACTTCGCGACGCTGCACACCCACCTCGACGACTTCGTCGAGTCGATCCGGGCGATCACGCCATCGGGGCTGTGGGCGTCGCGACGGCTTCCCGGCTCCGGCGCCGGCCCGTCACCGGACCGGCTGCTGCTCGGGTCCGAGGGCACGCTCGGGGTGATCACCGAGGCGTGGATGCGCGTCATGGACCGCCCGGTGCACCGCGGGTCCTTCGTCGCGGGGTTCGACACGTTCGCGGCAGCGGCCGACGCCGCTCGGGTGCTGGCGCAGTCGGGCCTGTGGCCCCAGAACTGTCGGGTGCTCGACGCCCTCGAGGCGTTCGTGAACGGCGCTGGGGACGGCTCGTCGCACCTCCTGCTGGTCGCGTTCGAGTCCGCGCACGTGCCGGTGGATGCGTCGCTGGGTGCAGCGCGTGAACTGGTCGCAGATCGCGGCGGCCGCATCGCCGCGGCGCCCGGTCCTCAGCGCGACGGCAGCGGCGGCGACCAGGCGGAGCAGTGGCGTGGCTCGTTCCTACGGGCCCCGTACCTGCGCGACGGCCTGGTGCGTCTGGGGCTCGTGACCGAGACCTTCGAGACGGCGGTCACCTGGGACCGCTTCGACGCGTTCGTCGAGGCCGTTCGCGACGCCACCACCGAGGCCCTCGTCGAAGCGGGCTGCGGGCCGAGTCCGCTCGTGACGTGTCGGCTCACCCACGTCTACCCCGACGGCGCGGCGCCGTACTTCACCGTCATCGCCCCCGGCCGGCCGGGCACCGAGCGCCTGGCGCAGTGGGACCACGTGAAGGCGGCCTCCATGGCCGCGATCGACCGACTCGGCGGGACCGTCACCCACCACCATGCCGTCGGTCGTGACCATCGCCCCGGCTACGACCGCCAGCGCCCGGCGCCGTTCGCCGCTGCCCTGCGTGCCGCGAAGTCCGAGCTCGACCCGAGCTGGATGCTCAACCCCGGGGTGCTGATCGACCGCTGAGGGGCGCGAGCGGCGCGCGGATCGCCGCCCCGGCCCGCAGCCCTACGCTGCGCGCATGTCCGACACGATGGTCCCGACCACCTCCTCGGATCCGCGGGGGCTGGTGTTCATCACGCCGCCACGCTTCGCCGACATGGAGCAGTGGCACGCGGACGTCGCCGAGATCCGTCGCACCGACCCGATCCTGCGCGTCGAGGCCGACGGCTGGCCGGCCTTCTGGGCGGTCACCAAGCACGCAGACGTCTTCGAGGTGTCGCGTCGCAGCGATGTGTTCTGGAACACCGAACGCTCGGCGCCGGGGCCCGACATCCAGTACGACATGATGGAGGCGCTCGGATTCCCGCCGCCGCGCTCGCTGGTGCAGCTGCACGGCGAGGTCCACCAGCAGCACCGTCAGGTCACCAACGACTGGTTCAAGCCCGCCGCGGTCAAGCGGCTGCAGGGATCGATCGAGGAGATCGCGGACCAGTACCTGGACCGTCTCGTCGACCTGGGCGGCGAGTGCGACTTCGCGGCCGACCTCGCCATTCCGTTCACCCTCCACGTCATCATGAACATCTTCGGGGTGCCCGAACGCGACGAGCGGCTCATGCTCGAGCTCACCCAGGGCCTCTTCGGCGCTGCGGACCCCGAGTTCCTCGGCGACGCCACCGACCCGCTCACCCTCATCACCGACAACATCACGAAGTTCGAGACCTACTTCGACGAGCTCACCGCGCTGCGTCGCGCCGAGCCGACCGACGACCTGGCGACGGTCATCGCGAACGGCCGGATCGACGGCGAGCCGATGGGGGAGCGAGAGCGGCTCTGGTACTACATCATCGTCGCCACCGCCGGGCACGACACGACCTCGTTCGCGCTCACCGGCGGACTCGAGCAGCTGCTGGCACACCCCGACCAGCTCGCTGCGCTGCAGGCAGACCCGTCGCTCGTCACCAACGCCGCCGAGGAGATGATCCGCTGGACCAGCCCGGTTCGCAGCTTCTTCCGCTGGACCCAGGAGGACACGGTGCTCGGCGGGGTGACCATCCCCGAGGGCGACGTCGTCCTCACGTCGTATCCGTCGGCCAACCGCGACGAGGACGTGTTCGTCGACCCGATGCGCTTCGACATCAGCCGACCCGACGCCGACAAGCTGTTGTCGTTCGGGCTCGGCGTGCACTACTGCCTGGGGTCACAGGTGGCACGGCGCGAGGTGCGCACGCTCATCGCGAAGCTGCTCGAGCGGGTCGAGACCATCGAGCTGGCGGGTGAGCCGCAGTACTCCGGAGCCCACTTCGTCAGCGGCGTGAAGCACCTGCCGATCCGCTACACCCTGCGCTGACACTCCGCGCGCGGGTGGCGTTCACGAGGTCGTCGGCTAGAGTTCGCCGATGCTCAGCTACCTGGACGCAGCGACCGGCAGCATGATCGCAGCGGCGCTCGCCGGCGGCGCCGCCGGCATCGGCGTCCTGGCACGCATGTACGGCAATCGGTTCCTCGGTCTGTTCTCCTCCAAGAAGCGCGCCGAGGCCAACGCCGCACGTGACGAGCTCCTGGGCAGCACCGAGCAGCCCTGAGCCAGGTGCCTGATCTGGGGCCCGAACCGGATCCCGGGTCGTTCCGCGACCCGCTGTCGCGGGTGTTCGTCACCGACGACGCGGTGCTGCGTGGCCTGAGCCCCGAGGGGCTCGCCCAGTACGAGGCGGCTGCCGCCGCCGGCTTCTTCGCGGCGCTCGTCGCCGACGGCCTCGTGGTCCGCACCGAGGTCGTGGACCCGGCCGACTCCCCGCTCGGCGACGCCTGGGCCGCGACGCTGCGCCACGAGCGCGTCCCGGTCGTCAGCTACCCCTACGAGTGGTCCTTCGAGATGCTGCGCGACGCGGCGCTGTGTCAGATCGAGGTGACCCGCCGTGCGCTCGCGGAGGGGTTCATCACCAAGGACGCCTCGTCGTTCAACGTCCTCTTCGACGGCGCGCGACCGGTCTTCATCGACGTCGGCTCCTTCGAGCGCCCACCGCCGGGTGAGCCCTGGCCCGGCTACCGCCAGTTCTGCGAGCTCTTCCTGAACCCGCTGGTCGTGACCGCCGTGGCGGGGATCCCGTTCCAGTCCTGGCTGCGCGGCTCGATCGACGGCATCAGCCCGAGCGACGTCGCGCCGCTCATCCACGGGCGTCGCCGCCTGGACCGTCGCCTCCTCGTGCACGTGCAGCTGCACGCCCGTGCCGAGGCGCGCTTCGCGGACGCGGACGCCGAGCGGGACGTGGCGGGGGACCTGCGCCGCGCCGGGTTCGGCCCGAAGGTGATCGCGGGCCAGCTCGACAGCCTGGAGCAGACCATCCGGTCGCTGCGCGTCGACGACGGGTCCTCCACGTGGAGCGACTACTCGGACCGGTCCCACTACGGCGACGCGGATCTCGCCGCGAAGGAGGCGGCCGTCTCCGCCGCGGTCCGGGAGCTGTCGCCCGAGCTGGTGCTGGACCTCGGCGCGAACGACGGGCGGTTCTCCCAGCTCGCCGTCGATTCCGGCGCCCGCCGGGCCGTCGCGGTCGACGCCGACGCGACCGTGGTCGACCGGCTCTACCGGCGCCTGCGCGACAGCGGCGAGCAGCGGATCCTGCCGCTGGTGCTCGACCTCACCGACCCGTCCCCCGGTCTGGGCTGGCGGTCCCGGGAGCGGGCGTCCTTCGTCGACCGGGTCCGTCCCGACCTCGTCCTGTGCCTGGCGGTCGTGCACCACCTGGCGATCACCGACACCGTGCCCTTCGAGCTGATCGTCGACCTGCTCGCCGACTTCGACGCGCCCGTCGTGGTCGAGCTGCCGCTGCGCGACGACCCGATGGCGGCCCGGTTGCTGGCGCGCAAGCGCGCCGGGCTGTTCGACCACTACGACGCACCGCAGTTCGAGGCCGCACTCGCACGACGGTTCGACATCGGCGAACGCAGCGAGCTGCCGTCGGGGCGGCGGGTGCTCTACCAGGTCACCCCGAGGTGACCGACACGACTGCGGACGCACCGGCGGAGACACCGGCGACCGCAGCACCCGGGCGACGGCCGCAGCTGCGTGGGTTCGTCGAGCTGTTCGCGCTCTGCGGCTTCGCGATCGCCCAACCGCTGCTCGACATCTTCGGTCGCAGCTCCGGGCAGTTCATCTTCCGCAACGCCACCAGCGCCGACATCTGGTGGTTCGCGCTGGCCGTGGTGTTCGTCCCGCCGATCGTGCTGTGGCTGCTCGAGTCGATCGTCGGGCTCGTCGCACCCCGGGCCCGCACCTGGGTGCACCTGGGGCTGGTCGCCGCGCTGGTCTGGGCGTTCACGGTCCAGGTGGCCCGCAGCCTGCTCGGCGGCGTCGTGTTGATGCTCGTCGCCGCGGCGGTCGGCGTCGGCGCCGCGGTGCTGCGCCACCGTGCCCCGGCCATGCGGTTGTGGCTCGCCTATGCGGCGATCGCGCCGCTGGTGTTCCTCGGGCTGTTCCTGCTCTCCTCCGGGACGTCGCGTCTGGTGTTCGCGGACGAACCCCGCGCCGCCGAGGCCGGGATCGATGAGCCCGCACCGGTCGTGATGGTCCTGCTCGACGAGCTGCCGCTCACCGCGGTGATGACCTCCGACGGCGAGGTCGACGCCGAGCTGTTGCCGAACCTCGCCGAGCTGGCCGCCGGGTCCACCTGGTTCCGCAACACCACCGCGGTGAGCAGCTCCACCTGGTACGCCGTGCCGTCGGTCGTCACCGGCCGGTACCCCGAGTCCGGCACCGTCCCGGTCGCAGCGGATCACCCCGAGAGCCTGTTCACGCTGCTGGGTGACGCCTACGAGCTGAACGTCACCGAATCGGTCACCCGGCTCTGCCCCGAGACGCTCTGCGAACGTCGCTTCGACGACGAGGTGCAACGCGCCGAGCTGTACCGCGACGCGTTCGAGGTGATGGCCGCCCGGCTGTCGTGGTCGGGGGAGTCGGGCGATCCGGTCGCCGGGTTCGTCGAGGGTCCCGCAGGTCGACGAGGGGGAGGTCGAGGAGGCACCGGTCGACGGGACCGAGGACGAGCCGTTCGACGACTTCGAGCTCGATCAGCCCGAGCGGTTCCGGGCGCTGCTCGACGCCAGCGGCGACGGACCGACGCTCGACTACCTGCACATCCTGCTGCCCCACGTCCCGTACCGCTACGTCCCGTCAGGCGTGCAGTACCCCGGACCGGACCCCGACATCGGGCGCGTCGGCGACGACTGGGTCGACCAGGAGTGGCCGCCGGAGCTCGGCCGTCAGCGACTGCAGCTGCAGCTCGGCTACGTCGACGCGCTGCTCGGCGAGCTGTTCGACTCGCTGCGCGACGAGGGTCGCTACGACGAGTCGCTCGTCGTCGTCGCCGCGGACCACGGCATCGGGTTCCGCCCGGGTGGCCCGATCCGTGGCATCGAGGGCCAGGAGCTCTCCGACGCGGACCTGGCCGAGCTCGCCTGGGTGCCGCTGTTCGTCAAGACCCCCGGGCAGCGTGACGGCGTCGTCAGCGACGCGAACATCGAGACCGTCGACATCGTCCCCACCATCGCGGACGTGCTCGACGCCGAGCTGCCCTGGGCGGTCGACGGCCGCTCGGCGTTCGGTCCCGAACGCGGCGACACCAAGACCTACGCCCCGAGCAACGTGACCCCGTTCGGGGTCGAAGCGCTCGAGCCGGTCGAGTTCGACGGGTCCGCGCTGTGGCCGCTCGTGCTCGCGGCGGGCACCGACACGGCGCTCCCGGCGGTCGGGTCGCCCCAGCGCTACTGGCAGGCAGGTCCCCGACCCGAGCTCGTCGGCACGCCGGTCGGTGAGCTGGCCGGTGTCGCCGTCGAGGGCGCCGAGCTGCGCATCGAGCCCGACGCGCTGCTCGCGCCGGCGCTGGTGCAGGCCACCCTCGGCGCCGACGAGGACGGCGGGGAGTTCGCCGTCGTGCTGGACGGTGAGTTCGCGGCGACCGCGCAGAGCTACACGGACGACGGTGCCACGCATGTCGCTGCCATGGTCGACCCGGCACGCTTCGAGGTCGGTACGAACCCCGTAGCGCTGTACCGCCTCACGGGCTGAACCGGCGCCGGCAGCCGGTGAGGCTCAGCTCGCGTCGGTGCCCGGCAGATCGTCGAGCGAGAAGCGGATCATCGCGGCCGACTGGCTCGCGGTCGCGAGCAGCCGGCCGGACTCGCTCCACAGGTGCGCCGCGCCGTGGCCGTAGTCGCCGGCGGCGAGGTGCGGTCGCAGATCCACCAGGATCCACTCGGTCGGCTCGAACACGCCGAGGCGGATCGTGTTGTCCAAGCTGATGCCCCCGGCGAGCACCTCGCAGGCGTGCGCGACCGACAACGGCACCATGTCGGCCATGAACGCGGCGAGCGCCGGCGTGACCGGTGCGCGATCGCGCCGGCGCACCCACACGCACATCCGTCCGGGACCGGGGTCCGGGTGCGAGTGCACACGTGGCTCGCGGAACTCGATGACGCTGTGGAACCCGATGTCGGGCGGGATGTCGGGCAACGGCCCCTCGTAGCCGGCCTTGCGGGCGACCCCCACGAACGGGCTGTCCCAGACCTCGGCGTCCTCGGGCGGCTCGACCTCGGGCGCCTGTTCGAACTGGCCGCTGAGCCCGTCGGGGCGGTGGTGCCCGGTCGCGCCGAGCGAGGCGAACATCGTCGCGCCGGCCGCGTCGGTGCCGGTGACGCGCACCTGGTTCGTGCGTCGTCCGGGTGCGAGCACCTCGGCATGCACGGCGATCTCGGCCTCCGGCGGTGCGGTCGCCACGAACTGCGTCGTCATCCACAGCGCAGCGCGCTCGGAGACGAGCTCGGCCGCTGCGATCGACACGGCGATCGCGGTGCCGCCGTAGAGGTGCCGGTCGAGGCGGGCGAGGTGGTTCGCAACCGCGAATCGGAACCGCCCGGGCCCGTCGGCGGCACTCAGGCCGAGGAAGTCGGCGTCGGAGGACATCGGGGCAACGTAGCGGTCCGAGCCGCGGTGCCGGGCCGGCGTGTCACGATGTCGCCATGCCCCCCACCCCGCCGGCGCCGGCCTGCTCGTTCGCGTCCGACAACGCGGCCGGAGCGCACCCCCAGGTCATGGAGGCGCTCGTCGAAGCCAACCGTGGGCCGTCGCTGGCCTACGGAGAGGACCCGTGGACCGCAGCGGCCGTCGATGAGCTCCGTGACCGGTTCGAGGCACCGGTCGAGGTGCTGTTCTGCTGGGGCGGCACCGGCGCCAACATCGTCGGACTCGCGAGCGTCGTGCAGCCCTGGCAGGCGGTCCTGTGCGTCGACACCGCCCACATCGTGGTCGACGAGGCCGGCGGCCCGGCGCGCTTCACCGGCGCGACGGTCTCCACGGTGGCGCACCACGACGGGAAGCTCGACCCCGACCGCATCGACGAGTTCGCCGCGTGGCGCGGCGTCGTGCACCACCCTCAGCCGGCCGCGGTGTCGGTCAGCCAGGTCACCGAGCAGGGGAGCGTCTACCGAACCGACGAGCTCGCAGCGCTCGCCGAGCGGTGCCGCGCGCACGGCCTGGTGCTGCACCTCGACGGCGCGCGGCTCGCCAACGCGGTCGTCGCCACCGGCTCGACCCTGCGTGAGATGTGTGTGGACACCGGCGTCGACCTCCTCACGTTCGGGCTGACGAAGAACGGCGCGATGTACGGCGAGGCGGTCGTGTTCCTGCGCCCGGAGCTCGCCGCGCACGCGCGTTTCGTGCACAAGCAGGCCGGGCAGCTCACCTCGAAGACACGGTTCGTGGCGGCGCAGTGCTCGGCGCTGCTGCGCGACGACCTGTGGTTGCGCAGCGCCGCGCATGCGAACGCCATGGCCACCCGGCTCGCCGATTCGGTCGCTGCGGTGCCCGGCGTCGCGGTGCCCCGACCGCCGGAGGCGAACGCGGTGCTCGCAACGATCCCCTGGGACCGACTCGATGTGTTGCAGGACTGGTCGTTCTTCTGGCCGTGGGACCCGCCGACACGGACGGTCCGGTGGATGACCGGCTGGGCGACCACCGCTGCGGACGTCGATCGGTTCGCCGACGGCGTCCGGTCGATCCTCAACGTATGAGCGGTTCGGATGAGTGGTCCGGGAGACGGGCGGCGCCGCGGCGCAGGTTGCGCAGGTGCAACCAGACGGTCAACGCGAGCAGCGGCACGTGGATCGCAGGCAGGTTCCTGGCGAACCACGTCGGCAAGTAGATGTCCGTCACCGATCCGTGGCCGTTGCCGAGCGACTCAGCGAGATCGGTGAGCGGGCATCGGAAGCCGTTCGCCGCGAACACGAGCGTCTCGCCGCCGACGACCACGGCGGCGAGTGCTGCGCGTCGGTCGCTGCGGCCGAGTACACCGGCCGCCAGCAGGTACAGCATCGCCGACTCGATCGAGAACCACGCGGCTGTGTGCACGACCTTGACCGCGACCAGCGCACCTGTGGGCGGCTGCTCCGGCGCACTCACGATCAGCGACCGAACTCCGGGGGCGGGAGCGTCGACGGTCCGACGTGATCGTTGAGCCACCCGTTGAGCTCCGACGCGCCGCGCCAGATCTCCGCGATCCGCCGGACCGCGGCCCGGGTGGCGAGCCAGGCCGGGGTCCCGGGGCGTTTCGACGCCGTCACGCCCTTGTGGCGCAGCAGCTCGACCCGTCGGTGGTCGCGGGGGTACCCCCGCGGCGCGGTGCTGAGCGCGCTGCCGCCGATCTCGTAGCTGCGTCCCAGCTTCGCGACGATCGTCTCGAGAGCGGACCCGGCGGTGTCGTCGTCGACGGCGGCCCGGTAGCGCTCGAGCTGGTCGCGGGCCATCTGGTGGTAGCCGGTCGCGACGAACAGGCCCTCGGCGCCGATCTGCACGTAGTAGACCTCGCCGCGCTCGCCCTCGGTGACCGCGCCCTGGTGGTCCTTGTACGGCGTCTTGTCCTTGGAGAACCGCACGTCGCGGTGGGGTCGGAAGAGGTGGAACTCGCCGAACTCCGGCGCGAGCTGCTCGGCGAGCGCGACGAGGGGGCCGCGCACCGCGCTGTCGTAGGTCTCGCGGTTCGCCTGCCAGAAGGCCTTGGTGTTCTCGGCGCCGAGCCGCTGGTAGAAGTCCACCGCCGCGGGCGGGATGCCGCGGAACTGCTCGCCGTCGGAGGAGGCCATGACGCCACGGTACCGCCACTCCCGTCGCGGGCGGCGGGTCCGGAGCGGTACCGTGCGCAGCACCACGGGACCTGGAGGCCGTTCGATGAGCACCGATGACATGAGTGACCGCGAGGAGCTCGACGAGATGCGGGCCCGGCTCGCGGACCTGCCCAACGCCCTGGGCCTCGCCGCCCAGATGAGCGAGGGGCTGGTGGAGCGATCCGGTCTCGACCTGCGGACGCTGCACCTGGTGCGGATCGCAGCGCTCGCCGCGACCGGCGCCCCGGCCGTCTCGTGGCAGGTCAACCTCGAACTGATGGACGAACACGTCAGCGTGGACGACATCGACGGCGTCCTCACCGCCATCGCTCCCGTCATCGGCACGTCGCGGTATCTCGAGGCCGTGAGCACGATCCTCGACAGCTGAGCGCATCGCCACCCGACGGGCGCGTCCATCAGCGCAGTGCGTCAGGCATGCCGCGTGTCAGGTCGAGCAGGACCGCGCCGATCGCAACCGGGCCCGCAGCGCGACCCCGAGCAGCACGATCGAGGCCACGGCGAGCAGCGGCTGAGCAGCGGCTGCAGCGGGGCGAACAGCTCCATCGCCCCCGTGGTGCCGAGGGCGACCAGCACCAGCTTGTTGCAGACCGGGCAGCCCACGGCGAAGAAGGTGAGCAGTCCGCCGATCCCCGCAGCCCGACCGGGTCGATCCAGCTCGGCGGGCGTTGCGTCGGCGTCGCGGACGTAGGTGCCGAGCAGCAGTCCGGCGAGGACCGAGGTCATGATCAGCACCGGGACCGACCACCACGTCACGGGGACGGGACGCCCGAAGACCGGATTCGGGATCACGTCGGTCGGGAGGCCGATCGCCAGTGCGGTGACGGCAGCGCCGCCGGCTGCGGCCGACCACCGCCGGGCACCCCACGAACGCATCCGTCCCGGGCGGGTGGCCGGCCGCAGGGCCGGGTCGAGCTGGGGCAGCGACATCGCGCCAAGGGTAGCCACCGACCGGACCCGACCCGCCTCGCCCGGCGTGCGCGAGCATGCGGCCCATGGATGCGACTCCCGACGCCCACCCGATCCGCGACCGGTGGTGGCATCGGGCCGCGATCTACCAGGTGTACCCACGGTCGTTCGCCGACTCCGACGGCGACGGCATCGGCGACCTCGTGGGCATCCTCGAGCGGCTCGACCACCTCGTCGACCTCGGTGTCGACACGCTGTGGGTGTCGCCGTTCTTCGACAGCCCCCAGCGCGACTTCGGCTACGACGTGCGCGACTACTGCGACGTGGCACCGGAGTACGGGACGCTCGAGATCGCTCAGCAACTCATCGACGAGGCGCACCGGCGGGGCCTGCGGGTGTTGTTCGACCTGGTCCTCAACCACACCTCCGACGAGCATCCCTGGTTCCTCGAGAGCCGCTCGTCGCGCGACAACCCCCGCGCCGACTGGTACATGTGGCGCGACGGCAGCGGGAGCGACGGGCGGCGACGTCCGAACAACTGGCGCTCGATGTTCGAGATCACCTCGGCGTGGCAGTGGTGTGAGCAGCGCGAGCAGTGGTTCCTGGCGACGTTCCTGCCGTGCCAGCCGGACCTGAACTGGCGGAACCCCGACGTGCGCAACGCCATGTTCGACGCGGTCCGGTTCTGGCTGGACCGTGGTGTCGACGGCTTCCGCCTCGACATGTTCGGCGACGTCATGAAGGACCCGACGTTCGCCGACGTGCGGGTCCGACCGCACATGACGACCGGTGTCCCCCGGCTGTTCGACCGCTCCACCGTGCAGAACACCGACGACAACGTGCAGCTCGCACGTGACCTGCGCGCCGTGTGCCGCGAGTACGACTCGGCCGGTGACCCGGTCGGGGACGGCCCGCTGGCGGCCGACCGCGAGCGGGTGCTCGTCGGGGAGCTGTTCGGCAGCGCCGACCAGCTCGTCCGATTCACCGCCGAGGGCGACGGGCTCCAGCTGGTGTTCCTGTTCGACTTCCTCACGCTGCGCTACGACCCCAGGTGGGTCCGGAACCGGGTCGTCGAGTTCGAACGGGCCTTCCCGGCGCCGTTGCAGCCGACCTACGTGCTCGAGAACCACGACCGAACACGGCTCCTCGACCGGGTCGGCGGCGATCTCCGCAAGGCCCGGGTGCTCGCGACGCTCCTGCTGACGTTGCGTGGCGTGCCGACGATCTACCAGGGCCAGGAGATCGGCCAGTCGAACACCTACATCCCGCTGCGCGACGCACAGGATCCGATCGTGCGCACCCACCTGCCGTGGCTCCCCGAGCAGGTCAACCGACGGCTGCCCGAGCGGCTCAACCGCGACGAGGTGCGCACCCCGATGCAGTGGGACGACTCGCCCACCGCAGGTTTCACCGCGCCCGGCGTGGTGCCGTGGCTGCCGGTGAACCAGGACCGCGTGACTGCCAACGTGGCCTCCCAGCGCAGCGATCCGACATCGCTGCTGTCGCTCTACCGCGAGCTCCTCCGGGCTCGGAGCGACCGCGACGCGCTGTCGGTCGGTCGCCTCGACCTCCTCCCCGGCGCTCCGCCCGGCACGATCGCCTGGCTGCGCAGCGACGGCGACGAACGAGTGCTCGTCGCCGCCAACCTGAGCGACGCGCCCGTCGAGGTGCCCACCGGTTCGGCGGCCGAGACGCTCGTGGTCACCGACGGCGGGGTCGCGCTCCGTGCCGGGTCGGCCGCGGGCGGGCCCACCGTGTCGCTCCCGCCGCACAGCGCCGCGGTGCTGGCACTGACCGGGTGAGGCTGGCGCACTGAACCCGATCAGGTGACGAGCGGGGCGAGGGTCTCGCCGAGCAGCTCCACGCGCTCGGGCAGATGGGTGTTCGCCGGCAACGAGACGGTGAACCCGTCGACGCCGAGGTCGCGCCACTCGGCGAAGCGCTCGGCGACCGTGTCGGGGTCGCCGACGACGATCATCGAGTCCACCGCGGCGCGCATCTCCTCGGGCAGGTTCGACCACTCCATGCCGCGCATCGCCAGGTAGGCGTCGCGTTCCGCCTCCGCCTCGGCGGTGCTCGGTGCGATGCAGGCGACCCGGTTCCACGACAGCACGATCTCGCTGCGGTCACGTCCGAGACGATCGCAGTGCCCCTCCAGCGCCTCGACCTTGCGCGGCACCTCGTGGGGCTCACAGGTCAGGTTGCCCAGGTCGGCGTACTGGGCGACCATCCGCAGCGTCTTGCGTTCGCCGCTCCCGCCGATCATCACCGGGATGCGCGACAGCGGGGCGGGGGAGTTGATGGCGTCGGTCACCCGGTAGTGCTCGCCGTGCAGGGTCGCCCGCTCGCCGCGCAGCATCGGCAGCACGATCCCGAGGGCCTCCTCGAGCTTCTCGAACCGGTCGGTGAAGGTGCCGAACGGGATGCCGAACGCATCGTGTTCGAGCTCGAACCAGCCCGAGCCGATGCCCAGCTGGGCGCGACCGCCCGAGACGACGTCCAGCGTGGTGACGCTCTTCGCCAGGACCGCCGGGTTGCGGTAGGTGTTGCCCGTGACGAGCGCGCCGAGCCGCACCCGCTCGGTGACCGCGGCGAGCGCGCCGAGCAGCGTGTACGCCTCGAGCATCGGCTCGTCCGGCTCGCCGAGGGCGGGCAGCTGGTAGAAGTGGTCCATCACCAGCACGGTGTCGAACCCGCCGGCCTCCGCCGCTCGGGCGGCGTCGACGACGGTGGGGAAGATCTCCGCCGGGGTACCCCCGGGGAAGCTGAAGCTGGGGATCTGCAGGCCGAGTCGTGTCATGGCTGCAGTCAACCAGGCGCGGTCAACCAGGCGCGGTCAACCAGGTGCGGGCAGGTCGAGGAGGGTCGCCGCCTCGACGGGCGTCGCCACCGGCCGTCCGACCGACCCGCTGAGCTCGACCGCCTCGCGGATCAGCTCGACGTTCGTGGGCGTCCGGTCGCCACGGAAGAACTCCAGGCCCAGGTGCAGGTGCCCGCCCCGTTCGAGCGCGGCGCGTGCCAGGTCGGAACCGACGAGGTCGCCCCCGACGACCGACACCGCCCACGGGACGTCGCAGCCCTCGAGCAGCTCGAGGTACGCGTCGAGCGCCAGGACCGTCGGTGCCAACCCGAACGGTGCGCCCAGATAGCCGTGCTCCGTCGAGAAGTAGAGCTTGAACATGGCGCCGCGGGGCAGCTTCCCGGCGCGCCACCACACCAGCGCCGCGCGCAGGAAGCCCGGTTCGTACACGGCGATGCTGGGGCCGAGCCCGTGGGTCGCGCAGAGCTCGAAGGCCCGGGCGGCGGCGTCGAAGCCGTTGCGGTACACGTAGTCGCCGACCGGGACACCCTCCGGGCCGAGCGGTCCGATGTTGACCGACCCGGGGTCGGCCGGAGCCAGGCGCATCCCGTGCCCGGCGAGCGGAGCGAGGTGCTCGTAGGAGACCGAACCGTCCGCCTCGAAGTGCACCGTGGGGTAGAGCAGCGCGTCGGGGCGCTCGGCGAGGACCGGCGCCCACCCCTCGACGTAGCGCTCGACCGACGCCTCGAGCGAGATGCCCGGACGGTCCAGGTGGTTGTGCACGATCGCCGCACCGGCATCGAAGCAGGCGAGCGCGTCGGCCGCGATCTCGTCGGGCGTGAGCGGCACGTTCGGGTTGCGGCGCCGCGAGGTGAACCCGTTGATGGCCGCCTCGATGATCACGGGTCGGTCAGCCGGGCGGTCCGGGGCGGCGGTCACGGCGGGCACGGTAGCGTCCGCCGGGTGGGCATGTTCGTGCTGGCGGTCGAGGTGGACCTGCGGATCCCCCAGGCCCGCTCGCTGAAGGACAAACGCCAGGTCGTGACCTCGCTGCTGGAGCTGTCACGCCGGCGGTTCGCCGTCTCCGCCGCCGAGGTCGACCATCAGGAGGTCCACCAGCGCGCCACGCTCGGCGTCGCAGTGGTGGCCTCGAGTGCACGCCAGGCCGAGGAGGTCATGGACTCGGTCGAGGACCTCGTGTGGTCGAGGGCCGAGGTCGAGGTGCTCTCCGCGGAGCGGACCTGGCTGGAGCTCTGACAGCGGCCAGCCCGGAGGGCTCGGTGTGCGTGCGTCGGCCGCGGTTGGGAGACTCGTCGCAGGATGAGTGATGGCGACGAGACCAGCGACGCGCCCCGGGCGCCGAGACGCCGGTTCCCGACCTCGCTGATCGACCGGACCCTGCCCGCTGCGATCGTCGTCGGGCTGCTGGTCGGCTTCGGGGTCTACGCCTTCGAGTTCCTGGTCGTCGAGGGCCTCGACGCGGTCCGCGAAGCCCCGGTGGCGGTGATGATCGTGGCCCCGGCGGTCGGACTGGTGCTGGCGGCGCTCGCTCTTCGCCTCGGGCCGGAGCCCCGGTCGCGGTCCACCGCGGATGAGTACCTCATGAGCGTCCACGACCGGAGCCGCCGCATTCCGCTGCGCCAGCTCGGACCGCGGATGCTCGCCGCGGTCGCGACCCTCGGGTCCGGCGGGTCGCTGGGGCTCGAGGGTCCTGCGGTCATGCTGGGCGCGGGCACGTCCGACAACATCTCGCGACGACTCGCGCGCCGTTTCACCGTGGATCACCAGGCGCTGCTCGTCGCCGGCGCCGCAGCAGCGGTCGCTGCGGTGTTCAAGGCGCCCGCCACGGGTGCGGTGTTCGCGCTCGAGGTGCCGTACCGCTCGGACCTGGCGCGCCACCAGCTCATGCCGGCCCTCGTCGGCGCAGCCTCGGGCTATCTCGCGCTGGTCAGCCTGGCGGGCACCGAGCGGATCTTCCAGGTCGGTGGCAACCCGCCCTTCGACCTGCGCGACCTCGGGGGAGCCCTCCTGCTGGGTGTCGTCGGCGGGCTGCTGGCACGGGTCATCGCCCGGTCGATCCGCTGGGCGAAGCACTGGGCGGCGACCAACACCGCGCCGCTGCGGCTCCCGGTCGCCGGCGCAGCGCTCGTGTTCGCCGCGTGGGCCGGGTGGGCGCTCACCGGCGAGTCGCTCGGCATCGGGCCCGGCTACGCCGTGCTCGACTGGCTGGACGAGCCCGACCTCGCGCTCGGGTTGATCCTCGCCATGCTCGCCGTGCGTTTCGTCGGGGTCGTCGCCACGACCGCCGGCGGCGGCGTCGGCGGGTTCTTCATCCCCCTCGTCGTGCTCGGCGGGCTGTTGGGCCGCGCCGCGGCGTCGATCTCCGGGCTCGGGGCATCGGGGCTGTTCCCGATCCTGGGGGTGGCCGCCGTGCTGGGCGCCGGGTACCAGGTGCCGCTCGCCGCAGTGATGTTCGTCGCCGAGACCAGCGGCCGGCCCGGCTACGTCGTCCCGGCGCTGCTCGCCGCGGTCGCCGCGGACCTCGCGATGGGCAACGAGAGCGTCACGGACTACCAACAGGACCGCGCCTGACGCTCCCGGGACCTCGTTGCGCCGCCTCGACGCTGTCTCTGCAGCTGCCTAGGTTGCACCGTCGATGGGTGACGCGATCCGGGCGACCGGGCTGGTCAAGCGATTCGGAGACGTCACGGCGCTGCGCGGGCTCGATCTGGTCGTGCCCGAGGCCACGGTGCTGGGCCTGTTGGGCCCGAACGGCGCCGGCAAGACCACCGCGGTGTCGATCCTCGCGACGCTGCTCGAGCCCGACGAGGGCGAGGCGACCATCGCCGGTGCGGATCTGCGCTCGGACCCGGACGAGGTACGTCGCCGCATCGGGCTGTCGGGGCAGTACGCCGCGGTCGACGAGGTGCTCACCGGCTTCGAGAACCTCGACATGATCGGGCGGCTCTACCGCCTGGGTCGCACCCGGGCGCGCCGCCGCGCGCGGGAGCTGCTCGAACGATTCGAGCTGACCGACGCCGCCGACCGGCCGGTCAAGGGGTACTCCGGTGGGATGCGCCGCCGTCTCGACCTGGCCGGCGCGCTCGTGGCGGAGCCGCCGGTGCTGTTCCTCGACGAGCCGACCACCGGCTTGGATCCGCGCAGCCGGATCGAGCTGTGGGGGATCATCCGCGAGCTCGTCGACCACGGCTCCACGTTGTTGCTCACCACGCAGTACCTCGAGGAGGCCGATCAGCTCGCGGACGACATCGTCGTCATCGACCACGGCACGGCGATCGCCCAGGGCACCGCCGACGAGCTGAAGGACCAGGTCGGCGGGGAACGCATCGAGGTGTCCCTCGCCGACGGCTCCCGCATCGGCGACGCACGGTCGGTGCTCGGCCGGCTCGCCGTGGCGGACATCGAGACCGACGAGGTGGCACACCGCCTGCTGGTCCCGATCACCGGCGGCGCACCGGTGCTCACCGAGGCGCTGCGGGACCTCGACGGCGCCGGCATCGCCGTTCGCGACGTCGGGCTGCGGCGCCCGACGCTCGACGACGTGTTCCTGTCGCTCACCGGCCACCGAGCCGAGGAGGACGAGGGTGCCACGCCGTCGCCCGACGTCGAGGCGGCCACGACATGAGCGCGATCGCCGAGACCGTCGCCGACACCGCCGTGATCGCCCGACGCAACGTCATCAAGATCGTCCGGGTGCCCGAGGTGCTCGTGTTCGTGCTGCTGTCGCCGATCATGTTCGTGCTGCTCTTCGCCTACGTGTTCGGCAACAGCATCGAGATCGAGGGCACGACCTACCGCGAGTTCCTCGTCGCGGGGATCTTCGCCCAGACGGTCATGTTCGGCGCGACGTTCACCGGTGTCGGCATCGCCGAGGACATGCAGAAGGGCATCATCAACCGGTTCCGCTCGTTGCCGATGCGCCGCTCGGCGGTGCTGGCCGGCCGAACCCTCAGCGACGTGGTCTACAACGTCCTGTCGATCGCCATCATGTCGATCACCGGCCTGCTCGTCGGGTGGCGGATCCGCACGTCGGTGCTCGATGCGATCCTCGGGTTCCTGCTGCTCCTGTTGTTCGCCTACGCGGTGTCGTGGGTCATGGCCTACATCGCGTTGATCGTGCCGAGCGTCGAGGTGATCAACAACGCCGCGTTCATGGTGATCTTCCCGCTCACGTTCGTCGCCAACACGTTCGTCCCGGCCGAGTCGCTCCCCGGTGCCCTGCAGACGTTCGCCGAGTGGAACCCCGTCTCGTCGGTCACCCAGGCGGCGCGCGAGCTGTTCGGCAACCTGCCCGTCGGCGCCCCCGTGCCCGACGTCTGGTCGCTGCGCCACCCCGTCGCGTACACGCTCATCTGGATCGCCGGCACGATCGCGGTGTTCGCGCCGCTGTCGGTGCGCCGCTACCGCCGGGCCACCAAGCGCTGACCGGC
Source organism: uncultured Microthrixaceae bacterium (assembly GCA_942490665.1). GTDB lineage: Bacteria > Actinomycetota > Acidimicrobiia > Acidimicrobiales > Microtrichaceae > SKRR01. The sequence goes on from CALNXV010000070.1 coordinate 19,633, forward strand.
CGCTCGACCGCTCAGCCCCGCCGGTCCCCGAGCTGCTTCTCGAGCACCACGAAGCGCAGGTCGGGTCGCCGGGGCAGCCCGAAGCGCTGGTCGCCGTAGGGGAACGGCACGGTCTCGCCGGTCGCCTCGTAGCCGCGCCGGCGGTACCAGGCGATCAGCTCGGAGCGCAGCTCGATCACCTCGAGGCGCAGCCGCCGCCGACCCCACTCGTCGCGGACGATCCGCTCGCCTTCGTCGAGCACGCGGCGGCCCAGCCCGGCGCCCTGCATCCCGGGTCGCACCGCGAACAGGCCGAGGGACGCATGGTCGATGACCGCCGGCCGGCGCAGCTCGCAGCAGCCCACGACGCCGCCATCGAGATCGGCGACGAGGAGGTGGGCGTCGGGATCCGCCAGCGAGGCGGCGACCATGTCGGCGTCGGTGCGCTGGCCGTCGAGCAGGTCGGCCTCGGTCGTCCAGCCCTCGCGGCTCCCCTCGCCGCGGTAGGCGGACTGGACGAGCTCGACCACCGATCCGACGTCGTCGGGCGCCGCGGGGCGGAAGCTCAGCTCGGGGACGGACCGCTGTGGCACCGACGGGAGGGTAGCGGGACGCTCCGCAGTCGGTCCGCCGGCGCCGGCGCGGCGAAGATGTGCACCGATGACCCCGCTCCACGTCACCCGAAGCACCGCACCCCGCTCCGATGCTGAACGCGCCGCACTCCTCGAGTCGCCCGTGTTCGGCGAGACGTTCACCGATCACATGGTCACGATGACCTGGGCCGACGGCCGCTGGGGTCCGCTCGGGCTGGTGCCGTTCGGCCCGTTGGCGCTCAGCCCGGCCACGTTGGCGCTGCACTACGGGCAGTCCGTGTTCGAGGCGCTCAAGGCCTACGCGCGTCCCGACGGCCAGCCAGTCCTCTTCCGCCCCGATCGCAACGCCGAGCGGTTCGCCGCGAGCGCCCGTCGCATCGAGATCCCGGCGCTCCCTGATGGCGTCTTCGAGCTCGCGTGTGCTGCGCTGACCTCGGTCGATCGACGGTGGGTCCCCGTCGACGACGGCGCGGCGCTCTATCTCCGCCCGTTCCTGTTCGGGTCCGAGGCACACCTGTCGGTCCGCCCGGCCCACGAGTACCGCTTCGTCGTCATCGCGTCGCCGGTCGCCTCCTACTTCGGTGCTCACCTCCGCTCCATCACGGTCGCCGTCGAGTCCGCCGACGTCCGAGCCACCCCCGGGGGAACCGGCGCGGTGAAGTTCGCCGGCAACTACGCCGCCGGGTTCGCCGCGCACGGGCGTGCGACCGCGGCCGGCGCCGATCAGGTCCTCTGGCTCGACGCGGTGGAGCACCGCTGGGTCGAGGAGCTCAATGCGATGAACGTCATGGCGGTGTGGCGTCGCGACGGGCGGACGGTGCTCGCCACACCCCCGCTCGGCGGCACCATCCTGGAGGGCGTCACACGCGCGTCGTTGCTCTCGCTCGCTGAGGAGCTCGAGCTGGTGGACGAGGTCGTCGAAGCGCCGATCTCGATCGACGACCTCCGCGGCGGCATCTCGGACGGCACCCTGGTCGAGTTGTTCGCCTGCGGCACCGCCGCAGTCGTCGTCCCGATCGGACGACTCGTCGATCGCGGCGACCGCCGTGTGGTCGGCGACGGCGAGGTGGGTGCCGTGACCACGCGACTGCGCGACGCGCTGCTGGAGGTCCAACAGGGTGCAGCACCGGACCCGCACGGCTGGACCGTCCCGGTCGACGACGTGCTCGAACGGTCCGGCGTCGCCGACCAGCTGCGCTGATCAGTGCCGCGCCGTCCGCGCTGCAGGCAGTCGCACACACGTCGCCGTCAACGTGTTCGTCGCGCCGGAGCCGCCCCCGGGCTGACCCGGACGCGGCCGACCACGGGGGTACGGTGCAGTCACCGGCGGCTCGGCCGGGTGACCGGAGGGTGGACGATGCCCTTGCGATGGAGGCGAGGCGCGTCGGCCGCGGTGCTCGGCGCCGCGGCGGTGCTCGGGGCCTGCGGCACCGGCGACAGCGTCGACTTCGACACGCCCGAGATGCCCGACCGCCCCCCGACGATGGCGCCGGACCCGCCCCAGATGGACCTCGAGCCGCCGGGCGGGTGACTCCCCGCACCAACGCGTTGGTGCGAACGGACCCATCGTTGCCACGACACTCATGGCCACACTCCGTCGGCCGATGGGATGGACATGTCGTCCCCGGACCCCTCCAGGACGGGCGCGACGCGCGCCGTCCTCGCCCTCGCTGCTGTCGTGGTGCTCCTCGCGGCGGTGATCGGCACGCCCCGACCCGCCGGGGCCGCGGCGACCCCGTCGTCGACGCTGGCCGGGCTCGGCGACAGGCTGATCGGTGAGGAGTTCACCTTCACCGCCACCTTCGACAACACAGGGACCGACACCGGGTACGCCCCCTTCATCGACCTGTTGTTCCCCCGCAACGGCGCCGATGGCTCCGCCGGGGCCGACACCCCTGACGGCATCGAGTTCATCGGGGTCGACTACCTCGGCCTACCGGTGCGCGTCGACCGGCTCCCGGTGCCCGACGACGACGGCGCAGGGCCGGGCACCACCGGCACGGTCGAGCACCCCCTCACCGGCGAGCTGATCACCGCGACCGCCGGGGACGAGCTGGTCGTCCTCTCCGCGCCGTTCGGGAGCTTCGCGCCCGGCCAGCCGGCGGCGGACCTGGCCGTCACGGCCCGTCTCAGTCCGCTCGCCGATGCCGGGGTCCCGCTCGGCATCGGGCAGCGCTCCGGCTTCGCGCTCGGGGAGACGCCCCTGGACGACCCCGCCACGGACCCGCCGCTGCTCGGCGACACCGACACCGACGCCACCACCTGGTCGACCACCGACGTGGTCCCGACGGTGCTGCTGCTCGACAAGGAGTACCTCGGCCCGGAGCAGGAGACCGCCACGGGACCGAACTTCCCCCGCCAGTACCGCATCACGGTCGACCTCCCCGACGGCCAGACCGTCACCGACCTCGACCTCGTCGACGCGTTCCCCGACGAGCTCGCCTTCCTCGCCGTGGACTCGATCACGCCGGCCGGGACCGTGGTCGCAGCGCCTCCCGTGGGCGTGAGCTCGACCGGGTCCACGCTCGAGGTGAACGTCCCGACCGTGACCGGCACCGCCGCTCCCGACGACGTCGTGGTGCTCGTGTCGTTCTTCGTCGACCGGCTCGACGGCTCGGGGGCCGAGGTCGTGGACTCCACGTCGGGCGCTGCGGCGACCATCACGAACGCCGCGACCGCGCTCGGCGACTGGGACCCCGTCGACGGGCGCGACGACGCATCGCCGGACAACGTCGCTGCCGGCCCGGTCGACGACAGCTTCACCGCACGGGCCGTTGCGACCCAGAAGTCGGTCCGCAACCTGACCGACGGCACCAACTCGCCCGGAGACCTGCTCGAGTACACGATCGACGTCCAGGTCTCGGACCACCTGGCCCTCGACGGCCTCGTCGTCGAGGACGTCCTGAGCGACGGGCAGCGCCTCGACCCGACCTTCGTCCCGTCGATGGCCGTGAGCGGCGCCAGCTCGTCGCCGACCGCTGCCATGTCCCAGGTCGACGTCACCGATCGATGGAGCGGCGCGCCGGTCCCGGTCGCTCCACTCGACGGCACGACGCGCCTCGCGTTCCGGATCTCCGACGAACTCGCCCAGCGGGGCCTCGACCCGGCATTGCGTGGCGGCTGCGTCCCTCCCGGTGGCACCGGCGGCCCCGCGGTGGACTGCGGCGCAGAGAACGCAGGCGCGACCACGGTGCGGATCGTCATGCGGACCGTGATCCAGGCCGAGTTCAGCGATGACGCGCCGACGGGCGACGCGTCGGTCGACCAGGGCGACCTGCTCGACAACACGATCACGGTCAGCGGCGACCTCCTCGACGCGGCCGACCTCGCCCCCACCGGTGGCGCCCCCACCGACACGGGCAGCGCCGGGCTGGCGATCGCAGAGGGCGGCTTCACCAAGGGGCTGTATCGGGTCAACGGTGCTGCACCCGGTGATCCGGCCACGATCGCGCCCGGCGACGAGGTGACGTGGCGGCTCACGTACCGCCACCCGACGAGTGGGTTCGAGGACTTCGTGCTCGAGGACTTCCTGCCGCTCCCGGCGTTCGACGCGACCGAGGTGACGACGTTCGACGCCGGCACCGTGTCCGCCGCCGCTCCGGCGGCCGGGACGGCGCACTACCACCCGGACGACACGTTCCGGCTGCTGCCCGGCGCGCCCGCCCCCGGGCTCTCGACCGATGCCGGCGACAACGCGCTGTCGTTCGACTACGGCACCTTCGACGTCGATCCAGCGGCCGAGTCGGTCATGGACGTGCTGTTCACGGTCACGGCCACGGACCAGCCGCTGGCGGACCAACTGCTGCTCACGAACATCGCGCAGAGCTCGAGCTCGAACACGAACGGCGCCGGCCAGGTCGCGACCGACGGCGTGCAGGTGGAGCTCACCGAGCCCGAGCTGACCGTGACCAAGGGCGTCGTCGCCACCGACGCGGTGGCCCCCGAGTTCACCCCCGACCCGCCCGCACCCGCGGCGTTCTCGGCCCCCGGTGGTGCGGACCCCCGCCACACCGGCACCATCGCCTCGGACGACCTCGCCGCCACGCCGATCGACGCGAACCTCACCGCCGTCGACGCCGGTGACCTGGTGACCTTCGCGCTCACCGTCGAGAACACCGGCTCCGGCACCAACGGCGCGTTCGACGTCACCGTGTCCGACGATCTGCCCGCAGGGTTCGTCGTCCCCGCCGGTGGCATCAACCTCGGTGTCGTCGACGGCACCGGTGCGACGCTCGCGGTGTCCGAGCTCGCCGGGGGCCTGCTCGGATCAGGCGTCCGGCTCGACGACGGCTCCGACACCGGATCGCTCGGACCGTTCGACCCCACAGCGGGGACCAACCTCGCGATCATCACCTACGACCTCGAGGTGGCCGGCTCCGTCGAACCGGGCAGCACGCTGACCAACACCGCCTCGCTGGACCGCTACGCCGGGACCGAGGGCGGACCGAACCACCTCGACGAGCCGGCGACGGACGACGCCGAGGTGGTCGCCGACGAGCCGACGATCGCCAAGTCGCTCGTCGCGACCTCGGAGCCCCACACCGACGGCGCTGGCCTGGCGGTCGGCGAGATCGCCCGCTTCCGCATCGAGGTCGTCGTCCCGGAGGGGACGAGCAGCGACGCATCGATCACCGACGAGCTGCCTGCCGGTCTGGCGTTCCTCGACGACGGCACCGCAACGGTCGCGCTGGTGTCCGACGGTGGCGCGGGGCTCGCCTCGTCGACGCTGACCGGCGCCGGCCTGGGTCTCGACGGCGACGGCTCGACGGTCGACGCCATCACGCCGACGATCGTGGTCCCGTCGGGCGCCATCAGCGGTGGTGCCGGTGACGGCGCGGACGTGACCATCGACCTCGGAACGCTGACCAACGCGGACGACGACGCGGACACCGAGCTGGTCGTGGTCGAGCTGAACGCGCTGGTGCGCAACGCCGCGACGGCCACCGCCGGAGCCTCCCTGGAGAACCGGGCGAGCTTCGACTGGGCGACCGGCTCGACCGGCCCCTCCGACCCGGTCGGGGTGAGCCTCGTCGAGTCGTCGCTCGGGCTGGACAAGGCGGCGACGCCGGCGGCCGGTGCCGACGCGGGGGACACCGTCACCTACACCTTCGGGCTGTCCAACGAGTCGGGCGTCGACGCGTTCGATGCGTCGTTGCTGGACACGGTCGACCCCCGGATCATCGGACCGACCGTGGACGCGATCGTGCCCGCCGGTGGCGCCAGCGGCATCGTCGACAACTCCGCCGGCTCCACCGTCGACGTCGACGTCGCGTCGATGCCCGCCGGATCGAGCGTGCTCGTGACGGTCTCGGGCGCCCTGGCGGCATCCGTCGAGCCAGGTGATGCGATCCCCAACACCGCCACTCTCGTGTGGACCTCGCTGCCGGGTGATGGCACTGCGTCGAACCCGACCGGATCCACGGTCCCCGGCGACGCGGGGGACGATGACGGCGAACGTGACGGCTCCGGTGGAGTGAACGACCTGCGGGTGACCGCCACCGCCCAACTCGCGGTGGCGGGGGTCACGGCGACGAAGTCGATCGTGGCGACCTCCGAGGCGCACACCACGGGATCCTCGGTCGCCGTCGGCGAGATCGTCCGCTATCGGCTCGTCGCGATGCTCCCGGAGGGCACTGCGACCGCGGTGACGTTCGTGGACCTGCTCCCCAACGGCCTACGAGCCCTGACCGACGGAACGGCGAGGGTGGCCCTCGTCTCGGACTCGGTGCCGATCACCTCGTCCACCCTGGCCGACCCACCGCTCGGCGGGCTGGTGGCCGTCGGTGACGAGACCACGATCGACGCCGTCACCCCGGTCGCCACGCTGCCCCCCGGTGCGCTGTCCGCAGGACCGGGCTCCGGGGCCGACCTGACCGTGTCGCTCGGCGACCTCACGAACGCGGAGCGCGACGCGGACGACGAGTTCGTCGTCGTCGAGTTCAACGCCCTGGTCGACAACACCGCGGTCAACGACGACGGCACGACCCGCAACAACCGGTTCCGGGTCCAGGTCGACGGGGCGACGGCCGCGACCTCGCCGAACGTCCCCGTCACCGTGCGTGAACCGCGCCTCACGCTCGCGAAGACCTTCCCGGGCGCAGCGTCGCCCGACGCCGGGGACACCGTCCCCGTTCGCATCGTGGCCACGAACGCCGGGAGCGCCACGGCGTTCGAGCCCGTGCTGAGCGATGCGCTCCCGGCCGGGATGACGCCGCAGCCCCCCGTCTCGGTGACGGTTCCAGCAGGCGTCACGGTGCTCGACGACACGGTCAGCGGCGACACGGTCACCGTTGCGCTCGACCGGCTCGCACCGGGCCAGAGCGTGACCGTCGAGTTCGACGTCGTGCTCGACGACGACATCGCCCCGGCCTGGCCCTCACGAACACCGCCACCGCCCGATGGACCTCGCTGCCGGGAACCGGCACCGTCGCCAATGCGACCGGGTCCGTGACCGCCGGCGCCAGCGGCGACGCCACCGGTGAACGGAACGGCTCGGGCGGAGCCGTCAACGACCACGCGAGCTCCGACGATGCGATCCTGACCACCCGGGACGTCGAGGCGACGAAGGTGCTGACCGGCACCGACCGGGCACACACCACCGGCTCGGCCCTCGCCATCGGCGAGGAGGCGACCTTCACCGCGACGGTCACCGTGCCCGAGGGCGTCACCCCCGCCGCCGTGTTCCGCGACACCTTCGACACACCCGGCTTCGAGCTCGTCTCGGTCGCGGCGTCCTTCGGTGCGGACCTCAGCGCAGCGACGCCGGACCCGACGCCGAGCACGTCGGCCGGCTCGGTCGAGCTGGACTTCGGCGACATCACCAACGCCCCCGACGGCATCACCGATGCCGAGGACCAGCTGGTCGTGACCGTCGTGCTGCGAGCCGCGAACGTCGCTGGCAACGACGACGGCGTGACGATCGCCAACACGTCGGCTGCGCTGCGCTGGACCGGCGGCTCGTCCATCTCGGGCCTCGTCGCCACCAGCGTCGTCGAACCCGAGCTGGTCGTCACCAAGTCGATGTCCCCGACCGAGGCCGACGCGGGCGACACCGTGACCGTCACGGTCTCGGTGGCGCACGCGCCCGGCTCGACCGCCGACGCGTTCGACGTCGAGCTGACGGACACGATCCCGTCCGGGCTGAGCTACGTGCCCGCAAGCGTGAGCGACACCGGACCCGTCGCCGCCGATTCGCTCAGCGGCTCGGCGTCGTCGATCGACGCGGCCTGGGACGCGCTCCCGATCGGCGCGGTCGGCTCCGTCAGCTTCGAGGCCACGCTGGACGGCGACGTCGCCCCCGGCCAGATCATCACCAACACCGCGACGGCGACCTGGACGTCGCTGCCCGGCGACGTGCCGGGGGAGCGCACCGGTGACGGCGGCGTCGACGACCACGCCGATGCCGACTCCGCGACCGTCACGGTGCCGACCGCCACGATCGACAAGCGCGCGGTGGCCGGCGACCATGCGCCCTCGGTGCTGCCCGACGTGGTGGTGGGCGAGACGGTCACCTACGCGGTCGACCTCACGTTCCCCGAGGGGGTCACCGGCTCGTTCGACCTGGTGGACGACATCCCCGCCGGGATGGCGTACGTCACGGGCTCGGCGAGCGTCGACGACTCCGGCCTCGCCGGGACGCTCTCGGCGTTCGACGTCGACGAGCCGGTCGGCGACGGCGCGGACCTGACCGTGACGTTCACCGGCGACACCACCGTCACTGCGGACGGCGACCCCGCCAACAACTCGGTGACCGTCACCTACCAGTTGGTGGTCCTCGACGTCGTCGGCAACGGCACCGAGCTCACGAACACCGCGTCGGCGTTCGGCGACAGCGACGCCGTCACCGTGACCGCGGTCCGCCCGGACCTGTCCATCGACAAGGACGACGGCGATGCCACCGGCACCGCTGGCGGGACCGTGGTCTACACACTCAGCTACGCGAACGACGGCGGCATCGCCGCGCCGAGCGCGGTCGTGACCGAGGTCGTCCCCGACGGTGTCCTCTTCTCGAGCACCGGGTCGACGCCGGGTTGGACCTGTGCCGACGGCGCGGCGTCGGGCACCCAGTGCGCCATCGACGTCGGGGACGTCGCCCCCGGCACAGGCGGCAGCGTGGACTTCGCGGTCCGTCTGCCCGACCCCGTGCCCGCCGGGTTCGAGTCCATCGACAACTCGGCGTCGATCGCGGACGACGGCTCCAACGGCGCGGACGTCGATACCGACGACCAGAGCGACAACGACACCACCCCCGTGGACGCGGCACCGGTGCTCGAGATCACCAAGGACGACGGCGGCGCCGCGGTCAACCCCGGCGACACGATCGCCTACACCCTCGAGGTCACCAACACCGGTGACCAAGCGGCGACCGGTGTCGTCGTCACCGAGACGGTCCCGTCGAACACCACCTTCGACAGCTCTGGGTCCAGCGGCAGCTGGTCCTGCCCGGACGGCTCACCGGCCGCGACGACCTGTGAGCTGGTGATCGGGGACCTGGCGGTCGGCGCAGTGTCGACCGCGGTGTTCTCGGTCCTGGTGGACGAGCCCCTGCCCGATGGCGTGCTCCAGGTCGCGAACACCGCGACGGTCAGCGACGACGGTGCGGGAACCGGCGGGACGCGGGTCACCGACACCGACGACGACACGACGCCCGTCACCGCCGAGGCCGACCTGTCGATCGTGAAGTCCACGTCGACCCCCTCGGTCGATGGCGGCGACGAGGTCCGTTACCGACTGCAGCTCGCCAACGCCGGCCCCAACGCGGCCGCCGGCCCGGTCACCGTCGCCGACACGCTGCCCCCCGAGGTCCTGCTCGACAGCGTCGACGGCGCGGCGACCGGCTGGGCCTGTGTGGTCCTCGGGAACGGGTTCACCTGCACCTACGGCGACCCGGCGATCGACGCGCCCGTGGGCACGCTCGGTGAGGTCGAGGTGACCGCCACCGCAGCCGTCGATGTCGACGGCACCGTCACGAACACGGCGACGATCGACTCGTCGACCGACGACCCCGACGGATCCGACAACTCGTCGTCGGCCGACGTCGAGCTCCGCGCCACCGCCGACCTGTCGATCGCCAAGTCCCACGCCCCGGCCAGCTTCGTCGCCGGCGGGACCGGCACGTTCACCCTCGCCGTTGCCAACGACGGGCCGTCGGACTCCGTCGCAACCGTCGACGACCCCATCACCGTCGTCGATCCGATGCCGGCCGGCATCACGATCAGCGCGGTCTCGGCCCCGGGCTGGGACTGCTCCGCCACGACGCCGGCGCGGCTCTCGTGCGACTGGGGGGAGACGGTGCCGGCAGCCGGGCCCGACCCGGCCGCGATCGTGATCGCGGTGGACCTCGATGACGACGTCGTCGACGTCGACGGGCTCGCCGTCGAGCTCGACAACACCGCGACGGTGGCCCCCGGGCGCACACCCGACGAGAACCCGGACAACGACGACGCGACCGACCGGGTGACCGTCGACCCGTCGGCGGATCTCGGGATCCAGAAGGTGCTGGAGGGCGAGCTGGTGGCCGGCGACCCCGCCACCTACGTCCTCACCGTGACCAACTCCGGGCCGTCCACCGTCGCCGGCGACATCACCGTCGTCGACGAGCTGCCCGACGGGCTGAGCTTCTCCGGCGCGACGTCGGACGAGCCGTGGGACTGCGCCGCTGCCGGCGACGAGGTCACCTGCACCCTCGCCGGCCCCACGCCGGTCGGTGCCGAGTCGACGATCCGTCTCGAGGTCCTGGTCGACCCCGACACCCCGTCGCCGGTCGTCAACACGGCGACGATCTCGTCGGGCACCTCCGACCCGAACCCGGACAACGACGTCGACACCACCGACGGCGGCAGCGGTGTGACGCCATCGGTGGACCTGTCGATCGCCAAGACCGCGCCGGCGGCCACGGCCTCGGTCGGGGGGACCGTCGAGTTCACCCTCGTGGTGGCGAACACCGGCCCGAACGCGACGTCGGGAACGACGACGGTCACCGACACACTGCCCGACGGACTCACCGCCGAGTCCGTCGATGCGCCGGACGGCTGGACCTGTGATCCGCTCACCGGCCAGGAGGTGCGCTGTCGAACCACCGACGCGATCCCCGTCGACGGCTCCGCCGGCCCGTTCCGGGTCGTCGCCCGCGTCGGCCCGGCCGCCTACCCCGCTGCGATCAACGTCGCAGCGGTGGCCGCCGACCCGTCGATCGACGAGGACGACCCGACCAACAACGACGACGAGGCCGAGGTCGACGTCGAGTCGTCGGCCGACCTGGCGATCGACAAGTCCCACGACGGGCAGTTCGCCGTCGGGGTCGAGTCGCGGTGGCGCCTGGTCGTGACCAACAACGGTCCGACCGCCCACCCCGGCCCGTTCACCGTCAGCGACCCGCTGCCCGCCGGCGTGACTCCCGTCGCCGCGACCGGCGACGACGTCGACTGCACGATCGCGGCCCAGGTCGTGACCTGCGTGCACCCGGAGCCGCTCGCCATCGGTGACTCGGCGGCGATCGAGGTGACCGTGGTGCCGAGCCCCGGCGCCGAGGGCACCATCGTCAACACGGCGTCGGTGACCTCGCCCGAGACCGACCCGGTGCCGGGCAACGATGCCGACAGCGACGAGGTCGTCGTCGCGCCCAGCTTCGACCTGTCGGTCGACAAGGTGCTCGACGGCGCCCCGATCGCGGGCGACGAGGTCGACTGGCTCCTCGTGGTGACCAACGCCGGCCCCTCGCCGTCCACCGACATCACCCTCGAGGACCGTCTGCCGGACGGACTGGTCGCCACGCAGGCGACCTCCGACGACCCCACCGTCGACTGCGATCTGCGCCCCGGTGCGGTCACGTGCACCCGCCCCGGACGGCTGGAGGTCGGCGGGCAGTTCACGCTGCGACTCACCACCGAGGTCACGGCCCCGGCCGGCAGCGAGGTCCGCAACGTGGCGACGGTCTCCGCCGAGGGTGATCTCGACGAGTCCAACGACAGCGCGGTGGCTGCCGGCTCGGTCGAGACTGGAGCTGTCGACGCAGGCGCGGCTGATGCGGCACCGCCCATGGCCGACGGATCGGGGGCAGCGACGCCACCGGGCACGCTGCCGCTTCACCGGCGGCGGCGGAGCCGCGGCCCGACTCGCGCTGATGCTGCTCGCCCTGGGCTCTGCAGCGGTGGCGGGGTCGGCGGTGCTCAGGCGCCGCCGGGACTGAGCCGTTCCGCTCCGACCTCGCTGTCGGCGATCGCCCGGCGTGCAGCCTCCGGGGTGAGCGCGCTGCGCACCGCCCAGGGCAGGATCGCCACGCACAGCGCCGCCACGGCGACCAGGTCCCAGCCGAAGGGGATCCAGCCTCGGCCACCGCCGAAGTTGCCGGCGTAGGTCAACGCCAGCAGACCGAGCGTGAACGGCCCCAGCCATGCGGCGCAGCGCAGGTCCAATTCGTCGCGCAGCGAGGGCGCACGGACGAGTCGCCACACGAACACCCCGACCCCGACCCCGAGGGGGATGCCGAGGCGCCACATCGTCTCCCAACCGGTCCAGTAGACGATCCACCCGACGACGACGAACGCGGCGGTGGCGACGGCCCGCACCGCCCGCAGCCGGAACGGTCGGTGCAGCTCGGGCACCTGGCGCCGCAGCGCGAGCACCGTCGCCGGGCCGGCGGCGAAGGACAGCACGATCGCTCCGGCGTTGAAGGTGAGGATCTCGCGCCAGCCGTCGCGGAACACCACCAGCACGACGACGCCGACCGCCGCGTTCAGCACGAGGGCCCGCAACGGCACACCCCTCGACGACAGGGTCTGCAGGGACGCGGGGAACAGCCCGTTGCGACTCACCGCCACGCTCAGCCGAGCGGTCGAGGCCGAGGAGACGAGCCCAGCGCCGAACGGGCCCACCACGGCGTCGATGAGCACGAGGTTGGCGGCGACCGCGAGGCCCATCCCGGCGAGGAGCCCGGCGACGGGCCCGTTCGAGCCGGCGATGGCCAGCGCGCTCCAACCGCCGTCGAGCTGCTCGGACGTGATCGCCCCGACGAAGCCGACCTGGACGAGGGCGAACACCGCGATGCAGATCAGCAGTGAGGCCGTGAGGGCGATGGGCACCGTGCGCTGCGGGTCGCGGGCCTCGCCCGCCAGGTCGAGGGCGTGGCGGAACCCGAGGAAGGCGAAGACGACGCCGCCCGAGGCGATCGCCGCCATGATCCCCCGCACCCCGTCGGGCGCGAACCCCGAGCTGGTGAACGCAGCGCCGTCCCACTGGGTCAGCAGCGCGACCGCCGCGATGACCGGCACGGCGATCTTGAACCAGGTCAGCGGGGTGTTGATCCGAGCGAACAACCGGACCCCGAACGCGTTGATGACCGTGAACACCCCGAGCAGCACCACCGCCACGCCGAGCCCGGCAGCGCTCAGCGGCGCCTGGCCGCCACCGGAGGCGCCGGTGAAGAGCCAGTCGAAGGCGTCCTCGTTGCTGAGGTACTCGAGCAGCGCCTGGGTCTCGATCGGCGCGGCGGTGACGTAGCCGATCCAGGCGGTCCACCCGATCATGACGCCGACCGTTCGACCGTGGCTGAACTGCGGCAGCCGCCCCAGCCCACCCATCACGGGCAGCATCGCCGCCACCTCGGCGAAGGGGAGCGCCGCGACCAGGATCATCGACCCGCCGATCACCCAGGCGAGGATCGAGGCGGGGCCGGCCAGCTGCGCGGCGAACAGCGGCCCGAAGAGCCAGCCGGAGCCGATGACGCCCCCGACCGCGACGAACGTGAGCCCGACGACGCCGATCGCACGTCGGGGCGCTGCGGTCTCGTTCGTGGGCGGTCGCGGTGTGGTCGGCGGCGTCGTGGCCTCACCCTACCGACGGCCGGTCCGAGGCCGCGCGCTCAGCGTCCGAGCAGGCGCGATCTCAGCGTCGGACGGGCGGGCGCGCCGCCGTCGCACTGGCATCGCCCGGCGGGCGGGACGTCGCCGAGCACCTGCTCGACGTGGGCGCCACACCCGGTGTAGGTGGGACGGTCACAGGTGGGGCACTGCACTCTGCTGCACATACCCCCCAGGGTATATCAGTCCGACCGCGGCGGTCGGTCGCGCGGCGGGTCGATGGCCGCCTCGAACACCGCGAGCACGTCGGGTCCGTAGTCGGCGACCCCGTGGCCGCCGAACTGCAGCACCGACATCAGCAGCGAGATGAAGATCGAGACGACGCCGCTGGCCACCCTGGTCGGATCGATGTCGGGTCGCACCCGGCCGGCGTCCTGGCCCTCGCTGAGCCGCCGGGCCACGGCGGCCCGCAGCTCGCTGAGCGCCGGGAGGTCGATCATGCGGTCCGTCACGTGCGGCTCGAGACCCGAGAGCACCCGGCGGGCGAGGGGGTGCTGCTCGACGGCGTCGAGCAGCGCCGGGATCAGCGCCGCGCGCCACGACTCGTCCTCGGCGTCCGCGAGCACGCTGGAGACGCCCGTGCGGATCACGCTCGCGGCGTCGTCGTCGAGGGCGGCCAGGAACAGCGCCTCCTTGTTGTCGAAGTAGGCGTAGGCCAGCGTGCCGCTCACCTGCGCATCCCGGGCGATGTTCGCCACCGAGGTCGCACGGAACCCGTCGCGCCCGAAGCGGGCGATCGCAGCGTCGAGGATCGCCCGACGGCTCTGCTCGCCCTTCTGGGTGGGTGGGGCCGGGGCATCCGTCGTCGTGCTGGTCGGATCGGCGGCCATCGGGAGGAGGGTAGCAGTGTCGGGGGTCACCCTATTGAGGGATTGAGCTAATCACTCAAAAGACGTACCATGGGCCCATGACCGCCACCAGCGTCGCCCCGTCCCCGGCTCCGGCCCCATCGACCCCGACCCCACCGACCCCGACCCCACCGACCTCGACCCGACCGATCCCGACCCGCCGGATCGCGTTCGACGAGACCCTCGCCGCGCTGCCGCGGTACTTCGCGGGGGACGGCGACCTGGTCATGAGCCACATGGTGGCCGTGATGTCGAGCCTGTTCCCCGACGGCGAGGACTTCTTCGTGCGGTCGGTGCGCCACTACCGCGACCAGATCGAGGATCCCGTACTCAAGCGCCAGGTGGCGGGGTTCATCGGCCAGGAGGCCATCCACGGCCGCGAGCACCGCGACCTGAACGATCGCCTCGCCGAGCTCGGGTACCCGACGAAGCGGGTCGAGCGGTTCACCCGTCGGGCGCTCGAGTTCCGCGAGCGGGTCATGCCGCCGATCTCCAGCCTCGCGACCACCGCGGCGCTCGAGCACTTCACCGCGACGCTCGCCGAGGTCCTGCTGAGCGATCCCGAGGCGCGGCGCATCGTCGGCGGCGAGGCCGTGACCGACCTGCTCGAGTGGCACGCCCTCGAGGAGTGCGAGCACAAGGCGGTCGCGTTCGACGTGTACCGGACCGTCGGCGGTTCCGAACGCCTGCGGGCGTTCACGATGTACGCCGTCGCTGTCGGCTTCATCACGACGTCGCTCGTGCACCTGGTGCTCTCCCTCGCAGCGGATCGCGAGACGTATCGTCGTGGGGTGCTGCTCCAGAGCCTCCGGCGCCTGCCCCGCTCGCCGTTCCTGGCGCGATCGGTCCGCGAGCGGCTGCGCGACTACAACCGCCGGGGCTTCCACCCCGACGACCACGACACCGATGAGCTGCTCGCGCAGTGGCGCGACGAGCTGTTCGGCGACGACGGTCGACTCAACCACACTGCTGAACGGCGCAGCCTGATGTCGGCGAACGACGACGAGGTCGAGCACCTCGACGTCGTCGTGGTCGGCGCCGGTCTGTCGGGCATCGCGGCGGGGCACCACCTGCGCACCACCTGCCCCTGGGCCCGCTACGCCGTGGTCGAGGCGCGCGATGCCCTCGGTGGGACCTGGGACCTGTTCCGCTACCCCGGGATCCGCTCCGACTCCGACATGCACACCTTCGGGTTCCCGTGGCGACCGTGGACGCGCCCCGACACCATCGCGGCGGGCGGCGACATCCTCGACTACCTGCGCGAGACCGCCGCGGAGGAGGGCATCGACCGCCACATCCGCTTCGGCCGGCGTGTCGCCGCCGCGGACTTCTCGATCGACGAGGCCCGCTGGCACCTCACCATCGAGGATGTCCGCACCGGTGCGCTCGAACAGCTCACCTGTGGGTTCCTGATCGGCTGCACCGGCTACTACCGCTACGACCACGGTCACACCCCCGAGTTCGCCGGCATCGACGAGTTCGCCGGACAGCTGGTGCACCCCCAGCACTGGCCCGAGGACCTCGACGTGTCCGGCCAGCGGGTCGTCATCATCGGGAGCGGCGCCACCGCGGTCACCCTGCTCCCGTCGCTCGCTGACGACGCGGAGCACGTCACGATGCTGCAGCGCTCACCGACCTACGTCGCGACGGTCCCGCGGCGCAGCCCGCTCGCCAAGCTGCTGCGGCGCGTGCTGCCCTCCCGGTGGTCGGAGCCGACCATCCGGTGGTCCCACGCGCTCCTGACCCAGGGCAGCTATCGGTTCTGTCGACGGTTCCCGAACGCAGCCCGGCGTGCGCTCCGTCGCGGGGTCGAGGCCCAGCTGCCCGACGGCTACGACGTCGACACCCACTTCTCGCCGAAGTACGACCCCTGGGACCAGCGGCTCTGCGCGGATCCCGAGGGCGAGTTCTTCGCCGCGATCCGCCAGGGCCGTGCCACCGTCGTGACCGACACCATCGACCGCTTCACACCGAGCGGCGTCCGGCTGGCATCGGGGACCGAGCTCGCGGCCGACATCGTCGTCACGGCCACCGGTCTCGAGCTGCTGTACCTCGGCGGCATCGACCTCAGCGTCGACGGCGAGAAGGTCGACGTCTCCGAGCGGCTGGTCTACAAGGGCACGATGCTCCAGGACGTGCCGAACCTGGCAGTCGTGATCGGCTACACGAACGCCTCCTGGACGCTGCGGGCCGACCTCAGCTGCGATCACACGGCGCGCCTGATCGCCACCATGCGCGAACGGGGCGAGACCCGGGTGACGCCCCGGGTCGGCGACGCCGCCGCGGGATCCGAGCCGTCCTTCGGGCTGAGCGCCGGGTACGTGCAGCGCGCGGCGGACCGCCTCCCGAAGCAGGGAACCCGCGACCCGTGGATCGTGCGTCAGAGCTACCTGGCGGATCACCGGGCCATGGCCCGGCGCCCGCTGCTCGAGGACGAGCTCGAGCTCAGCTCGACCCGGACCTCGCGATGAGGGTCGGTCCGGGCAGGGTCGCTGCGGTCACCGGTGCGGCATCGGGGATCGGCGCGGCGCTCGCCGAGGAGCTCGCGCGCCGCGGCGCGCAGGTCGCCATCTGCGACGTCGACAGCGAGGGGCTCGCCGCGACCCGCCGGCGTTGCGAGGAGCTCGGCGCCGAGGTGAGCGTCGCCACCGTCGACGTCGCGGACCGTGCGCTCGTGTTCGCCTGGGCCGAGCGGGTCGTCGCCGACCACGGCGCGGTCCACCTCGTCATCAACAACGCCGGTGTCGCGCTCGGCTCCACCGTGGCCGCCATGTCGCCCGACGATCTCGCGTGGCTCATGGGCGTCAACTTCTGGGGGGTGGTGCACGGAACCCAGGCGTTCCTCCCGCACCTGCACGACGCCGGCGAGGGCCACGTCGTGAACGTCTCCAGCGTGTTCGGTCTGCACGCGATCCCCTCGCAGTCGGCCTACAACGCGTCGAAGTTCGCCGTTCGGGGCTTCACCGACGCACTTCGCATGGAGCTCGAGCTCGACCGCTCGCCGGTGTCGGCGACGACGGTGCACCCCGGCGGGATCGCGACGAACATCGCCCGCAACGCACGGATGGACCCGTCGGTCGCGGGGGTCGGCGCGGACGCGGAACGCGGCCGCGACGAGTTCGAACGCCTCCTCCGCACCCCGCCCGACACCGCGGCCCGACAGATCCTGCGAGCGGTCGAACGCAACCGTCGCAGGGCCCTCGTCGGACCGGATGCCGTCGCGTTCGACCTGCTGTCCCGGCTTCCCGCCGGGCTGTCGCAACGACTCATCACCGCTGGGGTCCGGGCGGGAGCGGCCCGCGGCACCGGCCGCGGGGCTACCCCGACCGGCGGCATCCGGGGCTGACCGAACAACCTTCAACTCGTCGACGGTTCCGACCGATGGAAGCTCCATGGACGCAGCTCCCGGCGCCGAGGCCGACCCCGTCGGCCCGGCACCGCTCGCCTACCAGGTCTTCGGCGAACGGTTCCCGTGCGCGCTGTTGCTGTTGGGCTCCGACCTCGCCGTCGAATGGACCACGCCGACCGCGGGCGCAGTGCTCGGGTACTGCGACGGCGCACTGATCGGCCGATCCGTCGCAGAGCTGCTGCACCCCGAGGACCTCGACCGGATCGCGCCGATGGTCGCTGCGGTGCTCAGCCGAGCCGGTGAGGCGGTCGCGGCGCCCACCGCAGCCATGGGCATCGAGGTCGCGGCGCGGGTCGCGGACAGCGACGGCCACTACCGGCCCATGGCGGTCTCCGGCCGGATCGTCGACACCACCGGGCGGGTCCTGGTCCTGGTTCGTCCGGCATCGGAGCGCCACGCGCTCGACCGGGTCCTCGACGGTCTCGCACACGGCGCCGACCTCGCTCGGGTGCTCGACGCGCTCGTCGGACTCGCCCGTGCCCAGTTCGGTGTCGACGCCGCCTGGATCCTGCACGACCTCGACGGGGTCCTCGAGACCGTGGGCACCTCGTCGGACCCGGGGATCGGCGCCGGAGCCGACCTGCTCGACGGGATCCGCGCACGCGGGCCGAGTGGCGCCCCGATGATCGACGACCACCGCTGGATCGCCCCGGTCCGCTCAGCGACCGGCGAGACGCTGTACGGCGTGCTGGTGCTCCCGAGCCCGCGGTCGGGCGGCCCGATGCCCTTCGACCTGCACGTGCTGGACCGCTCGGTGAGCCTGGCGTCCCTTGCGTTCGCTCGCGCGGTGGACGATCGCCTCCTTCGCCTCGCCGCGTCGACCGACCCGCTCACCGGCGTGCTGAACCGGCGCGAGTTCGAATCGCGGCTCGCACGCACCGCGCTGCGACCGGGGGACCTGCCGCTCAGCGTGTTCTTCGTCGACGTCGACCGCTTCAAGGTGATCAACGACGAGCACGGTCACGCGGTCGGCGACGCGACGCTGGTCGCCGTGGCCCGCCGGCTCGCCGCGACGGTGCGCGGCCCCGACTCGGTGGGGCGTCTCGGTGGCGACGAGTTCGCCGTGTCGTGCCCGGGACTGGCCGGTCCCGCAGCGAAGGCGATGCGTGACCGACTCCGCTCGGCGTTCGTCGAGCCGATCGCGGTGCGGGACCGGAGGATCGAACTGTCGGTCACCATCGGCGTCGCGACCGCCACGGACGAGACGTCGCTCGAGCGGGTGGTCGACCGCAGCGATGCGGACATGTACGACCGCAAGCACCGCACCCGCGCGGCAACGCCGCGCTGAGCTCGCAGCGCTGAGCTCGCAGCGCGGTGACGCAGCGCGCCACACTGCTGCGGTGTCGACGCAACGGCCGGATCAGGTCAGCATCGGCGAGTGCGCGGCCCGTGCCGGCGTCGCCGGCAACCCGTCCGATGCGCTCGGCGGCGCGGCGCTCGCGGTCCCGGTGACCCAGCTCCGGGCGCGGGTCGAGGTGCGCTCCAGCGATGCCATGACGATCCGCCCCGCAACGGCGGCCGAGCCGCATCGCAGCGTGTCGTCGCTGGTGTCGGCGGTGGGCCGGTACGGACACGAGGGCGCTGAACGAGTCGTGACCGCTGCGCTCGTGCGGCTCGTCGCACGGCTCCGCGAGACCGGTGCATCGCTCGATGACGCGCCGCTCGAGATCGTCTGGGGCACGGAGGTCCCGCGGTCCGTGGGGCTCGCCGGGTCGTCCGCGCTCGCGATCGCCACCATCAGAGCCCTTGCGGACCGCTGGAGCGTGTCCGTCCCGCCGGCGCTCGTCGCAGCGTTGGCCTTCGAGGCCGAGAACGTCGAGCTCGGTGTCGCAGCGGGGTGGATGGATCGAGCGGTGCAGTCCCACGACGCGCCGGTGCTCGTCGAGACCGACCGGTTCCACGAGGTCGAGGGCCGGCTGCTGCCGTCGATCACGCCGGTCGCCGTCGGAGCGGACCTCGAGCTCGTGGTCGCCTGGGACCCGGTGGGTGCGGCCCCGTCGGGACGGCTCCACGCCACGCTGCGCGAACGCCGCGGCGCGAGCCCCGGAGGTCACCGCCGGCGTGGCGCGGCTCGCGAGGCCGCCCACGCCGCGGCGGGAGCGTTCGGCGCGGGCGACCGCGCGGCGCTCGCCGATGCGGTGGACGAGAGCTGCGACGCACGCGCCGCGCTCGGTGCGCTCGACGCCGCCACGGCAGCACTGGTCGCCATCGCTCGCTCGACCGGCGCGGCAGCCACGTCGGCCGGGTCCGGCGGTGCGGTGCTCGTGGCGCCCCGCGACGCATCGGCGGAGGCGATCCGCTCGGCGTTCGACACGGCGGGCCTGCCCTCCCTGGTGTTCCGCCCGGACCGCGGGGTGTCCTCCACCCGCTGACCGCCCGGTACCGACCCGTCAGTCCAGCGGTACCGACGGCGCTGCGGCGTCGCTGTGCACGCCCATCTCGGCGAACGCCAGCTTGGCGCCGACCGTGGCATAGCGGCCGCAGAACGCGAACACCCCGGCGCCGTCGGCGTCGACCGTCGTGCCCGACAGGTAGGTCGCCGCGTCGCTGCACAGCAGGGCGACGACCTCGGCGATGTCGTCGGGTGTCGCTGCGCTGCGCAGGGGGTGGGTCTCGCGCTCCAGGGTCATGCCGGCGTCGTAGAACGGGCCGAGCATCGTCTGCATCGAGTCGCCGTCGAGCCAGCCCGGCGAGACGCCCACGACGCTGATGCCGCGTTCGCCGAGCTCGACCGCCAGATAGGTCACCATCGTCTCGAGCGCGGACTTCGCTGCCGCGAGGAGGCCGTGAGCGGGGATCCAGGTGCGCACGTCGGCACCCGAGATGGCAACCACCCGCCCGCCGCGCTCGCCCATCAGCGGCACGGCTCGCTGCACGCACTGCAGCGATGAGAACACCGAGATCGCGAACGTCCGCTCCAGGTGCCGGCGCTCCGCGTCGAGCAGCGCACGGAAGCTCGTCGCGGCGGCGTTGAGCACCAGCAGGTCCAGTTGCGCCGGCTCGGCCGCCACCGCGTCGAAGAGCTCGTCGACCGACGCATCGTCGCCCAGGTCCAC
>CALNXV010000071.1:0-11651 GCA_942490665.1 uncultured Microthrixaceae bacterium
TCGAGGGCTACGTGCGTCGCGAGGGCCTCGACGGTGCCGAGTGGTACGTGCTGGTGCTGCTGTCCGCGTCCGGTGGCGTGACGATGGCGTCCGCGAACGACCTGATCGTCGTGTTCATCGGCCTCGAGATCCTCTCGGTCGCGGTGTACGTCCTCGCCGCGATGCACTCCCGCCGGGTGTCGTCCCAGGAGGCCGGGCTCAAGTACTTCGTGCTCGGCGCGTTCTCGTCCGCGTTCCTGCTCTACGGCATCGCCTTCGTCTACGGCGCGACCGGCTCCACGAACCTGGTGCGGATCCAGGAGTTCCTCTCCGACACGGTGCTGACCCAGAACGGGCTGCTGCTCGCCGGCTTCGCGTTCCTGCTCGTCGGGTTCGCGTTCAAGGTCGGCGCGGTGCCGTTCCACTCCTGGGTGCCCGACGTCTACCAGGGGTCCCCGACCCCGGTCGTGGCGTTCATGGCCTCCGGCGTGAAGGTCGCCGCGTTCGCCGGGCTGCTGCGGGTGTTCGTCGTGACGTTCGGCCCGACCTACGGACCGGACTGGCGTCCGATGGTCTACGCGATCGCCGTGCTGTCGCTGGTCGTCGGCTCGTACCTGGCGATCGTGCAGACCAACGTCAAGCGGATGCTGGCGTACTCGTCGATCAGCCACGCCGGGTTCATCCTCGTGGCGGTCGAGGCGAACAGCGACGCCGGCATCTCCGCCGCGCTCTTCTACCTGCTGGCCTACACGTTCATGGTGGCGGGCAGCTTCGGCATCGCGACGATCATGGGCCGCACCGGCGACGGCCTGCACTCCCTGGACGACTACCGGGGCCTGGCGCGGTCGCGGCCGGGGATCGCCATCACCTTCAGCGTGTTCCTCTTCGCCCAGGCCGGGGTGCCGTTCACCGGTGGGTTCCTCGCGAAGTTCTACGTCATCAACGCGGTCGCCGCCGAGGGCCAGTGGGTGCTCGCGGTGATCGCGATGGTGTCCGCGGTGGTCGCCGCCTACCTGTACCTGCGGATCGTGGTCGCGATGTACTTCGCCGGCAACGACGAAGGCGCCGAGCCCGCCACCCTCGCCGGCCCGGCGGTGCGCATCCCCGCCGGCGCGGGTCTGGCGCTGGCGATCGCGGTGGCCGGCACGCTGTGGTTGGGGATCCTGCCGGACCAGATCACCAGCATCGCCCGCGACGCCACCGCGCAGCTCGTCGCCTTCGGCCCCTGAGCCGCGCCGTTCTGTGATGCGAGGGCCGCGCCCCGCAGCGACGTCTGCAGCACAGAACCGGGGTCGGAGCGGCAGCGGCTGCGGGGCACACCCGGGTGGGTGCAGGATGGGGGCGTGGCCCGCCGGTTCCTGATCGTCGCCCTCCTGGTCGCTGTGGGCGTTCCGGCGACCGGCGCGCCGCTCGCCGGAGCGGACGACGAGCCGGAACGGGTCGTGACCTACCGGGTGCTGGGGCGCGGGGGACCGGTCACCGATCTCGAGGAGTTCGCCCGGCACGTCGCGCTCACCCTGGAGCACCCCCGCGGCTGGTCCCTCGGCGGGTCGATCGAGTTCCGACGTGTCGCCGCGGACGACCCGGCCGCGGACGTCGATGTCGTGCTCGCCGCGGCGGACGCGATGTCGTCGTTCGGGCGACCGTGCGGGCCCGAGTGGTCGTGTCGTGCCGGGCGCCACGTCGCGATCAACGAGGACCGCTGGGTGGGCGCCACCCCCACCTGGCCCTACGACCTCGGCGCCTACCGCCACTACGTGGTGAACCACGAGATGGGCCACTGGCTGGGCCTGGACCACCGGCCGTGCCGGGGCGGTCCCGACGACGCGGCGCCGGTCATGGCGCAGCTCTCCAAGGGCCCCGGGGAGACCGGCGAGGGAGCGGCCGGTGCGTGTCGGTTCGAGATCTGGCCGACCCTCGGCGAGCTGGCGGAAGCTGCCGAGGCCGCCGAGGTCGAGCTGGGTCCCGTGCCGGCGGACGACCGGTCGGCGACCCTCGGCGAGCTCGAGTCCGCCGAGCCGCGTGCAGACCGCAGCAGCTCCCGGGGCCGGCGGGATGGTCGTGCGCCTCGCCGGATGGGCGGCCGACCCCGACTCGACCAGCCCCCGCACGGTCGTGGTGTCGGTCGACGGCGACCCGGCGACGTTGGTGAGCGCCACCCGGCCACGCCCCGACCTGGCAGCGGTCCCCGGCAGCGGGCCGCGTGTCGGGTTCGTCGCGTCGGTCGCGCTCCCCGGCCACAGCGACGCGCATCGCGTGTGCGTGCATGCCGTCGGCACCGGCCCCGACGCGGCCGCCGGCCCGCTGGGGTGTCGCAGCATCGAGGCGACGCCCGAGCCGGGTGGGTCGGACGCGCCGCGACCGGAGTTCGACGCGGCCGTCCGCCTCGGCGCCGCAGCGCTCGGCGACGAGCGCCCGTGGGTCCTGCGACGCTGGCTCTCCTCAGTCGACCTGACCTGACCTGAACGCACTGGCCTCGAGCGTCGGGTCGGCGCCGCTCGGTCCTACGCTGGTCGACCGTGGGACAGTTCGATGATGTCCTGGCCATGGACCCGGGCGACGAGTGGGATGACGACGACGCCGGCCGCGACGGCCGTGCGGTCGTCGACCTCGCCCCGCTGCTCGCCGAGCTGCGCCTGCCCAACGCCCGCGTCGAGCTGCGCGGCGACGCCGCCCCGGGTTCGCTGGTCCCCCTGGTCGACCTGCTCGACGCGGGCCTGGAGCTGTGGAGCGATGCGCCGACGGTGACGCTCACGCTCGTCGAGCTCGAGGGCGAGCACGCCGTCGTCGACCTCGAGCGGGGCGTCGTCGGCACCGGCGCGAACCCCCGTGAGCTGTTCGATTCGCTCGTCGCGGTGCTCGACCGCCTCGCCGAGCACACCGATCCGTTGCGGCTGCACCTGCGCGCCGCCAGCGTCGAGCTGCCGGGAGCCGCGCCAGCAGCGCGCGGGCCGGGGCTCGTGCTGGTCGACGAGGACCGCCTCGCCCGCCACGAGCTGGTGTGCCTGCTGCTCGAGCGCGGCGCGCGCTACCTGTCGGCGGACACGACGGTGCTGCTCCCGGGGTCGCGCACGACGTTCGCGTCGCCCGGGCCGCTGCTCGTGTCCCGGGCGCGGGCGTGGGCCGACGGCGGCGACGGGGCCGGCCGGCCATCACTGGACCATGGCGAGCTCGACAGGCACCGGTGGGTGGCGGCATCGGCCGTCGGCGGCCCGCCGTGCCCGGCGACCCGGTCCCGTCTCGTGGCCTTCGTCCGCCACGAACCCGGCGCGCCGGCGTCGCTGCGCGAGCTCGGGACGGTCGAGGGCTGCGCTCGTCTGCTCCGCGACGCGGGAGCGCTCGAGTCGTTCGGCCCCGACGCGCTCGACGTCGTGGCTGCGCTCGCGGCGGAGTCCCGCTTCGTCGAGGTCGTCCACGACGACGAGCGCCGTGCCGCGGACCTGCTGGTCGGGCTGGACGCACCACCGGGGTTCGCGGCGCCGCTGCTGGCGCGTCGCGACCGCGCCGGGGAGGACGGCGCCACGGCGGGACGCGACTCGTTGCGCCTCGCCCGCTTCGGTGCCGAGGCTGCCGGGGGTGCCGCGGGCGCCGTGCTCGCCGATGGGCCGAGCGGCCGGGTCCTGGCGCTCACCGTCCCCGAGGCCGACGCGCTCGACGCCCGCCTCGCCGGCGCCGAGGGGCCAGCCGGCACCGATGAGCTGGCGCGGGTGCGTGCCGCCGGCGTCGATCTGGCGGGCGTGGTCTCGACCAGCGGGCGAACGCGCGGTCGCCTCGGGCTCGGCGGCCGCGCCCGGCGACGCGAGCCGACGGTGCCTCTCGCCGCGGTCGGACTGCCCGGGTCACCTGGACCTGCGACGGTGCCCGAGAACTGGTCGCGCGAGTCGACCGCGCTCGTTGTGGACGCCTGGCGCTCCGGCGCGCTCGGTTCGGTGCCCCCGGCCGTCCCGGCGGCGGCGCTGCGTGGCTGGGTCGATGTCGACCCGGGCGTTCGCGAGCAGCTCGTCACCCTGCGTGAGGACCACCAGCGACGCAGCGACGCGGCGCTCGGCGTGCTCGCACAGGTGCTGGAGCTGTGTGCCGGGGTCGGCACCACGCCGCTGGTGCTCGCGGACGTGGTGCTCGCCGGTGACGGCGCCGCCGACCCGGCCTCGGTGCCGGTCGACCAGCTCGATCTGCTCGTGGACCCCGGGGACAGCCCGGCGGTCGCCGACGCGTTGCGCGACGTCGGGTACCGCGACTCGACCGGTGCGCAGCGCCTGGACCGGCTCGGCGCGGCGCTGGCGCTCGTCGCACCCGCGGACATGATGACGGTCCGGTTGCACGCCCGCCTCGCGGTCGGACCGTTCGGCGAGCTCGTCGACCACGATGGGCTGCGCGGCCGGTCGGTGCCGGTGCAGCTCGGCGGGAGCTGGGCCCGGGCGTTGCGCCCCGACGACCGGTTCGTGCTCGCCTGCCTCGCCCTGGGACCGCGGCCCGAGACCTGCTCGCCCTGGGACCTGCGGCGCCTGGTGCTCGCCGCGCCCCGCTCCGACGCGATGCAGGTCGCTGCGCTCGAGGCATCCGAGCGCTGGGGTGCGACCGGGGCCGTGCTCGCGGCGGTCCGCGCCGCCGATGCCGCACCCGGTGGCGTGTCGCCGTGGCTGGTGGAACGCGCCCAGCGCGACGCGGGTTCCAGCCCGAGGCCAAGGCGTCGGTCGCGCTGACGTTTGGGTCAGAGCAGTTGGATGACGGCGACCACCAGGGCCGCGAGTGCGGTGTTCGCCCCGATGAGCGCAACGGTCTGGTTGCGCTGCTCGCGGAACAGGTCACCGCGGAGCCGTTCCATCTCCAGACGAAGCGCCGTGTCGAGGGCGCCCATCTCGGACCGCAGGTCGGCGCCGATCGCAGCCATCTCGGACCGAGGTCGGCGCCGAGCGCCCATCTCGGACCGCAGGTCGGCGCCGAGCGCAGCCATCTCGGACCGCAGGTCGGCGCCGAGCGCAGCCCTCCACGTCGGCGCGTTGCAGCGTCCGCTGGTGTTCCAGGTCCTGTTTGGTCGCAACGTCGGCCCAGCCGACCGGCGGCAGATGCTCCATGAGCGTCGACGCCTCCTCGGCGCCCAGCACCGCTTCGAGGCGCTGGAACAGTCGATGTCGTGAGTTCTCGGTGATGGTCACTGCTTCCCCGTTGAACGGTCGACCGCCGCAACGCGCCGGTCGTGGCGGATCAGGGGAAGAACGTCAGGGTACCAACTGCGACCGACAGCGAGCCGCCTGTTGCCTCGAGCCAAGACGGCCGGGCGGCACGCCGTTGGTAGGGTGCCGCGTGATCGATCGGTACCACCTGGTGCTGGCGGTGTGGTCGGCGTCGCTCGGGCTCGGGTGTGCGGTGCTGGACCGGTTCGGGCCGACGAGGGTGCAGCGACACGTCCTCGCCCTCGCCGGTGTGGCCGGCGTGCTGCTCGGCGGGTGGGGGTCGACGCGGGTGTGGCCGTGGGTGGTGGCGGCGACGCTCGTCGTCGCCTGGCCCGACCGTCCCTCGCGACCGCATCCGCTGGGACGTCACGCCGTCGGCTGCACGGTGGTGAGCCTGCTCGGCGTGTGGTCGGCGGTGCCCGACACCGAGCCGGCGCTCGCCGCGGGCCTCGTCCTGGCTCCCGTCGCGCTGGTCCGTTCAGCTCGGGGCCCGTCGGTGGGCCCCGGCGGCACTGCGGCGCTGGTCGTCGCGGTGCTCGGCGCCGTGTGGGTCGGGTCCGCTGGCTGGGGCGCCGCGCTGGCCACGGCTGCAGCCGTCGGCGTGGTCGCCGTCGGCCCGCTCGTACTCGGGTTCGCACGGACCGCT
Organism: uncultured Microthrixaceae bacterium; assembly: GCA_942490665.1. GTDB lineage: Bacteria > Actinomycetota > Acidimicrobiia > Acidimicrobiales > Microtrichaceae > SKRR01. The sequence goes on from CALNXV010000071.1 coordinate 5,800, forward strand.
CGCCGGGAGGTCGCTGCGGGTGCTGGTCCTTGCGCACGTCGGCGTTGCGCTGGTCTTGCCACGGGTCGTGATGCGCCGGTCCGTTCCGGTCGCGGCGGCGGTCGCTGCGGCGGCGCTCGTCGCGCTGGCCCTGGCGTGCGAGACAGTGCGACGTCAGGAGCGGGCGTCGAGCTGAGTGAACCAGTCGATCGTCGCGGCGAGCCCGTCGCGCAGCGCGACCGGTTCGACGTCGGGGAACAGCTCGAGCAGCCGGTCGTTCGACGCCTGGGAGTGCGCGACGTCGCCGGACGGGGCGCGGTGTGCTCCACCGCGACGCGGTGACCGAGCAGCTCCTCGAGCAGGTCGATCACCTCCAGCAGCGTGGTGCGCGATCCGAACGCCAGGTTGACCGGCTCGGGGCTCGACACCCGGCGGCGGACCGCGTCGGTGATGACCGCGCAGACGGTGTCGACGTAGGTGAAGTCGCGCGACTGGGTGCCGTCGCCGTGGACCTGCAGCGGCTCACCGGCGAGCGCAGCGGAGACGAACGCCGGCACCACCGCCGCGTACGCGTGCCCCGCGGCCTGCAACGGGCCGAACACGTTGAAGAACCGGAACGCGAGCGTCGCCATGTCGTAGCTGTGCTGCCAGGCGAGCGCATAGGACTCGGTGGCCAGCTTCGACGCGCGTAGGGACTCATCGGCCGGGTGGCGAGGTCTTCGTGCTTGGGCAGGGTCGGGTTCGCCCCGTACACCGAGGACGACGACGCCACGATGACGTGCGCGTCGCCGGCGCGACGGGCCGCCTCGAGCACGTTCATCGTGCCGGTCGCGTTGGCGTCGTGCGATGCGACGGGGTCGGCGACCGAGCGGGGCACCGACGGTCGCGCTCCCAGGTGCACCACGGCGCTTGCGCCGTCCATCGCGGCATCGAGAGCGTCGGGGTCCAGGATGGTGCCCTCGACGAGGGTGGCGTCGACGCCGTCGAGGTTCGAGCGGAACCCGGTCGACAGGTCGTCGAACGCGAGCACTCCGTCGATCGACGCGTCGCTGGCGAGGTGGCGACACAGGTTGGCGCCGATGAATCCGGCACCGCCGGTGACCACGACCTTCATGGTCGGCCACGCTACCGGCGCCGACCCGCGAGCCGGTTCGGTCAGAGGATCTGCAGCGCTGCGACGACCACGGCGGCGATGCCGCGTTGGCGCCGATCATCGCCATGGTGTGGTTGCGTTGCTCACGGAACATCTCGGCGCGCAGCTCGCCCATCTCGGTCCGCAACCCGCCGATCTCGGTCCGGACATCGTTGATCTCGCGCGGAGCTCGGTCTCCGAGGTCGTTGATCTCGCTGCGGAGCCGGGTCTCCACACCGTTGATGTCGCTGCGGAGCCGGGTCTCCACACCGTTGATCTCGCCGCGGAGCTCGGTGCCGAGGTCGTTGATCTCGCCGCGGAGCTCGGCGCCGAGTGCGTCCAGGTCGCCGATGAACGCGACGCGCTGGTGATCCAGGTCGCGCTTCGTCGCGACGTCCGCCCAACCGACCGGTGGTAGGAGCTCCATCAATGTCACAGCTTCGTCCTTGCCCAGCGCGTCTGCTCGGCACGCTGGAACAGTCGATGTCGGGCTGCTTCGGAGAGCGCCACAGGTGTTCCCTTCCGTCGCTGGCGACGCCCACCCGCTCGTGTCGGACGACGCTGATCAGTGCTTCGGGGAAGTCGTGGTGATCAGGTTCGACGATACCACCGGCCGCTGACAGCCGCTCCGTGAGGCAAGAGGGTGGCGTCGAGCGTCCGATGGGCGCTGCAGCGCCGATACCGTGCGGGCATGCCCGCCGACGCATCGAACGACGACCTGACCATCCGGGCGGGGACCGACGCGGACCGTGGAGCGATCATCGAGCTCTGTCGGGCGTCGCTGGGCTGGCGCGACGGCGACCCGAACGAGGCGTTCTTCGCCTGGAAGCACGACGAGAACCCCTTCGGCGCCTCGCCGGCCTGGGTCGCGGCCACGCCGGACGGGTCGCTCGCCGGGGTGCGGGTGTTCCTGCGCTGGCAGTTCGACGCCCGGGGAGGGCTCGATCTCGGCGGTGCGGGCGGTCGACACCGCGACGCACCCGGACCATCAGGGCCGCGGCATCTTCACCCGCCTCACCCTCGGAGCCCTCGACGAGCTGCGCGACGACGGCCTCGACGTCGTGTTCAACACCCCCAACGACCAGAGCCGACCCGGGTACCTGAAGATGGGCTTGTCCCAGGTGGGGCGGGTGCCCGTTTCGGTGCGGGTCCGCTCGGTGGCGAGCGTGTCGCGCCTGGCGGGCGCTCGCGCGGCTGCGCAGAAGTGGAGCGAGGCCACCGACGCCGGCCTGGACGCCTCGGTCCTGCTCGCGGACGACGAGCTGGGCGACCTGGTCGACTCGACCGCTGCGCCCGCGGCAGGCATCGCGACCACCCGCAGCGTCGAGTACCTGCGGTGGCGGTACTCCTTCGGGCCGCTGCGGTACCGGGCGCTGCCACTCGGTGACCGCCTCGCCGACGGTCTCGTCGTGTTCCGGGTCCGGAGACGGGGCACCGCGACCGAGCTGACCGTCTGCGACGTGATCACCCCGCCGGGCCGATCCGCACGCTCGGCGATCGGGTACCTGCTGCGCCGGTCGGGCGCCGACTACGCGATCTGCTGCTCGGGCCCCGCCTCGTTGCGCAACGGGTTCCTCCCGGCGACCCGGCTGGGGCCGATCCTCACGTGGCGTCCGGTGAACCGCCCCGGCGTACCGACGATCGGCGACCTGTCGCTCGCCCTCGGTGACGTCGAGCTGTTCTGAGCGGGCGGGACCGGCGACATGGGCGAGACGGGTGACCCGATCGAGAGTGCGGCGGCGTGGCGACAGTCGGTCGATGACCGCTGGGGAGCGAACCGGTGACTGATCCCGGAGCTCCACCGCCCGGTGGATGGCCGCCGCTCCCGTCCGACGGCGGCGCGCCGACCCCGTCCCCCAAGCACATCAAGCCGGCGTCGATGTCGGGGCGCCGGGCGCCCAGCATGGCGATCATGGGGGGCCTGGGCCTGCTCGGCCTGCTGCTCACGGTCGCGATCATGGCGGTGCTGGTCAACCGGGTGCTCTCCGACACGTCCGACCCGTCCGACGGCGATCCCCGCCAAGGCCTGGCGGTCCCCACGACCGTCGCTCCCGGCGCCGCGTCGAGCACCGGCGTGGCGCCCGAGGCGGGCGGGGGAGTGGCGCTGCCCGGCGCGACCGACGACCTGAACGCCGCGGCGTGTCAGGTCAACCGGTCCACGCTCGAGGTCGCCGCGCAGGCGCACGAGCTGCAGACCGGCGCGCCTCCGGCCGACCAGCAGGCACTCGTCGATGCCGGTGCCCTCCTGGAACCGATCCCCGGCTTCGAGCTCACCGGCGGCCCCGACGGCGTGCAGGTCACCGGGGTCGGGGAGTGCGCCGGCCAGTGACGAGGACGACTGACGAGCATGTGACCATGGTCGCTGACCATGGTTACACTGGCTCCATGTCGGAGATCGCCGAGTCGGACACCGCCAGGTCGGGCACCAACGGGTCGCAGCGGACGGTGCAGGCGAGCGTCTTCAAGGCCCGCTGCCTCGCACTGCTCGACGAGGTCGAAGCGACCCGTGCAACGATCGTGGTGACCAAGCACGGTCGTCCGGTGGCCAAGCTCGTGCCGCTCGACGAGCCGGCGGAGACCGTCGGGTCGGTCTCGTTGCTCGCCGAGGATGACGAGGGGTACTTCTCGACGGGTGAGTCGTGGGATGTCGGCTGAACCACTGCTGCTCGACACGCACGCCCTGCTGTGGTGGAAGGCCTGCTCCGACCGGCTGAGCGGAGCTGCAGCGAGCGCGACATCGAGCAGGCGCACGAGCTCTGGATCAGCGCGATCAGCCTCTGGGAGGTCGCCACGCTGCTGCGGCTCGAGCGCATCGAACTGGATCGGCCGCTGGACCGATGGGTCGCCGATCTGCTCGCCGGCTCGGTCGGATGTGTCGCCGTCGACGGCCGGGTCGCCACGACGGCGGGAACGCTCGAGGAGTTCCATGGCGATCCCGCTGACCGCATCATCTACGCAACGGCGTACCAGCAGCGGATGACGCTGGTCACCAAGGACCGTCGACCTCCGGAGCACGCAGGTGCACACGATGCAGTCCGGATCCTCTGGTGAGGCACGCCGACGGCGCTGGTGACGTGGTGACACCTGGCGACGTCCGGACTCTTCGCCTGCCCCATGCGCGGGTCCGGCTCCGGGCGACGTCCCACCAGACGTGCTCGACGCCTTCGGGTGCCTCACCGATCCGCGCCTGCACTTGGACCCTCTGCGCCGACGTTCAGCATCGGGCTGCAGCGCGCTGACGGGGCATGGACGATGGCGATCCACGAGCCCACGTCGCCGGGGGCGCGATCCGAGCGGGTCGGCCCGAGCGACGCGGACGTGGTGGACGCACTCGTCGGTCGACTCAACCGCTGGTCGTTCGAGCCCGACCCGGCCCGGTTGCACCTGCACGCCGCCGCGGTCGAGCTCGACGGGGTCGGCATCCTGCTCAGCCGGTCCGCGGCAGCGGCAAGACCACCCTGACCACCGAGCTGCTGGCCCGCGGGGCGTCCTACCTCACCGACGAGAGCCTGACGGTGGCACCCGGGTCGGCCACCGTGTTCGCCTACCCGAAGCCGTTGACCCTCAAGGAGGGGTCGCTGACGCCACTTCGGCCGCCGACCCCGACGCACCCATCCACATCGATCGACCGTGCGACGAACGGCAGCGCGCACCTCGACCCGGCTGCGCTCGGTGCGATCTGCCCATTCACGCAGATCGGCGTGGTCGTCGCGGTCCGCCACAGCGACGTCGACCCGGCGGAGATCGAACCGATCAGCGCCGCCGACGCAGCGGTGCGGTTGCTCGCGGACTCGCTCGACGTGGCGCGCCTGGGGCCCGGCGCGGTCGAGGTCGTCGCCAACCTGCTCGGCCGGTGCCTCGACGTGGCAACTCGTCTACCGCGACAAGGCCGACGCCGCCGAGCTGATCGCCGAGGTGCGCCTCCGCTGCGCCGCCAACTCGTCGTGGCCCACCGATGGGCGGTGCCCGGCCGGGTGTCGCAGGACTCGCGTGGGGCGTCGCTGCGACGGCGTCCCCGGCGCGGTCGACTCGGCGACGCGTACCGTTCCGACCCCTACCGTTCCGACGACGAGTCCGTGCGCGTCGTCCGCTTCGACGATGGCGCTGCGCTCGACGACGGGGCCAGCGGCTCGCTCGCGGTCCTCGGCGAGGGTCAGGTGGCAGCGCTCGACGACCCGACCGGCGCGACCGACGCAGCGCTCGCCGGCTTCGCTGAGGCGCTGGGCGCGCCACCACGTCCGAGCCGGCCGCCGGAGCCGCTCGACCCCCTGGCGTTCGGGTCTCCCGGTCGGCCGCTGAGCGGCCTCGAGGCGGCCCCGCCGATCTCGCCCGACGACGTCGCCGCCGCCACCACCGGCCGGTGCACCGGGGTGCTCGTCGAGCAGCTGCGCCGGGGCCGACCCGCCGTCGACGACGAGACCGCAGCGGCAGCCCGACAGGCGCACCAGGCGGGCCAGTCGACGTGCCTGCTGCTCGAACGCGAGCTCACCTGGATCGTCGATCTGCTCGACGACGTCGACGCGGCGCCCGTGCTGCTCAAGGGCCCCGTCAGCGCACACGACGGCGCCGCGCCGCCATGGATGCGCGACTTCGGCGACCTCGACCTGCTCGTCGCACCCGAGCGGATCGACGCAGCCGTGCAGGCACTCCTCGGCGCCGGGTTCGACCGCTGCTTCGACCCGGTCAGCGAGGACTTCGATCGCCGGTTCGCGAAAGAGCGTCACGCCCGGCTCGACCGTTC